>NZ_JBITHR010000084.1:0-1006 GCF_044458185.1 Streptomyces sp. NPDC050485 | reverse complement strand
CATCGTCGCGTCGGCCATCCTGCTGCTCACCGCCTGCTCGGCAGCCCAATCCCCGCCGGAAGGGGGCCAGGACGGGCCGTCGGGACGGGCGCGCAAGGTCGGCGGGCAGGCAGCGGTTGCCGACCCGGCGACAGTGCAGGCCGACGAGCTCGGTGCGGTCCCGGTGCTGATGTACCACCAACTGGTTGCCGAGCCCAGGAGTGTGTACGACCGCACGCCGCAGGACTTCCGCGCCGAGCTGGAACGGCTGGCACGGGAGAGGTACGTACCGGTCACCGCGCGGGAGTTCAGCAGTGGGAATATTGACATTCCCGCCGGTACCCACCCTGTGGTGCTGACCTTCGACGACTCGACCGTCACCCAGTTCCGTCTGGGCACGGATGGCCGACCCGCGTCCGACACCGCGGTGGGCATCCTGCTGGACACCGCCCGGAAGCACCCCGGATTCCGCCCTGTGGCCACCTTCTTCGTCAACGCCGACCCGTTCAGTGAGCCAGGCGGCCGAAAGTCGTTGGACTGGCTCGTCAAACACGAATTCGAGGTCGGTAACCACACCCTGCGGCACACCGCGCTGGGGACGGTGGACGACGACACCGCCCAGAAGGCCATCGCTGACAACCAAAAGGCGATCACCCAAGCCGTGCCCGGCTTGTCGGTGGTGTCGATGGCACTTCCCTACGGTTCGATGTCCCACTCCCGGCAACTGATGCTGAAGGGAGCCGCCGACGGTGTGAGCTACCAGCATCAGGGCGTCTACCTGGTGGGAGCCAACCCCGCCCCTTCCCCCTTCTCGACCGACTTCGACCCGGGTGCCATCCCGCGGATTCGCTCCCAGGCGGCGACCGGCCCCGATGTCCAGTTCACCTCGACGGCCTGGCTGGACAAGCTCCGCGATGGGACGGTCAAGCGTTACACCTCGGACGGAGACCCGAAGACGATCAGCTTCCCCAAGTCCGAGGCGGCCCGCCTCGCCCCGGCCCACCGGCAGGCCGCCCGGCCGTACTGA
>NZ_JBITHR010000083.1:0-1011 GCF_044458185.1 Streptomyces sp. NPDC050485 | reverse complement strand
GATTCGATACTGGGCGTTTCAAAGCGGGTACCGGAATATCAACCGGTTGTCCATCGACTACGCCTGTCGGCCTCGCCTTAGGTCCCGACTTACCCTGGGCAGATCAGCTTGACCCAGGAACCCTTAGTCAATCGGCGCACACGTTTCCCACGTGTGTATCGCTACTCATGCCTGCATTCTCACTCGTGAACCGTCCACCACTAGCTTCCGCTGCAGCTTCACCCGGCACACGACGCTCCCCTACCCATCCCAGCGGGCGTTGGCCCTCATGCTGGAATGACACGACTTCGGCGGTACGCTTGAGCCCCGCTACATTGTCGGCGCGGAATCACTTGACCAGTGAGCTATTACGCACTCTTTCAAGGGTGGCTGCTTCTAAGCCAACCTCCTGGTTGTCTCTGCGACTCCACATCCTTTCCCACTTAGCGTACGCTTAGGGGCCTTAGTCGATGCTCTGGGCTGTTTCCCTCTCGACCATGGAGCTTATCCCCCACAGTCTCACTGCCGCGCTCTCACTTACCGGCATTCGGAGTTTGGCTAAGGTCAGTAACCCGGTAGGGCCCATCGCCTATCCAGTGCTCTACCTCCGGCAAGAAACACACGACGCTGCACCTAAATGCATTTCGGGGAGAACCAGCTATCACGGAGTTTGATTGGCCTTTCACCCCTAACCACAGGTCATCCCCCAGGTTTTCAACCCTGGTGGGTTCGGTCCTCCACGACCTCTTACAGCCGCTTCAACCTGCCCATGGCTAGATCACTCCGCTTCGGGTCTAGAGCGTGCAACTATACCGCCCTGTTCGGACTCGCTTTCGCTACGGCTTCCCCACACGGGTTAACCTCGCTACACACCGCTAACTCGCAGGCTCATTCTTCAAAAGGCACGCAGTCACGACTGACAGCACAAGTGCTGCCAGCGACGCTCCCACGGCTTGTAGGCACACGGTTTCAGGTACTATTTCACTCCGCTCCCGCGGTACTTTTCACCATTCCCTCACGGTACTATCCGCT
>NZ_JBITHR010000082.1:0-1246 GCF_044458185.1 Streptomyces sp. NPDC050485 | reverse complement strand
GTGCGACACGAAGTCGCACGTGGTGAGTGGATCCGATTACGGAGGCCGGTTGAAGCCGGTATCGCGATCCCGGGTTAGTGCTCAACAACCCGTCCCCTCCTCGGCGTGCGTCGCGAGTAATTGCGGGGTGCGAAGCCCGGGGTAAAAGCCCAAGGGTGGTTGTCTCATCCAATCGCTACAGGCAAGGGGAAGACCGGACGGGCGAACGCCAGTGAACCCTAACGATGCCTCGTTACGACTGAAGGTCCGTAGATGAGAGATCCAAGGACCTTTAGGGCTAGCCGTTGGGAAACGGCAGGTGCCAGCCGATGATCCGCAGTTGGCTGGGAGAGCACCACCGCCTCGGGGTAGTAAGGGCGCCCAACCCGGTCGTATCTCACACGTGTGGAACGTGGAAACCCCGATGGAGTCCCGCCACGGCGGGTAAGCCGACCGCAAGGAAGGCCCAACTCTCCAGCGGGAACAGGAAGGCCCGAGAAGCAAAGGCCAGCACTCGAAAGGGAACGGGAAATCAGGAGAGGCAATGCGGCCCCTCCGCCGCACTCCTGAATAACCGGCTGGATACAGGCAGTGTCTGACCCGAAAGGGAGCCCACGCGGGCCTGGTGAGTCTGTGGAGCAACGATGACGAGAACGCTGGAACCAATGGACAAGTTAGACGACGCCCCCACGGGGGCGCCGAACGGACCGGAGGATGACCCGCTCGACTGGCATGCCATTGATTGGACGGCCACCGAGCAGGAAGTACAGCGCCTACGCCAACGGATCTTCACGGCTTCGCGGGAAGGGGACCTCAAGCAGGTCCGCAATTTGCAGAAACTGATGCTCCGTTCACGATCCAACGCGCGCGTCGCGGTCCGGAGAGTGGCGGAGAACAACGCAGGACGCACGACCGCAGGGATCGACGGGAAAACCGCGCTCCTGGCACCGACGAAAGCCGCACTGGTCGAGTGGGTGCAGGAGAACGTGAAATCCTGGACGCCCATGCCGGTCAAGCGTGTGTATATTCCGAAGGCGAATGGGCGGCAACGCCCGCTCGGAATTCCGGTCATCCGGGACCGCGCTCTCCAGGCGATGGTACTCAATGCGCTGGAACCCGAGTGGGAAGCACGCTTCGAACCGAGATCCTATGGATTTCGGCCAGGACGTGGCTGCCATGATGCGATCGAGGCGATCTTCCAAGTGGCTCGGGGCCGTAGGGCCCACCGCCGCTGGGTACTCGACGCGGATCTGGCGGCGGCGTTTGA
>NZ_JBITHR010000081.1:0-1274 GCF_044458185.1 Streptomyces sp. NPDC050485 | reverse complement strand
GTGTCGGGTAGGACCACCGCATTGCTGCGGCGGTCCCCCCTCAGAACCGTGCGTGCCACTCGTCGCGGCACACGGCTCAAGCAAGTCCTAAAGGCTTGCGGTAGGAGAAACCACAGGCTGCGCTGCATTCGATCGCTCCAATCGTTTCGCGCAGTGCGCATGGAAGAGTTGAGGCCGGGAGATTCCGCGATCGTTTCCTCTGCCGCTCTCCTTGTGGATGACAATCACCTTGCGGACAACTGCCTTTCGGATTGCGGTGAACCACGTTTCCCAGTGATCGGGGTGCTGAGGTTGCGTGTCGGCGTAAAGGAGCAATTCGCCGCAGAGGGGGCACCCTCCGCGCTGGAGCTTCACCTGTCGGGCAAATCCATCGCTGAGGGGCGGCCGATATTTGCGCCGCCTCTGTGCCCAGTAATCGGCAAGTTTCGGGTCATCCGGGGAGGCATCCCGTTTGATCAGAGTGTGCCGGACGATCGGCGTCCAGACAGTCTTGACTACGTAGCGACCTGTATCCCGGTCACCGAATAGCCATTGAGCCCGCCTGATGGGGTGGAAGGCGCCGAAGTAGCGGTTCATTACCCACTTCTTCGACTTCCTCGGGTGCGAGCGCAGCGCCCAACGGTAGAGAGCCCACCAGAGGTGGTCATCCACATCGTTGAACACCTGCTTTGACACCCCGGCTCGGTAATACGCAGCCCATCCACGGAGGATCGGATTAAGGGTCTTCACCACCGTGTATGCGTCAGTTCCGCGCAACATGCGAACCTCAGCCCGTAACCGCCCTTGAAACCTCTTTACTGCCGCGTGGCTCGGCCTGGTCAGCAGCTTGCCCCCTTTGTAGCGGCGGATGTTGAATCCAAGGAAGTCGAATCCTTCTTCCAGGCAGACGACTCTCGTCTTGTCCTCGTTGAAGGTGAGCCCCCTGGGCATCAACCAGGCAGCGAGCTGTTCCTTGACCTCGTGTGCCTGTTCCACTGTGTGGCAGAGCGCGACGAAGTCGTCGGCGTACCTGATCAGGACCGGGTCAGATCGCACCGTCGTTCCGGCGTTAACGCCGTGATCGATGTATCTGACACCAGCGGCCTCTTCCATTCCATGGAGAGCGACATTTAGCAGCAAGGGGCTGATTACGCCACCCTGAGGAGTTCCCTCCTCAGTGGGCGCAAACTGACCTTTCTCCATCACGCCGGCCTTCAGCCAAGCCCGGATCATGCTCCGGGCCGGGAAACTCCCCAGGGCTTCGAGCAGGCGCTCATGGTTGATTCGGTCAAACG
>NZ_JBITHR010000080.1:0-1365 GCF_044458185.1 Streptomyces sp. NPDC050485 | reverse complement strand
TTGATGCCCCTATGGATGTCAAGTCGCGTCTCGGGCTGGTCCTGTGGGATCTGCCGCCGGGTTTGCGGGGACAATGAGCCGGTAGATCTCTCGGGCGACGTACCGTTTGAGGCAGCGGATGATCTCGCGCTTGGTCTTGCCCTCCGTGAGGCGCCGCTGCATGTAGTTCTGGGAAGGGCCAGCCCAGCGCAGGCGGCTGAGGACGATCCGGTAGAGGGCGGCGTTGGCCTGGCGGTCGCCGCCGCGGTTGAGTCTGCGCCGCTGGGTTTTGCCGGAAGATGCCTCGACAGGGCTGGTGCCGCACAAAGCGGCGAAGGACGCCTCGCTGTCGAGGCGTTCGGGGTTGTCGCCAGCCGAGATGAGCAGGGCTGCTGCGGTATCCGGGCCGACGCCGTGGACGTCGAGCAGGCCCGGAGTGCTTGCTCGGATCGCTTCTGCTATCCGTTTGGTGAGGTCGTTGATCTCCTCGGTCAGGTGCTGGATGCGGCGGGCCAGCAGTCTCAAGGTGTGACGCGCGGCCCCTGCCGGCCCGGAGATCTCCGACTCCACGAGTAGAGCGCACTGTTGGAACAGTTTGGTGTTGCTCAGCTGGGCCAGAGACTCTCGAAGTTCGGCATCGGCGCAGACCAGAACGCTCTTGAGCTGGTTGATAGCCTGGGTGCGGGACTTGATCGCGGATCCCTTCGCCAGCTTGAACAGCCGCAGCATCTCCACCGGGCCGTCGCTCGTCTTCGCCGCGGCGGTGGCACGGCCGGACAACACGGCGCGGGCAGCGGCTTCGGCATCGATCGCGTCGGTCTTGCCATGGCGCCGTCGGGCGGCTTTGTCAGGCTGGTTGACCTCGGTCACCTCGATGCCCTCGGCCCGCAGATGCCGCGTCAGGGCTGCTCCGTAGGACCCGGTGCACTCGACGCCGGCCCGCCGCAGCGTTCCGAACGAGCGTGCCCAGGCGAGGAGTTGACGATATCCGTCCGCGGTCGCCGGAAAGCTGCGGCCGTCCAGAGCAGCGCCGAGCGTGGTGATGACGGCCGCGGCGTGCACGTCCTTGTGGGTGTCGACGCCGAGCAGGATGTCCTCCTCGGCGTCGGCCGGGACGTGACATGGGGCCGTGGGCTGCGTGATGCTGGACAAGGTCACCTGTCTCCTGATCGCCTCGGGTGGTGGTGGCCGTCGCCGGGCCGGGGCGGTCAAGACTGTGACGGTGCCTGTCGCGAAGGCCCCTATCGGGACACGTCCCCTGCCCGGCGGCAGCAAGTACCGCTCCAGGCGGTGGCCGACAGATCAAACTCAAGGCACAGGGCCAGTCGCGGCGCGAGTCAGGCCACCGCTCGGAGCAGTACCCGAACATCCTCACAGTCGCGGCGG
>NZ_JBITHR010000078.1:0-1702 GCF_044458185.1 Streptomyces sp. NPDC050485 | reverse complement strand
AACCTGTCAACGTGATCAAGGCAGGTGAAGTGTTCTATCGCTGTGTCGGGATCGTTTGGTCGTCGGGTCTGTGCTCGTCGGGCTTGTTGATCCAGGCGGCCGCCGGGAGCTTCGGGGGTTCGGGGGCCTTGCGGACGAAGCGTTCGGGATGCTTCTCGTAGACACTGGCGAGGATGTCGGCGCGCATCTCGCGCAGCTGCCCGGCGAGGCCGAAGTGCACGTCGAATGGGGTGTGCATGGCTATCCCGGAGTGGCGGTGCTCCAGGTTGTACCAGTCGAAGAACCGCTCGCACCACGTTTTGGCGTCCTCGATGCAGCCGAACCGGTCGGGGAAGTCATGCCGGTATTTGAGGGTCTTGTACTGGCTCTCCGAGTAGGGGTTGTCGTTGCTCGTTTTCGGGCGCGAGTGCGACTTGGTGACGCCGAGGTTGCTCATCATCTGGGCGACGTTCTCGGCGACCATGGGTGATCCGCGGTCGGAGTGCATCGTCAACTGCCCGTGTTCCACTTCGTACTTGGCGATCGTGGAGGAGAGGAACTGCTCGGCCAGTTCCTTGTTCTCCGAGGTGGCGAGCATCCAGCCGGCGGTGTAGCGGCTGTAGACGTCGATGATCGTGTAGAGGCAGTAGTAGCTGCCCTTGACCGGCCCCTTCAGTTTGGTGATGTCCCACGACCACACCCGGTTCGGGGCCTCGGCGACGAGTTCGGGTTTCTTGCGCGGCGGGTGGGTGGCCTGTCGGCGCCGTTCGCGGACCTCGCTGTGCCGGCGCAGGATCCGGTACATCGTCGACTCCGAGCACAGGTAGATGCCCCGGTCCAGCAGGACCGCGTAGATCTCGCCCGGTGCCATGTCGACGAACTCTTCCGAGCGGAGCACCTCCAAGACCCGCGCCTCCTCCGCCGGAACGAGCGCGCGCGGGTGGCGTCGCCGCTCCCGCCGGGGTGGACGGGCAGGCGGCGGGGACTTGCGGTGATGGCGGTAGTAGGTGGCCCTGCTCACCCCGAGCGCGGTGCACGCCTTGACCCGGCCGACCACGTCCGCGAGGTCGTCCAGAGCCTGGGCGCGGGCGTCCTCGAAGACGGTGCCCGCCATCGGATCCAGCCCCGCCACAGCCGTGTCCGTGTCCGTGTCCGTGTCCGTGTCCGTGTCCGTGTCCGTGTCCGTGTCCGTGTCCGTGTCCGTGTCCGTGTCCGTGTCCGTGTCCGTCGGGATGGTCACGTGCTCTCGCCGTTCTTCATCACGCTGTCCGTGGCGAGTTGGTCGAGCAGCGCGGAGAGTTTTCCCTGCACCTCGATGACGGTGCGGGCCTTGCCCAGCTCGGTCTCCAGCCGGGCGTTCTCGGCCTTGAGCCGGGCGATCTCCTTGTCCCGCGGGTCGGCCTTCGGCCGGCCCGCCGGCGCGGCGAGCGCCGACTTCGCCCCCCGGTCCCGTCGCTCCCGCCAGTTCGTGAGCAGTGACGAGTACAGGCCCTCGCGGCGGAGCAGGGCTCCCTTGCCCTGCCGGTCGAGCGTCTCGTACTCGGCCAGGATCCTCGCCTTGTACTCCGCCGAGTACCGGCGTGGTCCGGTCGAACGGGGTTCTACCTGCGGATCAGGGGTCCCGTGGTCGTTGGTGCTGGCCACCTGGGGCACTACTCCTTCTCCGCCCTCGACTCAATGAATCATCCAGTATGCCTGACTTGACACACTTTGACAGAGAGGG
>NZ_JBITHR010000077.1:0-1798 GCF_044458185.1 Streptomyces sp. NPDC050485 | reverse complement strand
GATGCTGTTGGTTAATCCGGGGGGGGCTGGTTCTACTTCGCCCCGTCGAGCGTGAGCTCGGCGGGGCGAAGTGCTGCGAAGTGGCTGGTGCGGGTGTGGGCTCGGGGTGTGCCGGTGATGTAGGCGTCGATGCGGGCGAGGTTGATTGCTGCGCCGGTCAGCTGGTGCTGGAGGGCGGTCTTCGCGAGGCCCCGGTAGCGGGATCTGCGCAGGCCGCAGCGGTGGACGGCCTGGGAGATGGTGCCTTCGACTCCGGCTCGGGTCTTGTAGCGCTTCTTCCACGTGTCGGTGTCCTGCTCAGCGCGGGCCTGGCGGAGGGCTTCGTGTTCCGCGCGGGGTCGCAGGGTCAGGCGCCGTCCAACGCTGGAGGTGGTGCACTGCTCGCGGACCGGGCAGGGACGGCAGTCCCCGCCCTTGAACCGGACCCGGATCACCGGGGTGCCTTCAGATGAGTGGTCGGGATTCCAGCAAGTGGCGGTCTTGCCGCCGGGGCAGGTGACCTGCTCGCTCGCCCAGTCGATGGTGAAGTCGTCGGCGGTGAACCCGCCGCCTGCGGCGGCCTGGTGGCTGATGATGCCGGCAACCGGCCCGGTGAGGGTCAGGCTGTGCTCGCTGCGGGCCCGGACCAGGGCATGGGCGTCGACGTATCCGGCGTCGACCAGATGCTCGCCGGGCAGACGGCCCGCCTCAGCGAGTTGGGCATGCACGGTCTCGGTCATCGAGATGTCGGGCACCGTCGCGTCGGTGGTGGACACGTTGGTGATCAGGTTCGGGGCGTCTTCTGCGCAGGTCTCGGTGAGGTGGACCTTGTATCCGGCCCAGGCGGTGTCCCGCTTGAGGCTGTTGCGTGCCTCCATGTCATAGGGGCTGACCAGGCAGATCGCGCCCGGCGGTCGGTCTTTTGGGTCCCGCCGCCTCACCTCGCCCTCGACCTGGTGGAAGTTCTGCACCCACATGCGCCGCAGATGCTCCACCTGCTCAAGCGCCCTCAGATTCTGGGGTGCCTGCCGGGACCAGACGGCCTGGAGCAGCTGTGTCCCGTCCCGGCCGATCCGCAGCCCCATCTCGTCCCGCTTGGTGCGGGCCTTGGGGAATTGGGAGTCCTCCGCCCTGGTGGCGTAGTGCCTGAACCAGTCCGGCTCGGCAACCTCGACCAACCAGTCCGGGGCCGCCTGAGCCAACGCATTCAATGCCGACCGCAGGGTCTCCGCGACCCGCTCCAGCCAGGCAACCTCCCGGGCTGCCGTCAGCACGTGGGTCGAGTCGGTCCTCGCCCGGCCCGCCGTCTTCAGCAGCCCCTTTCCCCCGGCCGCGGCGAGGATGCTGTCCATGACGCGTCGCCCCGCGTCCGCCCCCACCAAGCGGTCCCGGAACTCCGACAGCACCGAGAAGTCGAACCCGGGATCGCTCAGTTCCAGCCCGAGCGCGTACTTGAAGTCGATCCTGGCCCGCACCGCCTCCGCGGCCTGCCGGTCGGTCAGCCCTTCCACGAACTGCAGCACCAGCACCAGTGCCAACCGCCCCGGTGACCAGGCAGGCTTGCCCCGTGCCGGGAATAGGTCCGCGAACTCCTCATCTGTGAACAGCGGCCCCAGTTCATCCCGGACCCGGATCGCCAGACTCCCCTTCGGGAATGCGGCCCGCGCCACCCGCACCGTCTCCGCCGGAACCTCACTCGGCCCGCTCGGCTGCATCGACACCCGCACCCACACCCCATACGACAACGTCGGCCTTCAAGACCACAACCAGGTCCTGAAGGCCGACGTCACGCGAACCCCCGGATTAACCAACAGCATCC
>NZ_JBITHR010000076.1:0-1989 GCF_044458185.1 Streptomyces sp. NPDC050485 | reverse complement strand
TCACCTGAGACTCCTGATGCGTAGCGGTGCCTCGTTTGCCGGGTTGTTGTCCGGGTGGGTGGGCAGGTGTGCCAGCTCGGTGATGGTGGTGGTGAGGACGTCGATGCCGCGCAGGTAGTCGGAGAGCACGATGTGTTCGTCGTCCGCGTGGTCGAGGCTGCTGTCGCCGGGGCCGTAGGTGGCCATGGGGATGTCCCAGACTTCGGCGAGGGTGTTCATGTCCGAGGTCGCGGTCTTGACCTTCAGCCGTGGTTGCGCGTGGAGCTGGCGGATACCGGACACGAGCGCGCGGACGGCCGGGTCGGCTCGGGTGACGCGGCAGGCGGTGACCGAGTTGCGGACCTCGAGGGTGCCGGCCGTCAGCCGTTCCCGCAGTTCGGCGACGAGGTCGTCGGTGTCGAAGCCCGGAGGGGTGCGGATGCTGAGGTCGGCGGTCGCGGTGGTCAGGTCGGCGTTCAGCTGGCAGAGCGTCGCGCCGGGCTGGTCGAACACACTGTGCGACGCGTCCGGTCCGAGGAGGTCCAGGAGCGTGTTCCAGCAGTTGACGGCCAGTTCCGACGCCTTCGGCTCGGGGTTGCTGGGATGCGTCGCGGGACACTTCACCGTGTAGCGGAGGTCGAGCTTGCCCTTGTAGCCCAGCACCACGCTCGACCAGCCACTCGGCTCGCCGATGATCAGCGCGTCGGGGCGGTCTAGGGTGGTGCGGATCGCCATCGCGCCGCGCGAGCGCGGAGTCTCCTCCTCCACGACACCGATCACCACGATCCGGCCGGGAAAGTCCGCCATGCCGGCCGCCGCGCAGATCATCGCCGCGAGCGGGCCCTTCGCGTCGACCGCGCCGCGGCCGTAGAGCCGGCCGTCCTCGGAACGGACCGGAAGCCGGCCCGGAACGGTGTCCATGTGCCCGAGAAGCATCAGGGTCGGGCCCCCGCCGCGGCCGATCTCACCGATCACATTGCCGACACCGTCGATATGCGCCCGAAAACCCAGATCCGTCATCGCCTGGACCAGATAATCGCCCAGCGCACGCTCGTGATACGACGGAGAAGGAATCTCCAGCATCGCGCGGAGCAGACCCGCGGCATACGTCTCGGTGACGTTGCCCGACGAAGTGAACGCCCAGTTCATCGCTGCGCCCGTTCCCGTAGAAAGCCGACGATGTGGTCCGCGACATCGACCCGGTCGCCGAGTGCGGACTGGAAACCGGTGAACTCCACCCGGTGGTTGACCTCCAGGACCAGCAGCCGGCCCTCACGGTCCTCGATCAGGTCCACACCGGCGATATCCGCACCCACCGCCGCGGCGGCATCCCGAGCGAGCCTGTCGATCTCCGAACTCACCTCGCACGGCCTGACCTGCCCGCCCAGCGCCACATTCGTCCGCAACGACGCACCCTGCCGATACACGGCACCCAGCACCCGGCCACCGACCACCACCACCCGGATGTCCCGGCCCGGCTTGTCGATCAGTTCCTGCACATACCCCAGATGCGACTGCGGACCCGGCAACGCGCCGGCGTACTCCAGCACACCCTCCGCCGCCGCACGATCACGCAAACCCACGATCAACCGGCCCCACGAACCGACCAACGGCTTGATCAACGCCGGATACCCGATCTCGTCCAGAGCATCCAGCGTGGCCTGCGGCGTCAGACCCAGCGCGGTACGCGGCACAGGAACCCCCGCCGCCTCCAACGCCACCGTCGTACGCCACTTGTCACCACACACCTCGGTCGCGTCCGCACTGTTGACCACATCGGCCCCCGCCACCGACCAACAACGCGCCGCATACACCGCGCGCACCTGACCGATCTCCCGGTTCAGCACCACACCCCGGGAAACACCACCCCGACCCGCCACAAACCACTCACGCCGCGTGTCGACATGCTCGAAACGAACCCCACGCCGATCGAATGCGTCGAACAACCTCTTCTCATCCGCACCGACCCTGCTGGCAAGCACCGCGATCTCACAGCCACCCGCGCGCTCT
>NZ_JBITHR010000075.1:0-2028 GCF_044458185.1 Streptomyces sp. NPDC050485 | reverse complement strand
ACACCTCGGACGGAGACCCGAAGACGATCAGCTTCCCCAAGTCCGAGGCGGCCCGCCTCGCCCCGGCCCACCGGCAGGCCGCCCGGCCGTACTGAACGGGGAACCGTATACGGGAACCCGAACCTCAGTGAGCTTCTTCAGCGGTGCTGCTCCAGAGTGAGGATGGCTATTGACGTGAGTCGGTTGGGGCTGCAGCGGGCACGGCGGAAGATGCGCCAGGACTTGAGCCGGGCAAAGGCCCGTTCAACAGGACTCCGAAGCCGGGAGTGCGCGCGGTTGACGCAGCTTTGACGGGTGGTCAGTTCTCGGCCGCCGTGGCGTTTGAACGGCGTGCAGAAGGTTCCGCCGGCCCCTGCGTATGCCTAATAGGCGCTGGGCAGGGGTTGGACGAGATGTCTGAGATGTATGCGGCGCCTTGAGCGCTTCGACAAGAGGGATGCACCCGCCCCTGCCCATGTTTGTCGTGTCGCCGTACGGTGCCGTGGTTCGAGCCACGCTCAAGGTCATCTCCCATGAAAGCCGGGGCCGTTGAGCCCCTCACAAGACCGAGGCCCCTGGGTGCAGCTGGGGCCACGGATGGCTGATGGGGTGGTGCGCCTGGAGCGCTTCTATCAGGTCGCCGGGTGGTCCTGCCGCGGCTCGACGCCGACGGACAACGACCGTTCGAAGGAGTTCACAGTGCCTGTGACCTGTGGAATCGATTGGGCCGAGGACCATCATGATGTGGCGCTGGTCGACGGCGACGCTCACCTGCTCGGCAAGGCCAGGATCACCGACGATGCGATCGGCCTGCAGGATTTACTGACGCTCTTGGCCGCACACGGCGACAGCCCGGACGATCCGGTCCCGATCGCGATCGAGACCTCCCGGGGGCTGCTGGTGTCGTGCCTGCGGGCCACGGGACGCAAGGTCTACGCGATCAACCCGATGGCGGCCGCCCGCTACCGGGACCGGCACGCGGTCTCGCGCAAGAAGTCCGACCACCAAGACGCAGTGGTCCTGGCGAACATCCTGCGAACCGACCGCGAACTGCACCGCCCGATGCCCGCCGACTCAGACCTGGTCATGGCCATCGCGGTCCTGGCCCGGGCCCAGCAGGACGCCGTCTGGGAACGCACGCGCATCCACAACCGGCTCCGTTCGCACCTGCGCGAGTACTACCCCTCCGTCCTGGAGGCGTTCACCGACAAGCGCGAAGGGCTTATTCGCCGAGGCCCGCGCGGTCCTCACCGACGCGCCCACACCCTCCGAGGCGGCCGGGCTGTCCCGGCGTCAGCTCAAAGCAGCCCTCCAGCGGGCCGGCCGCCAGCGCAACATCATTGCCGAAGCCGACCGGCTGCACGAAGTGTTCCACCCCACCTGGCTTCATCAGCCCACTGTCGTCGAGACCGCAATGGGCCGTCAGACTGCGGCTCTGGTCGCCCAGCTCAATGCCGTCTGCCAGGCATGCGACGACCTTGCGCGAAGCACCGAGGAACTCTTCCTCGAACACTGCGCCTGCCGAATATCTCATCCGGCCAGGTCAGGCGGCATGTCGGTACTCGTGGATCACTCCGCCGAGCCGGTCGTGTCGGCGTATGTCCAGGCGGGCGATTCGTCCGGGATCGGTGATCGGTTCGGGCACCGCACGTAGGGGCGCCGCCTGGTTCATGGCCTGATGGGGCCGGTGCGTGTTGTGGTGGTGCTCGAACTCGCGCAGGGTTTGGCGCAGGTGGCGTTCGTTCCAGATCAAGGTCCGGTCCAGGAGCTCGTGGCGGCATGTCTGCACCCAGCGCTCGATGATGGAGTTCATGCGCGGTATGCGGATGCCGGAAAGCACGACCTGGATGCCGGCGTCGCTCAGGATCTGGCCGAAGAGCGCTGGGAACTTCGCGTCCCGGTCGCGGATCAGGTACTTGACGGTGACTCCGGCATCTTCGAGGTCCATGGCCATGTGCCGGGCGGCCTGGCCGACCCAGTGGGCGGTGGGATGCGCGGTGGTGCCCAGGACGCGGACGCGGCGGGTGGCGTGCTCGATGACCGCGAGGA
>NZ_JBITHR010000074.1:0-2164 GCF_044458185.1 Streptomyces sp. NPDC050485 | reverse complement strand
AGGTAGGGTCGGCCCGGGGCGCGGTACTGGCCTTGCGGCCAGCCCGTTTCCCCGGACCGCCCTCCGCACCCGCCGTGCCCGTTCCCGAGCAACGGGCGCTCCACAAGCCCCGATTGGGCAGCTTCCCTCAGGCCGTGCTGGCCCATGGAGAGGGGATCTTGGTGCCCCGGTAGGAGTAGCGGATGGTCCGCACTCTCGCGGGGTCGAACAAGGTCACCTCGTCCGTGGTGGGCCACCAACGTCCGCCGCAGTTGCGGCGGCGCAATTCCTTCCAGTTGCTCCGGCGGAACTTGCGACGCAGCCACCCGATGACCCGCTGCCAGACGAAGGCACGCAGGTAATGGAAGGTGGCATGCGAGATGCCGAAGCGGAAGTAGGCGGTCCAGCCCTTGAGCACCCGGTTGAGGCGGTGCAGCAGGACTTCCAGCGGCAAGTTGATGTCCATCCGGCACAGGTCTCGCACCTTGTCCTTCACGGACCCGAGGGCCTGCTTGGACGGATAGGTGTAGACGTACCGCCGGTCGATGGTGCCCTTCTTCCGGTGACGCTGGAGGCGCCAGCCGAGAAAGTCCAGGCCCTCGTCGATGTGCGTGATCTTCGTCTTCTCCGGCGACAGGCGCAGACCCATCGGACAGAGCACCGAGGCCACCCAGGCCCGGATGCGTATCGCATCCTCGCGGGTCCCGGCGACGAGCACGAGAAAGTCGTCCGCGTACCTACAAATCCGGTAGTTGGGCTTCCCCATCACGCGCCGGTGGGCCCTGCGGCCCGAGGTGGTGTTCGGTCCGCCCGGTCCCGCCGAGATCGCCTCGTCCAGCACGGACAGCGCGATATTGGCGATCACGGGCGACAAGATCCCGCCTTGCGGGGCACCGGCCCGGGACTCCTTCAGCCCGGATTCCTCGGTGAGGATCCCGGCTTTGAGGAACGCCTTCACCAGGGCCATGACGCGTTTGTCTCCGACCCGGGCGCGCATCCGTTCGAGAACGGGAGCATGTCCGATGTTGTCGAAGCAGCCTTCGATGTCGCCCTCAACTACCCACTCATAGGAGTGCGAAGCCAGATGACGGCTCTCGGCGATCGCGTCGTGAGCCCGGCGCCTGGGGCGGAACCCGTAGGAACACGGGAGGAAATCCGCCTCAAAGATCGGCTCCAGGACCAGTTTCAGGGACGCCTGGACTACCCGGTCCCGGATCGTGTTGATCCCCAGGTAGCGGACCTTGCCGCCCGCCTTGGGGATCCCACGTCGCCGGACCGGCAGGGGCTGGAACGTGCGGGCCTTCAAGTCCGCCCGCAGCTCCGCAAGGAAGCCGTCCAGCCCACGCACGTCCTCGACATAGTGGGCGGTCACGCCGTCCACTCCGGCCGTGCGCGCACCCTTGTTGCTCCGCACCCGCATCCATCCCGTGAACAGGAAGGCCGGGTCGCAGACGAGGTTATAGAGGTCATCAAATCGGCGGAGAGGGTCCGCCGCCCAACGGTGCAGCTTGGACTGGATCTTCAGTACCCGGCGCTCCGCCACATACGCGGCGTCCTCCAGCTCGTCAGTATTCACCAACGTCCTCCTGGCATTCCAGTATCCGCCCTGCTGACTTGCTGGCCCCCTTCGCCACGTACGCGCCTCTCGCGCGCTCCGACTACTACGGGGCCTCCGCCCCACCACGAGACCATCAGCCGGCGACGGGCCTGCCCATGCTCCCGGCCTGGCCGGCCGGTGCGGGGGCGATCTCGGGTGGTTCCCACGTTCCCTGTGTGCCGATCGGCCAGGATGGGTGCCCTGCTCTGCCCCGGCAGCCTCGCCGCACCTACGCCGCAGTTCTTCGGCACGGCCTCCCCACCCGCCGTCTTGACGGGCTTCGGAGTCGGCCACTCAGGTTTCGAGCGGCCGTGTACTGCATCCCGGCCCAGATCTACCAGGTTGGAGCCGGTACAACGCTTACGGAGCTTTAACCGCAGGTTCCTCACGTACACCTTCTGGCCTTCGCTTGCCGGACCCGCGCCGTCTGGCAGTGCCGACGCGTCCCGTCGTTGTCGGGGCTGCTCTCCAACCTCACCGGCGTCCCCCGGGTCGGTCTGCCCCCAGCTTCTACCGGGCCGCTGCGACGGCCCGGCGGTGGTGGTCTTTCACCTCCACTCGGTCACACAGAACTTCGTGGCGCACGAG
>NZ_JBITHR010000073.1:0-3348 GCF_044458185.1 Streptomyces sp. NPDC050485 | reverse complement strand
CATCACGCCGGCCTTCAGCCAAGCCCGGATCATGCTCCGGGCCGGGAAACTCCCCAGGGCTTCGAGCAGGCGCTCATGGTTGATTCGGTCAAACGAAGACCGGGCTTACTACCCGTATCGAGGACCTCGCGGCCGCGTTGCGGGCCGGGGCTGCCGGGTTGTACTGCGCGATGGCAGCGGTCGAGCTGCTGATCGGCCAGGAACGGTGGCTGCATCGGGGTGACTTCGTCGCCTCCTTCATCGAGCTCGTTCCCGCGGCCGGGAGTGGGGAGATGATGGCGTTCGTCGACTGGCGGCGCGCGAGTACCCGCCTCAAGCGCGGGCAGTTGGTGTGCTCCAGCGGTGAGGGCCAGCTGCTGCAGTTGTGTGCGAGCCTGGCCGAAGGTGTCCCGGTCGACTTGGGAAACGCGCTGACCAGCGTGGACACATCGACTGTGGTGCTGGTGGCCGAGGCAGTCTTGCGGGCGGGTGGCTGCGCGGATCCGGCCCGGTGTGGGCAGGACGGCGGTGCGCGATGACGTCGGTACAGGTGACGCGTGATCACCACCCGTTCAAGGGCCTCACCCTGGAAGTCCTCGGGCAGATGCACTGCCGCGGACGGCTGGAGCTGCTGCTCGTCCTTCCGGACGGCAGTAAATCGCTCATCCCGGCCGGCTGGACCGACCACGTGGCCGCCGACGGGGCAGGGACGACGGGAGGACTGGCTCCCGCCGCGGCCGGAGTGCTCGCCGCGCCGGGGGCACTGCTGGAAGTGTCCGTGGTGGTTTCCGAGCTTTTGGCGCGGACGATCGCCGGACCGGAGCAGGCTGCACGGCAACTTCCGCGCGAGGAGGATGACCGTGCAGCCTGTCCAACTCAGTCTGCTCCCCGAGCAGTTACCCACGCCACCGAACCAGCTGATCGGCCAGCTCCCGGCCCCACAGTTGCAGGAGGCAATCACACAGCTGGCCCATCTCATCGCCAAGATGTCCGCCGCGGAGAGGACGGTGACGGGCGATGACTGAGAACAGCAAGGTGACTGCGTCCCACAGGCAGCGCATGGCGATCGTCTACGTCCGCCAGTCCACGCTCCTTCAGCTGGAACGCAACAAGGAGTCCACGGCCCGTCAGTACGATCTGGTCCAACGCGCAATGGCACTGGGGTGGTCCCGCGCGGCGGTCAGCATCGTCGACGAGGACCAGGGCCACTCCGGCTCCACCGCCGCTGGCCGCTCCGGGTTTGCCGATCTGGCCGCCCAGGTCGGCCTGGGCCAGGTGGGGATCGTCCTGGCTCTCGAGGTTTCCCGGCTGGCCCGCAACAACGCGGACTGGTACAGGTTGCTGGACCTGGCCGGCATGACCGACACCCTGGTCGCCGACGCGGACGGCGTCTACCATCCGAGCCGGTTCGACGACCGCCTCGTTCTGGGCATGAAAGGGACTATGGCCGAAGCTGAGCTGCACATCCTGCGGGCGCGTCTGGACGGCGGAGTGCGCAATAAGGCCGCCCGCGGCGAACTGCGCCGCGGCCTGCCCGTCGGCCTCATCTGGGGCGAGGCCGACGGCGAGATCCTCTTCCACCCCGACGAGGCCGTCACCGGCGTGATCGCCGCGGTCTTCGACCGCTTTGCCGCGTGCGGCTCGGCCCGGGCGGTGTGGTTGTGGCTGCGTGAGCAGGGCCTGAAGTGGCCGCTGCAGCCGACCGGTTACGTCAACGGCACCGAGATCGTGTGGGTCGAGCCGACCTACCATGCGGTCCACACCACGCTCACCCATCCCGCCTACGCCGGCGCCTACGTTTACGGCCGTACGCGGTTCGAGCGGCGCCTGGGCGAGGACGGGCAGGTCCGCAGTCACCGCCGGGTCCTGCCCCGTGACCAGTGGCAGGTATTGATCGAGGACCACCACGAGGGCTTCATCACCTGGGACACCTACCTGGCCAACCAGGACAAGATCGCCTCCAACACCCGGCCGCGTCGGCACGAGCCCGGCACCGGCGCGGTCCGCGAGGGGTGCGCGCTGCTGCAGACCCTGGCCGTCTGCGGGATCTGCGGGCGCAAGCTCGCCGTCTTCTACCAGGGGCCCACCAAGGCCACTCCCGGCTACTACTGCACCGGATCAGGGCAGTTGGTCGACGGCCGCGGGACACGGCATCTGCAGGTGGGCGGGCAGGCCATCGATACTGCGGTGGCCGACGTGTTCCTGGCCGCCCTCACCCCGGCCGCACTCCGGGCGTGCCTCACAGCCGCCGACGAACTGGAGGCAGGCCACGACATGGCGCTGGCCCAGTACCGGCGCGAGGTCGAGCGCGCACGCTACGACGCCACCCGCGCCGAGCGCCGCTACCGGGCCGTCGACCCGGACAACCGCCTGGTCGCCCGCGGCCTGGAGGCGGACTGGGAGAAAGCCCTGACCGCGCAGGCCGCCGCCGAGAGCGAACTCGCCCGCCGCGAACGCCGTCGTCCCGTCGCCCTCACGGCGCCCGAGCG
Organism: Streptomyces sp. NPDC050485; assembly: GCF_044458185.1. Classification (NCBI taxonomy): domain Bacteria; kingdom Bacillati; phylum Actinomycetota; class Actinomycetes; order Kitasatosporales; family Streptomycetaceae; genus Streptomyces; species Streptomyces sp. NPDC050485. Next base: position 880 of record NZ_JBITHR010000073.1, on the reverse strand, counting down.
CGCTGCCGTCCTCGCCGTCGCCGACGACCTCCACACGGTCTGGACGGCCCGAACCACCACCGACAAGGACCGCAAGCACCTGCTACGGACCCTGCTCGAGGACGTCACCCTCACCGTCCACCGCGACGCCCCCGACCCCCACGCCACCGTGCTGATGCGCTGGAAGGGCGGCGCGAGCAGCGAGTTCACGGTGCCGATCCGCCGCCCGCAGCCGAAGATCCGCACCGACGAGGACACCGTCGACCTCATCCGCCGCCTCGCGGTGCACTATCCCGACGCGCAGATCGCCGGGATCCTCAACCGTCAGGGACGGCGCACGGCCCGGGGATTGTCATACACGGCCAGTAGAGTCCAGACCACCCGATTCCACTGGGGCATCCCCTGCCACCGCAAGAACACCAAGCCGCAGGAAGGAGAGCTGGTCACCGTGGCCAAAGCCGCCACCGAACTCCGTCTGGCCCCCTCCACCCTGCACCGCTGGCTCAACGACGGCTTCATCGCCGGCGAACAGGACACCCCCGGCGCCCCCTGGCGCATCCGCCTGAACGACGAACTCCGGGCCCTGTTCGTCGATACCGCCCCTGACGGCTGGCTCGCCATGCTCGAGGCCACCCTCGCCCACGGCGTCTCACGCCAGACCCTGTTGCAGCGTGTCAAGCGCGGCGACCTCAAGGCCGTCCACGTCCGCACCGGACGCAGAAAGGGCCTGCGTATCGAGCCACCGACCCCTCAGAACGGCCTGTTCTGACACCAACAATCAACACGAGGAGCAGTGTGACGATGCATCAAACGCCGCCGCCAGATCCGCGTCGAGTACCCAGCGGCGGTGGGCCCTACGGCCCCGAGCCACTTGGAAGATCGCCTCGATCGCATCATGGCA
>NZ_JBITHR010000072.1:0-3870 GCF_044458185.1 Streptomyces sp. NPDC050485 | reverse complement strand
ACCCACACCCCATACGACAACGTCGGCCTTCAAGACCACAACCAGGTCCTGAAGGCCGACGTCACGCGAACCCCCGGATTAACCAACAGCATCCGCTCGCGGAAGGGGCGCAGCCCGAGCCTGCGGGCCCCCGCGTGATGGTTTGCGGGCCACGGTGGTAGCTGCGTGCGGGACGGGGAAAACGTTCATCGCCGCTGCCGCTGCGCTACGTCTGGCCCGTCATGGGCGGGTGTTGGTGTTGCTCCCGACTCTCGATCTGCTGACCCAGACGGTGCGGGAGTGGCGGGCGGCCGGGCATACAGGTCCGGCGGTGGCGGTGTGCTCGCTGGACGATGACCCGCACCTGCGGGATTTGGATGTGCGCTCCACCACGAGCCCGCCGCAGCTCGCCCTGTGGCACGGCCGCGGCCCGGTGACGGTGTTCGCCACCTACGCCCTCCCTCGGCGTCCTGGCAGAGGCTCACGAGGGGATGTACGGGCTGCCCATGGACGTGTTCGACCTGATGGTCGTGGACGAGGCGCACCGTACGTCGGGGTCGATATGACGCCGCCGTGCGCTACCAGAAGCGGGAGCGGCACCTGGAAGTGCCCTACGAACACCTGGAGGGCGCCTATCCGCTGGGGCGGTGGCTGTCGGATCAGCGGCGCGCGTTGCGGGCCGGGCAGATGGACCCGAAGCGGGCCGACGATCTGGAAGCGCTGGGGATCGTGTGGGACACCGCCGATGCCGCCTTCGAGGAGAACCTCGCGGCTGCGCGGGCGTACTTCGCGCAGGCCGGAACCTTGGCCGCGCCCCGGCGGACTCGGCAAGGACCCGAAACGGGCGAAGCAGCGGGCCGTCGAGCTCGCGGCGGTCGATCCGGACTGGAACCCCGCCGAGCTCGGATGGACGGTCGACTGGCAGCGGCACTACGTCGGCCTGGCGGTGCTGTTGAAGGACGGGGCGTTGCTGACGGGGATCGTGCCGGGGGTGACGTGGCGCGGTGACGACATCGGGCGCTGGCTGCTCCGGCAGCAGCGCGACTTCGGCCGGCTCAACCCCGAGCAGCAGAAGCGGCTCAGCGAACTCGGCGTGAAACCAGCCGTACGAGCCCGTACGGCGGCGGTGCCGAGCGGTGGGAAGGACTGGGGCGGTGCGCGGCGCGGAGGCGTTCACGCGGGGGCTGGCGGCGCTTGCGCAGTACGTCGAGCGGGAGCAGCGCACCGTGGTGCCGCGCCAGCACAGTGAGCGGATCACCATCGACGGCCAGGACCACGAAGTGCGGCTCGGAGTATGGGTGTCGAACCAGAAGACCCGCCGGGACAAGTTGAGCGAGGAGCAGGTTGGGCAGCTCGCCGAGCTCGGCGTGGACTGGGTGTAAGAGTTGTCCCGTAACTGATCTCGGACTTGAAGGAGGCGTGGTCGATCACTGTCTCGCCGTTTTGCCTATCCGGCGAGGGTGAGGTTGTGGAGGCGGGCGATGCCGAGCATGGCGTGGTGGACGCCGTCGCCTTTGAGGCGGCAGTCGCGGAGGATCTTCCAGCCTTTCATGCGGGCGAAGGTGTGCTCAACACGGGCGCGGACTTGTTTGTGGGAGCGGTTGTGTTCCTCTTTCCACTCCGGGAGTTCTTCGCCCTTGCGGCGGCGGTGCGGGATGACCAGTCCGGTGCCCTGGTATCCGCCGTCGGCGATGGTCATGGTGTCGCCGACGGCAGCCTTGGCGCCGGATTTCTCCCAGCCGCGGGAGTCGTGCCGGTTGCCCGGCACGGGCCGGCCGACCACGACCACCAGGCGCGTATCGGCATCGATGACCACCTGATGGGCCGTGGAATACCGGTAGTTCTTCGACTGCTCGGCCACCGTGTGGTCGCGCGTAGGAACCAGGGTGCCGTCACACGATCAGCACAGTGTCTTTGCGGAACCGCTTGCGGGGCTGGAGCGCGAGCAGAGGCCCCAGATGGTGGATGATCCGGTCCGCTGCCGACTTCGATACTCCGAAGAGCGGAGCGAGTTGGCGCATCGTCAAGTTCGTACGCCAGTAAGCCGCGACGAGCAGAATACGGTCCTCCAGCGGGAGTCCCCAGGGTCGCCCGCGCTGGAGTTCAGCTGCGGTCTCGCGCCGTACGGCAGTCACCAACTTGCCGAAGCAGCGCGGGCTCAGTCCGGTGAAGGGGCCTATCCAGACACCTCAGGGGTCCAACGCGTCAAGTCCTCATCGTTGAGTTCACCGGTTTCCCCAGCGGTTCCAGAGCGTGTGATGCCATTCGGTGGCACCGGCTCCCGGTGGCGTCACCGGCGGCACCGGCCCGGGGCTGGTCTCGATCAGGTGCAGGAGCGACCAGGCCACGCCGTAGCAGTCGTCGGGGCCGAAACAGGCAGCCAAAGCATGCGCCTCGTCGGCTGTGACGGGCGCCGGGATGGCGTCGAGCTGATTGACTCGGCCGTCGATCTCCTCCTCATCGGCGTCCCAGTCGGGGAGGGGGCCAGCGGCGACGAACGTCTGAACCTCGGGTCTCATCTGTGAATGATCGACTGCTGTGGGCGACCTGAGCAAGGGGCGTTGCCACAGGTCAGACGGCAGCTGCCTCCGTCAGCGAGGGCGGCGTGGGGAAGGCGGCCAGCTCGTCGTACCGTTCGCCGTTTTGGAGGCAGTGGTAGAGCTGGCCGTTCTCTGGGGTTCGATCCCGTGTGGTGTGACGTTGTCTGATCCTCCTCGTTGATGTCTGGCACGACGGTTTTCCGGGGGTGTGGTGCTTGTGGTGGGCCGTCGCGTGAGATGCACGACAGGGGAAGTGAATGGACGCGTTCTTGGTCCGCATGCCGTCGGGGAGCCGGTACTGGACCGTCGTTGACGATCAGCTGCAGGTGCTGCCGGTCGCTGACCGGTATCTGCGGGATCTACGGTTCGGCCGTAGTCGGGCCGAATTGACCACGAAGTCGTACGCCGGAGCCATCGCGCTGTACATGCGGTGGTGCCGACGTACGGACCGCGACTGGTCGACCGCGGCGGCGGACATGGGGTTGTTCATCGTCTGGCTCAAGTACAGCTCTGGCGGGGTGTCGAAGGTCGTAGTCGCCGGCCCCGGCGTGGATCCGGTCCGCCGGGAACGCCGGATCAACGGGGTTCTGACCGGGGTACGCGGGTTTCTGGCGCACGCTGTGGCGGCGAAGGAAGCGCCGGGATGGGTACTCGGGCAGCTCTACGAGATCGCCAGCACTCAGGATCTGCCGCTGGAGGCTCAGGGCGAGGACACCGGGGTCGGCTACCGTCTCGGCGCCCGGCACCGGCTGCAGGAGCCCGAGACCGAGGTGGACCGGGCCACCGACGAGGAGATCGTCGCGCTGCTGCACGCCTGCCGCTCAGCGCGCGACCGGCTCAGCATTCTCGTGATGGCCCGAGTGGGTCTGCGCGTCGGGCAGCTCGCTGGGCTGCGTCGCTGCGACGCCCACCTGATGGTGGATTCCCGCATTCTGGGCTGCGACGTTGAGGGGCCACACCTGCACGTGGTGCGGCGCCAGAACCCCAACACCGCCTGGTCGAAGCGCCGTTCGTCAATCTGGTTCCCAGTCGACTTCCTCGTGGTCCAGGCATTCGACCAGTACGTCTACGAACGTCATGAGTTCCTGGGGAACGACGGCAGCGACTTCCTGCTGGTTAACCTCTTCCGTCCGCCCCTGGGTTCGCCGGTCACTCCGGATGCAGTGGGTGAGCTGGTCGAACGGCTGGCTCGGCGGGCCGGCCTGGAAGGTCACCTCACCCCGCACATGCTCCGGCGGGCGTTCGGCAGCAATGTCCGGGTGTTCACGAGTGCTGTTGACCTGCGACGTGGCGGGGTGTTGGAGATCGCTTCCCGTGCAGCAGGTGATCGTTTCCCAGGGCTGGAGGCGGG
>NZ_JBITHR010000071.1:0-4038 GCF_044458185.1 Streptomyces sp. NPDC050485 | reverse complement strand
TCGCACAACTCCTCGTCATAGGCATCTCGATGCGCCTGTGCCGGAAACCTGGCGATCACCGGGTGCGCACGCCTGACCAACGCGTCGGCCGCGCGTAACGACACGCTGCACCTGGCCCCGACAGCCAGGCCCGTCGGCGGTGGCGGGGCGCCAGTAGACGTAGCAGAGGGTCAGCTGCTCCTGCACCGCGCGCAGTCCCGCCCGGAGCGGCGCCATCGTTCCAGGTGCAGCGTGCCGTGGGCCAGGGCCCGGTGAATGTCGCCCGCCATGGTCTGGAACTGCCGCTCCGGGAGCCGCAAGGCGGCTTCGAGGGAGCCGACTTCGCAGTTGCAGCGATGGTGAGGCGCAGCCTGCGTACCCGGCCGGTCGGCCCCTTCAACGTGGGGCAAGTCAGTGGGAAGGGACGAAGCCTTCTGACTGATCGAGGTGGAATGGCGATCCGGGCTTCTCAGGTGTCCATCCGTTAGCGCGGGCGGTGCGAATGCTGTCGGCGACATCGGATGGGAGGACAGGGCTGCCCGGCCCGACTAGCCAGTTGCTCGGATGCGGTTGGTTGGTGCTGATCACCAGGATGGTGCCCGACGGCGAATCGGCGTGCTCGACCGCATAGGTAAGGGAGGACCAGACCAGGGCCTGGCTATAGGTCGGCCTCCGGCGGAGCATCCAGCGGTAGGTGACGCCGTCGACCATTATCCGTCGCGACCCCTTCTTGACCAGTGCCATACTCACGTCCTTTCCGGCTGAAGCGTAACGAACGACCGCTGATGCGTCGTGCGGGTTTCCCCGCGGCTGGAGTTCAGCCTCTCCGCATGGGAATGACGTCTGGACTTGCTGAGGGGATGGTGGGTCGAGCGGCTTCTGGAGTGGCCAGGAGAGCGACAATCGTGACGGGCTTGTCGCAGTGAGGACAGGATCGCTTTCCAGGGCGCGGGCGACGCGGCGGCGCTTGGTCCGGGCGACGCAGGGGCCCCAAGACGGGACGAAGCCCTGTTGACCGGGGCAGGACGGGCAGCAAGCACCACCTGATCACCGACGCCACCGGCATCCCGCTCGCCGCCACCCTGACCGGCGGCAACCGCAACAACGTCACCCAGCTCATCCCGCTACTCGAAGCGGTCCCGCCGGTGCGGGGCAAGCGCGGCCGGCCCCGGCGCCGCCCGGACGTCGTGCTGGGCGATCGAGGCTACGACCACGACAAGTACCGCCGCCTCGTCTGGGACCTGGGCGTGAAACCAGTGATCGCCCGCCGCGGCACCGAACACGGCTCCGGCCTCGGTACCCAACGCTGGTTCGTGGAGCGCGCGTTCGCGCACCTGCAGTGGTTCCGCCGCCTGCGGATCCGCTGGGAGATTCGCGACGACATCCACGAAGCCTTCCTCGCCCTGGGATGTGCGCTCATCTGCTGGCGGCGGCTTGTCTCCCTACGCTGACAGCATCGGAACCCAGTGATTCATCGCCTCACGCAGGCGTTGCCGATGGTCAGCGATCCAGTCGTCCGGGGGGACGAGCGGCACCCGCACGGTGACCATGGACCCCGACTCGTCCTCTACGACCACCTCAGGGCAGTCACGCTCGCCGGTGAGCTGGATGGAGATGGACGGCCCTCTGTCCCACTCCATCCAGACCACGTCTTCGCCGGCATCGAGCCTGTTCAACGCGGCGGCCCAGCTTTCCAGCTTCGAGGCTGACAGCACCAGGTCGATACGGCCGGACACGAACGGCGTCCTGACGACAATCTCGGCGTCGAGCCCGGCGCTCCACCCCGGATCGCGCCCCAGAACGTTGACGGTGACGCTGTTCCCCTCGTCATCGGCGAGGGAGATGAGCTCCCTCGCAGCGATGTCGCCCATAGCTGCCCCTTCATCGGCGAGTACCGAGAGATCGTCGCCCTGCCAGGAGTGCATCCGCCATCCCATTTCGTTAGGGGTTCTGAGTGCGACTCTGTTGGCGCGTTACTCACATGCGCTCGCCGGTGGCGGGATCGCGGGGCAGTTCGATCGGCGCAATGGCGATCGATTCAATGAGCCACTGCCCCTCCCGCTCGACGAGCAGGTAGGTGGCACGCGATTGCCGAAGTGGCTCAACCCGCAGCTCGTGGGCCAGCGCCACCCCCCGACGCAGCACGCGCACCGACTCGAGGGTGTGCTCCGCCTCGAAGATCTCCGGGTAGCCCAAGAGCCAGTTCAGCTGGTGCCCGAAGGCCTGCTTGCCGGCCAGCCGCTGGCCACCCCGGTTAACCACGTCGACCTGGTCGGCCAGCAGTGCCAGATAGCCAGGGACGTCCTTGGCCTGCCATGCCTCGGTCAGCCGCACCATGACCCCGGCCACCGTCTCCGTCGTACTGGTGTTCATCACGTTCCTCCTCAGTCGCAGCTTGCGTGCCGTGGACATTGATATGCCTAGAGCACATATATGTCAACGGCAGGCATCGGCTAGGATGCGGGCATGGGAGACGAGCAGACCGACGAAGGCCACCAGCAGGTCCTGGAAACAGTCGAGCGCGCCATGGTTCAGCTGCGACGCAGCATGACCCGGCGCACACTGGCACGACTTACCGAGCGCACGGCTATCCCGGTACTCGACCCGGCCGTGGCGGACGTCGTGGACGCGGTTGAGGAGGGACCGGACGGCCCAGGGCAAGAGGTCACCGTGGGCCTGGTGGCCGACCGGCTGGGCATCGATCCATCCCGGGCCAGCCGCATGGTCTCTGCCGCCATCAAGGCCGGCTATCTGCGGCGGGCGGCCTCGCAGGCCGACGGTCGGCGCATTCACCTCGAACTGACCGCCGCCGCAGACGAGCTGTTGGCAGTGGTACATCGATCGCGTCAGGAGCTCTACAGTCACCTGATGCGCGACTGGCCGGAACAAGACTGCGCAGGCTTCGCCGGACTCCTCACCAAGTTCACCGACGAACTGACCCAACTACGCAAACAACAGTCATGACACTGGGCGGCAAGGATCGCTCGGCAACAGCCCGACGACCGGGGCGACTGGTGCCCGCCGTTCGACGGGCGGGTAGCCAGTGCCGGGTCAGGCGACGTTCGCCCTGGTGACGACTTCGCGCAGGCATTCGTCGGCGGCGTGCTTGTTCCGCCAGATGACGAACCGGGCGAGGTGGCTCTCCGGCAGCCAGTCGTCCAGCGACGGTGGCGCAGCAGGACTTGATGCGGGTCGAATGCCCGGAAGGTCTTGTCCACTGCCGCCGGACGGCGTTGCGGCCGCTTCGCCTCGACCGGCTCGACCTCGAACAGCTCATCCTCACCACGCATACCGGGATCATTCCGCACGAAAGATCACGAGACACAGGTGGGTTGCCGGTCACAGAGACACGCTCCTAGCGGCGCAGGAAGGTCCCGCCGTCGATGACCCAGAGGCAGCTGGCCGGAACCGCGCCGCACTTGACGACTTCGGAGTGCGTCTGGGGGTTGGTCCGGTTCCAGCCGACCCGGCGCTGGTGCTGCTCGTCGGTCGGGTAGAAGGTGAGGCCGGCCTCGGGGTGCTGGCCCTCCTCGAAGAGGTAGGGTTCGCCCCCGAGCGGGGTGACCACGGTCTGCGAGATGGGCCCGGTCACGGTGATGGCGCCGTTCCCGTCGACGGTCAGGCAGTCGACGTCGAACTCGGCCCGGATGGTGCCGGTCTTCTCGAACACGTGCTGCACCACGACGTGCCCCCGGGTGTGGCCGTCGACCGTACGTGCGCTGACCCGCGCGGTGAGCCGCTCGCCTGGGTTGGGGCCCGGGCCGTGCTCGTTGAGCAGGGTCCAGCTGTGCAGCGCGAGGTGCTGGGCCCGTAGGGGGGTCGCCGGCGCGGGCGCGGCCGCGGCGGTGCCGGCCGTCCCGGCCGAGAGGGCCACGGCCGCAGTGGTGAGCGCGATGGCGGTGGTGAGCTTTCGCATGGTCAATCCTCAGCAGGGAGAAGGGAGTCGGGCTGCTTGCCGACTGCTGCCTTCGCCCGGGGCCTGGCGGCGCTTACGCAGTACGTCCAGCGTGAGCAGCGGACCGTCATTCCGCGGCAGCACTCCGAACGGATCACCGTCGA
>NZ_JBITHR010000070.1:0-4179 GCF_044458185.1 Streptomyces sp. NPDC050485 | reverse complement strand
TATCGGTAAGTCCGGCTATCAGGACTTGCGGAATGCCTTCCGGCGGGAGAGTTCGGCAGCGTAGTCAGCTCGTGTGGAGCCTGCCTCCTTGGTCCACTTTTCGGCTCGGGAGATGTGGAGCCCGAGGAGGCGGCTGAGCACGACGGCCGGAAGCTCGGAGGAGATCTCCATCAGGGTGGTGTTGCGGGCAGGCCGAGCCCGGATGCCCAGTGCGGTGAGCTTGCGCATGAGCTGACGACTGCTGATCGGCTGCCCGCCGGCTGTGCCGGGGAAGAGCCACGGGTGATCGTCGTTGCGTCCAAGAGTTGAGTAGCCGTGCCGCTGCCTGACGAGTTCGAGCACCAGGGCATCCAGAGGCGGCGGCAGGTCGGTCGGATGCGAGCCGAGCGTCAACGTGACGTGGTCACCTTCCTGTGTGACCTGGTCGACTCGGATCCGGGAGGTCCGGCTCAGCGGCTGGGCGAACAGCAGGAGAAGAAGGCCTGCGACGCGGGTCGCGGTGTCGATCCCGTCGCCCTTCAGGAGACGGCGGACGTGGGTCCAGCGTTGATCACTTTCGATGAGGACCATCGAGGTGTCCTTGGGCGGGATCGGGATCGTGACGCGGTGTGCATGCCGGTTGCGTACTGACCAGACCAGGAAGGTCCGGGCGAGATAGCGCACCCAGAAGTCGCTGTTCAGCCAGTCGTCGATGTCGTGCTGGGTGCAGGTGGCCAGGCTCGTGCCGCGGGCCCGCAGCCATGTGACCAGCTGGATCGCGGCCTTGGTCTCTCGGCGGACGACCACGGACTGGTGTTGAGAGAGGGGCTCCTTGTCGGCGATGCGGCGAAGTCGCCGCAGGTGATGCCAGGTCGCGAAGCTGCGGACCACTTGGCGGTCGGCGGGGTCCTCGATCCGGGCGACTGCGCGGGTCAGCCAGTGCTCCAGTTGGGCGAGGTGTTCGTCGCGAGCCGGCAGGACGCCGTCGGCGGTCAGGGCCGCCCGCAGGTGTCGGACCGCTTTGGGCGGGTGCTGAACGCCGTCGAGGAGGTCGTGCGTCACGGGCCCTTTCTCGGCGGTGAGAGCCGCCAGCAGGTTCCGGGGGACGGGTCTGCGAAGCCATTGGAGAAGTGTGAGGGGATCACCTCGATGCAAGCACTGGAACACAGGCTTCAGGTCCGGTCGGACGTTGCCGTCGGGCCCGCCGAGCAGGCCGGACAGCTGCCGGTCGAGAGCGCACGAGTTGCAGAGACCGTGGTGGTAGAGCCGTTCGAGGACTCCGCACTGGACGCAGTTCCGCCGGGCGATGGGGTGCTTGTCGTAGCAGACCTGACAGATGGCTTCCCCGTCTGGCCCTCGGCCCTTGATGGGCTTGGTCTTGCCGCAGACGTGGCAGGGGACCGGGGTTATGCCGCAGCTGCCGCAGAGCGGGCTCCCGTCAGGCAGCCGGTACTTCACCTGGCGCACGTTTTGGCAGCGCGAGCACGGCTGAGGCGGCCGCAGCCGAGAGGTGCATCCTTCACAGCGGGGTGCCTCGCTGTCGGCGAAGTAGCAGGGCCGCGTGCGTCCGCAGTCCGCGCAGACGGCGACCGGTGCCCGGAAACACCGCCCGCAAAGACGCCGGGCACCCTCGCGACGAACGATCCAGACGGTCCGCCCGCAATCAGTGCAGGGCTCGTGGTTCACCGGGTCGGCGCGGGTGCAGGGGTGGCAGAGCGGCTCGCCGTCCACGGTCCTTGCCGCGACCGGCTTGTCCCGCCCGCAGCGCGAGCACGTCAGCAGGCGGAACTTCTCATAGCAGGCTCGGCAGGCTCTCCGGCCGTCCAGGACGTTCCGGAGCTTGCTGTCAGTGCCACAGAACGGACAGGGCGGCAGCACGATGTTCCGGGCGCCGCGGGCAAGCAAGTCCTCGATCAGGAGGATCAGTTTGTGCGGCCCCTGAGCCCCTTCGCCGGTCAACAGCCGGGGGTTGTTCTCCAAGGCCCATGCCAACTGGCGCTGATGCGCGGGAAGTTGACAGGTTTCTCGAACGGAGGCGGCGATTTCCTCGCGGGAAAGGCCGGGCTCGACCGCGGCAACGTGGTCGCAGACGACGTCGACGGGGTCCCGGTCGCCGGTGTCGGGATGGTGGACGCAGCGGGCCCGACCGAGATGATCGCGGCTGGCGATGTGCGCGGTCCGGCCGCAGATCACGCACGGATCCTCTTCCGCGGCCAGCTTCATCCGGCAGTAGGCGCAAATCCGCTGGTCACCGTCGAGACTGGACAGTTTGTGCTGCTTGCCGCAACGGGCGCATCGGGGCAGCACGACCCGCTTGGCGCCGATCGCCTGCAGGGCCCGTATGAGTTTCTGGACAGTGGCTGGGCCTTCCGGTCGGCCGGAGGTCAGCAACTCAGGGTCGCTGGTCAGGGCCTGAGCGAGCACGCGGTGCCGCGACTTCAGCTTGGCGGTCGAGGCGACGGCTTCACTGACCGCGTCCGGTGCGAGCTCGGGTTCGAGGGCCAGGACGATCTCGGTGATCACGGCGACCGGTTCCGTGAGGAACCGGGGAGGCTGGGCGGCGGCGTCGGACATGCGGGTCTACTCCGGAACGATCCGGGCGCGCTTGGGCCGCAGGTCGCCCAGCCCGCCGTGTCCATCGGAGGGAGAACCGCCCGCCGCCTTGCGGCGGCGCTGGGTGCCGGCGGCGGCGACCGGCTCGACCAGCTCCTCCATCGTGCAGCCGAGGATGTCGAGGAGGGCCATCAGCGTCTTCAGGCTCAGCCTCTCGGGCCGTTCCACCACGAGCCGGTAGGTCTGGCTGGGGGAGAGGTCGATGCCCCGCTCGGCCAGCAGCGGCCGCAGGTCGGTCGTGGAGAACATGCCGCGGGTCGCCATGATCTCGCGCAGATGCCAGCGGTAGTCCAACTTTGCAGTCATGTCGTATCCCTACTGGTCAGCGGTGGTGAGAGCGCGGTCGAGGACCTTCCTCATCATGGTGTTCATGAAGTCCCCACTGACCCCGGTGTAGATCGCGGTCGTGGAGGCGTAGAGGTGTCCGACCTGTTCCTGGATGAACTTCGGGTCCGCCCCGTCCTCGATGTTGTGGGTCACGTAGGAGTGCCTCAGGCAGTGCGGGGTCAGATCGGCGTCCATGCCCAGGGCGTCACGGTATTCGGCGAACCTGTCCTCGATCTCCCGGGGCTGGAGCCGGCCGCCCCGCTCGGTCAGCCAGAGGGCCAGCTTGTCGCTCGCCCGGTAGCGCGGACGGACGTTGACGAGGTAGTCCTCGACCGATTCGACCGCCCACGGCATCAGGCTCAGCACCGTCCGGCGGCGGGGCGGCGATCCCTTGGTCCGCTTCCCGTAACGGACATGTATGGACCCGAATTTGCCCAGCTCAGGAGCCTTGGGGTTCTTGTAGAAGTCGAACGTGTCCAGCCGGGACGCCTCCGTCGCGCGCAGGCCCCAGCCGTAAATGGTCTTGAACACCGTGGCGTCCCGGTAAGCCGCCAGAGCCCCCTTGCGGCCCAGCCGGATCGCCCGGTCCACCTGGCCGTCGGCGTAGTCGAACAGGGCCTGGCACTCCTCCCGGGTCATCGGGCGCCGGTCGGCGCCGCCTTCGTACTCGGTGAGATGGGCGACGGTGTTCCACTCGTGGCAGATCTGGATCGGGTGGGTGCCGAACCGTTCCTCGCAGACCTGGGCCCATTGGTAGTACGGCGAGGTGATGTAGTCGCAGAACTGCCGGATCGCACCTTGGTAGTTGCGGATCGTCGACTCGGCCCTCTCGCCCGCAGCGATCAGTTCGGTCATCCAGTCGTCGAGATCTCCCGCGGACCAGTTCCACGGGTAGGCGTTGGAGTACTCCATGAACCGGCGTACCACCCCGAGCCGGTCATTGATCGTCTTCGGCCTCAGCCTCCGCCCACCGCGCTGCTGACGCCGCCAGCCCTCCAACATCCCGTCGAAGACCGCGTCTTCGGGGTGCAGAAGGGCCACACCGTCAACCAGGACCATCCGGGCAACCGAGTCATCCGACACACCTTGAGCCACCAGCAACCCCATCCATTAGCCGCGCGAATCATGCATTACATGCAATGAGATCCGCAAAGTGGCAGGTCAGAGGCACGGCTTGAAGTTCAGGCAGGGAGGAGGAAGTATGCAGATCAGCGGATCGCCCCAGGTCGAGTCATGCATCCAATGCAATTCCCCGGGGTT
>NZ_JBITHR010000069.1:0-4864 GCF_044458185.1 Streptomyces sp. NPDC050485 | reverse complement strand
AACTTCCTACGCTTTGGTGTCACGTGCTCTCTCCGCCGTTCCTGACCATGATCCTATCGGGGACCACTGTCCGAGAACTTCGGGGCGGCTCAGTCGGATTTGCAGGGCCTTTGACGCGACCGCCGTCGCCGGCCATCTGCGCCGGCCCAAGGGTTGCCGGTCTCGCGCGGCTGGAGCTAGTGGATCGTCGCCGCTTAGTTGTGGCATGGACTGGTTGGGAGACTGGCGTCTGACAAGTTCCAACCCACTTGCCAGACAGGACTGTTGTCATGGGTTCGCAGAAGAAGCGGCCAGTCAGGTTAACCACGCAAGATCGTGAGGAATTGGTCCGGGTGACCACGACGGGTGTTCGCGGGGCCTCGATGATCATGCGTGCCCGGGTGCTGCTCGCGCTGGACACATCGGCGGGTGAGGTGGATTCCAAAGAGGTGATCGCGACCCGGCTCGGCGTCTCCGGTGAGACATTGCGGCTGGTCGCCAAGCGTTTCGCCGAGACCGGTGGCGATGTTCATTCCACGATCGCGCGGAAGAAGCGCGACCTGCCGCCGGTCCCCTCTCCGGTAACCGGTGAGGTCGAAGCCCGGCTGATCGCGATGGCGTGCTCCCAGCCGCCCCAGGGCCATGCACGGTGGTCACTGCGACTGCTGGAGAAGCACCTCGCACTGGTCGAGGACCTCCCCGGCCTGGACCACTCCACCATCGGGCGGATCCTAAAAAAACGGAACTGCGCCCTCACCTGAAGAAGTGCTGGACCATCCCGCCACGGGCGAACGCACAGTTCGCAGCCCGGATGGAAGACGTCCTGGCCGTCTACACCCGGCCCTATGACCCGGCACGTCCGGTGGTGTGCATGGACGAGAAGCCCTACCAACTCCTCGGCCACGTCCGCGACCCACTCCCGGCCCGGCCCGGTCACGACGCCTGCCAGGACAGTGAATACATCCGCTGCGGCACCTGCTCCATCTTCGTGTGGACCGAACCCTTACGCGGATGGCGTCGCACCCAGGCACTGTCCCGACGGACTCGCACGGACTGGGCCGGCCAGGTCAAGCAGCTGCTGAACGTGGACTACCCCAACGCCGAGACCGTGGTTCTGGTGATGGACAACCTCAACACCCACAACATCGCCTCAGTGTATGAGGCATTCGAACCGCAAGAAGCCTTCACCCTGGCCCAACGCCTCGAGATCCACCACACACCCAAACACGGCTCATGGCTCAACATCGCCGAGATCGAACTCTCCGCACTCACCCGGCAATGCCTCGACCGCCGCATCGACGACCTCAACACACTCAACACCGAACTCACGGCCTGGCAGAACGCCACCAACACCCACCAACGCCAGGTGAATTGGCAGTTCACCACCCACGACGCACGCATCAAACTGCGCCACCTCTACCCCAAGCATTAGCCGCGACGATCTACTAGTCCCGTACTTCGCGGGTCGTTGATTCGTATGGTGTGACCGGTCCGGGGGTGTCCCGGGCCGGTGGTGTGGCGTTGGGTGGGGTGTGTCGATGACTTCCCGGTCCCCGCGGCCACGGCCTGTGCGTCAGCGCCTCGATGAGCGCGCATCTGACGCACGGGCAGGTGATCGAGGTGCTGGTGGTCAACCGGCTGACCTCGCCGGCACCGCTGGTGAGGGTCGGTGACTGGGCCCGCACCTGGGCGGTGGAGGAGATCTTCGGTATCGAGGCGGGCCTGCTCAACGACGACCGTCTGGCCCGGCCCCTGGACGCGATCGCCCCGAAACTGGAGGCCATCGCGGGCACCGTCGGCGCACGGGCCATCGCCGAGTTCGGGATCGACGTGTCGAGACTGCACTGGGACATGACCAGCATGTCCGTTCACGGCGACTACCCCGTCGAGGGCCAGGACGAGCGGTACCCAGTCATCGCCCACGGGCGTCCCAAGGACCGGCGGGTGGACCTCAAGCAGGTCCAGGCCGGGCTCGCGGTGTCCGCCGACGGTTCCATCCTCGTTCATGCCCGGGTCCTGGGCGGCAAAGCGGCCGAGGTCAGCCAGGTCGTCGGGGCGATGAAAGACCTGCAGCACATGGCAGGTGAGCGCAAGTTCCTGATGGTCACCGACTCCAAGCTGGTGTCGTATGCCAATGTCGCCGCGCTGCTTGCGGCCGGAGTCGACTTCATCGCTCCCGTCCCGGCTTCCCAGATCAAGGACGAGGTCTATGCCTCGCTGGATCCCGCCCAGGCCCAGGCGGGGGACTGGGTGCCGGAACGGGATGCGGGCAAACCCGCCGACCAGCGCGAGAGCTATCAGGTCCTGGAGGACGTCCATACCCTGGCCGGGCGCCGCAAGCGGGATCCCGTGTACCGGGTGCGCCGGATCCCGGTGCACTCCACCGCCGTTGCGGCCGGCCAGCGCAGGGCCCGAGAAAAGCGTCTGGCCCGGGCCGGTGAGGAGATGGACAAACTCGCCGACGCTGCCGGCGGCTGGCACTACAAGACCCGCGAGAAGATCACAGCCCGCATCGCAGTCATCGCCGCCCAGCGCCACGTGGCCTCCTGTCTGCGCTGGACGATCACCGAGGATGAACGCCAAACCCCCACCCTGGTCTGGCACTTCGACCAGGAGGTCCTGGATGCCGAGGCCGCGGTGGACGGCTGGTATGCACTGTTGAGCAGCATCCCGGCCGAGCGTGCCGACCCGTCCCAGATCCTGGTCCACTACAAGGGCCAGGGCACCGTCGAACGCCGCTACCACGACTTCAAGGGCCCCCTCGCGGTCGCCCCGGTCTTCGTGCAGCACAACCGGCGCGTCGCCGCCCTGATCCAGGTCATCTGCCTGGCCCTGCTCGTCTTCTGCCTCATCGAGCGCCAGGCCAGACGCGCCCTCGGCGGTGACCAGACCATGACCGGCCTCTATCCGGACAACCGCCGGGTCCGTCCCGCCGGACGCATGATCTTCTACCACCTCGGCGAACTCACCCTGCGGATCGGCAGCATCTCCGACCCACCCACCGTCCAGATAACCCGCGGCGTCCAACTCCACCTCCTCGACCTGCTCGACACCGACATCACACGAACCCGCTGGCCACAGACCTGAAATGACGACCCGCGAAGTACGGGTCTAGTGGTGCCATGCCTCGCCTCCGACGTTGTGGATCATCCGCTGCAGTACCTTGAGGGTGACCAGGTACTCCTCATCAGTGATGCCGTCGTGGGCTTGCTTTCGCATGGCCGTCTGGCGCTCTGCGCACTGGCGATAGACCGTGTCTCCCCCAGAGGTCAGCTGAAGCCGGTTCTCATTGTCGAGTGTGAGCAAGTCCCGGTCGAGGAGGGCGTCGATCTCCCTCGCGAGCGCGGTTCCCACGTCCAAGTAGCCCTGCAGGACTACCGTCACTTCCGCGCGGGTCCGGCCGTTCTCGCTGGTAGCCACCTGGTTCAGAACCCACCACTGGGGCTGGGTGACATCGAACTGTGCCAGCTCGGCGCGGATGTTCGTGACGACTGCTTTGTGAGCGGCCCAGCTCCAGTAACCAATCGGCTGCTTGACCAGCTCGGTGTCGTAGTGCGAGTACTCCATCGGTCTGTCCTCACCATCTGGGGAACTTGGCTGGCGAGAATGAACGTAGAACCTAAACCAAACATGAGGTCAAGCAGCTGCAGGCGTTCAGTGGCGGCATCGCGACGGACGACTACAGCTGCTGCCGCTCCCGCACTCGAATACCACCGAGAGTCACGACCCAGTCCACCGGAGCAGAGCATTCGCGACAGTTGATTACGCGTCTCTACCAGTAGCCCTCCATGGTGATCGTCCCCAGGATCTTGAAAAGGCCATGGCCGATCGGGTGTGTGCTGCAAGGATCAGCAGACCGCGGTCGAGGAGCCCCTCGGCGGCGCGTCGATTTGTCGTGCCTGCAGCTTGGTCACCCGCGGGCGTGCTGATCCCTCAGAGAGCAGGCGACGATGGATAACGGCTTCGAACTCCGGAGGACTCACGGAAAAGGGGAAGGCGTTTTCGCCACCCGGTCCTTCCGGGTCGGTGAGACGGTGATGGTTGGTGTCATCGACCGTGAACTGGAGCGCAATCACTCCCATGCCTCCCAGGTCGGTGCGGAACGTTTCGTGTTGCACGGCGGGCTCGTCCCGAAGGTGAACCACTCGTGTGAACCGAACTGCGGGATCCGCCTCAATTCCAGCGGTGCACACGACTATGTCGCCCGTGCACCCATCGCCGCCGGCGAGGAGATCACTTTCGACTATGCGATGCGGAACTACTCGGTTGGCTACTTCGCCGCCCGCTGCCGGTGCGGCTCGCGCCACTGCCGCGGCCGCATCACCGGTTGGCAGGATCTACCGGCCAGGCGCAAAGCGGACTACCACGGCTTTGTCGCCCCCTACCTTATCGAGATGGACGACCAGGCCGACAGGGCTCTGGCCGCCCGCCGAGACCACCGCAGGTAACCCGCCCGGCAGCTCGCTGACCGGCCCTCCTGCTCGCCGTTCAATCCCGCGGAAATCTGTGCCTTACCCCGAGCCGGGCGGTGCAGCCTCTTTTGACGCCGTATCGCCCATATCCTTGGTGTCTACGGCGTCACATAGCGGGCGCCGAACGGAGGCACCACCTCATGCTCATCGCGCAGCGCCCGTCCCTGACCGAAGAGCTCGTCGACGCATACCGCTCCCGGTTCGTGATCGAGCCGCTGGAGCCGGGCTTCGGCTACGCCATCGGCAACTCCCTGCGTCGTACTCTCCTTTCCTCGATTCCTGGTGCCGCTGTCACCAGCATCCGGGTTGACGGTGTCGTGCACGAGTTCACCACCGTGCCGGGCGTCAAGGAGGACGTCACCGACCTCATCCTGAACATCAAGCAGCTGGTCGTCTCCTCGGAGCACGACGAG
>NZ_JBITHR010000068.1:0-5101 GCF_044458185.1 Streptomyces sp. NPDC050485 | reverse complement strand
TGAACTTCCTACGCTTTGGTGTCACGTGCTCTCTCCGCCGTTCCTGACCATGACCCTATCGGGGACCACTGTCCGAGAACTTCGGGGCGGCTCAGTTCCGCGTAGATGGACAGATCCCTGCCATGACTTTCGAACTCAATGGCATCTTGCTCCGTGCGGCCGACAATCAGCGGACGGTCAGCTGAAGAGCCTCCTGCTCGACAACTCGGGGCAGCTTCGTGAGGCGCACAGGGTTTTCCTGAACTCGGAGCTCATCACTCGTCCTGCCTCGGACATGCCGCTCTCTGACGACGACCGCATTGAGTTCTCCACCGCCATCGCGGGCAACTGAGGCCGCTGTGCGCGGGGCTGAGGTGCGAAGCGGGGCCGTCCCGGTGTGATGGCTGGGGCGGCCCCGCTGTGCGGAGGGCTCAGGTGCTGGGCGGACGGAGAGGAATGACGTTGCCGGGCGCGAGGCCCGGGCCTGGCGAGGACTCGCTGCGTTGGGTGAGAACGGCGCTGGCGAGGGTCAGGTTGGTGACCAGTTGCCGCAGCTCTTGGAGCTCGGCTTCCTTGTTGGCGAGGGTCTTCCTGAGCTTGGTGACAGTCTCCCGAAGCCGTTTCTCGTTCTCAATCTGTTTCGTCTCGACTCGGACCCGTTCGTAGAACTCGTTCTTCAGGTCGGCATGACGCTTGAGGAGAGCCATGCGATGAACGCCGGCCTCGGCGGCGAGAGCGAGGACGGTGAGGCTGCCGTTGGAGGCGGTGGCCTGTCCGGTCAGGAGTCGGTCCATCGCCTTGCGGATGCGGGCGCGTTCGTCGTCGTGGCAGGGTTGGTGGGTCATGCGATGGCCTCCTGCGCCCCGGTCTGTGGCGGCTGACCCGCACGCGCGCCAACGGCCAGCCCGCCCTCATCGTCCACCACGTGGGCGACGGCCGCTGCGAGCCCTACGGCATCCAGGTCCTCACCCTGATCGGCGACCGCATCGCCCGCATCACGGCCTTCAACGACCCGGCCCTGGTCGCCACCTTCACCACCAGCCCCCTCGAAACCCACTGACACGCGCGCCCCGAGAAGTCTCGGGGCGCGCGGTCGCCATCCGAAGGTCAGGCCTTCGGGACGGCGGACTGGACGACCTCGAAGGACCAGAGGGTGGAGCCGGAGGCGGCGGGGCGCTTCGGGGCCTCGCCGCCTCCGGGGCGCCGCGATGGGCGGCCTGCATGGGACCTCCATCCAGGCCTTGAAGTCCTCCTTGCTGCGCCAGCGGGTGTAGACCAGGTAGTTGTCAGTGCCCTCGACCGGGCGGAGGAGTTCGAACCATTCGAAGCCGTCCGAGTTCTCCACCGCGCTGGCCCGCGAGGCGAACCGCTTCTCCAGTTCCGCCCGCTGCTCGGCGGGAACCGTCATGCACCAGACCAAGGCGTTCAAAAAGATCGAGGATCCTGAGACGCCGGGGGAGACATACCGATCGTTCCGGAAGTGGGCTGCGGACCAAGGTGTCTCTCGGTCGCACGCCTACCGGATGCTGGACGTAGGGGGTTTGTTGCTGTGGTCGTCGATCGGCGGTCCGGCTGCCGGTCAGGCGATCCGGTGATCAGAAGGAGGCGTTGACGCTGACCTGGTGGTACTGGCCGACAGTGTCCAGGACCTCGTCCTTGACTGCGCCAAACTGAGCCACCAGGTCCGAGCTGCTGATCGCCGTGGGGCCGGCGGCGATGCCGGCCTGCGGGCTCAGGCCGCCGGAGACGGTGTCGAGCTCGGCGTCGGAGATCTCAAGGGTCTGAACCTGGGGAGCGGAGTTCATGATGAAACTGCCCTTCGTATGGTGTTCCACAAGGGGGGAGCGGCCAGGCTGGGGACAGACGGTGGGCCGCGGCCGAAGGCGCGTGCCATCTATTTCCGGACGCCTGGCGCGATCCCGGCGGCGCGAAGGATCAAATCACGGAGCGTGCCCGGCATCCAGTCGGCCGGTTCGCCCGACCGGGCAGTTGAAACGGCCGGCCACCCATCTGTACGTGCATGCACACGAATTGAGGGCAGCTTCTCTACATGTAGGGCGGCACAGAAGGCCGACAGCTATTGCCATGGCGGCTCCGGACAGGACAACTCCGCACCAACAGAACGCACCCATGGCGCAGTTGCGCATGCGCTGTGCAGATTCAGGTGCAGAGTCATGCACGGATGCATCCGCGCGCCCTTCAGTACCTTGTCCACCGCGTTGCGCGGCCCGTACACCGCGAGCCCTACCAGGTCCAACTCTCCTGCGGGCACGGCGCGTACGGCCGGGCGGTTGTCGCGGTCGTTGCCCGTCGTGAACAGGTCGGAGGTGAAGACGGCCCGCGGGGGCACCCGGTCCAGGGCCTGCCCGTGGGCCGCGGTCAGGGTCTCCTTGGCGCCCTCGATTCCCGAGCGCAGGGCGTACTGCTTCCGCCAGGCGTCGGTGGCCTGTTCGGCGCGCAGGCGCTGTTGGGCCTCGATCTGCGGGCGGGGACGGAAGGTCAGGGACCGGGCATTGACCGTCGATCGTGCGCAGTGCGCGCGCTGCGGGCAGGGAGTGCAGTCCGGGAGGCGGAAGGTGACCTGGATGGTCGGCAGCCCGTCGGCGCTGATCGAATCAGCCAGTTGCGGCTGATTGCGCCGGTGGTGCAGGTGACATGGTGCTGGTCGAAGTCGATGGTGAACCGGCTCAGGTCGTGGGCGTCCGGGTCGCGGGTCTGCCACTGGTGGCCGGCGGAGACGGGCCCGAAGAGGTCGACGCCGCGGTCGGTGGCGGCGCCGAGGATGTGGTCGACGCTGACGTAGGTGGCGTCCACCAGCTCCCGGTCGGGCAGCAGGTCGGCGGCGTGCACGTGGCCGCCGCGATCAAGGGCCGCCGCGACCAGCTGGCGAAGATCGGCGCGGAGCTGTCCTACCTGCCGCCCGCAGTCCCGAGCTCAACGACATCGAACGCGTCTGGCGTTCGGCCAAGTACGAGTGCGAGGACTACCCCAACCGCGCCCAACACCAGCATCGAAGCCATCGGTGCCGCCGTCGGCCAGGCGCTGGCCTGCCGGCGAACCCGTATCCAGAGAGCAACGGCTTCGCCGGGTCCGCTCAGGCCGGTTCGGCGGGGTCGTGGGTGATCAGGTCTCCTGGCTGGCACTGAAGGACTTCGCAGATCCTCGACAGGGTCGAGAAGCGGATGGCCTTGGCCCGTCCGTTCTTGAGTACGGACAGGTTGACGACGGTGATGTCCACCCGCGCGGACAGTTCGGTGAGCGTCATGCCGCGCTCGGCGAGGAGCCGGTCCAGGTGGATCCGGATCGCGTGGAGTTCCTCTCCGGGCATCAGATGGTCCCTTCGAGGTCCTCTCGCATGCGCACGCCCTCGCGCATGATCTTCCCCATGATCACTGCGGCGAGGCCGGCGAGGACGAGCACCTGCGGCCCGGAGACCGTCGGCCCAGAGGCCACGATGGGCGCCATGCTCCCGACGAGCCAGGACTGCGACCAGCCGACGACGAGGCCGGCCAGCGGCGTGCCCACGGTGACGAACCAGCCAAGAACGGAGAGCCGCCGCGACACCGCGTCGGTGAACGGCCCCTGCAGCACGACAGCCTTGAGCAGCCGGGAGAAGAGCAGCAGCGCGAGGGATCCGAACAGCAGCCAGGGCAGTTCGCCCCCGAGGCCGGCGGCGCGCTGCCCCGCGGAGGGACTGTCCTGGCACAGGCGCGTGGCACTGCTGGACGCCTTCACACCCTCGCCGATCGGCAGGTCGTGCTCAAGCGAGGCATTGGCCCAAAAGCCCGTCTGCACGCAGACTGTCCCGTCGTCGAGCGCGTGCGTGACCCCCGTGCCGATGAAGACGAGCCCGTTGAGCACCGCCAGCCCAAGGGTTATCGAGGCCAAGGTCCTCGTGAGTCGCGTGTTCATTGCGTCCCTTCCCATCGATTTTCGATATGCCAAAGGTAGAGGAACATATCGATATTCGACAAGTCCAAGACTGTCGGCGAGGCCGCCTCGGCGGACTGCCTCAAGGGCCGGCATCAAAACCATCGGCACCGCGGCAGAGCAGGCCCTGACCCGCCAACAGGCGCGCCCAAGGATCAACAGCGAACTTCACTGAAACCGCTTAGTACCTGTTGTCGTTCCGAACTTGATCGCTGAGTTTCTGCTGGTGGGAGTGGCTCTCTGCCGGGCCAGGAAGGCATGCCTCGTCCGTATTCTTTCTCGTTCGGGGGTGGCCGGTGGCGTCGGTGCTTGGGTTGTTGGAGGCGAAGGAAGCGTCAGCGCGGGAACGGGCGGAGCGACTGCGTTCAGAGCTCGAGGACGCCGAGCGGGAGGTGGAACGGCTGGTGACCGCGCGGGAGATGGTGAGCCAGGTGCTGTCCCAGCCGGAGGAGACGGGCTTGGAGGAGGCGGTGGCCTGCACGGATGCGCCCCGGACGGTGCCGAGGCGGGGCTCGGTGGTGCCGCATCGTCGCGAGGGCCTCGATGCGGGCGTGCTCGCGCCGGATTACCAGCGGATCATGTCGGTGCTTGCCTCCCGGACGCCTCAAGGTGGACTGCGGGCCAAGGACGTGGCCCAGTTGCTGGAACTCGAGCTGGTTCCCGCGAAGACAACCGGGCGGAGAACTCCCACCAGCCAACGAGGCAGCGCGAACGCGCGATGAAAGGCTTCCGGTCCGTCGGCGGGGCGCAGCGGTTCCTGTCCGCGTTCACCGGAATCTCACCCCACTTCCGACCCCACCGGCACCTCATGACCGCCGGCCGCCATCGCCTCGAGATGACCTCCGCTTCACTATCTGGAACCACATCACCGGCGCCACCGGCCTGCCCACCACGGCCTGAACACCAGCCCACCGCCGACCCCCGCACGCCCTCACAGGATCACACCCCCGACAACGTGACAACGCCAGTAATCATGCATTCGGCCTATCGTGCCGGGGCGTGCGTCACGCTGTTGCCCGAGGCTTGGAGACGACGGGAAGCATCTCGTTCACATCCGGAGGCATCATGCGTCAATCCCACCGAAGCGGCGGCGCGGTCATCGTCGCGTCGGCCATCCTGCTGCTCACCGCCTGCTCGGCAGCCCAATCCCCGCCGGAAGGGGGCCAGGACGGGCCGTCGGGACGGGCGCGCA
>NZ_JBITHR010000067.1:0-5115 GCF_044458185.1 Streptomyces sp. NPDC050485 | reverse complement strand
CGGGTGTTCACGAGTGCTGTTGACCTGCGACGTGGCGGGGTGTTGGAGATCGCTTCCCGTGCAGCAGGTGATCGTTTCCCAGGGCTGGAGGCGGGGCTGTTGTCAGTGGCTGGGAGTTGAATGAGGGCCATGACTGTCCATGCGCTGTTGCCGCTGCTTCCCACTCCTGATGTTCTGCTTGCACGATGCCGAGCGTTGGCGTTGCTCGACTCCATCCTTGACGCAGAAGCTCCCATGCACGCGTTCGTCTCCAACTGGCGTGACGGCGTGCACCTGGCCTGCATGGAGAACGGCTCCGGCGACCAGTACGCCGTCGTGTTCGATCCGGCTGGGGTGTTCCTCTACGGGTTCGATCACGAATGTGACGCCACTCCATGGCGCGAATCGCCCCGAGCGCACTGGCCTGGACTTCTTGAGGGCCTGCCTTCGTCGCTCGCGCACTACGCGGCGGCGCCGGAGTTCGACTTCGACGGGTTCTTCGACGCGACGGTGTGCGCGTGGCGGGAAAAAGATGCAGAGGCCTGGGGGTGTGGTCCGGTCGAGTTCGCCGCTGACGAGTCGGACGGGGCTGACTGGCTGTTCGAGCTTCTCGCAGACGGCAGCGCGGATGCATACGTCAGCTTCGCCGAGGACTACTTTGAGCGGAGGATCGACCGTGACGCTGTGGCGGCGGTTCTGGTTCAAGCACCGCTGAGCCGACAGATGGTGAGTTCCCTGTCGCCGGCAGCGGACTTCACGACCGTGGCCGGGCAAGCCCGTGCACTCGGCTATACCGTCCAGGACCAGGCAACGCTCTGACTTCACGGAGATCACGCTGTCGGTCGGAGTGTCCCTTCCCTAAGGCGCGAACTCGTGTGGTCTTTCTGCTGAGGGCAGCGGGCGCGAGGCGATCGCATGCGGTCGGTTGGGAGCATCTGCGTTCACCGTCTGCGATCTTGCTGTGGCTGGCCCTACGTTTGGCTGGGGCTTCGAGTGCCATCGGGCTCCGGTGATCGGCAAGTGAAGGCGGGGCAGCATGACGCCACTGTTCGAGCGTCTGGATCAGGAAGAGGCGGTCGTTCGTGGCGAGTTGGCCACACTGCGGGAGAAGACCACGGCGGCCGAGGAACGGCTGGCTCACCTGACGATCACGCGGGAGACGCTGTTGTCTCTGGGGGGCGAGGAGTACCTCAAGCAGGGCGACGCCACGCAACAGCCGCCAGAGGAAACCGTGGACAGGCCGATGCCGAATGAACCTGCCCCCGATTCCCGACCCGCCGGTGCAGAAGCACCTGCCAACGGGCCTGCGTCTGCTGGCCCGTTGGAGTGGGAAGTGGCGCGCGAGCGAATGCTGGTGCTGCTGGCGGGGGCCGGGCGGGCGATGAAGGTGCAGGACATCACCGCCGCGATCGGGGAGGACGTCTCGGACACGTCGAAGGGGCGGCGAGTGGAGACCACTCGGTCCCGGCTGAAGCGGCTCGTGAAGGAGGGCTTGGTAACAGAGGACCCGACGGCCTGGTTCACGATCGTTCCCGTCAATGCCGGTGAACAACGGCAGGAGACCGCCTGGGAGTGAACCGGGGCCGCGGGCGCGGCATTCCAGGTGGCACCGCCGAGTCGATTGGTAGTCCCTCGGCGGTGCCGGTGCGTGAGCGCCATCTGACAGGTGGCTCCGCGCGTTTTCGAGCGTAGTAGAGACTTTCTCCGCTCGACGCGTGGAGCCACGAATTTCGTCATGCCCGGTCGCTGTTTGGCGTCTTCGGGGGTGGATCGAGGCTCAATGCGTTCTCTTCCGATCGATGTTGGTGTTGTCCGGCCACAGGTTGATGCCGGTGAAGCGGGTGAGTCGGGCGACGGTGGCCACGTCCGGCCAGGACCGTCCTGCGAGCAGGTCTGCGATGGCCTGCCGGTTCACTCCGGAGCCGGCAGCCGCACGCAAGCTCAGGTTCTGGTCGGCCAGGGCCTGGGCGAGTGTCCGCGCGATGTGGCGGACCGCCTCGGCGGCCACATCGGGGCTCGGCTGTTCGGGCCAGGTTTCCGGATCGTCGGTGTGCTCCCTGGGGGAGCGTGCGCGGGCGTGTCCGCCGACCATGCGCACACCACCTTGTCTGTTGAAGTTGATCAGCTGTGGAATGGCTGCTTGTCCAGCCGGTATGCATGGACTGTGGTCCTTGATCCCGTTACGTCAGCGAAGATCACCCGGTATCGGCCGCGGGCCGCGCAGCCGGTCTGGGAAGAGGTCGCGCCGCTGGTCAGGTCGGTGGTCGCCGCGACCGTGATGGCAGTTCCCTATGACGTGGAGCGGCTGTTGCACGTCACCGGCCGACTGGCATTGTGGGCCGAGGCGGCGGGAATCGAGCGGTCGGTGGACGCGTGGTTGCGCAACGAGGTGATCGACGCGTTTGTCCTCTCGCGGGCCGGGGACATCGAAGCATCGTCGGTACGGACGTACCGGACGTGGCTGCTGCGGGTGCGGGACGCTCTGGCCTGGAGCGAACGCGGTGAGACGGCCCCTGCGCGGATGCATGCCGACGCCAGCCCCCACCAGCCCTACACCGAAGGCGAGTTGGAGGGCCTGCGGCACTGGGCCACTCATCTGCCCGGGCAGCAGAAGACCGATGCGCTCGCGCTGCTGGGTCTGGGCGCCGGTCTGGGGCTGACGCCGAAGGAGGTGGCAGCCAGCCGGGGTCTGGATCTGCGGCGCCCGAGCGCGGACGGGCCCCTGCTGCACCAAGGGGTCGACCGCCTGGTCCCGCTCGTGGCCCGCGCGGCCTGGGACTCGGTGCTGGGCGAGCTTGCCGTCCTGGCGGGTGACGGCTACCTGTTTCGGCCTCAACGGACCGTCGAGTACTCCAAGAACCTGATCGGCTCCTGGTCCCTGAGCCACCGGCCGCCCCGGGGCCTGCCGGAGTTGTCGGTGGGCCGTCTGCGTGCGACGTGGATCGTCGAGCTGATGCGGGCCCACATCGATCACCATCTGATCGCCCAGGCGGCCGGGCTCGCCTCCGCCGCGTCCCTGGCCCGCTGGCAACACCTGGTCCCTCCCATTGATGACGCCACTGCCACACGGCTCCTGCGCGGACCGGACAGGTGAGCAAGCCCCGGGCCTGGCGGCGTCCGGAGGAGATCAGGAAGTGCCGACCGCGGCCGGTCACGGACGCTCCGTTCGAGATCCCGGACTCGAAGGTCGGCCAGCTCGACGCTCTCCTGCACAGCTCGGGAGTGCTGGAGCTGATCGACACCGAGTTGGCGGGCCGCCCCGGTCCTGACGGGCTGCCGGTGCGGACGGTGCTGGTGGGGCTGCTGCTGTCGCTGCACTACCACCGCAGCGCGAGCCTCGCGGACGTCTGCCGCGTTCTCCTGGACGAGTTGCGGGCCCCTGCCCGGGACTGGCTGGGGGTTCCGGATTCCGGCTCGCTCGACGATCACGGACGGCACGCGTTCACCCGACGCATCTACAGGTCCTTCGACCGGCTGACCACGGCCCTGGACCCGCTCCGCTGTGACCGGCGCCGTCGGCTGCCCGCCGATGAGGCAGCCCTCGCTGTTGCGGCCTGGGAGGACACTGATCCCGAACGGATGCGCCGCCGGGCCGTGCTCCAGCAGATCAGCGACCGCCTGGTCCTGACCAGCGTGCACCTCGCCCACCGGCGCGGCCTGTTCAAGGGCTGGCGGGGCGACATCGGGGTCGACACCACCCCGGTTCCCGCCTGGCACCACGAGCCCTGCGAGCAGCGCGGTCTCGCCTCCGTCGAGATCACCGCTGGCTGGCATTTCTGCGGCGGCTCCACCGAAGGGATCTTCGGGCACTCCGCCACCCTCCTGGTTGCCGCGAGCCGCAGGCACCCAAGCGGCCACCCTCAGGCCGGCAGGCGTGTGAGCCAGCACCCTCAGCTCGTGCTGGGCCTGGTCCTGGACACCCCTGGCAAGCGGATCGGGCCGAACGCCGTGCACGCTCTGACCAAGCTGGTCCCTTTCGGGTTCCCCGCCGGGATCCTGGCCGCCGACCGCGCCTACACCGACCAGGTCTCCGAGCACTTCTCCCAGCCCGCCCGCCGCCTGGGCTACCAGCTCGTCCTGGACTACAAGAAAATGCACCGAGGCATCCAGGGCACTCACAAAGGTGCCCTCCTCGTCGACGGAAGCCTCGCCTGCCCCGCGATGCCTGCCGCCCTGGCAGACGCCACCACCGGTCTCAACGACAGAGCCGTGCGCGCCATCGATGAAGACGTCGGACTCCGTGAGCAGATCGCCGCCCGCGAGCCCTTTTTCCTCCGCCTCAAAGAATCCGCAGACAAGCGTGGCGCGATCCGACTCCAGTGCCCGGCGAGCGGCCCGTCGCCCACGGTGACGTGCGCTCGGTTCAACCAGGTCAACCGCATCCCCGCACCACGGCCGACTGTCGTCGACCTCACCAACCCGCGGGCCACCGCAGCCCATGCCGCGGCCAAACCCACCATCGCGATCCCCCAGGCCGAACGGCTGCAGCCTCCGCCTGCCACAGAGCTGCCAAGGATCTGCCAGCAGCACACGATCACCGTCCACCCCGGCGACCTGGGCAAGCTCGACAAGTTCCGCCAGGATCGGCACTACCTCCACCCAGCCTGGCAGGATGCCTACCGGCCTGAACGGGCGAACATCGAAGGCGTGAACGGCAGGCTCAAGAGCCACGGCATCAACATCGCGGATCCCACCAAACGCCTCGCCCACGGCCGCGTCGCGCAGACCATCCTCCTCGCTCTGATGGTCTGCAGCTCCAACCTGCAGATGCTCTTCACCTGGGCCCAGGCCACCAGTAACGCAGCCGATACCGGCGCTGTCCGTGTGATCACAGAGCTCGCGGAAATCACTGCGGCCGCCATTCCCGCGAACGGGCTCTCTCCGCCCCAGCCGCCGACGACGAGCGCGAGCACCTGACACCCCCGCACCACACGACGGGCTCACACACGTCCAGCAGCAGCCGCAGCATCCCTCACGCACCCGAACCACCCCGACCGCAGGCCGATCGTCCGCCAGAGCACCCGCTAGCGTTCGGACAGCACATCGAACACACCCCGGAAACGACAAAGATCCCGCCCGATCTTCCGATCGGACAGGATCTCGTCAACCGCTCCCGAGCTAACTCAAGAACAGTCG
>NZ_JBITHR010000066.1:0-6592 GCF_044458185.1 Streptomyces sp. NPDC050485 | reverse complement strand
CCCGAGAGATCTACCGGCTCATTGTCCCCGCAAACCCGGCGGCAGATCCCACAGGACCAGCCCGAGACGCGACTTGACATCCATAGGGGCATCAAACTGACCGAACACCAGCTCGCGCAGCTCGCTGGACTGGACGGGGGAAGCCCGGTGACCCGGCCTGCGGGCCGTCGTTGAACGGGCCGGAGAAGCGCACAAAGGTCCCCGGTTGTCACGTGGCCGGGGCCCCCGTGTCCTCCAGCAGCTCAGCCGGACAGGCGGCCTCCCGGCCGGGAAACCACGGTCGCTCCCGTCGCTGTCCCGCGCCCCCCCCTCGCGCCGGACACTGAGCCGGGCGAGGACCCAACGACGCCCGGCCTCCGGACGAACCAGGCCCTGCTGATGAACAGCCCCGGCCCCGTGACGCTGGGCGTCAGCGGTCGAGACACTCGCTTCCGTGGGTGTGCCCGCAGCCCCGGACACCGCCATGACGACCGGCCGCTGGCACACCAGCCCCCTACCCACAGCCCGGCCTCCTGCCCGGCCCTGGCGGGGCGGGTACAGACGTCGCGGGGCGCGCCGGCTCTGGCTGCTGCCCGGCTCCGTGTCCGCCACCCGGTGACCAGCCCGCCCGCACCCGGGCTGGATAGGGGTACGAGCCGTCAGGGAAAGACGCCGGGGCGGGCGGCCGGCCATCATCAGACCAGCGAGTTGTGAGCGTTCGTCTGAATGAGCGCAATTTGTGACGCTTTGCGTACGGTTCTCGTTCCAGGAGGTGTCCGGTAGATCACGGTCGGACAGGGCGCGGCGGCTGGTGCGGTGCATCGCAAGGCGCCGGAGCATCTCCAATGGGGGTCCCCTCTGACCCTTAAGGCCTTGGAAGAGGAGCTATCGGGATGTTTCGGCAACGCGGCGAGGTGCCGTGCCAGCCGTCCCGACCCCGGCCGTGACCCAACCGGAGACCCCCCAGGGGCGGCAGGTTTCCCACACTGCGGGCCTGTCACCCCTCGTTGATCCACCGAATGGGAGCACAACCGTGATCAAGCAGGTACTCGCCGGAGCGGCCTTGGCCACCGCCGCAATGATGGCCATCGCCGCGCCCGCTTCGGCGGCACCCCAGGCCACGAAGACCCCCACCAACGCGCTCCAGAGCGTCCTCGCCGCCCCTCTCGCGCAGGGCTCGACCACGAGCGGCACCGGCTGCGGCTGCGTCGGTGACACCGGCAGCGGCGCCGTGAGCGGCATCACCGGAACTGTGAGCGGCATCACCGGCACTGGCACTGGCACCACCGGCACCACCGGCACCACCGGCACCACCGGCACCGACACCACCGGTGCCATGGGCAACGGTGCCAGGGACTTCGGGACCCGCAATGGTGACACCTCCATCGGCGGCGAGGCGGGCGGCATCCTCAACACCTACGGCGCCTCCCTCATCAACGTCGACGGACGCTGCCTGGTCCCGCTGCCCGAGGGCGAGGGCATCGGCGGACACGGCCTCGGCGGCCCCAAGTCCGCCTGCAACCTCGCACCCGTCGACCAGTACCAGGCCCCGCAGAAGCTCCTCTGACCGCGGTCGACCTCCGTACCCCTTCACGGTCCCGGCCCGCAGCACCCCTGCGCGGGCCGGGACCGCCGCCAGCACGAAGTACCGCTCGGGGTGTGGGTCCCAACCAGAAGAATCGCCGGGACAAGCTGAATGGGGAGCAGCTCGCCGAGCTCCGACTCGACTGGACGGAGGAAGCCGGGTGACATGGCCTGCAAAGGCTCGTTAAACCCGGCGGTCAGGGTTGAAGTGCCCGAGGGTCAGGGGGTCCGGACACAGCCCCGGGACCCTGCACGGTCAAGGCCCCGCGCCGCCGGGAATGCGCGTCCAGGCCCAGCAGTGAGCAGCACGCCGCGCCCGGGATGAATGGAGTGCAGGCCGTTAGCGTGACGGGTGTCCGGGGCGGGTGGCTGGCAACCTTGCCGGTGCCGAAACGTCCGCCCCGGACACTCCGGCCCAGACGCCGCCCCCCCCAGTGGCCCAACGAGCCCGACCGCCGTCGCCGCGGATGTCACCGACGCGGCCCGTACGTCACCGTGTTGACGTACGGCACTGCTCGCAGGTCCCGGTAGCGGACCAGCTCGGCACGCCAGCGCCCGTAGAGGCGCTCCGTCATCGCGGCGCCGTCGCCCTGGCCGTGGTGGATGTGCCACAGCCCGTCCTCCGCCCTCGCCCTGAGCATCGCGCCCCCGCCCCCGCCCCCGCCCTGAGCATCGCAAGGTAGCCCGTGCAGTGGTGCGCGTAGTCGTTCCCGCAGTCCTTCACCTCACCCGGCAGGCACTCCCGCGTGTCCATGCCGCACTGCCGCAGGACCTCCCGCAGATGCAGCGCGCAGCCCTTCCACGCCTTCGCATCCCGGAATCCGCCCTGAGCGTCGTCATGCCGTACCAACGAGCCCAAGCAGCCCCCGGCAGCACCAACGACGGGTGACAACCCGCAGTTGCCGGTGACAAGCTGCAACCATCCGCGTCACGGTCCTTCCGGTCCGAAAGGGCCGAGGACCATCTCGTTGCCGGGCACGCAGCACTCGTACACATCAGTCCACTCCCCTCGCCAGCCCGGCCGTCCAAGGTCGCGCTCGGCGTCGGCCAGGACGAGTACGGCCCGGTTCCACTGCACCGCGGCCACACCAACGGCCGCCGTCACATCCCGCGCAGCGAGCCGGGCGAACTGCCTTCAGCAACAGCCGGATCGACGGCCAGCGCGGCGGGCGGTACGGTGCAGACGTCGCACACGGCCTGGTGGACGACGGCGCGCACCGCGTCCACGTCCAGGACCCGGCCGCCGCTGCTCTGTTCGAGGACTGCCAGCCGCCGGGTGATCGGGGCCGCGACCTGATCGGCACAGCCCGCGACCGCCAGAAGAGCCCGCGGGGACAACCCGAAATCGACCACCACCGCCCCGCCCGCGCTGTCGCCACTGCCGGAGACGCTGTCTCGCCTGCGAGACAGACCCGAATCCGACCCCGCAAGATCTGCGGCGGTGACAGCCGCGCGGATCACACCGGCCGCGCGGGCCATGTCGAGCAGCCGGTACGCCTGCGCCCGGCTGATACCGAACTCCGCTTCGCAGTACGCCGCCCACGACGGCTGCGACAGAGCAACCCACACACTGGCCTCGGCGTCCTGGTCCTGCTCGGCGTCCGCGTCGACGGCACCAAGGAGCTGATCGCGTCGGCGGAGCGGCTGCGGGAGTCCACCGAGTCGTGGGCTGACCTGCTGCGCGACTGCCGCCGCCGCGGCATGCGCGACCCGGAGCTGGTCATCGGCGACGGTGGCAATCCGGCAGCGGCCCTGGCCATGACGTTCAGCGGCCCTGGCCATGGTGTTCAAGCTCGTCGAGTCCGCTCAGACGCGATGGCGCGCGAACACCGGCGCCCACCTGGTGCCCCTGGTCCGGGCCGGCGCACGGTTCGAGAACGGTGTCCTGGTCGAGCGATCCGAGGTGGCCGCGTGAAGGGTATGTCTGCTGCCCTGGAAGCCCTGACCCACCACGAGGCCAGTCCGGTGATCTATGGTCACGCCCATGACCAGGACCACGCCGCCCCGACCATTGGATGTCGAAGAACTCTTCCCGAGGCTCTCTGACTACCGTGGGGTGACGACCCGGCTTCACCCTCGGGCCGGGTGCCCGGACGCCTCGGCCAGCTCGGTCGGCGGTCCGCTGCTCTGGCCCGCGGACGAGCCGTGGCCGATGTGCACCGAGCCGCACCGACGAGGGCGCGGCTACCGCATCGCGGACATCCGCCGACAGCGTCAGTTGCTCGCCGAGGCCTGGGCGCGCGACCCGGCCCCGGGGCCGACGGACGATGAGCGGGTCCTGCTGAAGGAACTGGGACGGAAGCACCGCCTGCCGGACGTCGCGGACACCGATCCGGTCCCACTGATCAGCCTCGTCCAGCTGTACCGGCGGGAGGTGCCGGGCCTGCCTGCCAGGCCGGATGGCTGCGATCTGCTGCAGGTGCTCTGGTGCCCGTTCGAGGCGCACGGTCCGAGCGGCCACGGCCTGGCCCTGCACGTGGTCTGGCGTCGGTCCGAGCAGGTGGGCGAGCCGCGCAGCGCCGCACCGAAGCCGCTGCTGGTCGGCTTCGAGGGCTCGGTGCCCGAGCCCTGCCTGCTGCACCCCGAGCAGGTGACCACCTATCCCTACGTCGGAACGCTGCCCGCGCGCCTGCAGTCCAGGATCGGCGCCTGGGAGGAGAGGCAGGAGCGGAACGCGGACAAGGACCCGGACACCGACGTGCTCACCTACCAGCACGACCTGTCGATCCCGCCCGGCTACCGCGTCGGTGGCTTCGCCTCCTGGCACAGCACCGACCCGCACGCCATGGCGTGCGTGGCCTGTGGCACGCCCATGGCCTTGCTGCTGACCCTGGACAGCCGCGAATGGGACGGCTGCATCAGCTGGATGCCGGTCGAGGACCGCCGCCTCCCGGAGCACCTACGGGACCCCCGCCCCGCCCGGCTCGCCTTCGGCAGGTACGGGCTGCTGAACGTCTTCCACTGCCTCGCCGAGCCGGACCATCCGCACCGGTGGAGCATCCAGTAGACACCGCCAGAGTTTCCGCCGAGGGGCCGACCACGAGGTGCGCGAGGAAGCCGAAGACGTAACGCCTCACGGAGATCGAAACGCCTCACGCAGATCATGTGACTTGTCCGGCGGCTCAAGATCCCACGGCTTGATCGGGCTTGAGGCATTTCGTTCACGGATGGGCTAATGCCGCTGGCAGAGGTGCCGGCAACGGGGGTCTTGGGTCCCGGCGTGGTGTAAATCCGTGAGAGCGACGGCGGTGGTCACCAGGTGGAGGGCCGGTCTGATCACCGCCTGGACTGGTGGACGGCCCGAGACGGCATGCTGACAGATGCCGAGTGCCCGGCCGGGCCAGGACGAGCAGGAGGAGCTGGACATGTCCGAAGCAGACGCCGAGGTGCCGGTGTTGATCGTCGGTGGTGGCCCAGTCGGGCTCGCCGCCCGAGTGCTGCTGGAACGCTGGGGCGTGCGGACGCTGCTGGTCGAGAAACACCGCGAGCTGTCACCCTTTCCCCGGGCCCGGCTGGTCAACGTGCGCTCGATGGAGATCTTTCGCCAGCTCGGGCTCACTGCCGAGATCAGGGCCGGCGCGTTCGCGCCGGAGTATGGCCGCATCCGCTTCCGCGACACCCTGCACGACCGCGACTTCGCCTCAGCGGCGATGGTCGGGATCAACGCGCCGGTACCCGAAAGCCCCGTGATCGGCGCGGTCACCTCGCAGGATCGGTTGGAACCCACCCTGCTCGCCGCAGCAGACGCACCGGTGCGGTTCGGGGTCGAGCTCATTGACCTGGCCGAAGAATCCGAGAGCGTGGTGGCCTTCCTCGTCGACCACGAAAGCGGTGAAGAGACACGCGTCCGTGCCCGCTATGTACTCGCCGCCGACGGCGCGAACTCCACCGTCCGGCAGCGGCTTGGAATCGGCACAACCGGTCCCGGAGCGATGGCGGACTTCACCACCGTCGTGTTCGACGCCGATCTCAGCCGCTGGTGCGCCCGCCAGCCCGCAGGCGTCTACTTCACCGCGCACGGCCTATTCGCCCCGCTCTACCCCGAGGGCGGCTGGGCCTGGTTCGTTTCCACACCCGAAGACGCTGTGCACGCCGACTGGTCCGAACTCGTCTCGCACGCCCTCGGCCCCGGGGCCGATGTACAAGCCGACGTGTTGCGGGTCCAGCACTGGGTGATGAACGCGTTCGTTGCCGAACGCTTCCGCCACGGCCGGATCTTACTGACCGGCGATGCCGCGCACGCCATCCCCATCGTCGGCGGCCTGGGCATGAACGCCGGCATCGCCGACGTGCACAACCTGTGCTGGAAACTGGCGGGTGTTCTCCACGGGTGGGCCGGACCAGACCTATTGGACACCTACGAGACGGAGCGACACCCCGTCGCCCACCAGACTCTCCGCCAAGCGGTAGCCAACGCCCAACTCATGCTCCAAGTGCAGAACCGGCGGCGCGACCAGCTCCAAACCAGCGAAGCACCGCCGGCCCAGACCGAACTTCCCTGGTCGGACCAGTACTTCGCCCAACTCGGTCTCGTGCTCGGAGTCACCTACCACTCCGATGCCGTCGTCACCGACAACAGCCCCCCACCCGAGCCGCCCGACAGCGGCACGGACTACGGGCCCACCGCACAGCCGGGCCATCGCATGCCGCACCTTTGGCTCACACACGACCGCTCCACGCTCGACGCCTTCGGTGAATGGTTCACCCTGCTCACTCCCGATCCCACCCACTGGGAGCAACCAACCACCGCACCATGGCCGCTGCACATCGAGACACTTCCCAACGAGCACCTCGACCTCTGTGTCCTCCGCTCACACGGAGCCCTACTCATCCGACCTGACGGCCACATCGGCGCCCGCTGGCCCGACCACCCGCCCAGCGACTCCACCCTCCACCACGCCCTCACCACCATCACCCGCTCAGCACACCTCTAGTAGGACTCCGTTAGGTCTTCCTATTAGTCCTGATCGCGAGCATGTTGGGAGTGTGGACGCACATGAAGTGAACCGTGTCCGGGCGACGTTGGCGT
>NZ_JBITHR010000065.1:0-6875 GCF_044458185.1 Streptomyces sp. NPDC050485 | reverse complement strand
ACATCGCCCGGACACGGTTCACTTCATGTACGTCCACACTCCCAACATGCTCGCGATCAGGACTAATAGGAAGACCTAACGGAGTCCTACTAGGGTGTGGACCCGTGGGTGAGGTGTACCGCATCAACCGCCTCCCGAGAGACGATCGGCCGGGCACGTGAAGTGACCCCGTTGGGAGGGGCGCAGTGATGAGTGGGGACCAGTCACCGAGGTGGTGGAGGACTAATGGATCGGGGACGTTCGCTGCGTTGGGCAGCCTGTATGGGGCTGGTCACTGTTCTTCTCGCAGGCACGGGATGCACTGACCGTTCGGAGGGAGCTCCGGGCCCAGCCATGTCGCCTGACGCCCGGTCGTACCTGACGAATGCGCTGGCCATAATGGAGAAGAACGCCCTCCTGCGCCACCAGATCGCCTGGGCAGATGTACGGCGCGACGCGTTCTCGCAGGCCCGGGGCGCGCAGAAGCCGGCCGACACCTACAACGCGATCCGCGCCGCTCTTCAGACAGTCGGTGCTGGACACAGCTCTCTCATGGAACCGAAGCAGGCTGAAGCGGACCTGAACTCGTCGCCCGACGGGGCTCTCGACGGGCTCGAAGGCCGTTCAATGGGAGATCGCATCGGGTACGTCTCCCTTCCCGGTGTGCACGGTTCCGACTCGGCGTACGCGCAGTACGTGCGGCAGGGCCGCGAGGCCGTGGCGAGGGCCAACCGCCCCGGGGCCTGCGGCTGGGTGGTGGATCTGCGCGACAACAGCGGCGGGAACATGTGGCCGATGCTTGCCGTCGTAGCCCCGGTCCTGGGCAACGGCACGGTCGGCATGTTCGTGGACTCCGATGGCAAGAAGTCCGCGTGGACGATTGAGAACGGCAGCCCGCGCGAGGACGGCACGTCTTTCGGCTGGGGAGACAGCGCGCCAGTGGCCCACGCCAGTGCACCGGTTGCCGTACTGACCAGTGGGGAGACGGCCAGTTCGGGTGAGGCGGTGGTGGTCGCCTTCCGCGGACGACCGGCCACGCGTTTTTTCGGCCAGTACACGGGCGGCATCCCGACGGGCAACGCGATTCACCGTCTGCCCGATGGAGCCATGCTGGTCCTCACGGAAGTCAAGGACGCCGACCGCACGGGCCGTACGTATGACGCGC
Organism: Streptomyces sp. NPDC050485; assembly: GCF_044458185.1. Lineage (NCBI taxonomy): Bacteria > Bacillati > Actinomycetota > Actinomycetes > Kitasatosporales > Streptomycetaceae > Streptomyces > Streptomyces sp. NPDC050485. The sequence goes on along the minus strand of NZ_JBITHR010000065.1, from coordinate 5,731 downwards.
CGATCCCTCCTGACGAGGAGACCAACGCCATCCAGCACACGGCGCCAGCCCGCCCGGACCAAGCCTTGGACGCAGCGAAGAACTGGCTGCTCAAACAGGGCGCATGCCAGTGGGCCCAGGGCAGTCGCACCGCTTCGATTTCAGAGTCGTTCAGCAACGCGTTGATGAGGGCTGGGGGCCCGGCGATCTTGGTGGCCCACAGGTCGTAGTCGGTGCACAGGACCCAGGAGCGGTCATCGGCCCAGAGGTTGGACGGGCTGAAATCGGCCTCGGACTGGTCGTACAGGATCTCGGCGTCGCCGAGCCGGCCCGCACGCACGTGGAGGTTGTCGAAGTCGGTGGCTCCGAGCACCAGCGGGTTGTAGTAGGCCAGGCAACGGGTGTCCGGGCCCGCGGGACTGTACTGGGTGAGGATGGCGATCAGCCGGTTCCAGGTCTCACGGTCCAGACTCCCCTCAGTCGGCGGGACCATGCCCAGCGGCCAGCTTCCCTCCTTCTTGGCCGAGGGAAAGCAACGGTAGGAGGGCATCAGCCCGTCGGGCACGACCTGGTCACCGGTACGCCGGGCAAGCTCGGCCCAGCGCAGCCGTCGCCAGCCGGCGCCCGGGTGCTGGGCACGGCCCAGCCCTCCTCCCGTGGCGACGCCCACGGCGTCGAGGTCGATACCCGCGACGATGTGGGGCTGGGCGCTCCCGTCGGCAAGACGTGCCTGGTGGTACTCGTGATACGACACATCTTCCGGCCCCTGCTCGTGCTCGTACATGGCGTTGAGCACCCACACCGCGTCGGGCATCGCCGGAGGCATGAACCCGGTCAGGCCGTCGCCGCACAGCTCCAGCAGCCAGTCGGTGGCCCCGGACAGCACAAGCTGCCACAGGCTTGACATCAGGTTCGACTCCTCGGACATGCGCTCATGGTCCCAGGGTGCGAAGCCGCCCTCCCGCGAGGGGCCGACATCATGCCGCCCGAACCTCGCTGCCCGAGCCCTGCGTGCACCTGGCCGGAATGGCGAGGCGTACCTCAAGAACTAGCGAGCCGACCGCTGACAAACGATCCACGCCTCAGACAACCGCCCACGACCAGCGCGAGCACCCCGAGCGCCGGTCACGCCAGTCCTTCGACCTGCGGCTTCGGGTTGGCGGAGGCTCATTGCACCACCCGTCACCGCAACTGCTTGACATCAGCATTGGGAAGCTCTATCTGGGGCCTCGACGGAACCAGCGCATGGTGGGAACGAGTTTCAGCTGAGTTGCTTGGCGATGTCCAGGAGTTGAGTGTTGGTCACTTGGGGGCCTGTTGTGTCGATGATGAAGGTGTATGTGCCGTCGGACCAGGTCACTGCGCGATTGCTGTTCTTGTCGTTGTCGAGATGGCCGGGGTAGCCGTTGACGGTGACGGCGGTGCCGGCTGCTTCCTCGGGGCTCTTCCCGCTGATCTGCGTGATGCTCAGGGACGGCTGCTGTGCGTCGCTGTGGTAGAAGCGGGTCCAGGCGGGGCCGAGGGCTGTGGTGCGTTCGAAGGGGGACGGGAGGGGACGTTGGCCGGCGTCGTCCTGGTAGACGGTGTCGGTCGGGTGGTAACCCGGCGGGAGGTATCGAGGGGCGGCGAGCCGGGTGCCGTCGAAGGCGGTGATGGTCCAGCCCGTGACCGCATCGATAAGGTGCCGTGCTTTGAGCGGATCCTTGAGCGTGGTGCTGATCTGCTTGGGGGTGCTGGCGCATTGGTGGCGCAGGTCGGCCTCGCCTTCCTTCAACGCCAGGGTGACGGAGTCCGACGACTCGCGTGCCACGAGTCGGGGCTTGTCTTCCTGGCAGGGCGCCCATCTGACCGCGGTGGTGATGCTCCGGCCGTCCGCGCTGACAAGCACCTGGCCCAGTACGGCGGTGTCCCGGCCACTGTCATCTCTGGTGAGCCAGATGGTCAGGGCGGTGGCGAGGGCCGCCGCGGCGGCAACGGCGCATATGGCTCGCCGGAGCTGTTTCCGGTTCACACTCACACTCCACGGTCTTCGGCCGGCACGGGTTTGAGCTTGGCAGCTTTCCCTTCTGGGGGAAAGGCTGGTGGGCTGACGCGAGTGACGTCAGCCCACGGTCAAGCCGGAGGGCTAGTTGGTGACGAGGGTCCAGCCCATGTCGGACAGGGTCTGGTAGATCGGCACGTAGTAGACGCCCTTGAGGCACCACGGCGTTCTGACATGGGCGTCGAGGACGGTGTCCGCGTTCAGTGTGGAGGGGCAGGTGATCGTGGTGTCGAGGGCGGTGATGGTGCCGCGCGCTTCGTCGGTCGTGTAGTTGTTGACTCCGGCGAAGACGGGGCCGCCGCTGTCACCGTTGACGGCCGCGGTGCCGTCGGGGGTGTACGGGGTGGCGTAGGCGAGGTCGGTGATGGGGCGGAGGGTGCCGTTCGAACCGACGACGCTGACGTCTGTTTTGGCGATCTGGATGTTGCAGTGGACGCCGCCATTGGCGCCGTCGGTGCATGTGTAGTCGCCGACGTTGTTGTGGCCCCAACCGGTGACGGCCTTGGAGTACCCGTCGGTCCGGTTGGCTGCTCCGTCGTAGAGGAATCCGCCTGCCTGCTTCGAGTACAGGCTGATGGCTACGACGTCGTCGTTCAGGTCGCTGCGAGACGGGTCGCTGACGCCGACGAGGTCACCTCCGGCATAGGTGGTCCACTGGCCGTTGCCGCCGTCGCAGTGCCGGGCGGAGGTGAGCATGGGTGTGCCCTGCTGGGTCTTGATGCTGAACCCGCTGGAACAGATGCCGCCGGTGGGGTTCCTCAGGGCCGCGCCGCCGAACCAGGGCGAGGTGTCGTGGGCCCGCGTTGCATCCGAGACCAGCGGTTTGTAGGTGATGGACGTGCTGATCCCGGTCAGGCGGTCGGTGATCGCCTTGATCTCGCCGGACCGGTCGGTCCGGGTGCGAGGGGCCAGCGGGTCGGTCGTGTCCCGTTTCTCAAGGCCCCGGTCTTCGTCGTAGCCGACCTCCAGGCCGCTTCCGTCGATGGCCGGGCCGACGCTGGTGATGCGGATGGCATCGCTGGTGGAAGTGAGCCGGATTCCCTTGAACTTGCCGCCCTGGAGGAGTTTGTTGCGGGCAGCGTGGAGGTCGGCCTTGGAGTACTTGGCGGCAACGACCTCTGCGGTCACTCCGGCGGGCAGGTGCGCCAGGACGCTCTGCACTCGCTGCGGCGGGGTGCCCTGCCAGTGCAGGCGAAGGTGACTGTGGTCCGGGTCGACCTCGACATCGGTGAAGCCGGGAATCTTTGCACGATCCGACTCGGAGAGCCCCTGCGTCAGATCCGCGACGACCTTGTCGAGTACTTCCTGCTGCTTCTGGACCTGGACCAAGTGCGGGTCTGTGATGTTGTGGGCCTTGGCTGCCACGGAGAGCTTGGCGCCGAGGCTTCCCGGAGGCTGAACTGATGCCCCAGCCGTGGGAGAGGCGATGAACGGGGTGGCGGCGATCAGAGCGGCGGCAGGGAGCGCAACGGCTGCCCACCTCCGTCTGCCGGTGGTGCTCTTCACAAGGAATCTCTCTCCGTTGATCACCGATTGACGTGATCATGATCGTCGTTCGATTTAGAATCGAAAACAGAGGAATCGGTCATTCTTATGAAGCGCGCACTGAAGCCGAAAGGCGGCATGCATGGATGACGGGGCGACACGTCGCCTTAGGAAGCAAGCGACTTGTCGAGTTCTTGATGAGTGCATGATGACCTCGTGTGTTGCTGTCTCAGGGATCGAACCTTGAGCTTCAGCTCGCCTTAGAGATCGACGTCGCAGCAGGTACCCCATGGCCCGCGGCTGCCAGTACGGGAGGTCGAGCGGTGACTGAATCTGCACGCACGAGAGGGTTGCCGATGTCTCACGATGGTCCTGATGCGATGCGCCAGGACCTGCATCGGGGAGCCCATGGTGCCCACGTTCGGGACAGGCGCTGGCGTCATATCAGGTGAGCGCGGCCAAGCGCCCGGGACGAGAATGAGCCCCGCTCGGTGTTGTCAACTTATGGTGTTGGGTGGGTAGTTGGGGCGGGGCCTGCCTGGGTGGCCAGCCGTCGTCAGGCGGCCGCAGTAGCGCCGGTGACCTGGTTCCAGACGGTGAAGCGGTGGCGTATTTCGGTGCGGTATTCGGGGGCGGTGGGCAGGTGGCGGCGCGGCCGGAAGTAGGGCGGGATGCCGCTGAACGCGGACGGGAATCTCTGGGCGCGTCCCGGTGAGGTGAACTTCTTCATGGCGCGTTCGCGCTGCCGGGTGGGCTGATGGCTGTTCTCGGCCCGGTTGTTCAAGTATTCCGACTGCCGGTGCTCGACCGAGGGCATCGCCTCGCGGTGCTCGGCGCCGTAGCTTGTCGGTGACGATCACGCGGGGTACGGCCTCGGTTCCCCTGAGGAGCCTGCGGAAGCAACGCCTGGCCGCAGCCGCGTCCCGGCGGCTGGTGACGAGGATATCCAGCACATGGCCGTCCTGGTCCACCGCGCGCCACAGGTACTTCTGCTCACCGTTGACCTTGATGAAGACCTCGTTCAGATGCCATTTATCCCCGGGCCGGGGACGGTGCCGGCGCGGGCCGTCGGCGTAGGCCTGTCCGAACTTCGCACACCACTGGCGCACTGTCTCGTACGTCACGGTGATCCCGCGCTCGAACAGCAACTCCTCCACTTCAGGGAAGGACAGAGGGAACCGGAAGTACGACCGAACGGCGTGCGCGATCACCTCCACCGGATAGCGGAAACCCCGGTACGACGACGGCGCGGTGTCCACGAGCAGGCCACTCCCCAAACGATCACTGTCGCTGGAGGGCTGCGTCCTGTCCAACCCGGACGACGTCTTCGGCACCAGCCTGACGGGCTCCCGCCTCCTCGCTGAACGCAAGAGTTGAGGTCAGGGGCAGGCCAGCGCTGCCCTCACCAACTGGGCGTTGGACTCGGCTCGTTCGCCGTCTGGCAGGACCAGTACGTCCTCCAGGCCTATGCGTGTGTCGAGGCCCAGCCGGTGCGCCAGGCGCAGCACCGGCCAGGTGCCGTGCTCGTGGCCGTGAAGGAGCACGGGCCGGCCGTGGGCGGTGCCCAGCTCGGCAAGGAGGGCGCGGGCCGCTGGCTCGGCCGCCTGTGCGGGCGTGTCGATCACCTCGGCGAGGATGCGCAACACCCTTGGCGCGTAGGGGGATTGAAGGAAGCGCCGGGCGGCGGGGGTGTCGGCCCAGATGCCCGCCTCGATGCCCACGCCCCTCTCGAGGAGGGCGGCTGCGACTGCGTCGGCGCCGTCCTCGTGCCAGTTGACCGAGGCGTAGTCGGGCAGCACCGACCAGGAGCGGATGCGCTCCACGCGGCGCGCCGGATCCGGCTCCGCCCAGGCGCCGGTGGTCACGCCGACCGGCACCTGCACCACCGCCCGTATCGCCTCAAGTGCCGGGCCCACCACGCGCGGTGAGAGGGAATCGTTTCCGCAGGGGGTCTTGGGATGGACATGGACCTCGGCCGCACCGGCGGTCACCGCCGCTGCCGCGGACTCGGCGAGCGCGGCCGGCGACAGCGGAACAGCCGTGCCGTCGCCGGCACTTCGTACACCGTTGAGACAGACCTGGATCATGTGGTCGATGATGCCAGAGCCCACTGACAACCAGGAGCCCACTACTAGTAGGACTCCGTTAGGTCTTCCTATTAGTCCTGATCGCGAGCATGTTGGGAGTGTGGACGTACATGAAGTGAACCGTGTCCGGGCGATGTTG
>NZ_JBITHR010000064.1:0-8875 GCF_044458185.1 Streptomyces sp. NPDC050485 | reverse complement strand
CGGTCTGCCCCCAGCTTCTACCGGGCCGCTGCGACGGCCCGGCGGTGGTGGTCTTTCACCTCCACTCGGTCACACAGAACTTCGTGGCGCACGAGCCGGTCGTTGTAATCAGCCGGGTCATAGACCCCGTCGGTGTCCGCCAGCACCGCACCGGACAGGGCACACAGCTCGATCAGCTGGTACCAGTCCTTGCCCGCCCGGGCCAGGCGGGACATCTCGACGCCCAGGACGAGGCCGACGTGATCCAGCCCGATCTCGGTCACCAGCCGCTGGAAACCCATCCGGGCCACCGCGGACGTTCCCGACATCCCCAGGTCCCCGTCGATGACCAGGACCCGGTCGGCCTCCCAGCCCAGCGCAGCCGCCCTCTCCACCAGGGCGTACTGCAGGCGCGTCGACTCCCGGTGATCCAGGACCTGTTGCCGCGTGGACTGCCGGATATAGACCGCCGCTAGACGCTGGAGGTGACGATCACTCACCTTGCTATTGGCCCGCTCCCACGGCATCACCGCTGTCATGGCAGGTCCCGCTCACCCGTCGCCACGGTGGTGGCCACCGTCCGACCGGCCAGCCTCGCCAACTGGCGCACCACTGCCTGCCGGTTCACCTCCGGCAGCCCGTTCCACACCCGCTCGCCCGCCGCCGGCCGCACCGTCATCTGGGGCCGACATCACTCCCGTCGCACACGACGCCTCATCCCTCTCACGAGCCAACAGCCGCTCAGCCACCGTGGCCAGCCGCAGCAGCCCGTCACGACCGATTATCGGCGCCTGCACACGCTCCTGACCATCCATAGGTGCAGTGTGCTTGGGCAATGGAGAGGACGCTGAGCTGGCTGGTTCGCTCGCGCCGTCTGGTACGCGACTACGAGACGCTGCCCGCCATGCACGGGCGATGGTGCTGTGGTCCATGACCATGCTGATGAGCGGCCGCCTGGCTGGGCGCCGCCGGGACGCCTTCCTCACGCGGCCGCCGACACCTTCCCCACCGCGGTGAACACGTTCGGCCGCAACTCGGCGGCCCAGCCCCGCGCGGCCAGCCGCTTCAACCGCGAGCGCACCCCTTCGATCCGGGCCGGTGTCATCTCCCGGGCCCCGATGGTGCGCGATCTGCTCTATTGCCAGCCACCCGCCCCGGACACCGCCACCCGAACGGCCTACCGCCAGTCCAGTCCGAGCTCGGCGAGCTGGGCGCGCTGCGGGTCGGTGAGTTTGCCGCGTCGGGTTTTGGTGTTGGTGATCCACACGCCGAGCTTCACGACCACTCGGGGCGGACCGAGCCGGGCGGTGCCGGCGCCGTTCCGTCTTCGCCACCAGACGGTGCGGCCTCGCCCTGGGAGGGGCCCCGGACCGCGGCGGCCTCGTGGGACCCGGAGGACAAGGGGCCGGGGGAGCACCCCACGGTGAGGGCGAGCAGGGAAGCGGTGACGAGCAGGCTGCGCCGGGACATGGAGCCCCCTGGGATCACAGGGCGTACATGGGACGGGCGCAATCGTGACGTGTCGGTCACTCTCCGCTGAGCAACGCCATGCCGAGCGGCGTCCGTTCGTACAGCACCTGGTGGCCGTAGCGGCGCGAACGGAGGAGCCCCGCGCCGCGCAGCGCGCCGAGGTGGGCCGAGACGGACGAGGGCGCGAGGCGCAGGCGGTGGGCGAGGGCGGTGGTGGAGGCCGGCTCGTCGAGCGCGGACAGGACATCGGCGCGGGCCCGGCCGAGGAGCCGGGCGAGGGCCTCGGGGGTGCGGTGGGCGGCCTCGCTCCACAGGCCGCCCACGCCCCGTGCGGGGTAGGCGATGGTCGGCTGCCAGGGTGGTTCGAAGCCGCTGATCACGTCCGGCCAGCAGAACACGCTCGGCATCAGGACCAGCCCCTGCCCGTCCAGGCTGCGGCGGTGCTCGCCCTTGCGCGAGGCGAGGGTCAGGGTGCCCGAGTCCCATTCCAGGCGGGGGTGCAGCTCCTTGAGCAGCCCCTCCAGGCCGACCTCGGCGAGGCGCCGCGAGTGGTGGGCCACGTCGGCTTCGAGCAGGGCGCGCAGCCGGGGCCACTCGGGCTCGACCAGGATGTGCCAGGCCCGCTCCATGAGGTCCGCCAACTCCCGTACCGCGCGGGCGGGTTCGTCGAGCAGCGCGCGGCCGGCCGGGGAGTCGGCGGCGCCCAGGGTACACGCGAGCGACTGGGCGATGTCCTCCCGGGCCGCCCCCGGGGCGGTCGCCCGCACCATGGCGATCTCTTCGGCGAAGCTCGCCGCGGGGCCGATCGGCGGCGGGCCGAGGAAGTCGGGGGTGTGGCCCGGCTGCGGCATGAGCAGCCACAGCGGGCTCAGGTCGAGCCCGCCGTCCGGCCCGTCGACGGCCGCCCGCGCCCGGCGCAGCCACGGCAGGTGGTAGCCGTGCCGGTAGGCGTAGCGCAGGGTGCGCACGGCTTCCTGGGTCTCCCACAGCGGCGACACGGCGAACCGGCACCGGAGCAGGTCGTCCTGGCCGAAGTGCAGGTGGAACGGCATGGTCGTCCGGCTCCGCGTCTGTGAACATTCGGGCTGAGCCGAAAGTCTAGGGGCCGGAGTGACGATCCGGCACGCTGCTGCCATGCCCACAGAGGAAATCGCCGGGAACGTCCCGGCGCGGCCGGCCATGCCGCAGAACAGTGCCCCGTCTTACCCTTCCGCCCCGTCCGCTTCCGGATACCGGGCCGTGTTCGCCGTGCGGGAGTTCCGTGCGGTCTTCGCCGCGCACCTCATGTCGCTGCTCGGGGTCGTCGTCAGCGAGCTCGCGCTCACCGTGCTCGTCTTCCAGCTGACCCGCTCGCCGCTGCTCAGCTCGCTCACCTTCGCGCTCGGATTCCTGCCCTACCTGGTCGGCGGAACCTTCCTCGCGGGGATCGCCGACCGGTACCCCGCGCGGCGGGTCCTGGTCGTCTGCGACGTGGTGTGTGCCGGGTGCGCCGCCGTCATCGCGCTGCCCGGGATGCCGGTCGCGGGGCTGCTCGCGCTGCGCTGCGCGATGGCCGTCGTCTCGCCGGTCTTCCAGGGCACCCGCCTCGCCACGCTCGCCGAGATCCTCGGCTCCGGCGACCTGTTCGTGCTCGGCCGCTCGCTGCTGCGGGTCGTCTCACAGAGCGCGCTGCTCACCGGGTTCGGGGCGGGCGGGCTGCTGCTCGCCGTCACCGGCCCGCGCGGCGCGATCTGCGTCACCGTCACCACCTTCCTGCTCTCCGCCCTGCTGCTCCGGCTCGGCACCGCCCGCCGCCCGGCCCGCGCCCGGCCCGGCGGCGCGCTCCTGAAGGAGTCCCTGGCCGGGGCGCGGGCGGTCCTCGGCGACCGCCGGATCCGCGCGCTGACGCTGCTGTTCTGGGTGCCGCCGCTGTTCGCCGTGGTGCCGGAGGCGCTGGCGGCTCCGTACGCCGACGAGCTCGGGGTGTCCTCGGCCGCGCTCGGCCTACTCATGTGCGCGCTGCCGGTCGGCACGGTGCTCGGCGAGCTCGTCGCGGGCTCGGCGCTCGGCCCGGCCGCGCGGGCCAGGATCGTGGTGCCGCTCGCGGCCGTCACCGTGCTGCCCTATCTCGGGTACGCGTTCACGCCGGGTCTCGCGGCCGCGGCCGCCCTGCTCGTGCTGGCCGGCGCGACCGGGGCGTACACCCTCGGCCTCGACCGCTGGTACGTCGCCGCCGTGCCCGACGAGCTGCGCGGGCGGGCGATGACCCTGATGACCGCCGGGATGATGACGGTCCAGGGGGTCGGCATGGCGGGCGCCGGGCTCGCCGCGGAGTTCCTGGCGCCGCACGCGGTGGTGGCCTGGGCGGGCCTGCTCGGCACGGTCTGCGTGGTCGGCCTGCTGGCCGAAGTGCGCCGTAGCGGGCGGCCCGAACTGCGAGACGGGGCTGACCGGCATGTGACCAGTGGGTAAGCTTGTTCCTTAACCTCCGGCTTGATCGTCAAGCGTCCGCCAGGTCGCTCGTTCGGATGGTCGCCGGACGTGGGTACGGCCTTCTCGTGATCCTGATCGGCCCCACCTCCTTGTACCGAAGGGAGGTGGGGCCGCTGCCGTGTTCCGGGCGTAGGCGTCGCCGCGGGCCGGTTACGCGGTGCCGCAGTCCGGCAGGTCGCCGGTGGACTCCCGGATGTCCAGGTCCCACACATAGCCCACCGTGTTCGCCCACTGGACGCCGTTCCGGCCGGGCCGTTCGATACCGAGAACCAAGCGTTTGCCGTTGTTGTCGTTGACCCGGCAGATCGCGGCGAAGTTGTCCCCGGCCCACACCGTCCCGATGCGCGGGGTACTCAGGCCTGGCCCGGAGTAGAGGCCGCTGTCGACAGCGGTGTGCACCTCGCGCCCGGCTCCCGCGGCGGTGGCAGGCGTAGCCGAAGCCGGGATGGCCGCGCCCAGCAGGGCGCCGCAGGATAGGGCCGCGACGGAAGAGCCGGCGCTCGGCGAGATGCTCGACACCTGCCCGGACAGCTGATGCCCGCCCCGGAACCGGCGGTGTGCGACGACCAGGTCACTGCCGGTCCGGGCGGGGCGATGACCGACGACGTCGGCGTCATCACCGGCGACCTCACCATCCGCACCACCCGCCTGCCCAACAACCTCGTCGACATCGCGATCCAGTACACCGGCGCCGACGAGTGGTACACGCTCACTGGCAGCCCCGTACCGTCCCCGACGGCGAACTGGAGGGGTACCACGAGCGCGTCCTGGCCGCCGTCGAACACAGCGAGGAAGCCGTCGCCCCCACCTGACCGGGACGTCACCGGCTGGCCGGTCCCACGCGTTCGACGCTAGAGGCAGGTCCTGACAGCCCACTCGAGTCTTGGGGCAGTGGGCATTCAGACCGGTTGTGGCGCCGGGGAGGTAGCGGACTGTGCCGTGCGCGGTGATTTCGGCAGTTCCTGCGAGGTCCATGGTGCCGTCGGGGTGTACGCGGGTGGCGGAGCCGGCCGCCCGGGGCGTCGACGGTGTACTTGGCTTCGGCTGGGGTCGGTGGAGTTGTGGTCAGGGCGGCGACGGCGGCGCAGGCCCGGGTTTCGCCGACGCCGGGTTCGCGGACACGCAGGGCGAGGTGTCGGGGCTGAGGGTGGTGACGAACTCAACGGTGACGCCGACCGGGTAGGCGGTGGCCGGTTCGACGGTCGCCAACGTGCGCGAGACGACCGGCCGCGCAACTGAGGTTCTCAGTTCGGGGTGATGTTGGCCTTGGGATCGGGTGTATGCCGGTGGGATGCGGTATCCCGATGGGGGCGGCCTGACCGCGAAGCAGCGGGCCCATCGAGAACGGGTGCGGATGCATCTGGGGGCTGCGAACTACTGCTGGTTTGCTGACCCCACCAAGGCTCTGTGTCTCAAGCTGGCGGGGACACCGACCGCGGACCGGCCCTTGATCGGCATGTGTGACTCCGCCCGCTGTCCGCAGGCCACGCACCACCCTCGTCATCGCCCGGTCTGGGAGAAGACCGTCGAGCAGAACAAGGTGTTCATCGGGATGCTTGGGCGCGGGCAGAAGGCCGAACGCGCCCGACGGGAGGCGGAGCTGACCCGCGCGGAGAAGGTCCTCGCGGACATCGACACTGCCAGCGCGGGCCCGTCGGCCGTGGCCGGGACGGAGGACCGAGATGGGACGTCTGACAGCAGAGACCCGTGCCCGGAACGAAGCGTCGATCCGGGCGGCGGTGGACCGGCTGCTGGCCGGAGCGATCCCGCCGGGCGGCGGGTGTGATCTCAAGGCCTTGGCGGCCGAGGCCGGAGCGACCCGCACCGGCTTCTACCCAAAGGGAGAACGCCCCGGCCCCTACCAGCACCTTGCGGAGGAGTTCGAACGGCGGGTGAAGGACGCCCAGGTAGCCGGGATCGTCACGGACCCCAGGGCATCACAGATCGAGCGGTTGAAGGCCCAGATCGCCGAACTGAAGGAACGGATCGGCGAACGGGACGCGGATCTCGCCGAACTCACGGCCTTCAAGACCCTCGCGATCTCCCGGCTGGTCGCTCAGCACCAGGAAATCAAACAGCTGCGGGAGCAGGCTGCCGTCGTCGGCAACGTGCGGCGTCTGCCCGCCGCCCGCCCCGGCACAGCCCCCTTTGGATCATGCAGCTGACCAGCGGATGACAACCACACGCGGTCTCGTCGCAGAGGCCGTACGCGGCCCCTGGCTGGAGCAATTCCCCAGGCGCCGAGGCCGAGACGAGAGCCCTGGGCCGGGACTGTGACGTCACGGTCCCGGGGTCCGATTGAGAAGCCGCTTCTCTTGGTGTCGGTGGTCGGGGGCCTCTCGAGTTCTCCGTTTAGTCGGCGGGGCTCTCGTTGAGGAGTGAGGCGAGGCCGTCGAGGAGGCGCTGGAGGCCGAACTCGAAGAGGGCGTCGAGGTCGAGGTCGTAACCGGCCGTAGCGAGGCGTGAGAGCGCGGGGAACCTGCCGGTGGCCAGAATCGCCAGGAGCGCGGGCTCCTGGGTGTCCATCCACTCCTCGCTGTCGAGGCCGCTGTTCGCCTCGGCTTCCCGCTCCGTCTCCAGGTTGACAGCGATTCCGCGGGCGTAGTTGAGCAACATCAGGTGCGCGGTAAAGGCGGGCTGTAGGTCAAGTCCGTGCGCCTGCAGGACAGCGAGCATCCACTCGCTGTACGGCAGTGCCGAGATGATCATCTGAGGGCGAGTCACCGACAGGGCCGGTCCGAGCCACGGGTGGCGGCGGAACAGGTCCCAGAGCTGCCGGGCCGCCAGCTCGATTGCCTCGCGCCAGCTCTCCGGCGGGTCGGCCGGCAACGGGCGCTCCGCGATGACCGTGTCCATCATCCGCGTCAGCAGGTCTTCCTTGTCAGCCACGTGCCGGTACAGCGACATGGTCGCCACCCCGAGGTCGGCGGCCACCCGGCGCATCGAGACCGCGGCCAGCCCTTCTGCGTCGGCGACCGTGACGGCGGCAGCAACAATCCGTCCGAGCGTAAGCGCCGCCTGGCCCGATGACGCGTCGGACGACCCGCCCGGGCGGGGGGCGGCCGTGGGGCGGGCGTTGCGTACCGAGCGGCTCGGGGTCTCCACGACTGTCCCGACGCCGGGGACGGCCCGGACCATGCCGTCGCGGCGCAGTTCGGTGAGCACCTTGGTCGCGGTCGCCATCGCGACGCCCCACTGCTTGGTGATCTCTCGGGTCGAAGGCACGCGATCGCCCGGCGCCAGTTCGCCCGTCTCGATCCGCCGCCGCAGTTCGGCGACGATCTGGCTGTAGCGCGACACTGCCTGTCCGCTCACTGACACCCTCCGCACTAGTGCACCTGGATGGGTGCCATCCTAGCCGCCGGACGCCGGGCGATCCCCGCGCGGAACACCTTCCGCACATCTCCGCACTAGTGCGGTACTAGCCAACACCACACGCCGAAGGGCGATTTCGCGCTTGCGTACTATCTTGCGTACGGCGTACATTCACCTCATGCCGAACAACGAGATACTCATCTGCGGTGCCGGCGTCGCAGGGCCCGCGCTGGCGTACTGGCTACGCAAGGGAGGCTTCACGGTCACGATCGTGGAGCGCGCGCCGGCACCTCGGCCGGGCGGGCAGACCGTGGATCTGCGCGGCGCCGGTCGCACCGTGATTGAACGGATGGGTCTGATGGACCTGGCCAGGGCGGAGAGCGTGGACCAACGCGGCCTCGCGCTCGTCGACACCTCCGGCCGCACCACCGCGCGGGTGCCCGCCGACAGTTTCGGCGGCGAGGGAATCGTCTCCGAGATCGAGATCCTCCGCGGAGATCTCGCCCGCCTGCTGTATGAGGCCAGCCTGCCGGACACGGAGTACCTGTTCGACGACACCGTCACCGGGATCGATCAGGACGCGGACGGGGCCACCGTCACCTTCGAGAAGGCCGCGCCGCGCCGGTTCGGGCTGGTCGTCGGCGCGGACGGGCCGCACTCCGTGGTGCGCGCGCTGGCCTTCGGCCCGGAGCAGGAGTTCGTCCACCCGCTCGGCCTCTACACGGCCTGGTTCACCGCCGCCGACGACCTGGACCTCAACGGCTGGTACCTGATGCACAATGCCCCCGGCGGCCTGGTCGCCTCCGCGCGACCGGGCCGCGTCCCCGGCGAGATCAAGGCCGGCCTCAGCTTCCGCTCGCCACCGCTCGCATACGACCGCCGCGACGCCGCCGCCCAACGGGAGCTCGTGGCCCAGCGCTTCGCCCACGTCGGTTGGGAGACCCCACGCCTGCTGCGGGCGATGCGCACCGCCCCGGACTTCTTCTTCGACTCCATGGGCCAGGTCCGACTCGACAGTTGGTCGCGCGGCCGCGTGGCGCTGCTGGGCGACGCCGGATACTGCGCGACCCCGCTGACCGGCCTGGGGACCAGCCTGGCTCTGGTCGGGGCCTACGTCCTGGCCGGTGAAATCGTCACTGCCGAGAGCGACCACCGCATCGCCTTCCGCCGCTACGACGAGGTCATGAGCCCGTACGTGAATCAGGCCCAGCAGCTCCCGCCGGGCGGTGCCTCGGGATTCGCGCCGTCGGGCCGGCTCGGCATTCGCCTGCGGGACCTCTCCATGCGGCAGATGACCCGCTGGCCGATGCGGAACCTACTTGCCGCACAGTTCGCCAAGGCCGGGGACATCACACTGCCGGAATACAGTCTCGCCGCCGACATGCGGTGAGCGGCCCCAGCCACGGGTCAGCGAACGTGTAGACCATGAGGGCTTTCCAACCTCAGGTTGAGGCGTGGTGAGGGACGAGGACGGCTTTCACGATGTCGGTGATGCGGTTGGTGCTGCAGCGGAGCATCCGGAGTAGGCGCCAGCCCTTCAGGGTGTGCGCCTGCCGAGAGTGTCGTCCATGCTGCTCACGGGCTTGCTTGGTGGTTGCGGCAGGATGATCACTCGTGTTGCTTCGCCTGGCATACCTGA
>NZ_JBITHR010000063.1:0-9620 GCF_044458185.1 Streptomyces sp. NPDC050485 | reverse complement strand
CGGTCTGCCCCCAGCTTCTACCGGGCCGCTGCGACGGCCCGGCGGTGGTGGTCTTTCACCTCCACTCGGTCACACAGAACTTCGTGGCGCACGAGTCGATCATTAAAATCGCAGGGGTCGTAGAGGCCGTCCTCGTCCATGATCAGCGTGCCGGTCAGGCCGCATATCTCGAGTAACCGGTGCCAGTCGCTGTTGTTGCGCGCCAGCCGGGAGACCTCCAGACCCAGGACGATTCCGGCCCGGCCCATGCTCACCTCGGCCACCAGACGCTGGAACCCCTCCCGATCGACGGCCGACGCTCCCGACTGTCCCTGGTCGGTATCGATCACGATGATGCGATCCAGGGGCCAGCCCAGTGCAACCGCCCGGCCCTTGAGGGCGTACTGGCGCATGGTCGACTCGGTGTTGCTGAGCACCTGCTTGAGGGTCGATTGACGCACATACAGATACGCGTCCTTGGACAGTCGCTCCGCTGTCACCTTCACCGCCGGGCCGAACCTGGGGTCGTCCATCACCAACTCCTCCATCCCATCCCGTGCCCCGGTCAGGGAGCGTGCGCGAGCACCATCGACGCCCAGATGCGGACGATGTCCCGCTCCAACGGGGCGGCCAGCACCATCGGTTGGGCCGGCCCTGCCAGCCGGCGCGGCCGCGGGGCCATGGCACGGGCCATCGCGAGGAACGCCGCCATGCCCTTGGCCGTCAGCACTGCCAGGCCGCGGGCCCGACCACCCCGGGCGGCGTCCTGCCGCAGCTGCTCGTACTGATCGATGCCGTCAGCGTCATCACGCCCCGGGTCAGGATCCACTTTTGGGTTCCGTAGCGGCCCGGATCCTCTGCCTGCGGGTCAGCGCGCGCTCGACGGACCGCCGATGGATGGAGAACCCGAACACCGACTCGACCCGGGCGGCCAGGTCGGCGGATGTCGGCACCGGATCGGCCGCCACCCAGCCCTCGACCACGTCCATGACCTGATCGGTCAGCTTGCGCGGGCCCTTCGGCCCGGGCCTGCCCGCCGCCAGCGCGGCCGGACCGCCGGCGTCCAGGGCAGCGGCGACTTCGTAGAACGCCTGGCGGCAGTAGCCGAACGCCCGGGCCGCCTCGGTCACCGGAACCCTGTCGACCCGTGCTCGGCGCACCATCTCGTACTTGACCTGCACCACATCCCGTGGATCACAGAACGCGGACGCCAGGAACACCGCGTCGGTGACCTTCTCCGGGTGCGGGTTCAACGACCTGGTCGCCACCAGCGCCGCCATCTTCGGGTCTACCGCTGCCGCCGTTGCCACCGGGCCACCTCCCCGTCGGATGTCTTGTCACCACATTCGCGCCGACACCGGCCCCAGACAAGGCCGTTCAAGGGGCGCACGGAAGTGAATCCGCAGGCCAGGCGCACACGTTGGTGATTTGCTCCATGTCTCACCGCCCAATCGCGAACAGTGACGGCGTGAACTGCCCGACACTCACGGCAGCAACCCGCCGACGCTCTTGGCCTTGAGCACGTCGAGGAGATCCGCGACAGCCAGCAGGTCCTCCAGGCGGAACGGACACCGTCCGGCCGCCATCGCCACGAACGGATCGACCGGGTCGACATCGGTCCACGCCGCAGGAAGCGAGACCACCTGCCCGCTCTCCCCGCTCACCGTGACCCGGTCCATGTCCCAGGCGTGGTGGCGGTCAAGGAACGCGAACTCCCGGCCGTGCCACGGGTGGAAGGGGTGCGTGACCCGGACGAAACCAGGCCGACGTACGGGATCGGGTGCAGTTGACGACGTTGTCCACCGGGGTGATCGAAAGTGCGTGCCGGCATCTTATCGCCGACCGGCTCGGCATCTCCGGCGCCCGCAGGAGCCTGGCCGGCGCCGAAGCCGTCCTGAAACATGCGCGCCCTATTCAGTAACGGCGAACGTGTGTGTGAACAAGAGGTAAGGCGCCTCCTGGCCAAGGTATTCTAGCAATTGCTAGCATCGGGGTATGGCAGCCGACGAGAAGCAGCTGAACGTCCGAGTCCGCGCCCGCACCCACGAACTCCTCGCCGAACGCGTCCAGCGCAGAGGAGTCACGATGCAGGCCTACGTCTCCGGACTTATCGAGAGCGACGTCGACCCCGCCCGCGACGCCTTCGTCGCCGGACTCACCGACGACATGATCGACCTGCTCGGCGAGTTCGAGGAATCCTTCGACACCGGAAGCCGTTGATGTTCCTGCGGATCGACGCCCGCTGGATCGAAGACGCCCTGCAGGACTTCGAACAACGAACAGGCCGCGAGATCGGCATCGACGACTGGGGCGCGCTCGCGACCGCCGTCTACCGCCACGCCTACGAACTCCACGCAGGCGAGCCCTTCTACATCGAAGCCCCGGTCAGAGCCGCCGTCCTGCTCCAGATGTTCGTCACCACCCGGCCCCTGACCGACTACAACGGCCTCGTCGGATCAGCCCTCGCCCTGCGCTACCTCCACCAGTCCGGAGAACCCGCCAAACCCCCCGCCGGCGCCATGCCCGACCTCGTCCAGAAAGTCCGCACCGGCACCCTCACCCTCCGAGCCACAGCCGCCAGCCTGCGCTCCTGGGCCACACCCTGACCGACACCCGGAAACCGACACCTGACACCCGGCAACCATGCTGCTCAGGCGCTCCTCTGCCTGCGCCCGGCTGTCTCCGCTGCGGGTATTCGACTCCAGGGGCTGTCCCGAGTGCTGGGCGGGCGGGGCGATCGTAGGCTGGTGGTCCGGTTCTGAGCGCCCTTTTGGCGGCCGGTCTCAGCCGGCGCGGCGGTTCCTCGGTCTCGGACTCGTGTCATTTCCTCACCGGCCGGTGGCTCGGTCACAAGAGCGGGGAAGTCCCCGAGCACCAGGTCACGAGCTGCTTGACCGATGGTCGTGTGTCACGGATCCGGGACGGTGTCGGTTTCGAGGGCCGCGGCCCGCAGAGCGGCCGAGACGGTCTGGCAGGGCCCGCTGCACATCCTGGTGAACAACGCCGGCGTCATGGCCTGCCCCGAGCAGTACACCGAACAAGGATGGGAGTGGCAGTTCGCCACCAATCCCCTGGGCCACTTCGCCCTCGCCGCCGGCCTGCACGACGCGCTCGCCGCCGACGGCGCCGCCCGCATCGTCGTCGTCAGCTCCACTGGTCACCAGCAGTCGCCGGTCGTGTGGGACGACGTCCACTTCGCCTTCCGCCGCTACGACCCGTGGCTCGCCTACGGCCAGTCCAAGACCGCCAACATCCTCTTCGCCGTGGAGGCCACCCGCCGCTGGGCCGACGACAACATCACCGCCAACGCCCTGATGCCCGGAGCCATTTACACCAACCTCCAGCGCCACACCGGCGGCCGCGGCAGCGGCAAGGTCCCGGCCGAGTTCATCAAGACGGTCGAGCAGGGCGCCGCCACCTCCGTACTCCTCGCCACCTCGCCCGTGCTGGAAGGCATCGGTGGCCGCTACTTCGCCGACTGCAACGAGACCGAGACCGTCGACCGCCGCACCGGCACCCTTCACGGAGTGGCCCGTTACGCCGTCGACCCGGCGGGTGCCCGGCGCCTGTGGGCCCTCTCGGAGGAACTGCTCGCAGACGCCGGCTGACCGCCCGCCCGCTGTCCCAATGAGATTCTCCCGGATCATCCTTGACATAACCATGTTTGTTACATTTTTGGGCACGGGAAGCGCTGTGCCGCAAGCGGAGAGGTCGGCGGGCGACGCCAGGTGGCTTGCAGCAGGTCTTGCAGCACGTCCTCGAGTGTGGTCTTCGCCAGCTCCTTGCGGAGGGCGGCTTCGACCCCGTCGTAGACGGCGGCCATGTCCGGCCCGATGCCGTGGCCCACAACGCACTCGGGGTCGGGTGTGGCGCGGTGCAGGGCGAAGATCGGCCCCGGCTCCACCGCCTCGTAGATGTCGAGCAGGGTGATCGCCGACAGGTCCCGCGGCAGCATCCAGCCGGCGTCGGCGCCCTGCGTGAGTCGGTCAGTCCGGCCGTGCGCAGCTGGGCCAGCAGGCGACGGATCACCACGGGATTCGTGTTGACGCTCGTCGCGGTCTGTTCGGAGGTGGCGACTTCGTGGCCGCGGCGCTGGTACAGCCCGATCCAGGTCAGGGCGTGCGCGGCGACAGTCAGTCTGCTGTTGGCGCTCATGTCCTCACCTCGCCTCCGGCCATGAAGTAGCAGTATTGGTTACGACTGTGCCGGGCAAGCCTTGCGAGGGGAGCGGCGCCTGAGGCGCTGGCCGGTCGGGTCAAGCGCCTGGCACCTCGATCAGTTCGAGGAGATTGCCCTCCGGATCGGCGACGTAGGCGTACCGCATGCCCTGGGTCACCCCGGGGGCGGGCGGCGACACCGGGGCGGCGCCGCATTCACCGGTCAGGCGGGCGAACGCGGCGTCCAGGTCGGGGACTTGCAGAGCGAGGTGGGTGAAGGTCTGCACGGCGGTGGCGGCGAAGGGATCGGAGTATGCGGCAGGGCTCGAACCGGGCCGCTGGACGAACTCCACCCGCATGCCGTCCGCACTGCTCAGGACCACGGTGCGGACGCCCGCCTCGGGCAGCTCCAGGCGCTCGTCCACGTGCGTGAGGCCGAGAGCGCCGCCGTACCAGGCCTCCTGGGCTGCGAGGTCGGCGACCGACAGGCTGACGTGGTGGAACCGGGCGGCGGGCATGGCAGCTCCCATGGTTAATGCCTATTACCTGGTAAGTGATGTTAACCTTAGCCGCATGAGCTCTCCCGTCAAGAGGCGCCCCACCGGCCATCACCACGGGGACCTGCGCAACGCCCTGCTGCGAGCCGCCCTCGAACTGGTAACCGAGCGTGGCCCGCACGGCTTCACCCTGGCCGAGACGAGCCGCCGGGCGGGAGTGAGCGTCGCGGCGCCGTACAAGCACTTCACCGACCGCGAGACCCTGCTCGCCGAACTCGCCACACGGGGTTACCGCGAGCAGCGCAAACGCTTCGCCACAGCCATGGCCGGCAGCGAGGACCCCACGGAACAACTGGCCTTGTTCGCGGCCGCCTACGTCCGCTTCGCGGCCGAGGAACCGGCCCTCTTCGACATCACCTTCCACGCGGGCCTCGACAAGTCCCGGTTCGCCGAGCTGGCTTCGGCCGGCGACGAGGTGGCCGACCTCCTGCTGCCCCTCGCCCGCCGGCTGAGTCCGGACGATGACGACGCGTACGACCTGCTGCTCCGCGTTGCCGGTGCCGCGCACGGCCTCGCCGTATTCCTCCGCCAGGGCCTGTTCGGAGTGGGAAGCGGAGCCCTCACAGACACGGAGGAGAAAGCCGCCCGCACGGCCCGGGCGATCATGCGGCCAACGTGACGGCGCATCACCAAGCATCGCGACCCCTCCGGCAGACTGCCCCCACATCCGACACCGAGGTGCCCCTGCGGTTCTCATCGGATACAGCACGTTCTGGTGATGGTTGGAGGAGCCTGCGGGGGGCGAAGGCCCGGAGCGGGGCGGTGAGGTAATTGGCTGTCGCGTGTGCCTCCGGAATGGCTGGGGTCCGGGCACTGAGGAGTTGGGACGCGAAGGTGACTGGCTGAGGGTGGGGACAAGAGAGATGCTGGAGCGGACGCATGCGCCGTGTGCTGGGGGTTGCCGGATTTCTCTGACATGACCCGACTTCCTCGGCAGTCACACTGTTCACGCTGCGAGGGGAGGGACGCTATTACGTAGGTGCGTCTTACGCGGTGATGCCTCCGTCGACGGGCAGGATCGCTCCGGTGATGTATGAGGCGCGGTCGCTCAGCAATCAGGCGGCCGCTTCGGCGACTTCGGCGGGGTCGGCGGCACGTCGCAAGGGGGTGCGGGCGTTGAGCTGCTCGACGATGACGGGCTCCCGCATGGCCCACTGCCGCATCATGGCGGTCATGGTCGTGCCGGGAGCGATGGCGTTGATGCGGATGCCTTCCGGCCCGTATTCGGCGGCGGCGGTCTCGGTGAGGCTGTTGACCGCCCGCTTGGCGGCGGAGTAGGGCCCCAGCCCCGGATTGCCCACCAGGCTGCCAACGCTGCTGTTGTTGACGATCGCGCCAGTCCCGGACAACCGGCGCATTGGCTGGACCTCAGCCGCCACTGCCAGCCAGACGCTTTTGTAGTTGATCGAGGTGACGACGTCGAAGTCGCCTTCGGGCACATCGGCGAGGGACGCTTGGGGGAATGACGATTCCGGCGTTGTTGAAGGCGACGTCCAGCCGTTCATGGCGCTTCACTGCTGCGTCGACCGCGTTCTGGACGCTCACGGCGTCGGCCGAGCCGGTCACCACGTAGCTGGCGGTGCCGCCGGCATCGCGGATCTCCTCAGCCACGTCGCCCGGTTCGGATTCGGTCCGCGAAGCCAGTACGACCATGGCGCCTTTCCGGGCGAACAGCCGCGCCGCGACCGCGCCGATGCCTCGTCCGGCGCCGGTGATCAATGCGACCTTGTCCGCCAGGAGCCCGCAAGGAACGCGGTCCGGGCCGCTGTTCAGTGTCGTTGCATTGCTCATGCCCGCAGCCTGTGGCAGTTCCTCCGCGCCAGCCAGGCACTGCCGGTACCTGGCTGGCACGTGTGGACAGCGGGACACGGAGAGGTGTGGACAAACGTGAACTGGCGGCCTTCCTGCGCAGCAGGCGCGAACGGCTGCAGCCCTCGCACGTGGGACTACCGGCCGGACCACGACGGCGTACGCCCGGTCTGCGCGGGGAGGAGGTCGCCCAGCTCGCTCACATCTCGACGGAGTACTACACCCGCCTGGAACAGGCCCGCGGTCCGCACCCCTCGCGGCGCGTGCTGGCGGGCATCGTGCGTGCTCTGCGCCTGTCCGACGCGGAACGCGAGCATCTCTACCACCTCGCGGGTGCGCCCCCCCGGCCCGCAGCCCGGCCCGCCCCGCGAGGTGCGGCAGAGCATTCTGGACCTGATCGACCGCCTGCCACAGGCTGCTGCGATCGTGCTCGACGCGACGTACGAAGTGATCGCCTGGAACGCCCTGACCGCCGCGCTCCTGGAAGACTTCTCCACGCTGGCACTCCGCGAGCGCAATCTCATCCGGCGCCACTTCCTGCACTCCGACCCGGCACAGCGGCATTACAGCCCGTCGGCGAGGGGGTGTTCGGGTCTGTTCGCAGTCGGCCACCTGCGCGCCACAGCGGCCCGCTGCCCCGACGACCCGGGGATCCACGCTCTCGTTGACCAACTGGTGAGTGGCAGCGACGAGTTGGCTCGCCTGTGGGCCTCACATCACGTGCTCACGGCCCGCCACCTTCACAAGACGATCCACCACCCGGTGGTCGGACCGATCACACTGAACTGCGATGTCCTTGTCGTCCCGGACCAGGACCAGCACGTGGTCATCTTCACCGCCGAACCCGGCTCCCCCTCCGACCAAGCCCTGCAACTCCTGTCCGTCCTCGGCACCCAGAACATGAACATCCACACATAGGCCACTCCAGGCGTGCAGATCTTCAACTCGTGGCTTCCCGCTCGGTGGTTCGTCGTTTGACGTGAGTGGATCGGAAGGACAACGGGCGGTGCTGACAGCCAAGTTCAGGCGATTCTGCCGCACCTCGACGCGCGGCAGCCGTCCCCGTCCTTGCCTTCCTGCAGTCGAAATACTCCATTCCCCAACCGGTACTCGCCCAGGTGCACTGCGGCCAAGTACGCGTGGACGGGCGCGCAGACCCGTAGCAGCCGCAGGGGCGGCGCCGGGGCCGTGTCGTCCTCGGTGCCGGGCGGGTCCAGGACCTCGGTGAAAGCCCGCTCGAAGCGGATGAGGTCGATCAGCAGGTCGATCCACGCCTCGCGCTCCGCGCCGGGCCCGGAGTCCGGCCGCGTACGGGCCAGGTGGCCGGCGAAACCGGTGCTGAGCCCGGCCAGGGTGGGGGAGCGGGAGGGGTGCGCGTCCAGGTGGTCCTACGCGAAACCGTCGAAGATCTCCTGCCCAAGCAGGTGCACCGACCCGGGGTGCAGGGTGGGCATGCACTCCAGCAGCCGCAGCCGCAGCCGGTAGCCGTGTTGGTGGACGAGTAGCCGCTCGCGGGCCGACAGCCGACTGGACGCGGTGATCGTATGGCCGGGGTCCTCGCCCGTCGGGTGCAGGATCACCGACTGCATCCAGCGCTGCACGGCGGCCAGCGAGGTGGTGTCAGCCACGGGAGCCCCCGCCGGGGCGGCCCGCAGTCCGCCTCCTCCGCCATCCGCCCGAGGAACTCCCACTCGGCGAGCGTGGAGGCGCGGAACGCTACGTAGCTGCTGGGGTTCTCCAGGATCAGCTGGCGCTCCAGCACGTCCTGGACGACGCGCACGCGGCGCACGACGTGGTCCAGGCTCTCCTCGGTGAACGGCAGCGGCAGCAGGTCGTGGGTGTGCACGCCCAGCACGCCCGTCCAGCACACGTGGTCCGAGACCCAGGGGCCCGTACCTCGTCGGCCAGCCGCTTCAGCCGGCGCAGGTAGCCGAAGTCCAGGGGGTCCGTGCTCCCGATGGACAGCGAGACCCCGTGCAGGACGACCGGGTACCGTTCGGCGATCTCCGCCAGGGCGTGCCGTCTGCCGCCGCGGGTGTCCAGGAAGTTCTCGGAGATGATCTCGAAGAAGCCGACGTCCGGCCGGTGCCGGCGGATGTACGGGAGGTGCGGCGTCCGCAGCCCGACCCGAGGCCGAGGTGCGGCAGGCCCAGCCGTGCCTCGCTCACGGCGGCTGCGACATGTAGTCGTAGTGCGGCATCCGGTCGTCCTCGACGCCCTCGCCCGGGGCTCGGCCGAACGACTTGCCCGCCGCGTACATCCGCGCCTCGAAGAGTCGGCGAGCCTGCTTCCACACGCTCTTGCCCTTCAGCGGGCCGGCCGAGAAGACCCGGCTCTCGTTGATCGGGCTGGCACAGCTGCCGTTGTAACGGCAGTCCTGCTCGCCCGGGTGGAACTGCTCGTAGTCCGTGCCCGCGTAGCCGCAGCCGCCCTGGCCCCGGCAGGCGCCTTCGCCGTGGGCAGACGTGGAGGACGGTCGCGCAGGTGCCCATGCCCGCCATGGGGGCCTGGCCCGACGAGTCGAGCCCGGCGCAGGAGTTGAGGCCCATGCAGACATGCAGTTCCCGGGCCACTTCCTGGGGGAGCAGGTTCGGATCCGGGTCCGGGCACCTCTTGGGGCTGCGGGCGGAGTGCGTGGGGCGCTCACTCATGGTGGTCGTTCCTCTCGGCTCGAAGACGAAGGCCACCCCCTGGCAGGGCGGCCCGAGAGGACGACAGGGGGAGATCCGGCCACGACGCCCCCGGGGAAACAGAAGCGGCCACTGCCCGCTCATCCGGTCAACGTCGGCTCCTTGTCCAGGTGTTCGACGGCAACTGGCCATAGCGGAGATGGCCGGATTCCCGAAGTGCCGAAGGCTCCCGCTTCTGCGGAACGCGATCGTTCACGGAAACCCCCTTCCTGTAAGGCGTCTCTGTGATGATGGGGCCCTCCGTGTCCCAATCCAGGGAGGCCCCCGTGTCCCGAACGCCGCAGGAGATCTTCGAGAGTTACCTCTACGCCGGCTCTATTAGGACTCCGTTAGGTCTTCCTATTAGTCCTGATCGCGAGCATGTTGGGAGTGTGGACGCACATGAAGTGAACCGTGTCCGGGCGACGTTGGCGTTGTACGTGGCTGAT
>NZ_JBITHR010000062.1:0-10920 GCF_044458185.1 Streptomyces sp. NPDC050485 | reverse complement strand
TGAACTTCCTACGCTTTGGTGTCACGTGCTCTCTCCGCCGTTCCTGACCATGATCCTATCGGGGACCACTGTCCGAGAACTTCGGGGCGGCTCAGTCCTCCAAGGACGTGTAGTCCATGGTGGGCTGGCGTTCCTTGAGGTACTCGACCAGCAGGTCTCGGATCGGCTTGGACTGCGGCCGGTAGCGGTCGACGAGCTGCTCGACCGAGACCTGGCCGGAGGTTCGGTGCAGGAGTCTCAACGACACAGGCGCGTCGGGCGGCAGGTGACCCAAGTCCTTCAGCCAGGAGTAGAACAGGCTCTGTCCGCCCGACGTGGCCCGTTGAGCTCGATGCGCCTCCATATACTCAATGGCGTCTCCGACATTGATGTCGGTCAGGCCCCCGCCCTTGGCGATGACCAGCTTGACCAGCACGTTCTTGGCAAGGATGCCGAGGTGGGAGGACCATGCTTCTGGGCCCACCAACTCCTGAAGGCGGGCAAAGCCCTCAGGGTCACGGTGCCGGGTGATGATGGCACGCAGGTTGGTCGAGGTCCGGGTGAGCTGCCAGTGGAGCGATGGCCGGAGTACGTCGGCGCAGACAAGGGCGAACAGGCCGGTGTTGAGGATGCCGTTCGCATTCGCCGCGTCGTAGCCGACCCAGTCTGCGTTGAGCTTGTTCCACTGTGTCCCGGTCGAGCTCGCCGCGGGAGACGCGTTCCACCGTTGTTGCCAGGTGTCGCCAGGCTGGCCCAGGAGCCAGCGGAGAATGAGTGTTGCGCCCCGGCGCCGGTAGAAGTGGGTGTTCTCGCTCGCGGCCCGAAGCGGAGGCCGGTTCAGCCGGGCGACGACCTCGTCATAGGACTGGCTGGTGGCAGACCAGTCGTCCTCGTAAGGCCGCGGCGGGAACCGTTTCTTGGCGGCCCGGAGAGCCTCGCCGGCGAGTGGCTGAGCGTCTCGGATGGCGGTCGGGGCGTCCAGGGTCTCAGTGCTCGTCACCATGAGTTCCCGAAGAGAGTCTTCAGCGAGTCGGGGTTGTAACCGGGGGCCGGTGGTGCCGGCGGCCGGTCGCGCTGCTCGGTTCGGCGTGCGTGATGGGCGCGGACGCGTTCGATTACCTCGTCCTGACTGGCCGGAAGATAAAGCTGTGTGGTCGTCAGATGTGCGTGACCGAGGACCCATTGGACGTCTGTCAGGGGCATGTTGGGGTCACGGGCGAGTCGGTAGGACGCGGTGTGGCGTAGATCGTGGAGCGTCCAGTTCGAGCCGAGAAGATCGTTGGCCCGGTTGAACATTGCCCGTGCCGCGTCGTAGTTCAGCGGACGCCACGGTCGCCTCAGCGTCCACCACAACGGCAGGTTCTTGCCGTGCGGGACGCCGTCTCGCCGGGCCTCCTCCTGGTAGAGCCGCAGCCAGACGAAGGCGTCGGTTGAGCAGGGAAGCTGCTGGTAGGCCCGGGTTCC
This sequence comes from Streptomyces sp. NPDC050485, assembly GCF_044458185.1. NCBI lineage: Bacteria > Bacillati > Actinomycetota > Actinomycetes > Kitasatosporales > Streptomycetaceae > Streptomyces > Streptomyces sp. NPDC050485. The sequence continues at coordinate 9,477 of NZ_JBITHR010000062.1, read as the reverse complement.
CTTCCGGATCACGCCAATCAACTGCTGACCGGGAAGGGCATCACGCTGCCGACTGGTGAGGAGCTCTTCGGCGCGGGCAGCGTTGGAGACCCAGAAGGCCAGCAGGGCGCGGTCCCTGTTGTGGCGGAGGGCCGCGAAGAGCGCATTGAACATCTCGTCGGGGATGCGCCGGGGTGCACGCTTAGGGATGGCCGGCCGGTAGCGGCCAGTCCGCTCTGACTTGAAGGGCTGGTCAGGCTTGTGGTGGGCGTTCGCGCGGCTGCTGCGGCGGGAACGGTCAAGCGGGAACGGGTTGATGATGGGCCCGGTGCCTTCGTCCTGGTGGAAGTCGTAGAACGTGCGCAGCACGGTTTCGCAGTGTGCCCGCGTCCTCGCGGCGTACTGCGGGCCGGGCGAAGCCTTGCCCGTGATGGCGTTCGGCGTGCCAGGGATCTTCTTCCGCGTCGTCCGCGGCTTCGGCGCCGTCTTCTCGGAGTAGCCCGCGTTGCGGTGCCTCCAGTGCAGGCGCTGCGGCTTGTTCGCGATCTGCATCCACCGGGTGAAGTCCCGTGCATCCGCACGAGTTGCCCGGTTCCACTCGATGTCGAGCGCCCACAGGAACCTTCTCTGCACTTTGCAAGTCGGGGTGCCCGCGGTGCCGCTGTAGCAGCTGTAGCAGCTGTGCGACGATCGCACGATGTTGCGCAGCCTTGAGATCACCGCGGTTCTGTCTGGGCTTGAGAAGGTTCATCGTGATCTTTTGTTCTGGAAACCCACGATCCAGCTGAACCTGGATTGCTTCGTCTGCGAGCGGGTCGGACGAACCAACGCGCTGGAGCGGGGGGCCGAGCGGGCCATCTGCTGGAGTGGCAGGAACGAGCAGCACTTCGCCGCAGCTCGGATCGCTGCGTTCGACGTGACAAGCCAGGACGACCGGCTGGCGTTGCGGACTGTGGTGGACTTCTGGTGGGCGCCGTTCAAGGACGCAAAGCGGGGCACCGACGCAACGCCGTTGAGTAATTGGGTTCGCCTGCACTACGGCAACTACTGCCCTCATCAGGAGACGTCGAGCGAAGGTTCGATCCAGACGAACGTTCGGCGGCCCACGAGTGTGTACTGCGGAGGCTGCAAGACGGAGATCGCGGTGGATGCGGAGGTTCCGTCGATTCGGCTGCTGGTCTGAGCCCTGTGCGGGACGGTGGCGCATGCCCACGGGGCTCTTTTCGGCTTCCTCTGCGGGCAGGCATGCCGAGGTCGCCCCGAATCTTGGCAGCGAGATACATCCCCTCATTCTCGCCTTGCCGGTGATCGCGGCGCGATGCCGGGTATGCCGAGGTCGACCGGCGCGACCCTGGCGAGCCGACGGGTCTGGTCTCGCTTCTGGCGCAGGAAGGACAGGGTGAGGTCTATCCCTTCGATCTCACCGAGCCACCCCTCTGCTTCGGCTCGGGCCCGGCGGGCCAGAAGGTCGACCTCAATCTCGTCGAGGCGTGGCAGCATCTTCGGATTGATGTTGATCATGGGGCATCTCAGACAGGCGTGCTCATGCTGGCAAGGTGTCGAATAGGGGCGGGCGCATCCTCCCAGCTCGACTTTGCGCTGGTCGAAGTGCTCCTCGAAGCCGAGCCATTCGGGTTCGGTGACCGGCCGGTACTCGTCGGTTGGCCTGGCCTGGCGGCGCCGGTCGAGAAATCCCTGGTAGTGACGGACGACGTCCTCGTTGAACACGGCGACGTATCCACGAGTCGTTTGAAGATTCAAATGTCCGAGTAGGGCCGCTCCGATGTGGATCGGAAGCCCGCTGTTCACCAGCTCCGTGGCCAGGAGTCGGCGAAAATCGTGCGGTGTGAAGCTGGTCGCAAGGAAACCGGAGTGCTGTTCGGCGAGCTCAACGCAGCGGCGCTTCAGCATGTTGACCACTGTGGTGTCTGACATGACCTCGTGCTTGGTGCCGATCTTGCGTTGGAACAAGAACGGCATGGGTGCGCTGCTCTGCCGTTCCTTCGGGTCGTAACGAGGCAAGAGCGGGATGGTCTGGCCGCCGGTGGTGTGGCGGCGGACGATGGCCGCGACGACGGCGAACAGCTCGGCGGACATGGGGATGACGCGTTCCCGGTCGCTCTTCGAGGGAGCGATCACCAGCAAGGCGATGACCTCGCCGTTGGGCCGTTGGTACTGCCGGATGCTGAGATGGGTGAGTTCCAGGGCCTCCTCTATGCGCACGCCTGAGTGCCGCAGGACCTCAACGATCGCCCACTCCCAGAAGGCGGCGTCCTCGGCATGCGTGACATTGATGTGCTTGCCGCTCTCCAGGTCGAGGACGCGGACGTTCGCCAGCCCTCCGAGCCGGACTCGGCGTTCATCCACCCTGCTCCACAGGCGCTGATAGGTCTGACCCTCCAGCGTGACGGTCTGCCCGCCGGCCATGTCCGCGGCCTGCGCGAGTAGGTCACGGAGGTGGCCGTACCGGTTCTCCAGGTGTTCCAGGAGAGTGTTCAACAGCGGTTGACGTTGCCTGGTGCGGTCGTCCATGCGTTCCTTGACGCGTCGTTTGCGGATCCCATAACCGCGGACCTCTGCGTCGGGGATTGGGCAGGGCGCCACCCAGATCGCCCACTGCTCGGGCTCCGCTGCTGCCCACGCCTGCAGATCGGTGTAGAAGGCGCGCACTGCACGCAGAATGGGGTCGAAGTCGCGCTGCCCCTTGCCGTCCACGCGAATCGCGACCCGGTCCCGCCACCGCTGGTAGAGCTCGCCGTCGATGCGCAGGTCGGGCTGGTCGGGGGCGAGTTGCTCGATGGTCGCCCAGAAGTTGCTGGCCAGGTGGCGGGACAGATTGTCCAGCGTCGAATAGTCCAGTTCGGGCTTGCGTCGTTCCAGGTAGGCGACGAGCAGGTGCCGAACCCCGGTATTGCGGATCTTGTAGCGGTCGACCAGTTCCTTGACCGTCGATCGCCCGTTGAGCAGGGCCGCCTTCAGCGTCGCTGGCCCATGGGAGGGGAAGTGGTCCATCGTGTGGAGCACTTGCCAGGCCAGGTGGCCGGGGAACCGGCTGCCGGCTCCGCGTGCCCCCAGGACCAGTCCTTGACGGCGACACTCCCACGCGTAGTGCAGGAAAGCCTCGGGGGTCAGGTCGGCCAGGGCGATGCCCTGCGTGGTGAGGACGACCGCGATGTCGAACAGCGCGGTCCCGTGGTGAATCGGGTTCACCGGCGTGGCCTGCGTCTCAGCCCAGAACTTCTCCAACAGAGGGTCGTTCTGGGCGGTGAGGAAGCGCTGCCCGTAGTAGAGGAAGGTGTTCGACCGGAATGCCTCCAGTGAGGGCTGGATGATCCGCAGACACAGGAGGCAGGCAGCGCCGGTGCCGATCTGGCTCCTCTCTCTGGGAGCCGATCGCAGGACCGACACGGGGTTGCCGCCCTGGTTGAACCCGCTGGCCTCCCACCGCTCCTGCCAGGTCTCGCCCGGGAACTGGCTCAGGTGCTGCAGGAGGTCCCGGGCGCCGCGGCTCCGGTTCCATCGGTTGTCGGCCGACTTCGTCGGCCAGGTCGTGCGCACCGCCTGCGCGATCTCCCCGACGGAGGCGCGGGTCAGATCACCTTGGGGACGCGGCGGGACCGCAGGGGCAGGGGCAGGTGCGGCGTTCACGCTGACGAAGCGGCTGACGCCCTTCTTGGTCGTCGGCTGGGTCAGGGTGCCGGGTTCAGCCACCGAACACCGCCTTGATGTCCTCCGGGTCGTACCCGGCGGTGAAGGTGCGCTGGGGACGGGGCTTGGTGTAGTGCTCCTGGAGCTTGTCGTGCAGGTCCTCCACACGGGCCGTCAGGTAGCGGCCAGTGGTGTCGAGATGGGCGTGCCGCAAGATCGTCTGCACCTCGGCGAGGGTGAGCCGCTCGTCTCCCGCCATCCTGACCGCCGCCGTATGGCGAGCGTCGTGCAAGGTCCAATTCGTGCCGAGCTTGTCGTTGGCCCGCTGGAGAATGCGGCGTGTCGCCCAATACGTCAACGGGCGCGGATCCCCGCGGCGAGTGCGCCACACCGGTTGGCCCGTGTCGGGCAACCCGTCGGCGGCCAGGTAGCTGCCCAGGTAGCGGAAGGCGTTCGGGGAGGCGGGCACGGGCTGTCGGATCCGGGTGCCCTTGCTGATCACGTATATCAGCTGGCCAGACCAGTCGATGTCGTCCAGCCCGACGCCCAGCAGCTCGCTCGCCCTGGCCCCGGAGGAGACGGAGAACTCCAGGAGTGCGCGGTCACGGTCGCAGCCCATCCCGGCAAACAACTCATCCCACAGATGGTCGGGGATAGATCGCGGGGCCTGCACCGGCACCTTCTGCCGCAGCCGGCCCCGCCGGAACACCTGCGTCGGCTCCAGCGGAGACCGGTGTGCAAGAGCCTGCCGACGCCCGTGCGAGGCCGGCACCGGATTGACCACCGGACCAACGCCGAACCTCGCATGAAAGCCATAGAACCCGCTGACCACGCTGAGGTTGTGGTTGATCGTGCTCGGCGCGTACCCCTCCCGGAGCGATGGCTTGCCGGTCTTCAGATTCACTGACCCCGCAGGCGGAGACGCGCTGTCCCGCTTACGGAGACGCTGCGGGTTGCGCGCTTCCCGCAGCCAGCCAACGAGCGCCGCGACTTCGGCCTCCGTGGCCTTGTCCCAGGAGATCTGCAGGTACTGGAGTAGCCGGTACCACCGCAACAGTCCGAATCCGTAACTCCGGCAGGTCAGCGGGCTGACGTCCCCCAGCATCAGATCTCGCAGGTAGGCACTGACCGGTTCGACCTCGCAACCGTCAGCATCCACTACAACGAACGGAAGGTCGGGCGTCGCCCCCGCGACTACAGCGCCGAGCTCGGGAACCGAGCACTTCCCCTCCATCAGGGCACGTCGCACGTCCTCCACCACACCACACTCCTGAGAAGACCCAGACGATCCGTCTGGGTCACGACTGGGACATGGTGCAGTTAACAGGTCGCCACCAGCGCAGCAGGTCCATGCCATATGACCGGACCGTGGAGGCGGGTTTGTTTTCTGCCTGCAGCTCGGCGAAGAAGAGCCGGACGGGGTCGACGACAGCGCCATCCTGATCGAGCAACTGGTACGGCGCCCACTGATCACTGGTCTCCTGCAGCCGACCTAACTCAGGCAGGACAAACGTCGCCAAGTCCCGTTCGGGGACGTCACCTTGAAGCATCCCGAAAAGCTAGCGGAGAGGCGCGTTGACCTGCAAGAACGCATGAGTTAGTTCGGTTAACGGGCCGCGCACGGTGTCCGTCGGGTGGTGGTGGTCGACTTCCGCGGTCGGCCGGCCGCAGATCGCACACCGAGGATGGGCGGCCAGGACCGCCAGCTTGGCCGCCGTCGTCATCCGGCTGTACGGCCCGATCTCGTTGGACGACATCAGTCCGCCGGCCGCAGCCGGACCAGGCGCACCGCCGGGTGGCGGCCCGTCGTGACCCGTACCTCGGCCACCAGCCCCTGCGCCACCGGCTGTTCGCCGGCCGCGGCCGGCGGGCCGGACGTGGTCTCGCGGGGCAGAAGGCGGCCCGGGACGGCATGGGCGACCTGGGAGGCATGCACTGCATCAAGGCGGGGCGTGGTCACCACCGGCTCGCCGTCCAGGAGAACCCGCACCGCCCGGGGCCGGTGCACCGGTCCGAGGACGGCGAGCACCGGAGCATCCACCGTGTCGTTGCTGCGCCACTTCACCCACGCCCCCCTCAGGCGGGGGCTGTAGGGCGCGTCCCAGCGGCGCGCCACGATTCCCTCGACCCCGAGGGCGGCGAGATCGCGCGCCCAGGTGAGCGCGGTGTCGCGGTCGCTGGTGGCCAGCACTGGCCGCACCGACGTCCCGGTGAGCACCTCGTTCAACAGCTCCCAGCGCTCGGTCAGGGGGAGGGCGCGCACATCGCGGGCGTCGCCGGCAGGGTTGCCGGGATCAGTGAGGGCCAGCACGTCGAAAGCGGTGAGGGAGACCGCGACGCCGTGGGAGCGGCGCCAGGCCGCGGTGCGGGCCAGGGCGGTGAATTCCATCCGGCCGTCCGCGTACGCGGCGCAGATCTCCCCGTCCAGCACCACCCCGGCCGGCAGGGCCCGCAAGGGCTCGGCGAGTTCGGGGAACTCGTTGCCGAACCCCCGGCCGGACCGGGAGTGGAGCAGGACGCCCTCGTTGGTCCGCAGGGTCACGGCACGGTAGCCGTCCAGCTTGACCGTGTACTGCCAACATGGACCTGTGGGGACCTCCGGAACCGGGGTTGGGCGTACGACCGTGATCGGCAGGGGCAGCGGCATTCTCACCCGGCCACCGTGCCCCACCTCGAGGATGGCGACATCGAAGACCTCACCGACGCGCTCACCGTTCTTGAACCAGGCCAGTGGAACCGGGTCCAGGTCCGCGGGATGGAGAGCACGGTGCTGACCATGGCGTGCACGCCATCGACCCCGCCGCGAGCCGTCCCCGGCCGCGCCTCGACTGGAGCCGACAGCCCGGCCAGATGCTCCTCGCCGATCTCCTCGTGCCCGGCGCCGCGCTCCGGGTCACGCTGCGGGTCTTTCCCGTCCCGCCCCCGGCCCGGGCCCGGATGAAACCGGTCGCCGGCGAACAGCGCAGCCCCGCAGGCCGGGGCCCCCTGTGGCCGGGTGGCGCCAGCGTCCCGGCCCGTGGGGCTCGGGTTTTCGTGGGTCTGCCAGGGGATACGCCAATCCTCAGCGACTTTGATCACGGTCAAGTCTTCTCAGTAATCGAAACGAGCGAAATGGTCAGCCATCTTCCGATCGAATTCATCGAGCCGGGCGAGGAAGGGGACGAACGCGCTGGTGGCCTCGGCTGCGGTGATCTGGCCGGTCTGGATTGCGGTGAGTAGCTCCAGCACGGCGGGGAGTTCGACAGCGGCGCCGAAGCCGGGTCTGTCGCGGCGGGGATCGGAGTAGACGGCACCGACGGAACCGGCCACGCGGGGCAGGGTCAGCGGGCCAGCGGTGATGTCGCAGGTGACGCTGTAGGCCATCGGATGCTCCTCCGGAACCAGGCGGTGATGGTGTACGCCGGGGACGTGGGGCGGCAGCGTCAACGGCAACAGCGACCGCCACGCCAGGGCTGGGTGGGGGGTGAGAGCGAGGGTGTTCAGGCGTGTCGATGCCGCTGGGGTGATGCCGCCGAAAGCAGGACACCACGCCAGACAAGCACGTCATGCATGGGCTGGGCAGCGCTTGAAGACCGGTGGGTTCTCAAAGAAGTCCTGCTGGGCGACGTAGACCGCCTCCCAGAGTTCCCGCTCGTACGGGTGGATGATGACGGGCTCTTCAGCGCTCATGCCGCCCTTGGCAATGTCGAAGTACGGAAACCTGTGCCGGGCAGCTGCCACCCGCGGATCCGTCCCCGGCAGAAACGCGACCGAGGAATTCACCCAGACGCGCGCTACCCCCTCGACGTGCCCGTCGAGTGCCAGGAACTCGTGCTCGACCAGCCAGGCCACCTCGGCGCGCAGGTGTTCGGCGCTGACTCCGGCCTCTTCTGCCTTTGCGGCAAAGTGGAGTTGGACCGGCAGGTCGCCTTTCAGCCCGGTGTAGATGATCATGAGAAGCCGCATCGTGTCAGGCCACTGGCCCCGCGAGATCTTGCTGTCGAGCTGGTGTCGACGCAGGAAATCGGCGGCCATAAGGCCCGGACCAGTAGAGATGCCGTAGTCGCATCCGCAGGAACTCATGACCACCAAACAAGCGCGGCCGCACCGCTCACCGGTACCGCCGTTCGTGCGGCTGATCGTAGTGGTTGCGAGTCTCGCTCCTGTGGGCTGGCTCCTTCGGCGCCGAAGGAGCCGATCCCCGGCTCGGCCATCTGCTTCAACTCCAAGTTCAGCGGCCGAGCTGCTGTCGGCACGCGTGCACCACCGACGGGTCCAGACCCGTGGCGCCCAGGAGCAGACCGCCCCGGGGTCGTACGCGGGGCGGTCTGGGCGGCGGCGGGTGCCGGGTGGTGGTCCGGGCACGGTCGTCGCCGTGGGCAGGAGTCGGCACGGGCCGTTACGACGTACGCCGTCCGGGCACGCTCAGGCTGTCCCCGGTGCTGAGCCTTTCTTCCAGACGGGCTTCATTCGCAGCGCTTTCTTCGATGGATCGCCAGCACGGATTTTTCGGAGTTCGGCGGTCTGAGGATGTCGAGAACGTGCCACCGGCTCCGTCCCAGGGACATCAGCGGCTACCACCGGCCGCACGAGGAAGCAGGAGAAACCAGCATGGCGATTCAGCGGATGGACAACGTCGGCATCGTCGTCGAGGACCTGGATGCCGCCATCGCGTTCTTCCTGGAACTCGGTATGGAGCTGGAGGGCAGGGCGGAGGTCGAGGGCCTCGTCGCCGACCAGTGCACCGGACTCGACGGCGTCCGCTGTGACATCGCGATGGTCCGGACCCCGGACGGTCACAGCCGGCTCGAGCTGTCGAAGTACCGCAGCCCGGCGGTGATCAGCGCCGGGCCGCGCAACCGGCCGCACAACATTGTGGGCACGCACCGCGTCATGTTCGCCGTCGACGACATCGAGGACACCGTTGCCCGCCTGCGCCCTCACGGCGCCGAACTCGTCGGTGAGATCGCCCGGTTCGAGGACAGCTATCTGCTCTGCTACCTCCGCGGCCCGGAGGGCATCATCGTCGGACTGGCCGAGGAACTGCGCTGAGAAGGAGGAACCGAACCATGCAGCCGAACGAGATCGTCGAGGTTCTGAACCGCCCGATCAGCCAGGAGCTGCTGGTCCGTGACGTGACCCCTCTTCGTCCGGCCGCGCGCGGTGTGCCCTCCTGGTGACCTGGAAGAGCTGGGGGACAAGATCCGAACCGCGAAGAAGCTCGCCCCGGCCCGGCCCCACCCGGGTGCCCCGAGCACCCCTGCCAGGACCTGCGCCCGCTGCGCGACCCCGGCGCCCTCGATCTCGACGACGAAGACGACGACGAGTAGACAGCCCCCGGAAGCCGGATCGGCCCCGGTGCCGTCCTACGGGGGAGGCGGCACCGGGGCCGGTCAGTTGTCGAGTTCGTGGCGGACGCGTCGGGACGGGCTGAACGTGTACAGGTCGAGGATGTCGGGTGGATCGGCGAGGCCGGGGCCGCCGTTCTTGACCCAGGTGGTGATGTCGGCAGCGGCGCCGGGGCCGTTGACCTGGCCCAACCAGACGGGTCGGCCGCCAGCACTGCGGCCTTCGGCGGAGGGCTGGATGACGATGACGTTGGCGCGCTCGCAGGCGTCGAGGCAGTCGGTACGCCGCACCATCGCCACGCTCGCGAGCGCGGTGCGCAGGTCGGTGAGCTGGGCTTCATGGTCCAGGCGCGGGACCTTGGCCGGGGTGCCGCAGCAGCAGCCCCGGCACACGGTCACGGTGGGCCGGGCCGCCCCCGTCGCTGCCTTCGGATGCTGTTGGTTAATCCGGGGGTTCGCGTGACGTCGGCCTTCAGGACCTGGTTGTGGTCTTGAAGGCCGACGTTGTCGTATGGGGTGTGGG
>NZ_JBITHR010000061.1:0-11591 GCF_044458185.1 Streptomyces sp. NPDC050485 | reverse complement strand
CTGGATCAACAAGCCCGACGAGCACAGACCCGACGACCAAACGATCCCGACACAGCGATAGAACACTTCACCTGCCTTGATCACGTTGACAGGTTCCGGTCCGTGCAGCAACTTGCGTTTGAGGCCCTGGAAGAGCGACTCGGCGAGGGCATTGTCATGGCTGGAGCCGACCTGGCCCATGCTGCGGCGGATGCCGTGCTGGCGGCAGGCCTTGGCGAAGGCGGCCGCGCTGTACTGGGCTCCTGTGTCGGTGTGAGGGTGTGCGCGGTGAAGTGGCGCATCATCAGGTGCGGCGTGGGTGGAGCCGTTCTGTCCGCGTTGGTTGTGCGCTTGGTGCGCCGCAGGTGCCGGCCGGCGATGTGGTTGATCCGCATCAGTCGAGTGAGGCGCTTGGGGTTGGTCCCGGGTCTGAGGTTCGACCTCGGGAGTGGGTACCGGGTCTCATGTGACGAGTGACGGCGTGGGTGACGATGTCAGCTGTTGCACGCACGGAGCCCGGAGACCGCACGCCGCACCTGTCACCGGGAGATCTCCAGTCGGCTGGTCGATGACGTGGCCGCACGAACGGCGTTCGGCCCTGCCCGGCCTGCCGCTGTCGCCTGCCGGTCAGAAGCAGTCGAGCGCTGTGCTGTACGGGAGCGGCGCGATGCCCCCGCCGGCCTCCGCCCGATCCGCATCGCGACCGGTGGCGGTCACCAGCGCCACCACCGGGGCCGAACTCACCCGGAGCTTGTCCCCGCCGAGGTCACGGACCGTCAGTGCGAAGGCATGTATACGGGGCCGCGGACTGCGGCGATCGGCGACGGGACCGCTGGTCTCAGGGTGCGGGCGACCGTGCCGGCTGTGGGCTTCGCGCTCACCCTTCGCTCCTCGCGCTCACCTTTTCCTGTTCGCGGGCGGGCGGTTCCTGAGGGGTGCGGCGCGGCAGGAAGACCAGGGCCACCACCGCACCGAGAGCGGCGACCCCGGCCGATGCGGTGGCGGTGACGTGCATGGCATGGACGAAGGCGTCGTTGGCGGGCTGGACCAGCGCCCTGCCCGCCGGCCCCAGCGTCTGGGCGACCGCCAGGGTGGTCTCCACCGACTCGCCCGCTGTGTGCCGCAGGTTCTCGGGCAGGCCGGGGACCGCCGCGAGATGGCTTTCGATGCCGCTGTGGTAGACGGTGGACAGCAGCGATCCCAGTACGGCGACCCCCAGCGCACCGCCGACCTGCCGGAAGGTGTTGTTGACCGCGGAGGCGGAACCGGCCTTCTCACGCGGCAGCGACGACATGATCATGACGGTGGCGGGTGGCATCACATGCGCCATCGCCATGCCCATCAGGAAGAACACCACCTCAAGTACCCAGATCGGCGTGGCAGTACCGAGTAGCAGGAAGCCGAGGAACGCGACCGCGTCCAGGGCCAACCCGGTGGTGCACACGGCACGTGCGCCGAACCGGGCGACGACCAGGCGGGCCCGCGGCGCGAAGATCATTTGGGCGGCGGCGAGCGGGAGCATCAGAAGGCCGGACTGCAGGGGGGTGTAGCCGCGCACGCTCTGGTTGTAGAAGACACTGAAGAAGGTCACGCCCACCAGCCCGAAGAAGACGAAGCCGATGGCGACCACGGAGGCGGAGAAGCGCCGGTCGCGGAAGTACGCGACGTTGAATGCCGGGTGGTCGCTTCGGTGCTCATGGAGCACCCAGCCGCCCAGAACGGCGACACCGGTGACGATCGTCATCCACGACTCGGGCGCGGTGAAGTCGGCGAGCTGGCCGCCCTTGATGATGCCGTACGCCAGCAGGACCAGACCGATGACGGACAGCAGCACCCCGACCGGGTCGAGCCGGCCAGGGAGGGGGTCCTTGGAGTCCGGGACGAGCGCGGCCATCGCGACCACGCCGATCGCCACGATGGGCACGTTGATCAGGAACACCGATCCCCACCAGAAGTGCTGGAGCAGCAGCCCGCCGGCGATCGGGCCGAGCGCGATACCGAAGCCGACCGTGCCGGTCCAGATGCCGATGGCCTTGGGCCGCTCGTCGCGGTCGAAGACGTTCGCAATGATTGCCAGGGTGCTGGGCATGACGAACGCGGCACCGAAGCCCATCAGAGCGCGGTACGCGATCAGTTCACCGGAGGAGCCGGAGATCGCGGAGAGCAGGGAGCCGGTGCCGAAGACCAGCATGCCGAAGATCAGGGTCTTCTTGCGTCCCAGCCGGTCGCCGACGAGCCCGGAGGTGAACAGCAGCCCGGCGAAGACCAGCGTGTAGGCGTTGATCGCCCACTCCAGCTGGCTCTGAGTGGCGCCGAGTCCAGTAGGGGGCGGCTGGGCGATGGTCTTCATCGCGACATTGAGGATCGAGTTGTCGAGCACGACAACGATCAGACTGAAAAGCAGCACGGTCAGGATCACCCAGCGGCGGGAATGCACCGCCTGGGGAATCTGTACGGTCGGTGACAGGGACTCGGGGGCAGACATGCCCCCACGCTAGAGTCACTCACTGTACAGAATCAGCACTATATCGTAGCTAACCCCCGAATGGCGGATGAATCGGCTATCGCCCGCGATTCCTCACTTCAGGGGAACACCGCTCATTCATGCTCGACTGTGACTGGATAGGTGTCCGGGAGTGCGGGTTGTGCGGTGTGTCCGGGGGGTGGCGGGTGTTCAGGTCTGCCGTGTATGGCGTGGGCGGGGCATCGGGCGTGGTCTGGCCGTGGCGGTCGGTGGTGGCGAGGTGGGTGCGGATCGTCGTGAAGTCGCAGGTGCCTTGCGGGATTCGCAGGCATCCGGAGATCTTGATGCGGAGTTTGGCCATGCGGGATTGGTCTGCTCGGCTCGACGCCGGTTTCCCGGGCGGTGTCAGTGTTCTTCTTCAGTGCGAGCGGTGGCCGGGTCTGCAAAGCTGGCGGTGTAACTGGGGCTGGTGTGGCTGGAGTTGGCCTGTGGTGAGGCGGCCGTCGAAGGCCGGGCCGAAGGCGTTGAGTACGCCCTTCCATCGCATGGTCCAGCGTTTGCGGCCGCGCCGGTCGGGTCGAGGCTCATGACGGCCATGTAGACGCACTTGAGGGCGGCCCGCCCGTGGGGAAGTGTCCACGGGCGCGGACGGCCTTGCGGATCCGTGCGTTGACGCTGTCGATGCTGTTGGTCGTGCACACAATGCGCCGTATTTCTGCATCGGACTGGAGAAGAGGCGTGGATTCGGCCCAGCTGGGCTCCCGGAGCAGGACGGTCGCCGAACGCTTGGCGCCCTATGTCTCGGCGAATTCCAGGAACCGTGTGGTGGCCGCGTCCTCGCTCGGCGTGGTGTCGACGGGCTTGGGCGCCTTCGTGATCTTGTCCCGGTCCTGGCGGGCCGCGTAACGGAACGACGCCCGCAGTAGGTGGAGCCGTAAGGAAACAGACTGCCGGTTGGCGCCCTGTTCACCTGCGATACCAAGAGGCAGAACCCGCAAGTTGTTTCCTTACGGCTCCGGTGTCCACCAGTGCGGTCCGCCCCCCTAACACGCTGGTGGAGCAGTATGCGGGCTTCGACGTGCGGGTTTCAACGGGCTGTCCTAGCGTGGAACGCGGCGCGCAACAGGGCCCCGTCCTTGAGGAGCAGATACATGGCCGTTCTGTGCAAGCCGGCAATCGCGGTCCCCGATCACATCAGCACCCTTGAGGAAACCCTCGAATGGGCGTGGAGGATGCGCCATGGCCATCCGCAACGTGATCTCGCATTCCGGCTGATCGGAAATACCACCGGAAATACCGGAATTCTCAAACGGCACGTCGTCCAGCCTCTCGAAGAGGTGTTGCGCCATCCCAAAGTAGACGCGCACAGCGCCGTCAACCAAGCGGAATCCAAGGCTCGTGTTCCGGCGGTAGTGCGCCAGGCGCTGGAACCCGTTCCGCGACGGGATCGCCGCCGCAGTGCTCCGGGGCAGTGGCGGCACCGGCATTCGCCCGGAACACAACGGCTGGTACCTCATCCCGAACACAGAGGACTGGATCTCCTACGCGGTCCGGTCCACCGGCTTCCACTTCCAGTTGGACAAGCGGGCGCCGGGCACGATGGAGCCGCTCACCCCGGCCTTGCGCGCGGTGGCGGAAGAACACGGCGGGGACGCCCGCAAGCCGGACTTCTCCATCATCCACGCAGGCGGGCCACGCACCCTCGACGATCTGAGCCGCTTCCTGGGCGTCCCGCCCGAAGCCTTCCGGTTCAGCCGCGCCACGCTCACTGAGTACGGCAACATCGTCGGCGCCGCGGTGCTCGACGCACTGGCACGCCCGTTTGACGAGGCGTCGGCCCTCGACTCGCACAAGGGGTTGCCGGCCGGCTTCGGTCCCCGCATCACCGCCGAGATCTGCCTCGGCCCTCGGCACTTGGCCCTTGGACCAGGCGGCTTGAGTCCGCGTCCGCACCGAGCAGGAGGTACGCATCGTGAGCAGTCAAACGGATGAGCCACCGGTCCGCTTCTGGAGCGTTGACGGCATCGAAGCCCTCGACTTCGACCCGGCGATGCAAGAGATGCTGGAAGACGGCGGACTCGCCCGTATCCGGATGCCGCACGGGGAAGGCGACGCGTGGGTGGCGACGAAGTACGAGGACGTCAGACTGGTCACCACCGACCCGCGGTTCAGCAGGGCGGAACTGGCCGGTCGCGATGTCACCCGGCTCGCCCCGCACTTCATCCCGCTCGACGACGCGGTGGGGTTCACCGACCCTCCGTACCACACCGGGCTGCGCAAGACAGTGGCGAAGATGTTCACCCGCCGGCGCATCGAGCAACTGCGCCCGCGCGCCGAAAAGATCGCCGAGGACCTTCTGGACGCGATGGAACAGGCCGGAGCGCCGGCCAACGTGATGGAACACCTCAACACGCCCTTCTCGGTGGCCGGGATCAGCGAGCTGATGGGTGTGCCGCAGGAGGACTGGTCCCGGATCATCGGCTGGACCCTGCTGGTCATCTCGTCGGCGCAGGGCCGTCGGCGCAGCGAGCAGGCCAAGGAGGAGATCGGCGCCTACTTCGACGCGCTGGCCACCCAGCGGATGGCGGAGCCCCGCGACGACGTGCTCAGTCATATGGCCGCCGCTGAGCGAGACGGCCAGCTTTCCCGAAAGGAACTGGTGGCCTTCGCTGTGCTGATGGAGGTCAGTGGCATCAACTCGGTGCGGTTCAACAGCGCCAACATGGTCTACCTGCTGCTCACACACCCGGAGCACCATGCCAGGCTGCTGGCCGAGCCGGACTTGCTGCCGCAGGCGGTGGAGGAGTTGCTGCGCTACATCCCCCACCGCAACGCGGTGGGCATGGGCCGCATCGCCACCGAGGACGTGCAAGTCGGCGAGGTGACCATCCGGCGCGGCGAGCCGGTCTACGCCTCGTATGTGGCGGCCAACCGCGACCCGGAGACGTTCGACAACCCGCACAGCCTCGACTTCGACCGCTCCTTCAATCCACACCTGGCCTTCGGTAACGGACCGCACTACTGCGCCGGCCCCTGGCTGGCCCGGATGGAGATGCAGGTGATGCTCCGCGGACTGCTCGACCGCTTCCCCGGCCTGCGGCTCGCCGTTCCGCCGAGTGAAATCCGCTGGCGGCAAGGCGAGCTGATCCGGGGTCCAGAAGCGATTCCGGTGACCTGGTGACGCGGAACGGAGGAACTCCCGATGAGTGATCTGACGATGCCCACGATGGACGGCCTGGTGCTCCCGCCGGGCGCGGGACGGACCCTGGTGACCAGCGCCCAGGAGGTGACGATGAAGGTAACGGGCGCGCGCACCCGGGTGGGTTCCCTCTTCGAGGTGGTGGTGCCCCCCGGGTTCGACGTGGGCGCACACGCCCATGCCAACAGCGAGGAGGTGTTCTACCTCCTCGAAGGCGAGCTGGAGGTGCTTGCCTTCGAGCCCCTGGAACGCACGCCGGACAACTGGCAGCTGTGGGAGTCCCGTTCCGGCGAGCGGCCGGTGCGGGCCACCCGGGGCTCGGTGGTGCATGTGCCGCCCGGCTGTCCGCATGCCTTCGCCAACCGGACGGACCAGAATGCCAGGATGCTCGTACAGGCGGCTCCACCCCCGAACCACGAACGCTACTTCGAGGAGTTGCTGGAGATCCTGAACGCCGACGGCCCCCCGGACGAGGCGGCCATATCCGCCCTGCGCAGGCGCTACGACATCCATCAACTGACCCCGTTGCGCACTCGGCTCAGCGGGCGGCCGTGATCCGGCCCCGCTCTCCGATGACGTGGTCACAGGTGTTGAAGATGGTGAACTTGACGTCCGTCCTCTGACCTCGGCCGATCCGTCCGCGTAAGTAGTGCGGGCGGAGACGGCCGGGGTAGGTGGAAACACCGAATCGCGAACGCACCAGTAGGAGATCACAGCGGTTCCGCCGGGTGCGGTGGTTCATATGGCCGACCCTACCGATGGCGCGTGCCGGCGGAATTCAGAGAGTGCGCAAGGTCGTACCGGTACCTCTGCCGCCACACCATCGGGCGACACCACCCTGCCGACGGCCAACGTCGGCGCTGCCCAGCCGACGAGAGGTACGGACCGGTGAAAGCGCTCATCATCGAGGAGTTCGGCGGCCCAGAGGTGATCCACCTCGCGGAACTGGCCGATCTCGAACCTGGGCCCGGCGAGGTCCGGGTACGGGTGTCGACGGTCGTTGTCGGCCGCACGAAGGACATCGCGACCCGGGCCGGACGTCCTCCTTTCGCGGGACAGGTGCCGGCATTCCCCCATGTACTCGGCAGCGAGCACGCCGGCGTGGTCGACGCCGTCGGTCCCGGCGCGGACCCGGCGCTGATCGGGAGACGAGTAGCCGTCTCCGCGGTACTCTCCTGCGGAAACTGCCGCGCCTGCCGGGCCCGCCGTGAGGAGGCGTGCTCGTCGTTCGCTCTGATCGGCGTACACCGGCAGGGCAGCTACGCGCACTCGTGCGTGGCGCCGCAGTCCAACGTCTCGCTGCTGCCGGATGACGTCCCCTTCTCCCAGGCGGCGGCCCTGGCGGGCAACGGGCCCGTTGCCAGAGCACAACTCGACGCCGGTCATGTGGGCCCGGGCAGCAACGTACTGGTGATCGGTGCGGCGGGGTCGCTCGGCGCGACCGCCGCATCGCTCGCCGGCTTTCGCGGGGCCCATGTCATCGGTGTCGACCGGCTGGCCGTCAAACCGGGCTGCATGGACGGCCTGCCACTGCGAGCGGCCCTCGACGGTGACGCGGAGGACCTCGCCGACGCCATTCGCGAGGTGACCGGCGAGTGGGGTGTCGACTGCGTCATCGACAACCTCGGCATCCCGGCGGTCTGGCACAAGTACCGCGAAACGCTGGCTGACATGGGCCGGATCGTCGTGTCCGGAGCGATTTCGCACGAGCCAATACCCCTGTCGCTGCTGCCGTTCTACCTCCACACCCAATCGCTCATAGGGGTCCGCACCGGCAACCGCACGGAGATCGCCGCCTTGTGGCGGGATGTGGCGGACGGCTTCCGTATCCCGGAGGAATTTGTGGATCCCAGGCCGTGGGAAACCGTGGGTGATGCCCATCGTGCCGTCGAGGCGGGGGTCTCCCGCGGCCAGGCAGTGCTCGAAGTAGGGGACTGACCTCGCTGTTTCACTCGGGTACGGCTGGCTTTGGGGCGGAAACGCGAAAGTGCCTCCCTGACCTGGGACGATGAACCTCGCTGAGGGGTTCTGCCGGTCCAGGCGGAGGGCACTTTCCCGTGCAGGCCATCGGGTTGCGTCCAAAGGTCCATGTCAGTGCCGATGGTTCGGGGGTGATCGGGCATGCCGGGGCACGGTTGTCGGCGGATCTCGCTGAGGCCACCGGGCTGACCGGCGCGTACTCCACCGCTCTCAGGCCGCTTCGGTCGCGCGGGACGGGGCGTGATCCGGGCCGGGCTGCCACTGATCTCGCGGTGATGCTCGCCGATGGCGGTGAGGCGATCGCGGATCTGGCCGTGCTGCGGGACCAGGGCGAGGTGTTCGGCCCGGTCGCCTCCACGCCCACGGCTGGCGGTTGCTTGCCGACATCGACAAGGCTGCACTCGCTCCGCTGCGAGTGGCCCGCGCTGCAGCCCGGGAAGTCGCCCGGATGCAGGCCGCCGAGACCAGCGAGGGCACACCCGCTGTCCGGGCCGGCGGACGCGAACTTCCCGGCCTGGTCCTGGACCTCGACGCCACGCAGATTGCCTGCCACTCGGAGAAGGAACAGGCCGCCCCGACCTATCAGGGCGGCTTCGGCTTCCATCCGCTGCTGTGTTTCCTCGCGAACACCGGCGAGGCCGTTTCCGGCCGGCTGCGGCCGGGCAACTCCGGAGCCGACACTGCCGCCGATCACATTGCGGTGCTCGACCAGGCGCTCGCGCAGATCCCCGACGCCCACCGGCACGGCACCGACATCCTGGTCCGCGCCGACAGGGCCGGATCCGTGAAAGCCTTCCTCGCCCACGTCCGCGACGTGCGGAAACGAGGAATCCGTACCTTCTTCTCGGTCGGATACGCGGTCACCGAGCCGGTCCGCCGCGCTGTCCGGGCCATGCCCGACCCCGCCCTGGACCAGGACGGGACGCTGCGTGATGGCGCCGAGGTGGCCGAGCTGACCGGGATGGTCGATCTGGGCGGCTACCCGACCGGCACCCGCATCATCGTGCTCCGGGAGCGGCCGCACCCCGGCGCCCAGCTGTCCCTGTCCGATCAGGACGAGGGCTTGCGGCATCAGGTGTTCCTCAGCGACACCCCGTACTCCGGCGGCGGTTCCGCCCAGTTCCTGGAGGTCCGTCACGCGGGCATGCCACTGCCGAGGACCGCATCCGGTGCGGCAAGACCACCGGCTTCAGCCCCCCCCGCGGCTTCGGCGTCAACGCTGTCCGGCTCGAACTCAGCCTCGCGGCGATCGACCTGATGGCCTGGACCCCTGTCCTCCTCCTGGACGGGGAACTGGCCACCGCCGAGCCGAAGAAGCTCCGCTACCGGCTACTGCACGTCACAGCCCGCCTCACCCGCGGCGGCCGACGCCTGCGCCTGCGGATATCGGCGACCTGGCCCTGGAGAAACGAACTGGCCACGGCCTTCCACCGCCTCGCCGCATCGCCCCGTCCCGCCGGCTGACCGGCAAACCCCCGTCCGCCACGACCCGAAGGACCCTGGAGAACCCCGACCACCGCACCGGGACTCCGCCATGCCCGAACACCGAAATCGCCCCGGTCACCCGACAGTTGCCCCTCAGCGACGCCTCACCGGCAGAACACTCGAAGCCGCGTCGCCAGGATCAGCAAACGAGCAGGCCACGGCCCCGAATCGTATTTTCGAGCAGGACAGGGCCCAGGAGGTAGGGAGAGGCAACCTTTGTCGGCCAGGTGGGCGAACGCGGGCGCGGGCGCACACATCTGGCCCCCGGACCGGGAAACAGTCACGCAGTCACGCAGTCATCGAGTCACCTAGGCGTAGGCGGGGGCGCTTACCTGGACGAAGAAGGTTCCCATGTCTGCCACCCGACGCGGGCGCACCGGCGCGCCGTCAGTCCTGGGCGCGCTGGCCGCGCTCACCGCATCCGCCCTCGCCCTGGCCGGTTGCGGTGCCGCCGCCGGGCACCGCGCCGACGGCCATGCGGGAGCCCCGGGCCACGTCCACTGCCCCCACCTGCAGCGCCCGATCGCCACGGCGGACGCCGACTGGCAACCGGTCGCCGAGGCGCTGGGCCGCACCGGCGCGTTGCGGGAGAACGTGGTCTTCGGGATCTCGCTGCCCCGCAGGGATCTGAAGGTCACCAGCCGGGGAGTGGACATCGGGTCGTCGCTCGCGCTCAACGGCAGCGCCGACTTCGCCCGGTACTGCGACGGCACCATGCTCATGGGCGACCTGGTGCTCACCGAGGACGAACTCCCCAAGGCCACCGAAGCCCTTCAGGAGGCGGGCATCGAGCAGACCGCCCTCCACAAGCACCTGCCCGAACAGACGCCCCCCATCTGGTGGACGCACTTTCAGGCCATGGGCGACGCGGTCACCCTCGCCCGCAAACTCAAGGCAGTTCTGGAAGTCAGCGGCGACCCCATCGCGGTGCCGCTGCCGCCGAGTACCAGGCCCATCGACCTGGACACCGCCGAGATCGACGAGGCGCTGGGCCGCAAGGGCATCGCCGAAGGCCGGACTTACAAGTTCTTCATCGGCCGCGCGGAGACCGTCACCTCACATGGCCATGTGCTGCCCGCACCCATCGGTGTCGACACGGTGATCAAGTTCCAGGCCCTGGGGGAGAAGCGGGCCGCGGTCACCGGCGACATCGTGATGACCGCAGGTGAAGTGCAGAACGTCATCCGGGTCCTGCGCAGGGGCGGCTTCGAACTCGTCGAGCTGCACAACCACATGCTGGACGACCAGCCCCGCCTGTTCTACGTGCACTACTGGGGAATCGGGGACGGCGTCCAGCTGGCCAGGGGCCTGCGTCCGGCCCTGGACGCCACCAACCTGGCGCCGCCCGCCCCGGCGTCATGACCCACGCCACCACCTGAGCAACGGCCGCGCACCGTCCGCCCTGTCCTCAAAGGCGGCCGGCCCCAGCGACCACGTGGGCAGTGGTCTCGCCAGGCTTCCTCCGTAGGCCTCCGACAACTGGGCGAGCACCTGCCGGCCGGCCCGGTCGAAGAGGATCTCGGCATCCGCCCGCGGCTCACCGTCCGCATGCCGGGGGCGCCCGTTCGTCTGCTCCCACCACGGCAGAAGCGACCAGGGCGTCCATCCCCTACGAGGCAGCGACCCGGCACAACAAAGGGTGCGGGTAAGAACGCTGTCACGAGCCGCAAATGAGGAGGTGTCACGTGCGGCGGCGTGCGGCGGGGTCGCGCTCAGCAACGTGTCGGGCGACCGCGTCGACACCGGGCCGCGCGTACCGCTCCAGGGAGCGGACGGAGGTGTGGCGGGAGCGGGCCAGCAGCACGGGGGTGGAGGTGCCGTCCTCGGCGTCGTGTGTCAGGGCACTGTGGCGTAGCCGGTGGAGTGTCCACCCGTCCAGGTCCTCGATGTTCTGGATTCGTCAGGACGATCGTCAGACGACGGGGGCGAGGAAGTTCGGGAGCTCGACGACGGTCGCGCTTCCCAGGGGCACGTCGATGGTGCCGTTCGTGTCCGCATCGACCAGCCCTAGCACGGAAACGTGGGTGTCGGCGTGGGCGGGTGCCGCGAGCGCGGCGGTACCCGCCGTGAGCAGGACGGTGGTGGCGAGGGTGGCCAGGACACGCTGAAGGCTCTTCATCGGGCTCTCTCTCGATCACGCGGTTGGGTGGGCGAGTCCTTTCCGCCAGGTTGTCCAGCAAACGCAAGGCCGCGGGTGGCGTGGTGGCGAGAGAAGGCCCGTCGGGCGCGGGAGCGCCCGGCGTGCGCGTTCGCGTGCCGGGCACGCGGATCGGAGCTGTGCGCCCTTGAGGGCTGGCAGGTCACCAACGACCCATCGGACATGCCCTAGGTCCTCGCCGAGCGTTGGCCGTTCTCGGTGCCGGCCTGGCCGAGCAGCCCCGCTCGACCAGACCCACGCGGCACTCGGGGTTGGTTCAGCAGCCCGTGGCGTTGTAATTCCAGAACGCGGCCCTGGTTTGTGGTCCGGCGATCCCATCGGGGTTT
>NZ_JBITHR010000060.1:0-13868 GCF_044458185.1 Streptomyces sp. NPDC050485 | reverse complement strand
CCCCGCGGAGCGGGTACCACAGCGCTGCGCGCTGTGCAGGGACAAGCCTCGCTGTGCTCGGCTTGAACCCCCGTGCTGCGCACGGGGGTTGCTCCCGCTTCGCGGGAGCTCCAGCCCTTCGGGCTGGGAAGTCCTGCGCTTCGCTTAGGACTTCGGGCCTGGCTCTGCCAGGCTTAACAGAGTGATACGGCCGCTTCGCGGCCTGAGGGTGAGTCAGCTTCGCAGTCTCACCCGGGCTTTCCGGCTGCGCCTCCAAGCTCTGCGGCCCGCTGCCGCGGGCCGGGCTGGCTACCCGGAAAAGGGTGCCGCTGTTCGGGTAACGGGCGCGTGTCCATCCATCAACTTCAGCCGTCATGCGGCAGCTTGGACCAGTTACCGAGCCAACCTCAACTACCTCAATATCAAGGGGAAATCCCTCATGCGCCGTACCGCAGCAATCCTCCTCGGAACCGCCAGTCTCCTCCCCGTCGTCATCAAAACCTTCACCGCACTCGGAGGCCTCAGATGACACCGTGGACCTGGGCCATCTGTCCCTTAGAAGCCGTTGTCGTACCGCTCCTGGGGATTGTCGATCGAACTGGAGTCTCGTTCGGGTGATTGCGGGCGGTGGGCGCATGAAAACAGGCCGGTGCAGCTCCTGGGTGTTGATAGCCGAAGATGCACCAGGGAGGCCCTGTTGCCGCAGTTGTACGCCATCGTGTCGGGACGGTCCAACTCGACTCGCTCGCAGTGTGATTGCCTCGCACACCGGTACGGGCGTTGCGCCGCCGGTTCGCCTCCCGCAGGGCCTGCCCCCGCGCGGTCGGTCCGCCCTCGCGCGCCAGCTGCTCGAAGGCCTCGGCCACCGGCCCGACGGCGGCAGGGCCCAGCACGATCTGGCCCTGGGCTCCTATCTCTGTCCCAGGCCGCAAACTACGCAGCCTGTCGGGGGTCGAGCGCAAAGCCCAATTGGGACACGGTGGCCGGGGCGGATGACCGCCCCGGCCACGGGTAGGGCGGCTTAGCCGACGGGCTGCTTCAGCTCGGCGGTGCCGGGGCCGGCCGGGGCGGGGTGGTCGCGGGCGGTCTGGGCGTGGGCGCTGGGCTGCGGCATCCGGAACCACCTTTCAGAAGGAGGACCTCCGATGCTGCTCCCCGAACCCGCCCGGCGCCAGGAGTGTTCGGGCACCGGTCGCGGGCCGTCGCGCGCGCACATGGCGAAGGAGGGGCTGCCCCCGGCCGGGACAGCCCCTCCATCAGTGCGAGATCGTCAGCTGAAGGAATGCCAGAACTGGTTCTTCCCGTAGTTGTAGGGCCACTGGACCATCCGAGCGCCGTCGGAGGTGCTGCCGTTCGGGTTGTCTATGACCATCCAGCTGTTCTTGTTCGTGATGGTGAGCAGACCCGTGGAGGGATCCGTCCCCGAGATCACCCACTTCTGGTTGTCACCGCCGTTGCACGACCACTGCTGCAACGCGGTTCCCCGGTCCTTGCTGGCGTAGGGAACGTCCAGGCAGTCTCCGGACATGGAATTCACGAGCGTGTAGTACCCGTCGCCCGTGGCATAGACGTACCACTTCTGGTTTTCGCCCCGGTTGCAGGTCCACTGCTGAACCGGCGCGCCGTCGCTGCCGTTGTTGCCAGGAATCTCCAGACACTTGCCGCTCGCGCCGTTGGACAGGAACGTCCAGTACAAGGCGCCCGCCGGCATGGCGCTCGCCGGCGTGGCACCCACCAGCGCCACCGACGCCGTGATCGTGGCGGCCGCGGCCAGTGTTCCGGCACGGAACGCCACTCGGGTTGCCATCTTCTTCACTTGAAGCCCCCTCAACTTGATCCCCCCGACGGCCGGATGCTCAGGCCGCGAGCCCAAATCACTGGGCGTTGCAGACCGTATCAAACGATCTTCGTCAGAAGCCGTTGTCGTACCGCTCCTTCATGGGACGCCGCCTCGCCCGCCACCGGGCCCGCGAGGTCAGCCCGTCCGCCGCCGCGGCGTGAAGATCCCGGGCTGGTCCTCGCCCAGCCAGCCCCGCGCGGCCAGCCGCTTCACCTTCACCCGCACGCCCTCGATCTTCGCCGGCACCAACTCCAGGCCCAGCAGCCCAGCCAGTTCCTTCGCCCGCAGCCCCTCCGGACCGGCTCCGGTCTCCAGCACGTCCAGCAGCCGCCGGTACTCCGCGCGAGCACCTCCACCGTCATGCCCTCCCGCCAGCCGGGCACCACCGACCCCGCCACCGGCTCCTTCACCACCACCGGCACCGGCACCGGCACCGGCACCGGCTTGACCGGCGCCTGCGGCTGAGCACTCGCGGCCAACGCCTCGGACAGCTCCACCACCGCGATCACGCGCCGCTCCAACACGGCCTCCACCTCAGCCAGTTCAGCCAGGACCCGCTCCGCCTCCGCACGAAGCTCCTCCACCCGCTGCCCAGCGGCCAGCTTCCGATCCTCCAACAGCCCCATCACCGACGGCACTCCGGCACCTCCACCACGCAGACGAACAATGCGCCGTCTCTTCCGCGCAGCAGCCAGCACCATGCCTGACGAGCGGAAACTCGCCCGTCGCCTTCGGAAAGACAACGGCTTCTTAGCGGTTCAGGTTGGCTGAGACGACGCAGGTCACGATGTCCCTTCTCAGCGAACCGCGGCTTGTCACAATGGTCTTGTCGGCCGATGAGATCGTTGGGTCGGCCCCATCGGCAACATGCAGGATTGCCAACAGGGACATCGTTGCTGAGCCCCGCAGTGCGCAAGGTTCCGTCCGGGGCGTATCGTCTCCCGGCGTGACCGACACCGACGCGCCCCGGACCAACCGTGACCTGCTCATCGGGGCCTGGATCTTCGCGGTCCCGGCGATCGCCGGCTTCCTCCTGGCACTCGGCCTGATGCTCTTCCCGACGTCCTTCGACAACAACGGGCACTACGCAACGCCGACGTCGTGCGGCGTGCCCGCACTGTTCGACCAGCAGGCTTTCACGAAGCAGAAGTACGGCCCCGACGGTGAGCCCGGCGAACTCGATACCCCCGGATGCGCCGCGACGGTCGCCACCCGGGCGTCCCAGGCGGTCGGCGCCCTGGCCGTGGCCACCCCGCTCGGCCTGCTCGCCCTCACCCTCCACCTGCACCGCCGCACGGCCCCCGGCCAGCGAGCGGGCGACCAGGCTGAGAAGCCTGACCCCAAGCCCTCCACACTCAGTACGTGACGGTGCAGTTGATGTCGACGCTGGACATCTGGATGCATGCCTGCGTCTTCACGCCGGCATCGTAATACCAGGACGACGAGGCGCCCCCGTAAGGAGCGACGCTCGCCCCGTCGTGGTCATAGTGGTTCGGGCCGACCCACGTGCGCAGAAACACGGTGCACCCCCACTGGCCCCAGGAGATCGCGTTGTAGCGGACATAGTCGTGGCCGCCGGCTCTGGCCGACGACAGGAAGATCTGGCAGCTTCCCAACGATGCGACCCCCCGGGCGGTATCGGCGTGGGCCGGCGCGGCGAGCATGATCCCGGCGACAGCGGAGGCGAGCGTGGCCCCGGCGAGACCGGCGGCGGTTCTGATCTTCACGTGCGAGTTCCTCCCCCTGGAGAACGTGGACGGTCGCCAGTATGGGGCTGCGTCAGGTCGCAGGTGCGAGATGTACATGCCAGCGTTCAGTCAAATCGCAGCCAACTCGCCTGCATCAGGCGGCAGTTCGCGAACCCGACAGGCAAGGGAGGCACGCCCGGTCCCGGTGAGGGCAGGGCGCTGCGCGGGCCTGAGGATGGGGTCGCTCGTTCGGGGCAGGTTTCGGCGTAGTAAGTGCATCAAGTTGTGTCGGCATGTACCGTTGGCGAAAATACGGGACACCGTCCAGCCATCCGGAAACCTCCCTCAATTCGAGAGGAACGGCCGCAGATGACCGGTCACCACGAATCTACCGAACCAGACCTCGCGCTGAGCAGCGATTCTGTGCACAGGGTGAGCCAGTACCAGACGGCGGGCACCAGCGCCCGGCTGCGGCTGTTCGTGCTCCTGGCCGCCCAGGGCGTGCCCGCGAGCGAGGCGGACAACCTGGTGGCCGCGCTGGAGGCCGGGGCGGTCGCCGGGGCGCAGAGCGAGGTGGCCGAGCTGGACGGCATGGCGCCGGTCTCCCGGGGCGCGGTGTTCGCGGACGGGTGGGATGAGGGCGTGATGACCGTGAGCGAGGCCCTGGTGGGCATCGCTGACCGGGACTGGTCACGGCGTGGCGGACGCTCGGCCGTGGCTGCTGAACTGGCCGTACATAGCGTGGATGTGAGGCAGCGTGAGCGGGCGGACCCTGGTGCACCTGGAGGCGTTCGTCCGGGAGACGGTGCTGCCGCGTACGCACCCGAACACCGCGGAGCGGCGCCGGGTGCTGGAGGCGCTGGGCGAGGCCGGTGGTCTGTGCACGGCACGGACGGTGGAAATGTCCAGCGCTGACGTCATCCTCTGCACACGCGAGGCCGGGCACTACGACCCGGACGACCTGCCGGGGTTCAAGCGCGGGAAGCCGGACGGGACGCCCGGCGGCTGGCATCCCGCGGGCGGGGCGATCTGGAGCGACGCCGGTGCGGCCAGCTATCCGCACATGACCGTCTGAAAACCACGGGAATTTAGGCATCGGGGAGGCAAGTAAATGTCAGCGATTCAGCTCAAGAAACACCAGGTCGACCAGAAGTCGGCGTTTCGGAAGTGGGTTGGATTCCCTGCAAAGCGGTCTGTGCCCCCTCAAGGTGCGCGGGGCACGATCGTCTCCGCGACCGGATCAGGCAAGACGATCACGGCCGCCGCGTGCGCTCTGGACTGCTTCCCGGGCGGCCGGATCCTCGTCACCGTCCCAACCCTGGACCTGCTCGCGCAGACCGCCCAGGCATGGCGGTCGGTGGGCCACACCACGCCGAAGGTCGCCGTGTGCTCGCTGGACAACGACGCCGTGCTGAACAAGCTCGGGGTACGCACCACCACCAACCCCATCCAGCTCGCGCTGTGGGCCGGGCAGGGACCCGTGGTCGTGTTCGCCACGTACGCCTCGCTCGTGGACCGCGAGGACATCGACGCTCCCGTGGGCCAGCGGAAGGTGCGCGGGCCGCTGGAGGCCGCGCTGGCGGGCGGGGAGCGGCTCTACGGGCAGCAGATGGCAGGCTTCGACCTCGCGATCGTGGATGAGGCGCATGGCACCGCCGGTGATCTCGGGCGGCCGTGGGCCGCGATCCACGACAACGCCCGCATCCCGGCTGACTTCCGGCTCTACCTGACCGCCACGCCACGCATCCTCGCCGCGGCCCGGCCACACAAGGGCGCGGACAGCCAGGAGGCGGAGATCGCGAGCATGGCCGACGACCCGGACGGCACGTACGGCGCGTGGCTGGCCGAACTCGGGCTCTCGGAGGCCATCGAGCGCGAGATCCTCGCCGGATTCGAGATCGACGTCCTGGAGATCCGCGACCCCTCCCCCGTCCTCGGGGAATCGGAGGAGGCGCTGCGGGGCCGGCGCCTCGCCCTCCTGCAGACCGCACTCCTGGAGCACGCCGCCGCGTACAACCTCCGTACGGTCATGACCTTCCACCAGAAGGTCGAGGAAGCCGCCACGTTCGCGCAGAAGCTGCCGCAGACCGCCGCCGAGCTGTACGCCAACGACGCCACAGGCGACGACCTGGCCGCCGCCGACCGCCTGCCGAAGTCGTCGATCCAGGCGGAGTTCTACGAGCTGGAGGCCGACCGCCACGTACCCCCGGACCGGGTGTGGTCCGCGTGGCTGTGCGGCGACCACCTCGTGGCCGAACGGCGCGAGGCCCTGCGGCAGTTCGCCAACGGCATCGACGCCAACAACCGGCGCGTACACCGCGCGTTCCTCGCGAGCTGTCGCGTACTCGGGGAAGGCGTCGACATCACCGGCGAACGCGGCGTGGAAGCCGTCTGCTTCGCCGACACCCGCGGCTCACAAGTCGAGATCGTCCAGAACATCGGCCGGGCACTCCGGCCCAACCGGGACGGCAGCACGAAAATCGCGCGGATCATCGTGCCGGTGTTCCTGGAGGCCGGGGAGGACCCGACCGACATGGTCGCCTCCGCGAGCTTCAAGCCGCTCGTAGCCGTGCTCCAGGGCCTCCGCAGTCATGATGAGCGCCTGGTCGAGCAACTCGCCTCCCGCGCCCTCACCAGCGGACAACGCAAGGTCCACGTCCGCCGAGACGAGGAAGGACGGATCATCAGGGCCGGCCACGAGGGCGACGACGAGGACCAGGAGCAGGACGACACCCAGGCCGCCGCCGAAGCGGCGCTACTGCACTTCTCCTCTCCACGCGACGCGGCAACCATCGCGGCATTCCTGCGCACCCGGGTCTACCGGCCAGAATCGCTCGTGTGGCTGGAGGGCTACCAGGCGCTCCTGCGGTGGCGGGCGGAGAACGAGATCACCGGCCTGTACGCGGTCCCGTACGACGTGGAGACCGAGGTCGGCATCACCAAGGACTTCCCCCTCGGGCGGTGGGTCCACCAGCAGCGCAAGGCACTGCGGGCCGGAGAACTGGAGGACCGGCGCAAGACCCTGCTCGACGCACCGGAAGCCGGAATGGTGTGGGAACCGGGCGAAGAGGCGTGGGAAAACAAGCTCGCCGCGCTCCGGTCCTACCGGCGCACCACAGGTCACCTCGCACCCCGCCAGGACGCAGTGTGGGGCGAAGGCGAAGCCATGGTCCCCATCGGACAGCACATGGCCAACCTGCGCAGGAAGGGCGCGAAGAACGGCCTGGGCAAAGACCCCGAGCGGGCGGCGGAGCGCGCGGCGCAGCTGACAGCGATCGACCAGGACTGGGACTGCCCATGGCCACTGGACTGGCAACGCCACCACCGCGTCCTCGCCGACCTCGCCGACACCGAAGCCGGCGGAGTACTACTAGCCATCGAACCCGGCGTGCTCTTCGAGGGCGACGACCTCGGCAAATGGCTGGCCCAGCAGAAACAGCCAGGCACCTGGGCACAACTCCTCCCCGAACAGCAGGAACGGCTGACCGCACTGGGCGTACAACCCGACCAGGCACCCTCACCCACCCCGACGGGCGCGGGTGCTGTGACGGGCACGAGCAAGGCGCAACAGGCGTTCCAGCGCGGCCTGACAGCCCTCGCACAGTGGGTGGAGCGGGAGGGCTCGCACCGGCCGGTGCCGCGTGGCCACAGCGAAGAGATCGGGGTCGACGGCGAGGCGGAGCCAATGGCCGTGAAGCTGGGCGTGTGGGTCTCGAACACCAAGTCGAGGCGGGACAAGCTCACTCAGGAGCAGCTGGAGGAGCTGCGGGAGCTGGGCATCGAATGGGCGTAGCCGGTGGCCGGGCGTGGGGATTCTGATGCTTCATGCCCGGATCCGGTACGAACGTGTCGCCACGACCGTTGTGCCGACGGCCGTGGCGGCCGTCTCCTAGACCGACTTGAGCCCCGGGGGATCAGGCGGAACGGCCAGCAGGGTCGGGGTAGAGCGCGGAGAGCGTGGCCTCGATCCGGTCGGCGACGGGTGTATCGCACCCCTGCGCACTGAGAACGTATTCCGCCGCATAGGCGGTCGCATACAAGGCCATGCATGGCAGGTCGGCTGTCGTCCCAAGGCTCGGGGACGCTTTCACTTTGACGAACGAGTCGCTTGCTCCGGTGGGCACGTATTGGTCCAGGACAGCCATGGTGGCGTGGGCCCCGAGTCCGGACAGCAGGCGGTAGTAGAAGTAGAGGGATCGGAAGCTTTCCTCGGCGAAGCCACGCGCTGGCCCCCACTTGGTGAGTGTGTCCACCATCTCGGAGACAGGCAGTTTCTGTGCCGTCAGGGATCCGAACTCCGCGATCACTTGGCTGAGGCCGATGTTGATCGGCTTCAGTTGCGGCACGTGCGGCAACTCGTGCAATGACTTGGCCACTTCGGTGGGGTTGGCCTCGTTCCACCGGGCTATGCCGGCGTTCGCCTTCTCCACCTTCTTCCGCCGTCGGCGGGCTTCCTTGCGGTCGGCCGCGAGCTTGACGTCGATGGTGTCGGCCTCCTGCTGGAGGCCGTCCAGATGACGCACTTCAGCCTGCCCCAGCCGTTCCAGGGCCGAGTACTCGCCGAGGTGGATGTATAGGCAGACTACCCAGGCCTCCAGGTGCGCCCGCCCCAGAAGGCGCACGGCCATCTCCTGCTGCGCGCGGCCCGCCGCCTCCATCTCAGCCAGCAACCGACAGCAATGACTCAGCGCGGCTCCGGCGTACACCCGCCACTTGACCCGTTCGGTGCCGGAGTTGACCAACGCCCAATGGGAGCTGTCGAAAGCCTGCTTCACCTCGGCAAGCAGGAGCGGGACGAGTGCGGAGACATCGTCGGCGGTGAGTGGCCGCACGGTGGCACCGGCGTCCCCGCAAGTCTGCGGCCCGTCTATGTGGTTCACCTACAGAACGGTAGACCGTCCCCGACCCGTTTCGCCGTGAATTTGCGGCATCGCGCGCGGCCCCGCCGTCGCGAGCGACACCAGCGGCGCCCGATCCCCGCCACGCCCCACCGCGCGGCCGCCATCAGCCCGCCGCAGGCGCCGCCGCCCCGGACCGACTGTGCGGGCCGAGCTCGCCGAGCTCAGAGTCGACTGAGCTTGACAACACGGTGACCACGGGAATGGCAGGTCGTTGAACCCGCGGTCAGTGAAGTGCACACGAGCCCCGGGGCAGTCATGGCACAGCCCCGGGTACCGATCCACCCGACTTCGACGGGGTTCTGATCTTTTCCAGTAGTGACCTGTGCAGCGTATCGGCATACAGCGCGCCGCAACTGGCGTGGGAGGGTTGCTGGTTGGTGGTCGGCCAGCGGGGTGGCTGGCTCGTTCCTGGCTGGCGATGAAGGCTGGGCGGAAGTGGCGAAGGCGCAGTCTGTGGCCGTGTGGGCCGACTGGTGTCAGTGGAAGCCGAGCATGCCGGGTGAGTCGATGTCGACGGTGACGACACCGGGCGGGTAGGCGTCCTCGTGGCCGGTCAGCAGGATCGACATCCCGGTGAACTCCGCCCTGGGCAGCGCGCAGTACAGGGCGTGGCAGGTGTCCGGGCCGCCGAAGCCGTCACGGATCATGGTTCCGACGCTGACGGAGGCGATGGTGTCGAGGGTGTCCACGGTGACGGAGGAGAAGGCGAGGATCTTGCGGGAGAGGTGGGCGTCCTCGGCCTCGGCCTGCATCAGGCACAGGGCGGGGACGTTGAGGCGGTCGCCGGGGGTGCGGGCCATGTTCCCGGCCAGCAGGCTCAAGGCCTTGTGGCCGTCGGCGAGGGCCTTGACGGCGCTGGTGTCGAGGATGATCACGCGGCAGTGTCCCGCGTGGTGCGCGCCTTCTCCGCGGCGATCTTGTAGATGTTGCCCAGAACATCGGGGGCCCGGTCGAACTCCTCGTCACTGAGGTCGACGCCCAGCATCTGCCGTACGGTCTCGCGGTCCGCAGCCAGGCGCTCCGCACGCTGGGCGGCGGTCGGCTGCTCGACGGCCAGGGCCTCGACGAGCTGTCCCAGACTCATCCCCCGCTCCCGCGCCAGCTCGGCCAGATGATCACGCGTCTCCCGCGGAACCTGAATCGTCGTCGTCGCCATAACACCACTATAGAACCACTACGGCGCATGACGGGTACCCATCACCCAGACGGCACCCGACCTGCGGCGGGGAGCGGACGACGGCTGACCGGAACATCGTGACGCCCACGCCCGCGCCCACCGCGCCACAAGGGCCTCGACACCACGACCCGACAGCCAACCACCAGCCGCTACTCCCCCACACCCTGCCCCACGACCTCATAGGAGGCCACCCCGGGACAGGTCCATCCCGGGGGCGTGGTCGCGGCCGCGCATGCGGGGGTACGGCCGTACGCACTCAACCCCGGGGAATTGCACTGGATGCGAGCCGGCTGGGCGGGCGCAACAGCGGGAAGAGGTCTATCCCTTGAGGTGTCCCCACCACCAGGAAATGTCGGGGTAGGGCGGTGGGGTC
Organism: Streptomyces sp. NPDC050485; assembly: GCF_044458185.1. NCBI lineage: Bacteria > Bacillati > Actinomycetota > Actinomycetes > Kitasatosporales > Streptomycetaceae > Streptomyces > Streptomyces sp. NPDC050485. The sequence continues at coordinate 3,910 of NZ_JBITHR010000060.1, read as the reverse complement.
AGGTCATCCGGATCCCACAGGACCGGTGTATCCGACAGGGTGACGGGGGGGGACCTCCAGGGTGCCGCCTCCATTGGGCAGTTCCAGATAGCGGGGGGCCATGGTATGGAACTGCAGGCTGGATGGGATCCATTGGGGCATGTGTGTGGCGAAGGTGGCGACGTGGGGACGGGGGTCTTTGAGCAGCTGTTGTTGCAGTGCGAGTGCCAGGCAGCCCATCCGCTCGTACAGTTCCCATGTCTGCTTGACGGCGGCGGGCAGGTCCAGGCCGTGTTCGAGGGCGATGGCGGACACCAGGTTGGCGGCGGCGGAACCGGTTGACAGTTCCTTGGGCAGACTCGTGATCTCGTTCAGGAGCGCTGCCGCCATGTAGGCCGACTGCCCGAACGCCTGCACGCATGGGTCGGCATACTCTTCCGGTGTCATGTGGTTTCCGCTGCCGCTTGTCGTGATGGCGTAGACCGATCGGAAGCCGGCCTTGAGCAGGCGCATGCGCAGAACCTCGCCGACCGACGGCGGAGTGCTGCTGTGGACCTGCATCTCCTTCCAGAGCTGGCCGGTGAACCAGAGCGCGTGCGCCGCGGCAACCCGCTCGTAACCGGCCGGGCCCAGACCCTCGGAGAGCAAGCGGCAGACATCGTGCAGGCTGATCAGCCACTTGCTGTCTGTTGTCATGGCTGCGAGCGGCTCGATTGCGACGTGGACGGCCTCGGCGATGTGCCGTCCAAGCTCCACGGGGTCGGTGGCCAGGTCGTCCAGGTAGTCGTCCCAGAACATGGACCAGTAGCCGTAGCAGGCGTAGGCGTAGGCGACCTCGGGCCGGGCGAAGGGAATACAGTCGGCGAGCACCCCGCCCATACGGGAACGGGTGATGGGGTCGTCGCCCGTGCACAGGCCGTGCTCGATGGACCATGCCAGCGACGCCTGGTCGATTTCGTCCGACTGAGGGTGCCTCCTCAGCGGGACGACGGACCAGATCCTGATCTCGTCCGAGCCAAGGTCGAGCAGTTCGGACAGTTTCATGCCGGTCTCCGTCTCCTGGTGGGTCCATGTGGTTCGCTGCATGGTCGGCCTGGCCCGACTGTGCGGTGGCGGTCGGAGCGAGCCCGCACGCTCGTCTTCGCCGGGGGCGGGCTGCCTCGGTGAGCACGTGGCGACCGGTTCTGGGGCAGCGTGTGGGCGAGGGCATCGCGGCTGTGGCCCTGGGGTCTTCTCTCCGCAGATGACGGCCGCTGTCAGTGGTCGCGGCTGATGAGCATGTTGGCGAGGGCCGTGAGGTCCGCGGCCGCCGCCGGCTCCGGGCCGCTCTGTGCGAGGTGGTAGAGGGCGTGGCTGGTATGGCGGCGGGCACGGCGCAGTGTCGCTTCCTTCCCGCCCACCTGGTCGATCAGCTTTCTGCCGTGCTGGCATTCCTCGGCGCCGAGGGGGCTGTCCTGGCGGTAGAGGGCTCTGAGGGCTTGGGCCTGGGGGGTGTTGCTGGCCATGGCCGCCGCGACTGGCAGGGTGACCTTGCGTGAGCGCAGGTCCGACAGGGTGGGCTTGCCGGTGTCCGCGCTCTCGCCCCACAGGCCCAGGACGTCGTCCACGCACTGGAAGGCGATCCCGAGGTGGTGGCCGAAGAGCCGCAGGCGTTTTGCCCGGGCGGGCTGGGCACCGCCGGCGATCGCGCCGAGTTCACAGGCGCAGGCCAGGAGAGCACCGGTCTTACCTGCGGCCACCGTCATGGCCCGGTCCTCGCTGGCTTCGGTGCCGGCCTTCATGAGGGTGTCCAGGTACTCGCCCTCGATCAGGACCTGCACGGCGGCCAGCAGGACGGGCACGGTCCGGTCGGCGTCCGGAACATCGGTGAGGGTCTGTACGGCAGCGAAAAACAAGGCGTCGCCGGCCAGCAGCGCCGCCGGGTCTCCTTTGGCTGCCCACAGGGCAGGTCGGCCTCGGCGCAGCCGATCCCGGTCGATGAGGTCGTCGTGCAGCAGGCTTGCGTTGTGGACCAGTTCGACGGCCGTCGCCGGCCCCCGTGCGGCCTGCTGGTCGCCGGCCACGGCCTGGCAGGCCAGCAGCGCCAGCGCGGGACGGACGGACTTGGAAGCGGCGCGGGAGGTGAGGGCCTCGCCCTCGTCGGTCCACCAGCCGAAGTGCAACCCAGCCACATGACGTATGTGTGGGGGAAGGCCGTCAACCCGGCTTCTGAGTAAAGGCTCCACCATGCTCGCGGCACTGCCCAGTATCGTCGCACTGTCAGGTGGTGCAGCCACTCGGGGCTCCTCTCCGGGCCGACGGCCAGACCAGCTCAGGATGAGCTCTGCACGACGCCCGCAACAGGCGTGATCGCGCGAACCGGAGCACACCTCCCGCCCGACCGGCCCCCTGCAAGCCACATGCATGCGCCGCCCTGCGCCGGGCGAAATCCGGTCAGCGTCATCCTGGACAGGAACCCGGTCCCGCCACGGCTGACGCCCCGTACGGGGAGCGGGACAGCACGACCGGGGACGTACCCCTCGGGGAACAGCAACGACGCCAGTCGACCAAATCGCCAAGCCTCGGGCGACGATCACTGAGAGGCGGGGACAGGTTCCTCGGGTTCCAGGTCCTCGGCCCGAATGACGACGTGCCCGCCGGGTGGGCCCGGAGCCTCGATTCTGATCTCCCCTTCAAGGGTGGACATCACCGCACGCCTCGGCCCCTCCTCCTGAATCGGGATCGCGAGAACTACCTCGTAGCCGGCTGGCGGCCCCGGCATCACCGTGCGGTTCGCCGTCCATCAACCAGGCAGGACCGACAACTCCACCGGTCCGGCCGCATCGTGTCAGCACGGACGTCGAGGCGGCGCAGGTACCGCTGTTCGGCGAATGACCCGCACCCCCTCCACCGGTGCCAGGGCGCGGACGGGGGAGCTCATGCGGCAGAGCCGTGTTGCAGGAGATGTCGCGGGCCGCCGCGGCGCCCTGGGCCGGGACGGGCAAAGTGCCGCAAGCCCTCGAGCAGCTGCGCACGGTGGAGAAAGGTCGGCGCTCCCGCCCCGGCCTGACCGGCGCGGCGCGGTCCATGAGGACGCTCCCCCACGGCTGTTGCGTGGGGGAGCGTCCTCGTCTCCGGCAGGTCTGCCTCAGCGGCCTGGGGGTTCGAGGTAGCGCCAGCGGCGCCGGTCCGGGTCACCGACGCCGATCTCGTACCAGGGCTCGCCGCGCTGGAGCCAGGGCAGGGTGTTCACCCACACCCCGACGGCGATGCCCCTCACGTCGACGGCGAGCGCCTGGAGGCGGTTGTCGAGCAGGTGCTCCGCCTTGCCCGCCATGACGACGTGCAGCCGCGGGAAAGTCTGGGAGCGGGTGTTGAGAACTCTCGAAACTGAGACAGCGTCACCCCCCATGAAATAACACCTCATGACAGCAAAATCTCTCACCCCATGACAGTGAAAAACGACCGCCAACAGCCCTCCAACCAGCAACAAGACCCCTCAACCACGCCCCCCGCCACCGACTCTCACCACCACTGACACCAACCCGAGAGATCGCACCGAAGCGATCACGCGCGAGATCCTCGCCGCCTTCGAGATCGACGTCCTGGAGATCCGCGACCCGGCCCCGGTCCTCGGCGGCTCGGAGGAAGCGTTGCGGGGCCGGCGGCTCGCGCTGCTGCAGACCGCCCTGCTGGAACACGCGGCAGCCCACAACCTGCGCACTGTCATGACCTTCCACCAACGGGTCGAGGAAGCCGAAGCATTCGCCGAGAAGCTGCCCAAGACCGCCGCCGAGCTGTACGCCACCGGAGCCTCAAGCCAGGTTCTGGCCGCCGCGCAGCAGCTCCCCGTGTCGTCGATCGACGCCCGCCTCTACGAGCTTGAGGCCGGCCGCCACGTGCCCCCGGACCGGGTGTGGTCCGCATGGCTGTGCGGCGACCACCTCGTGGC
>NZ_JBITHR010000059.1:0-16658 GCF_044458185.1 Streptomyces sp. NPDC050485 | reverse complement strand
AACCCCCGCAGAAGTGCACGCCGAGTACGAAGAGTTGCAGGCCGCGGCATAGAAACCCCTCAACGCCACTGTCCGAGGAACGCAGGGCGGCTCAAAGCTCGTGATCAAGCGGTGAGATGGTACTCCCGTTGGTCGGAGGCGGGGTAGAGGCGCTGATGCTCGCGGCGCACGCGCGGCGCGAACAGCCCCGGTCCCACCTCCGCCAGCCAGCCCCGCTCGACCAGCCGTGCCGGGCGGGCTTTGCTCCGCGTTCACCCGCCCGGCACCGCCCGCAGGCGATCGGTCGACCAGCTGGCCCTGGAGAACCGGCAGCTTCGGCAACAGCTGACAGCCCCCGACCCCGTCGTCCGGAACCTGCCCCCCCAGCCTCAGCCACCGGCCAGTTGAACCATCAGGCGGCGACGCCCAGTTCCTTCCGGGTCCGCTGGACGAACTCGCGGACGGCCGTCTCGCGCCGCCACGGGGCCAGGGCCGTGTTGAACTCGCGGACGTATGTCCGGGAGGCAAAGCGGGAAGGCATGCCCGTGATTGCTGTACCAGGCACCGATGTTCGTGCCGGGGTCGTCGTCGGTGTCGATACTCACAAGGACTGCCACCTCGCTGTGGTGGTCAGCCTGCTGGGAGAAGCGCTCGGGAACCGGTCGTTTCCAGTGACGACCGCCGGTTACCGGGATCTTCTGGCCTGGGCCGCGGGCTTTGGCCTGGTTCTGCGGGCTGGAGTGGGGGGCACCGGTTCCTACGGCGCCGGCCTGACGCGGAGCCTGAGAACGGCTGGTGTGCAGGTCGTCGAGGTGAACCGTCCGAACCGGGCGATGCGCCGGCGGCGAGGCAAGCGCGATGCTGTCGATGCGGAAGCCGCCGCCGGAGCAGTGCTCACAGGTGAGGCGGTGACGGCGCCCAAGGACGGCGACGGGCCTATCGAAGCGATCCGGGTCCTGAAGGTCACCAAGGACTCCGCGGTCAAAGCCCGTGTCCAGGCCGTGAACCAGCTCAAGAACCTGCTGGTCAACGCTCCCGCACGCATACGGGAGCCCTGGGAGGGACTGTCCCTTGCCCGCCTCGTTGTCCGGCGCACCACGCCAGCCCGGCCACTCCCGGGACCGTCGGGGCATCCGTGACACAGGCCCTTGCTCGGCTGGCCCGGCGGATCCAGTACCTCGAAGCCGAGATCAAAGACGCCCGCCAGCAGATGACCGCCATGCTCCACCGGACGGCACCTGTCCTGCTGCAGGTCAACGGCATTGGCCCGGACTCGGCAGCCAACCTGCTCATCGCAGCCGACGACAGCCCCCAACGTCTGTACAGTGACGCCGCGTTCGCCGCTCTGTGCGGCACCAGCCTTGTCGAGGCATCCTCGGGAAAGACCAGCCGGCGTCGGCTCAACCGCGGCGGCAACCGCCAGGCAACGCCGCGGCCGGATCCTGTGGATCTCACGCGTGCTGCCCGACCGCACCCACGACCTCACCGCGGCCCGGACCCACCACGTCATCAACACCTGCCGCCGCCTCGGCATCCCGGTCCTGGCCGATCTCGGCTATCTCGGTGCCGGCGGAACCTTCGCGGTCCCAGTCCGACGCCGCCCCGGAAAGGAACTCACCACCACCCAGAGGTCGTTCAACAGAGCTCACGCCCGGCCTCGCTACCCCGTCGAACACGGCATGGCCCGACTGAAGACCTGGCAGATCTTCCGCAAAGCCCGCTCCAGCCCCACCACAGCGGCCAAAGCAGTCCTCACCCTCGAGAGCTACCGCTGAAAAAGCTCACGGTAGGATGCCGACGGCTCCCAGGATCTGGTCGAAGAGCGCGGGGAACTTCGCGTCCCGGTCCCGGATCAGGTAAGAACTCCTCACGCAACGTGGGGTAGCGGTGTCCCGCGGGTGCGTGAGCGTCGCCGGGATCCTCACCGTGGGACTTCACCCCTCCAGCGTGACACCACCCGCCAGCCCCGCACAGCCCCCACAAGGGGCCCTCGCGCCCGGCCCCGCTACCGAGCCCGGGACGGGTGGCCGAGTGTGCGGTCTCGGTGAAGGCGGCGAGCGGTCGGCTCTTCAGGCAGGTGAAAGCCCCAAGGACCCGCCGACCACACTGAGGAACCGTCGTTCGGTGAGGAGGGAGCGACCGGACACCCCAACTAGCTAGGGTCGGTTTCCTCAGCGGGTTTTGCTCGTTGTCAGGCCATGAAGAAGAGAATGCTGTTCACGGCCCCACTGATCCTCGTGCCCATGCTGGCAACCTCAGCTGCCCACGCCGCTGACAAAGGCGTCCTGACCATCGCTCCGCAATCGGAAAGCGTGTGCGTCAACCTCACGCGGGACATCAAGACCATCGATCTCCCCCGTGGCTACCGAGCCAGTATCCACAAGGAGAGGAACTGCAGGGGACACGTCCTCCTCGAATCCACCGAACGCCGGCTTACCGGCCTCCCCAGTGGGGCCGCGAGCGTCCACGTCTCCAAGGACTCCTCTGACATGCATCTCCCTCTAGTACAGAGCCTCATTGGGGATTCGGGCGCAGGCCCGATTTGAGCGCTCACTGCTCCCGCGAACACTCAGCTCGGCTCCGGGCAGTGGTCACACCTCGCTGGCAAACGGTCCACGTTCACTGTCACGGGACACCCGGGCACCTTGGCCCCACCGGTCACCGGTCTGACTGTTTCGCGGCCGGCTTCTTGTCCCTGCACTGCGGCGACGACTCATGCAAGGCGACCTGTAGGAGAAGGTCCCCGAGGTCGGCGTGAGGCTGAGCGGCCTTGTCGCGCAGCGCCTTGCACCCGGGGCAGTTCTTCGTCACGGTGTCCATCCTCGGTCAGCGGCCCCCGTGCGGGGGCCGCTTCCAACGAGTGCGAGGCTGAAGCAGGGGCCCCGGCCGACCGACCTCAACAGTGTCCGGGACCCCACTGCCCCTTCCGCGCAGCTACTGGTGTGACGAGCGCTGCCCGGGCTCGTGAGGGCGCTGGGCGCCCCAGCGGCGGGCGTTGCTACTCGAAGCGGCCCGTGTGAGGGTGGCGGGCAATGACCCGCCTGGCCATCGACCGCACCCACATCGCCGGCACGCGGCCGGGCGGCAGGTTGGGCGCCACGGCCCACTCCCTGCCACCACCCGGCGGCCTCAGAAACACGGAGCCGGAGTGCCCCGCCACGATCTCGCCGACGTTGCCGGTATCCATGTCGACCGCGTACTGCATGCTGCTCATGCGGTCCCATCCCTTCGGGGTTCGCCGGGCCACCCGGGCATGCGGCAGCAGTTACACATGATCATCCTCGGTGTCGTCTCCGACACACCCAGCGTGTCCACCCGCCCCCCAAGTGCAAGTGAAACGACGAGAGACGAAAACTTGCATATTCACGTGGCCGGACTCCGGGGCCGCTATGGAATGCTGAGCGCGATCAGTGGAGACTGGTCTTCAACTCCCGGGAAGGTGGCGCCAGATGGGTGCACCGACAGTTCGACGACGCCGCTTGGGCGCCGAGCTGCGTCGTCTGCGCGAGGCCGCCGGCCTGAAGCTCGATGACGTCCAGGAGCGCACCGCGATCAACACGGTGAAGGCATCGCGGGTGGAGACAGCCCGTACCGGCGTCAAGGCGGGTGACCTCGACACCCTTCTCGACCTCTACGGCGTTGACGACGCCGCCAAGCGCGCGGTTCTGCACGCGCTGGCCCGGGACGGCGCCCGCCGCGGATGGTGGCAGACCTACAGCGACACGATCTCCCCCGCGTACGCAGACCTGATCAGCCTGGAAGCCCAGACGAAGTCCGTCCGCACCTTTCAGACCACGCTCATCCCGGGCCTGCTCCAGACCGCGGCCTACGCCCGCGCGACGATCGACGCGATCAACATGACGTCCACGCCGGACCGTGTGCACACGCTGGTTGAAGTCCGTGTGGCGCGGCAGTCCGTCCTCACCCGCCCCGACCCGCCGGAACTCCGGGCCATCATCCACGAGGTCGCCCTCCGGCCGCAGTTGGGCGATCCCCACGTCATGCGGGAGCAGTTGCAGAAGCTCCTCGACGTCCAGGACCTTCCGCACGTCTGCGTGCAGGTACTTCCGCTCACCGCGTCCCCGCACCCGGGGATGGCAGGCCCTTTCACCATCCTCGGGTTTCCGGAGACGGCAGATCTGGACATCGCACTCGTAGAGCACCTGACGAGCGCGCTCTACGTCGAAGACCCTGCGGAAGTCTCGGTCTACGGCAGCGCCTTCGAGCGCCTGCGCGCGGCGGCCCTGCCCTTCGGCAGAACGACCGACCTCATCGCTCAACTCAAGGACACGCTATGACCACCATCCCCAACGCCGCCCAATCCGGACCGACCTGGACCAAGTCGACATACAGCGACGGCGGAAACAACTGCATCGAGGTAGCCCACCTCGCCACCACCACAGCCGTCCGCTACTCCAAGCAGCCCGCCGGCCCCGCCTTCCAGATCGCCCCCGCAGCCTTCACCGCGTTCATCAGCTTCGCGAAGGACACCCCGATCTGACCGCCCCTCAATGGCGTGGGCCCCCTTTTCTCCCGGGAAGGGACCCACGCCGCAGACCCCCGTTACCGATAACCGTGCCACCCACCGCCCCCGGAGCCTGACCCGATGGCCTGGACCCACCCCCGCGACACCGACCAGCGCCACCGCGGAACCCTGCTCGGCCGCCTGGCCGACGGCACCGTACCGCTGTACCGCACCAACCGCGCCGCCCTGTACGAGCGGGAGTTCCGCGACAGCCCGCACGCCTCCGGCGGCAACTGGACCGGCCCCGAACCGGGCCGCCCCACCGAACAGCCCGCCGCCCTCATCCCCGCCTGCCGGTGCGGATGGCGCGGCCCCGACCTCCCTTACGACCCGACAGGCGGCCGTCGGCTCACCCTGGACGGCGAAAACCGGCACAACGACCAGGACCTCACCGCCTACAACACCTGGCACACCCACGCCGACGCCGCCCTCGACCCCGCCCTGCCCGACGTCCACCGCGAGTGGCTGGGCCAACTCGCCGAGCAGCTGCGCGAGCTCACCGGCGAGCGCCCCCGAGCCGCCCTCACCCTGGCCCGGCAGCTGCGTGAACTCGCCGACCTGGCCGAGCCCCTGGCCATCGCCCACGCTCTCGCCCACAACGTCCCCTGGGACGCCATCGGCGCCGATCTCGGCCGGAGCAAACAGAACATCCGCGCCCGCTACCGCAGACCCTCGCGCGGCCTCACCCAGCGCGTGCACCGGCTCACCGGCGGACTCACCGTCGAACAGCTCATCACCGCCGCCAACGACCGCACCCCCCACTCCCCGCCCCCCGGCATCCACTGGAGCGACGCCGTGGCGCGGATCCACGGGCCCGACCCCGCCGACCCGGACACCCCACATGCGGCAGGACCGCGGACACCAGCCGCACGCAGCGGCCAGACCCCTGGCTTCCTCCGCGCGGAAAACGAGCTCCTCACCGCAGCTGAACCCTTCATCGCCACCGGCGGACACGGCCTCGCACACGCCACCTACCGCACGCTCCGCGAACTGCGCGCGGCCCTCGCGCGCCGCAATTTCCCGGCCCTGCCCCAGGCCCGCACCGCCACCGCAGCACTCGGCGGCCGCTCCATCAAAATCCCCGACAACGAACAGGGCCGCCGCTTGCGCGCCGCCCTCACCACCTACGCCGCCGCCTACTCCCCTCCGCACGAGAACGACAGGTGACCCCCGGTTCCACCAGCCACTGCCCGGTGGAACCTCAAGTATCGTCAGCGATCACAGCACACACGCTCCAGCGCGCACCAGCCCCACACTCCCCCAGTCGCAGCAAGCCCCTTGAACAGAACATCTCCTCCGCTCATCCGCTCCTGCCGCAGATCGGACGCCGGCACAGTGCCCGTGGAGCCCACCACCAGCGTGGACGTCGATCAGTACCTAGTGGACGCTGCAACCGACCGGCTGTGCAGCATCGGGCTGCACCCGCACACCGCCGCCTGAGACCTCACCCAGGCACTGCCCCGCCAGTTCGGCCACATCGTGTCCACCATGGCGGTACGGCCCATCCCGGTCTCCTGGCTGCACGCGCTGCGCCCCGGCGGCCGGCTGGTCACTACCATCGCCAGCACCAGACTGATCCTCATCGCCGACAAGACGGCAGACGGCGGCGCCAGCGGCCATATCGCCCACAACGGGGCCTCGTTCATGGGGTGTTCGGGCGCGGCGCCCGGAACGAGAGCGCCCCGCCCCCCGCCAGCCACCCACGATCCATCAAGGCGACCCCCGCCGCCGGTGGGACACCCTGGAAGACGTCCGAGACCGCCTCAACACCCAGGGCGAACTGACCGTATACGGTTCTCAGGTCACCATCACCCCGACGGCCAGATCACCCTCTCCCACGGCCGATGGACAGCCACCTTGCAAGACCCTGGCCAAGGCCGCCGCGACCACCGTCACCGTGCGGGGCAATATGGTCAAAGCCCCCCACGGTCGGCGGACTTGGGCCATTTGCTCCCAACTCCACGTCTGGGTCTCTCCCTTGATACGAAGTTTGCGCACGGCCGTCGAGGCGGCACCCGGTGACGTACCGCTGCGGCTGCACTTGGCCTGATTGCTGCTGGACGCCCGGCAGCAGGACGACGCGTCACGGGGGTGGCCATCGCGCTCTAACACGCACCGGGTGACAGTCAGGAAGAGGCGTTGATGGCGCGCGCCATGGGCACGCACTCCCCCGCCCAAACGCCGACTCCTGTGCATCCGCCGGCCCCGGCAACCCCACCCACGGAGCCCGAACTCGACACCAACTTCAACTGGGGCGCCGCCGCTGACCAGTTCAAAGATGTGATTCCACCCCGCTTCGTCGAAGAGCCCCTCACCACCGACGGCAGCGGCGACCCCGACGACTCCCCCGCCTGGGACGTCGATACTCCGGGCGCCGTGCGCCTCGCCGACGTCGGCGGCATGCAGGAGGTCAAGGACCGGCTTGAAGCCGCATTCCTCGCGCCCCTGCGCAACCCCGAGTTGCGCAAGCTGTACGGCAAGAGTCTGCGCGGCGGCCTCCTCCTCTACGGGCCTCCCGGCTGCGGCAAGACCTTCGTGGCGCGCGCCGTCGCGGGCGAGCTCGGCGCGAGCTTCCTGCCCGTGGCGGGCGAGCTCGGTGCGAGTTTCCTGCCCGTGTCGGTCAACGACATGCTCGACATGTGGATCGGCAACTCCGAGCGCAACATGCACGAACTCTTCGAGACGGCCCGCCGCCAAGCCCCCTGCGTCGTGTTCCTCGACGAGCTGGACGCTCTGGGCGGCAAGCACAGCCGTACGCAGAGCGCAGGCATGCGCAACACCGTCAACCAGCTTTTGACCGAGCTGGACGGCATCAACGCCGCCGCCAACGAGGGCGTCTTCATGCTCGCCGCGACGAACGTCCCCTGGGACGTCGACATCGCCCTGCGCCGCCCCGGCCGCTTCGACCGCACACTCCTCGTACTGCCCCCGACGCCCCGGTCCGCGAGACGATTCTCCGCTACCACCTGCGTGAACGCCCCATCGAGAAGGTCGACTTGGGCAAGCTCGTCAAGCTGACCGACGGCCTGTCCGGCGCCGACCTCGCCCACCTGTGCGAGTCCGCGGCCGAGACGGCGCTCCTCGACTCGGTCCGCACCGGTGTCGTTCGCATGATCGGCATGAAGGACCTGCTCGGTGCCGCGAAGCAGACGGTGCCCTCGACGGAACCGTGGTTCGCCTCGGCGCGCAACGTCGCGATGTACGCGAACGACGGCGGCATGTACGACGACCTGGTCGCCCATCTCAAGAAGCGGCGGAAGCTGTAACCGCGCTGCACCCGGCCGTCGAGAGGCCCAGGGTCTGATCGACTTCGGACGCCATGACCAGGCCCTGGCACTGCTGGGCCGCCGCCTCGCCGAGGATCCCGGCGACATACGCGCCTGGGTCAAGATCAGCTACTGCCACTTGCGCGCGAATGGGCCCAAGCAGGCGATGGAAGCAGCCGACGAGGCCCTCAAACTGGCTCCCGACGACTACGGCGCGCTCATGCTGCGTGCTCAAACTATGGTGCATGACAGAGGCTGGCCCCACGTCGAACCCGTACTGCGTGACGCGGTCCGCGTAGCTCCTGAGGAGTCCTACGCCCGTGCCATGCTCGCGGACGCCGTGTGGCGTGCTGCCGTGGTCCGATACGCCCGGGAAACCGGCGCCAGGAATCAGTTTCAGCGACACCGATCGCATCTCCCGCGAGGCAGCCGACCTGGCCATGGAAGCACTGCTCCTCGGCCCCGAGAACATCTACGCCCACGAAGTCGCGCAACGCATCGCCAGCTCCGTCGGCAACGGCACCGTCTCCGATCAACTCGACGAAGCCATCCTCCGCATCGACCCCACCCACCCGGAGGCCCTCGCCCGCCAGACGGAGAAGGCCGCACAGGCGCCGAGCGTCAGCGCCACCCGGGCCGCCGAACTGTACGCGGACGCACTCGCCGGCCAGCCCGACTCCCCAGCCATGCGGCAGCAACTCGACCGCGCCACTTACCGCCTCCTGCGCGGCACCCAATGGCTCGCCCTGCTCTGCCTGGTCGTGGCAGGCGCCATGGTCAACCTGTTCCCCTCGGACTACCACCCCGCCCCCGAACTGCCCCTACCCACCGGCCAGCGTCTGTGGGCCATTGCGATCATGGCAGTGATCTGGGCCCTCGGTGCCTGGCGCTGCCACCGCAAACTCCGCGCCGACGCGCAGCTCAACCTCCGCTCCCTGATCCGCCACGGTCGCTGGGCCCGCGTCGTCCTGGCCCAATCGGGCTGGGCCATGCTGTGCGCCCTGCTGATTGCCGGGCCCCCTGGACAGCCTCACCGTCCTTCGCCTCCTCTTCTGGGCGGGGCTTGTGCCCATAGCGGCCACCATCTGGTTCGACAAGAAGAAGGCCCGCTAGCCCATTCGGGGGTACCTGGTCTTGGTTGTTGACACCATTCTGGGAAACGCCGAAGGCCTACCGGGTTCTGTGGGAGCAACCCGGACCGCAAGGCGCCCAGTTGGAGACGTCCGACCAGACAGAGGCCGGGCCTGGGGCCTGTCCGGTGGATCTCCTCCCGGGGTGGGTGCCCGGCACGCCGCCCGTCCCCGGTGCGGATCGCCTCCCGGGCAGACGACCCACCGGGACACGGCCTAAGATCCATCCGTCGATCAATTGATGCCCTCACCAGCGTCCGGTCGCCGGCGAGGTTCAGCAGGAGGGCCCATCGGGGGATGTTCATGTTTACGAGGTTCCGCGCGGCCGCCGCGCTCGGCGCCGCCACGCTGCTGCTCACCGGATGTTCGAAGGGCTCGGACAGCGGGGCGCTGAGCGTGGCGTGGGTCAAGGAGCGGGCGAAGGCGACGGGCACCGCCGGTGCGCCGAAGTGCCCGGTGAAGTACGACATCGCCGCGGCGGGCAAAGCCGCGGGATACGGCGACCAGGCGGCGGGCACGAGCCCCGACGGGCCCGCCGCGACGGCGGCGTTCGACGGCTCGCCGGACTCCCCGATCCGCCGGTTCGACGGCGCTACGATCGACTGCGTCTACCGCGTCAACTCGCAGGAGCTGCACGCCTACACCGTCGGTGTTGGCAAGGACCTCGCGGTCGGTCTGCTGGCGCCACAAGTTCAGGTGGACGCCAAGATGTCCACGGCCGAGATGGGGACCTGGCTCGACAAGGCGGCCACGGCGGAGCGTGGCTTGCCGGTGCCGACGCCCGGCGGCACCGTCGTGTATGTGCGGCTGCCCGTGGACGGACCAGGCGACGTGGCCCTGATCGTCAGCCTCGGCGACACCGCCAAGGCCGACCCTCAACTGGCACGCCTGGCCAAGGAACTGGCCAGCCAGGCGAGGACCTGAGCCACTCAGGGCCGGGCGGGGACCTGAGTCACTCGGGCTTCGCGCTCGGCGACCGGCTCCCGGGACCCCTCGTCTCCGTCGCCGCACCGTCGCCCCGGCTGAGACCACCGCCGACGCCCGCTCACCGCACGGGCCGCAGTCCCGCACGCCGGACGGGTACCGGCCGTCCTCGACCGCGTCACCGCAGCCAGCAACACCTACCGACGGCGTCCGCATTCCAGTCCGCGCTCTGACACGGCAAAGCCCCTGGGCACCACCCCAGGGCTCACTGCCGGACCCGCTCAGACGCAACGTCAGCAAGACGACCCTCACGGCCGGTCCGCCGCCCAGTCTCCCCAGACCCAGGGAATCAGCCCTTCTCGGACTCCTTGGCCTTCTTCGCTGCACACGCCTCCGGCTGGCGAACGCGAGTTTTAGATCTGTCGCCACCTCGAAACGACTCTGCCCAGTCGCCGCAGCCCGCACAGCCTCGGCAGCATCCAGCCACGGCCCCCCAAGGCCTCCGCCGAACACGGCACCGCTCGGGCCGCATCACCCGCGGCCACAGCTTTACGTTCCAGCTCAATCAGCTCGTCACTCTGTTTGCTCTCGAGCCGGGAACCTGAGCGGCGGGTCTGACATCCAGCCCCCTATCTGGGATTCCACCCATCCGGCCATCCATGCCGAATTCCTCGACACCGACCGGCCTGCCCAGGCCTTCCCCCGCGCCGCAGCCTGTGTCAGGCGCCGGTCTGGGCAACGGCGGCGCGGAATTCCTGCGTCATCAGAGCCACCGAGCCACGCTGCACGGGAGCCAGGCCCGGCTCGCCCCACACTTTGTGCACCGCGGCGCGCATTTTCTCGTTCATCGCGGCGTTGATGACGGCGCTGTGCTCTTCGGGCAGCTCGCGTCTGTCGGAGACACCGACCATGGTGCCGAAGCGGGTACCGATCCACCCGAACGTGGCGGCCTTCCAGCCGACTGCTCCCCCGCCGTGCTCCACGGCGGCCACGACGCGCTCGTGGTAAGCCTCCAGCTCGCCATCGTAGCGAGCGCCGCCTTCTCCGCCTCGGTGACATTGAGTTGATAGAAGTGCTTCACGTCGATCCACCCCATTGAGTATGTGCACCAGTAGGAGCGGAGCATGGGCTTCTACTGGTCGGGGCTCTGGTCGCCCTTGGACCGAAGCGCACAGGTTCGCGAAATCTGGCGCCTTGGTGGGCCGGAACCCGACCGCCGCTCTGTCTGACAGACCCTCATGGCGGTTCGGTTGAGCCCGAGTAACCATCGCGGGACTCGCGCAGTGCGCTCAGGGTGGGCCGCGTTGCCGTAGCGCATCGCAGTGCTGCTGATGCCGAAGAGCCGCATGAGGTGGACTGGGTCAGCGATCAGGGTGGCTTCGTCGCGGATACGATTCTGGCGGACTTCCGGACGCGAAGCAGCGGCCCGAGGCGACTCCTGCAAGCCAGAACGATGGTCTGGTTCACCCAGCTCGACCGTCGCCCCTCCAGCCGCAGTGTCGTCGACCTCGGCATTCCCACGATCTCCAACCCCGGCGGCGCCTCCCGCCAGACCCGCCTACCGGAATCAGACTGCTCCTCGCCTCCGAGCAACACGACTCCTGGCGCAGGAAGTTCAGCGAACACCGCGTTCGTGAGCAGCGCGTTGAATTTCGCGGTCTCTCCTGCTCGACGGGGTCGTTGTCGGTCATGACGCCACCGTTGCCGAAGCCGATCCACTGGGAGAAGCCGTTGAACGCCTCGACCTTGTTCGTGGCCGCGGTGACCCGCCGGCGCAGCGGGGTGTCCGAGAGGTAGCGCAGCAGCCGGACAGTGCGGATGACGCGGCCCACCTCGCGGAAGGCCGTGTACGTGGCGTTCTTGCGGGAGTCCGCGCGCAGGCGCCGCAGCAGCAAGGTGGCGGAGATGGCGCCCGGGCGTACGGAGATCGCCACCCGCATCAGGTGCCGGAACTGAGGCTCGATCGGGACGAAGTGCGTGAACAGCGCGATGCAGGTGTCCGAGATGCGATGGTAGGCGATGCCTACTCCAGTTCCGTACCTCACCGAGGTCTCGGAGAGCAGGTTGTTGAGGCAGGTGTCCATGTGAGTGCCGTCCGCGGCGACCGGGGATGCGTCGCCCCACGCCTGCGAGATGTCCGGGCGGACATCGCAACGGCTGCCGCCAGGGAGCTCTTCGGAGCCGGGCTGCGCACTCCTCGGGCGATGACGGATCCCGCTGGCAGGACGAGGTGGACACGCTGGGCCGTGCCCACTACGTCCGGTATCACGAGAGCACGGCGACCACACTCGGCGATGACGCCGAGCTCGTACTCGACCGCTGGAAGGGCGACCCGCGCAACCTCCGCGAGGAAGCGCACAGGGACACGTCCGTGGCGAGCGCGGGAGCTGTTGCAGGAAGTACCCAGGATCGGCCCAGTTGGCGCGGACATCTTCTGCCGGGAGGCCCAACAGGTCTGGCCCTAGCTGCGCCCCATCTCCGACGACCGGGCCTGTGAAACCGCTGCACGCCGTGCCGCCCGTGACGAGGAGCAGGCCTGGACGCCGATCAGTGGATGTCGGCCTCCTCCGGGACCACCACCTGGTCGATCATCCGCTGGATCTTCTCGGTCGGCAGGGCCACCGCGAGCGCCCAGTAGTAGATGGCGAGGCTGAACGCCGCCACCACGAGCATGTCCCACCACAGCGGGAACCACGGCTGCTTCAGCGGGCCGAAGTCGCTGGCGTAGACGATGAGTCCCATGCCGATCAGATAGGCGGGCAACCACTGCGCCGCGCGCAGATCGAGCTGGGGCGTGATCGGGTTCATCTTGAACACCCGGTTGGCGATGAGGATGACGTAGCCGATGAGGATCGCCACGCCCAGCTTCCAGTCGGTCTGCCAGCCCGACCACAGGATCAGCAGGTTGGCGACGACGAAGGCCAGTGGCGACATCCAGGACCCGCCGGGCAGGCGGTACGGACGGTCGGCGTTCGGCAGGCGGTTGCGGAAGACGCCGAAGGACAGCGGCGCGCCGGCGTACATGAGCACGCTGGCGCTGGTGATCAGCCCTACGAGCGACTGCCAGCTCGGGAACGGCAGGAAGCAGATGCAGCCGGTCACGAACGCGGCGATGAGGCCGGGCCAGGGAACACCGCGCCGGGTGGTCTTCTCGAAGACCTGCGGCACATAGCCGTTGCGGCTGAGGCCGTAGGAGACCCGGGAAGACCCGGTGATGTAGATCAGGCCCGTACCGGCAGGGGAGACCACCGCGTCCAGATAGAGGATGGTGGCCAGCCAGCCCAGGCTGATGAGCGTGGCCAGCTGGGCGAACGGACCGGTCAGGGTGTTGAACGCGGCGGTGGTCCAGGTGCCCTGGACCTGCGAGGCGGGGAGCGCTGCGAGGAAGACGACTTGCAGCAGGATGTAGATGATCGCGCCGATCACGATGGAGCCGATCACCGCACGCGGAATGTCGCGTTTCGGGTTCGCGCTCTCACCGGCGAGCTGGTCGGCCTGCTCGAAGCCCAGCAGCGCGAAGATGATGCCGCTGGTGGAGACCGCGCCCAGGATGCCCTTCGCGCCGTAAGGGTTGAACCCGTCGGCGGCGGTGAAGTTGCTTCCGTGGAACTGGATGATGGCGAACACGAAGATCGTCAGCAGCGGGATGCCGACCTTCCACCAGGTCGCCGCGCTGTTGGTACGTGCCAGCAGCCGGATGCTGAGGAAGTTGATGGCGGTGATGACCGCCATCAGCACGATCGCGACGGCGATCCCGGAACCGGTCAGCAGGTCCTGGCCGCCCTTGATCTTCAGCCAGCCTTTCGCCCAGGAGTAGTGCTGGCCGTACGTGATCATCGCCAGCACCTCGATGGGTGCGACCGTGGCCGCCTGGAGCCAGGAGAACCATCCGAACGACGCTCCGGCGGCTCCGCCGAACGCGTAGTGCGGGAAGCGGGCCGTGCCGCCGGAGACCGGATACATGCCGCCGAGCTCCGCGTGCACCAGCGCCAGGATCAAGATCGCGACACTGCCGATCCCCCAGGAAATGATCGCGGCCGGCCCGGCCACTCCCAGCGCCTTCTGCGCGCCGAACAGCCAGCCGGATCCGATGATCGACCCCTCGGAGGCCCAGATCAGCCCTACAAAGCCGATCTCTCGCCTCAAGCCGGGATGGCCGCTGTGCGTGACGGGTGTCGCTTCGGATACGCCCATGGCCCGCACCCTTCATCCAAGGTGAGGTACGTCACAATCATATCGCTAGCTACTTGCCCCTGAAAAAGGGATTCGGCTGGTGACGGGGTCGGAGCTGTTGGACGGCACCAGGCCGCCGGCGTGCCGTTGGTCCCTGCCTCACTGGCTGGGGGTGGTCATCCGCTGGGGGTTGCAGGCGAAGACTCCGAGTCCGGCCCGGGTCTGGGCGCCGGTCAGGCGGCGGAGGCGTGTGCGGCAGCCGAAGCTGCGCTTGAGATGGCTGATGCGGGCCTCGATACCGACTCTTCAGTTGGATACCGACTCTTCAGTTGCGCATACGCCGGAACGGGCGACTCTGTTCGTGCTCACGCCGTGCCTTGCCAGGTCTTCCAGCGCGTTGGAGACCGATCCGCTGGACGCCGAGTTCGGCCAGGGCCTGGTCGTTGGTCGCGGAGCCAAAGCCCCGGTCGGCTACGACCGTCCCCGGCTGGGCCGAACTGTCACGACGCGCGGCATCAGAGTGACACCGGCTCACCCGACCAGGTCGGTCAGGGCCCAGCGACGGCGGCCACCGTCCTCCAGATCGGTATCCGTGCCGCAGGAGACGACGCCGAGCGCGGTCACTTCACGCAGCAGGTCCTCGCCCTCGGGTGCGTCGCCGACCTGGTGGGAGAGGAGCAGGATGAGGGCCTGGTGGTCCTGGTCTGCGAGGTGGAGGCTGATGCGGCGGCCGCCGTCCGTGAGGGCAGCGTGGGCCAGGAGTACGGTCACCTCGGCGATGTCCGCTTCCCGGTCGTGGTCCAGCCGGTAGCCCCACTCGGCCAGCTTGGCCGTGACGTGCCGGCCCGCTTTCGCGGGTGTCCAGGGGGCGTTCTCCAGCGTCCAGTTCGCCGCCCTGCGGTTCGCGATCCGCGCCGCCGGGCGCGGCCGTACCAAGACAGAGGCAGGCGTGGCACTTTCGGGCCGGGGCGGCTCGACGGGCTTCTTGGGCGGGGGCGGGGTCTTCGGCGGGTAGTCGGGGCGGTGACCGTCCTCGCCATCCGGCGGCGCTGCCACAACTGCCTCCCCATGGATGGGCGTTCGGGCCTGGGGGCCGTGCTGCTCATCGTAGACCTCTCCCTGGGGCCAGGTGGGCAGATGGGCAGATGGCCGGGAGAAGAGCGGGGTGGGCAGTGGGGGTGTCGGTGTTCAGGCGAAGGTGGTCGGGTGGGCAGGGGGGGGAATCGCACCCGCAGATCCGTACGTGACGTTGGGTAGGCCGCCAGCGAGGGGCCTGTGACCAGGCCCCTTTCAACGGCCCCCACCGAGCCGGACGTGCGGCTCATAACCGCATCCGGCACTTCCAGTGCCTGTCAGGTCAGGTCTTTCAGGTGCCGGATGTGGTCGTCTGCCGCGTCCGCCACGAAGACAACCGCTACGGAGGAAGTCGTTCGCGGCAGAGCTCAAGCCCTCGGCGGGGACCATGGTCGGTCTTCAGCACGGTCCGGTAGCGCTGGTAGATCCTGGGGACGCTGACGCGGTACTTCTGTGCCGGCTTCTTGACCAGAAGCACTCCGTCGACCAACCGCAGGTGTGGTGGCGAACGCCCGCGGTTGGAAGAGTCGCAGTCTCCCTGCACCGGCGCGGGGCGGGAGCAGCCTCGCGAAAAGGGAAGTCGAGGAGCGGGTTTTGGGCGGGGGGCCGAGCTCAGGCGGAGCGTGAACCGGGTGCTCGACGAGTCCCGGTGCCCAGACAGTGGCTCGGCACCGGGACTGCGTGTCCTTACTTCTCGAAGGCGCCGTTGTTGCAACCCATGCTGGAGCCCAGCTTGTTCTGCTGCGCACCCGCGTTGCCCTCGCCGTTGAGCGCGCCCCCCAGCACGCCGTTGAGGACGCCGACCGCACCGAGGACGTCGATGTTCAGGTCGTGCGACCGGCACTGGGTGCCCTGGGAGACGTTGAAGACGTCACCCTTCCCGCCTGCCTTCCCGCCGCCCTCCCCGTCGCTGGAGAAGGAGTTCGTCCCACCCCGGCTCCCACCATGGGCGTTTGCGGTGCCTGCGCCGAGGAGGCCAACGCTGCCCAGTACGGCGATCACAACGGCGGCCTTACGAAGCTTTCGCAATTTCATCTCCGGTAGGTCGAACGGAAGCGATCAGAAGTTGATCGACTTCGTACGACCATGAAAGCTAATGCGGAATATGTCCCAACTCCTCAGTGACACGCTGAATTTCACGACTGCCGCGAACTGGATCCGCCCCGCTTATCGGATAACCCGCCCGCTCGGTGACCTCAGGGTATGGGCTGCAGTGGGCACCAACTCGGGCTGGCGTTAGGGCCGTTGACGTGACCACGCGGCGGCGTTGGCTCCCGGCAGACATGCGTCCCTCATCACGGAGAACGTGCTGGTGTCCTTACGGCACGACACGGTGTGGCGGGAGCCCTCTTGTGCAGCGGGCATGCCCGTTCCCTTCACGGGGCGGGGCTCCCACCACGCACGGCCCCGGTCAGGTCGGGCCGAACAGATCGCCATCGAGGGCCAAGGGCACGAGGCGCGACTGGGGAGTGTGGGTCTCGAATCAGAAGAACCGCCGCGACTGTGAGGATGTTCGGGTACTGCTCCGAGCGGTGGCCTGACTCGCGCCGCGACTGGCCCTGTGCCTTGAGTTTGATCTGTCGGCCA
>NZ_JBITHR010000058.1:0-17169 GCF_044458185.1 Streptomyces sp. NPDC050485 | reverse complement strand
CCCGCACCAGCCACTTCGCAGCACTTCGCCCCGCCGAGCTCACGCTCGACGGGGCGAAGTAGAACCAGCCCCCCCCGGATTAACCAACAGCATCCGAGCGGGGGGGGGCGGTAGCGCTGGGGGGCGGTGGCGCGCCGGAGGCCGGTGCCCTATGGCGGGCACCGGCCTCCGGTCCTTGTGCGGGTGCCTAGTCGGACAGATCCAGGGAGAGCCGGATGGCGCGGGAGACGGCTTCCATCTGCTCGTCGGGGACGATCCCGAGGTACGAGCCGGAGGTGAGGAAGGAAACGGTGACCGTGTGGAGCTGGGTGCCGATCACGGTGGCGCCCACGGGCTTGCTGATCGGGGCGGACAACAGGGTGTCGGGGGCGGTTCCTGTGGTGTCGCAGACAGCACCCACGACCGTGAGCGGATACGCGGACATGGCTGCGTCCGCCTCGATGATCAGCAAGGTGTGCTTCAGGCCCCGGGCCGTTGTCGCACTCCATACCTGACCCCGGCGCACCGGCGGGAGCGGGCTCACCGCTCCCCACCGGGAAGGGAATCCAGAGTGTCGAGAGCCAGGACCTGGAGGTCTTCGAGCTGCTCCCGGCCGTGGGTCGTCTGCCACAGCGCGAGGCGGTCGGCGGCGTCGCGCACCGCCTGTCCCTTGAGGGCCTTGGCGGTGTAGGCGGAGACGTTCCCCCCTGCCTCGGTGCGGATCGCGGCCAGTATGTCGGCCGGCAGCGTCACAGTGATGCGCTCAGTCGTTGCCATACCACCTAGCCTACTAGGTCGCTTACTCCCATGCATACTACGCTCTGGTGCCGATGAGCCAGCCCCGGCGGTGCCCGGGGTGCTGGTCTGGCGGGGGGGGGATGGCAGAGGCTGGTAGTGGTGCGAGGGCACGTGCCGATTCAACGGGTACTGCGCAAGGGCCGCCAGGCCGCGTGAAGCCTCCGCGCCGCGCCGGCCCCCGTCGGTACGTCGTAGCGCGGCCCAGCTTCCCCAGCCCGCGGCGGCTTCGACGGAGGTCCATTGGCCGGGTAGGGCGTCGGCGACGTCTTGGCCTGGCAGGTAGAGGGGTCCGTCCTGGCCGAGTTGGTTGATCCACAGCAGTACGCCGTCGGGGGCGAGTGCGCGGGAGGTTTCCTCGGGGAAGAGGAGCATGTCGATGGCGGCGATCACTGCTGCTGACCCGTCGGCGATGGGCAGTTTGCTGGCGTCCGCGCGGATGCGGGCCGGTGAGCGTCCGGCGGCGTGGCGGAGCATCTGCTCGGAGAGGTCGATGCTGATCACGGCGGGGAAGGCGGCGGTGACGTCCACGAGGTGAACGGCATCCACCCGCATCGGGGCGTGCCCCGGGCGTACTCCGTTGCGCAGTCCAGTACTACACGCAGACCAACTACCACGCGCGCGTCGGATCCACCCAGGCTGGCCAGGGCGGCAACCTCCAGGGCAACTACCAGATCCGCTCCTTCAAGCCCCAATAGGCCCGCCGGCGCATCCCGCGCCCAGCACATGAAGAAGCGGCGCTGTGCTCTGCGAAGCACAGCGCCGCCGCTTGATCCAGATGCGGGTCTCAGCACTCGGAGTGCTGGACGACCCTCGCGATGGCGTGGTAGACGCTGGGTTCGAAGGTGCCCTGCACCGTGTAGTCGTGGTGCTTGCTCGGCCACATGGTCGGGCTGTTGTACGTGCCGGTGGTGTACATCGTCTGGCCCGACGCGTTGTTCAGCTTGAACCGGGAGTGCCAGATGTCGCCGCTGAGGGTGAAGGTCGTCCAGGTCGTGGCGCTGAAGGTGAGTTTGCCGTCGGAGTAGAGCTGAAGGTGCCCGCCCGTCTGATGGCAGTCGCCGACGTTCAGGTCGCCCCAGGTGAACCACTTGTAGTCGGCTGCCACCCCCGAACGGACCGCACTCCCATGGGAATCGGCCGAAGCCGTCGCGGGGTTCAGGACGAGGACGGTGGCACCGATGGCGACCGCGGACACGAGGACTCTGCTCGCCCGCCGCAGAACGTTCATGGTGGAACTCCCTTGCTGTGAAGGTGACGCGGAGTGCTTGATCGCCTGATCGGGCAACGGGCTAGCCGGAACCGAATCCCACGCTGCGGGCGGGCAGCGGCGGCGGGCCGGTCTCGTCCCATGTCCCTCCGACGCCCACGATCGCGAGGAGTTGCTGGCAGCCGGTGTCCGCGTAGACGAACGCGGTGGCGTCGGTGTCGTTGCCCGCGTGAGCCGCACCGCCAGGCAGCTGCAGGCAGAGGCCGTTCGGCGGATTGACGAGCGCGTCGAGTGTTCCGGTGTCGAATCGGATGTACGGGAACTGTCCGTCGGCCGCCTGGGCGCTCGACGGCAGCAGGGCGATCAGGAGAAGAACCCCGCCGACTACCGTTCCCAGCCGCCGAATTGGAGCTGCGCGCCGTGTGGGCGTCACTTTCCGCGTTGCTTTCCGCAGGATTTTTTGTGGCGTAACTCGCCTGTGCATAGGCACCCCCCTCTGGGCCCCTCGATGGTTCCGCAGGAAAAATGCCGCTGACAACCGCTCGAATGGGCGTGTACCGGCCGTCCGGGCGCCCGCCCGCGCCCGTGCGTCGAGCGTGTGCGCTGGGCCGTCCGGGTGAAGACGGGGGCGAGTCGCTCTCCGTTCCCAGGGCCGGGCAGCACGCTCAAATGGCCCAATTACAGGGAGAGTTGGGCGAGGGAGAGAGGGGTCACAGATGCATGTACGCAGTCGCCTCTGTACCTGGTCGGAGTCGCATTCCTCGGTCGCGTATCCGAGCGTGAGGGGCGGGACCTTGGTGGGGTAGCCCGTCGCGTTGGGCCCGCGCACGGTCTGGATCGCGGCGCGGACTGTGGTGTGGAGGTCATTGAGGGGCTCGTCGGGATGGACGTCGGCGATCACGCCGGTTGCGTATGACTCCAGCGAACCGATCATGATGTCGAACGGCGGGGTGGCCGCGAGCCGCT
Source organism: Streptomyces sp. NPDC050485 (assembly GCF_044458185.1). Taxonomy (NCBI): domain Bacteria; kingdom Bacillati; phylum Actinomycetota; class Actinomycetes; order Kitasatosporales; family Streptomycetaceae; genus Streptomyces; species Streptomyces sp. NPDC050485. The sequence goes on along the minus strand of NZ_JBITHR010000058.1, from coordinate 14,219 downwards.
TCGTCAGCTCGTCTGCGAGAGCTTCGCGTTCGGCGGGTCCGCAGCCCCACTCACCGCGCCGCCTACACCCAGTCCACGCCGAGCTCGGCGAGCTGTCCGAGCTGCTCGGCGCTCAGTTTGTCGCGTCGGCTCTTGGTGTTGGAGATCCACACGCCGAGCTTCACGACTACCGGCGCGGGCTCGCCCTCCACCGGGATCTCCTCCGCGTGGGCCCTGGGGACGCGGATGTGGCCCTCGCGGGCGACGTACTGGGCGAGGGCCCGCACACCCCGCTGGAAGGCCGCTGATGGCTTCCCTTGCACCTTCCCGGCACCCCTGGCTGCCGCGGCCGGGGCTGGCTTCTCGGCGGGTGTCACGCCCAGCTCGGACAGTCGCCTCTGTTGCTCTTCGGACAGCTGCGCCCAGACGTTCGCCTGTTGCTGGCGCTTCAGCCATTTCCCGAGGTCGTCGCCTTCGAAGAGCACGCCGGGTTCGATCGCGGGGAGCAGGCCGTCGGCCTCGTCGGTGGCGAGCTGGGCGAGGATGCGGTGGTGGCGTTGCCAGTCCAACGGCCAGGGGCAGTCCCAGTCCGGGTCGATGTCGATGAGTTGCTTCGCCCGCTGATCCGCCCGTTTCTCGTCCTTGCCGAGACCGCCTTGGCGGCGGAGGTTGGCCATGATCTGGCCGATAGGCACGGGCTCGCCGTTTTCACCGTCGGCGGGCCAGGTGGCGTCCTGGCGGGGTGCGAGATGTCCGTGGGCGTGCCGGTAGGTGGCCAGGGCCCGGAGCTTGGTCTCCCAGGCTTCCTCGCCCGGTTCCCACACCATGCCCTCGCCGTCGAGCTGCTTCTTGCGGCTGGGGTCGAGCTCACCGGCCCGGTGGGCGCGGCGCTGCTGGTGGATCCACCGGCCGACCGGATACGTGCTGGTGGCGCCGAGACGGGTCTCGGCGGTGTACGGGACGGCGCACAGGCCGGTGATGTGGTTCTCCGTACGCCATCGCCGCAGGGCCTGGAACCCTTCGAGCCACACGAGGGATTCCGGCCGGTACACCCGAGTCCGTAGGAACGCCGCGATCGTCGCCGCGTCCCTTGGAGAGGAGAAGTGCAGCAGCGCTGCTTCGGCGGTGGCCTGTGTGTCGTCCTGCTGCTGGTCCTCGCCGTCACCCTCGCTGCCGGCCCCGACAATCCGTCCTTCCTCGTCGCGCCGGATGTGGACCTTGCGCTTCCCGCTGGCGAGGGCGCGGGAGGCGAGTTGCTCGACCAGGCGCTCGTCGTGGGAGCGCAGGCCCTGGAGGACGGCGACGAGCGGCTTGAAGCTCGCGGAGGCGACCATGTCGGTCGGGTCCTCCCCGGGCTCCAGGAACACCGGCACGATGATGCGCGCGATCTTCGTGCTGCCGTCCCGGTTGGGCCGGAGCGCGCGGCCGATGTTCTGCACGATCTCCACCTGTGAGCCGCGGGTGTCGGCGAAGCAGACGGCTTCCACGCCGCGTTCGCCGGTGATGTCGACGCCTTCCCCGAGCACGCGACAGCTCGCGAGGAATGCCCGGTGGACCCGGCGGTTGTTGGCGTCGATGCCGCCTGCGAACTGCCGCAGGACCTCGCGCCGTTCGCTGACGAGGTGGTCGCCGCACAGCCATGCGGACCACACTCGGTCCGGGGGCACGTGGCGGCCGGCCTCAAGCTCGTAGAGGCGGGCGTCGATCGATGACCGCGGCAGCCGCTCCGCGGCGGCCAGAACCTGGCTTGGGGCTTCGGTGGCGTAGAGAGCGGCGGCGGTCTTGGGCAGTTTCGCGGCGAATGCTTCGGCTTCCTCGACCCGTTGGTGGAAGGTCATGACGGTGCGCAGGTTGTGGGCTGCCGCGTGTTCCAGGAGCGCGGTCTGCAGAAGCGCCAGGCGCCGACCCCGCAGCGCCTCCTCGGACAGCCCGAGAACGGGTTCGGGGTCACGGATTTCGAGGACGTCGATCTCGAAGGCGGCGAGGATCTCGCGCGTGATCGCCTCGGTGCGATGTGCCGGTTTGGTGTCAGTGGCTGGATGTCAGTGACGCCATGTCAGGTTGGTGTGTCTGTGCTGGTGGTGGCCGGTTTGGGGGATCGGGTCGCTGACACGGGGTGGTGTGTGCGGCGGGCGCGGCTGTCATGGGGTGGTAGACCCCGTCCCGTTCCACTGTCATGGGAACGGCACTTCTGATCCTTCGGTGGCTGCGCGGCGGCATGGTGGCGGTGTCGGTTTCCGTCGGGGGGAAGGATGTGGGGTGGGGGAGTTGGGTGCGTGGGGTGAGGTCACGGCGGGGTTGAGGGTGTCCAGGCCGGTGTTGGTGGCGCGGCTTGTGGAGCTCGATCTCGATGTGGCCGGGGCGTTGGCCGCTTTGACCGCACACCTGCAGAACGCGCTGTTCACCACTGCTGACGCGGCCGTCAACCGGGCTTTGCTGGGGCGGCTGTTACGGAGGGTCGCGCCGCCGTTGTGAACCAAGCGCTCCTGCAAGAGACGGGGAGGGCGATCGCACGCGCCCAGTACCCGGCACGCACACGACGTTCCACCGCGCGAGGAGAACTGACATGGAGGACGGTGACGCCGTCCGTGCAGGCGGTGGTCTGCCCGCGGCGTCGAGGACGGCACTGCGCGGTCCGGCGGTGCGGCGGCTGCTCGCACTGCGGGCGGGGGGAAAGCTGACAACAGGTCATGTACGGCTGGCTGCGGACGCGCTGGGGGTTTCGGAGCGCACGGTGTGGCGGTGGCTGGCCGCCGCCGGGAGCGATGAGACCGCAGTCGCCGGCCCCGGTGCCCGGTCCCGGGCCGGTGCGACGTTCACGATCACGCCTGAAGTCCGTGGGCTGTTGGCGCTGTGGAAGGGGAACGTGCGGGCGGTCCATCGCGAGCTGGCCCGCCGTGCCGCTCGGCAGTCTCCACCTGCAGACGCACCGTCACTGACGACGCTGCACCGCGCGATCCGCCGGGATCTGACGCTGGGGGAGCGGACCGGGCTCGCGGGAGGGGAGCGGGCGGCGCGCAAGCATGACGTGTTCCTGGCCCGGCCGAGGGGCTGGCGCAACCAGGTGTGGGAGACCGACCACATGCAGGCCCCGGTGCTGGTCGACGTCGACGGCACCGCCCGCAGGCCGTGGATCACCTGGTTCACCGACTGCGCGACGAACGCGATCACCGGCGTCGCTGTCACGCCGGTGCATCCCTCGCGGGAGTCGGTGCTGGCCGCTTTGCGCTCCGCGGTCCTGCGTGAGGACCCCTACGGTCCGTTCGGCGGTCTCCCGGAGAAGGTACGCGTGGATCGGGGCAAGGACTTTCTGTCCAGGACGGTGACGGCTGCGTTTGACGTCCTGGACGTGAAGGTGGAGGACCTTCCTGCGTACACCCCCCACCTCAAGGGCACGGTCGAGGGCCTGAACCGGGCGGTGGAGGCGATGTTCCTGGCCGCGCTGCCCGGCTACGCTCGCCAGCCGCGCCCCGGCAAACGGACGTCCCGCCCGAAGGACGAGGTACTGCTCGGTTTCGAGGACTTCACCGCCCGGCTGCTGGCCTGGAGGCTCTGGTGGAACACCGACCACTGCCCCGCCCCCTTGCGGGGCAGGACCCCGCTTCAGGCGTGGCAGGACGATCCCACCCCGCTGCGGGACGTGTCGGCCGAGGATCTGTGGACGTTCACCCTGGAAGACGCCGGTACCTGCATGCTGACCACCGGCGGAGTCCGCTTCAGGAAACGTGACTACGTGGGACCGTGGATGACCGGCCAGGCCGGGATCCGGGTCCGGGTCCGCTTCATGCCGCACCACGACCACCGCATCGAGGTCTACCACGCCGCCACCGGCCGCTACCTCGGTCCCGCTGACCTGGCCGACCAGGCCACCGAGGAACAGATCAGCGCCGTACGGCGAGCACGGGCCGCCCGCAGCCGCCGCCTGAAGAAGGATCTGGAGGCTGCCCAGCGCGAGCGCTACGCCGCCGCCACCCAGGCCGAGGCCCCTCAGCGGCTCGGCGCGCTGACCACCGCGCAGGCCGAGGCTGAACTCGCCCAGGCCACCGACACCGACCTGTCGGATCTGGCGCTGCCGGACCTCATCCCGCCGGCCGCGCCGCCGGCCGGGTGGCGCACCCCTGCTTCCCTGGCCGCGCTGACCACGCCAGGCCGGCCCATCCCGGCCCCGTCCGGCCGTGATTCCGCTTCCGCCCCGGACGGCCCCGACGGGCGGGCCGCACGTCCCACCACTGACGAAGACGGAGACGCCTCGTGACCGCGGCCACCTATCAGTACGTCGACCTGCCCGACGCGTCCATCGTGACCACCCGGGCGCTGCTCACCGCGCGGGAGAACATCGCCGACACGGTCGCCGCGCGGGCGATGATGTGTATCCACGGGGATGCCGGTTTCGGTAAGACCCTCGCTGTCAACACCTGCCTGCACGAGTTGGAGGGCACCCGGGGCGAGGAGGTCTGCCGGGTCACGTTCCGTGCCCGGCCCACCGCCCGCGCCGTACGCTACGAGCTCTTCGACGTCCTGAGCCTGCCGGGGGAGCCGCCCCGTCATCCCAGCGAGTTCGATCGCCTCCTGAAGACCGCGCTGGCCGAGCGGCCCCGAACGTTCTTGGTGGACGAGGCGCAGTGGCTCAACGGGGAGGCGTTTGAGTACTTCCGCTACCTGTGGGACGAGCCCGCAACCCAGATCGCGATCGTCTTCGTCGGCGGCGCCGGCGCCCACACGGTGCTGCGCCGCGAGCCGATGCTCTCCTCCCGGATCTTCATCTGGCAGCAGTTCACCCGCCTCACCCCCGCCGAAGTCCTCGAAGTCGTCCCGCTCTTCCACCCCATCTGGGAAGACGCCGACCCCGCCGACATCACCTTCACCGACGAACAGGCCGCACACGGCAACTTCCGGGCCTGGGCCCAACTCACCGCCCACACCCGCACCGCACTCGAACGCACTGGCCGCCCACGCCAGGACCGCGACCTGCTGCGCTGGGCCTTCAGCCGCCTGGCATGACCCCACCCACCGCCCAGCCGAGCCTGGCGCTCGTCCTCGACTCCGGGGACGACGCCGCCTTCACGCACAGCGCCCTGGCCGCGCACGCCCCGCTGGCCGGCCGCATCACACTCCACCCCGGCCCGGGCACGACCGGCGATACCGCTCTGGCCCACGACCTGCTGCTTGCTCTGGGCAAACCGGCCCACATCCCGGGCCGCTTTCCGCACGGCCGTCCGCCGCTGTGGGAGGCTGCCGCGGCGTGGACGACCGCTCTGGCTATCACCCGCATGACCGTTCTGCGTGCCCACCTCCTCAACGAGCGCCGCGTGCACCGCATCCTGGACCTGTGGCGGCAGACCGGCATTCACCTCACCCTGGTCGTTCACCGTCCCCGCCTGACCGCCGCCCTCGACCGCGCCCTGGCCGACACCGGGCACACAACCGTCCGCACGCTCACCGAAGCCCATGCCCTCTACCGAGGCGGCGACGCCCCCGACGACACGCCACCGCTGGAGGCTCCCGCGGCGTCGGCCGCCTGGCGGTGGATCACCCTCGAATCCCTGGACCGTCTGGTCTCCTACGACAGCCCCTGGCCCTGCACCGCTGCCTGCGCCCCGCAGCCGATTGTCTATCAGCAACGCCCAGCCCCTCTGCCTCCGACGCCCGCCGAGTCCGCCCTGCTGGCCGACCGTCTGCACGCCGCGGCAGCTCACCCGGCCCGCGCCGCGGCCCTCGCGGCAGCCATCGCCGTCGGCGCCTCGTTCCAACAGCTCGCCACAGCCCATGCGGATGGCTTCCACCCCGCCGACGGCACCCTCACCCTGCACGACCGCGCTCGTTACACCGACGGCTGCGCGATCTACCCCGTACCGGCCTGGGCCACCGTCTTCCTCCACGCCGCTGCCCGGTTCGCCCACCTGACCGACGCGCACTACCTGCTCGCCGCTCCCACCGACCGCCCCGCCCTCGTACGCCTGGCCGAAACCATCAAGATCCGCCCACCCCAGCCCCCTCCCGGCCAGCCAGGCACGCGGCGCGGCCCGGTGGTCTGGGACTGGCGAGAGAAACAGGAGGCGCTGCGCTACGAACACCCTGTCCGCTAGGCGAGCCCGAACTCGATGAAGTCGACCTCGCCGAACTCCACCCTGAGCCCGTCCGCCCGCCGGCCCATCTGACGGAAGTAGACATGGCCCAACGCCCGGGCCAGGATCACCTGGTGCTGCCCGTCGGAGGCCCCGGCCTCCCAGGCCGAGAACAGCTCCCGGGCCACCTCCCCAGGCAACGGCACCGTCAGCAGCCGATGACGGGGATCGTCGGTGCTTCCAACGCTGGCCGTAAATCCGAACCGAGCCCGGGTGTGCACCACCAGCCCCTGTGCCTCAGCCGCGGCCCGGCGCCGCGCCCGCACCACCGGCTGCCACCTGCCCCGCACCCGCGCCTCGATCAGCGCCGCGTGGCGGCCGGACGGTTTGGCCCGGGCCGACACCTTCCGTGCGGTCCACCGCTGAACCGTCCGCCGTGAGACCCCCAACTCCTGCGCCACCACCTGCTTGGAGCCCTTCGCCCACCGCAGCAGCGCACGCAGCTGCTTGTCGCTGGTCTCCGGCACCGGCTGGGTGAACAGCAGTTGCTCCAGCCCCGACCTGATCACTGTGACCCTCCGCCTGCCGACCTGCCGTCGCATCGGGTCTCTCACACATCGTGGCGCCGGACAGCCGGAATGCCGGTTCTCCGCCACCAGGTACCCAAGTGAGGTAGAGACGCTGTGAATGCATGGGAACGTCCGAGCTACTCGGGTCGCTACCGCCTGCCATGGCGCCCGAAGAGGCTTGAGAGGGTGGGGACTTGGGTGAGCGGGGGCGGCGGGGACGGGGCCGTGGGGACTTGGGGGTGCGCGGTCACGGCGCTGCCCGCGCGGCGAGGTGGACTGGCGGGGAACCGTTCTCGCAGGCCAACGCCGTGGCTAACTATGGTGGCGGGGAGGGCCCGGAGCACCACGACCGGGAGGGTGCGCCGGTATTCGCGCCGGAGAACGGTGCCGGTGTCAACTACGGTCAGGACCACGGCCCGGACGGCGAAGGTCAGTAAAGAAATACCGAGAGCTCGGTGCGCGCGTTTCGGGGAGCTGCGGTCGTAACCGCAGTGGTCGCCTCGCTGCCCAGGCCCGCCGCCTCGAACACCGCCTCAGCGAAGCCCCGGGCGAGCAGGTCTGGCACGAGTCCGGCGTCAGCGGCCTCGACGACACCCAACAGCTCCGAGCCCGGATCACCACCCTCGAACAGCAGGTTGTCACCCCGGTCCTGGAACTCAAGCTCCAGGACCAGGGTTACGACCTCACCGTCGCCCGCGCCGCCAACCGCGAGCTGATGGCTCAGTTCAACCGCGGATGCGACGCAGCCTAGCGACCCGAGTGAACCCGCGGGTCAGCGGCCCCTTGAGTGATGGTGAGGTTCCTGGCATCACGCCCAGTAGGCTTGCCACCTCAAGCGCCTACCAGTAACCCTCTAGCGTTCTCCCCAGACGACGCCGTGAACGTTGCCGGCACCTCGCGGGATCAAGTTCCCGGCGGAGCTTGAGCAGGTAGCCAGCGGCGCTCTTTCGCTGTTCTGCGGCGTCATGGCGTGCTGTTCGGGCGGTGGAAAAAAGCTGAAGAGTGATTGCGCCGCCGGCCCCAACCACCGGGGACAGGTGAGCGGCCTGAGCGGCAAGCGCTGCGACTGCCGGGAGTTCCAAGGACCTTAGAGTGCGGAACGTGAGTAGTTGTCCGTTTCGGGGTTGGGTTTGGGTGAGGGCTGCTGGTCACCGGGGCGTGATGAGGCTCAAGTGCCGGGCTGGGCGAACAGGCCGGGTTCGGGTTCGGTGAGGATGCCCCTGGTGACCAGGCGTTTCAGCTTGGAGCGGATGCCTTCGGTGTGCTTCGGGACGATGGGCAGGTCGAGGGCCTGGCAGAGATCGCGGGCCCGCAGCGGCGTCGCGGTATCGGCGAAGACGGCGAGGAGCTGCTGGTAGGCCGGGTGGTCCGGCACGTCGGGCACCGGCGGTTCGTCGGCGGGGGCCGGTGCGGGGATGGCGAGGAGGGTCTTGCGGGTGATGCGCAAGTTCTCGCTCTCCGCGTCGAGTTCGCCGAGACGGCCGGTGAGTTCCCCGATGCGGGAGCGGATCTCTCCCGCCTGCTTGCCGAGTTCGGCCTCCCGGGCCTCGACGTACTCCAGGACGGCCCTGATCTGCGGGTTGCCGCTCACGCTGTCCTCCAGGAGGCAAGGGTGGCGCCGGTGAGCCGGCGGGCATGACGGAGGTCATCGCCCAGAACACGCGCGAACGTGACGTCGCGAGCCGGTGCTCGTAGTCACGGACCAGACGCCGGTAGAACATCAGGATCCCGTTGGTCTGCTCGATGATCCACCGCTTGGCCTGCGGGACGAAGCCGGTGTCGGCCGGGTTGCGCTCGACGATCTCCACGTCGATGCCGTACTGCTTGCCGTGATCGATCACAGTCTTCTTGAACCCCTGGTCGACCAGGGCCTTTTCGACCCTGCCGGTCTGCGCGGCCACGCCGTCCAGCAAGGGCGTGCCCGCGGCATTGTCGTGCGCGGACGCCGGGAGCACGACGGCCTCGATGACCAGGCCCAACGTGTCCACGGCCAGGCATCGCTTCCTGCCCGGCACCCGTTTCGAGGCATCCTTGCCGGTCGTGGTGGCCGGCACCCCGACGGAGGCGTGGATGCTCTGGGTGTCCATGACGATCAGGCTCGGGTCGGCTAATCGCTTCTTCTTCTCCCGCAGTTGCCACCGCAGCAGGTCGTGCACGGTCTGGTCGGTGCCGTCGTCCCGCCAGAGGTAGAAGTAGTACTTCACCGCGCCGGGCGGAGGCATGTCGTGGGGCAGGAACTCCCACTGGCAGCCGGTGCGGTTCTGGTACAGGATCGCGTTCACGATCTCCCTCATCTCGCATCTGCCCTGGTGACCGCTGACCGAGGGGTGCCGGGCCTTCCAGGCCGCGATCACCGGCTTGGCCAACGCCCACTGCTCGTTGGTGAGATCACTCGGATACGGCTTGCGCATGCTCATGCCACAACCCAAGCGAACCCCGAACGCCCGACCGGCAGCGATACCCCAACGTCACACCGTCGAGCGATGACAAGCCGGACGGAAGATCACGTACCGCACTCTGAGACCGAGCTGATCTCCCTGGAGCTGGACCGCGACTACCCGGACCTGAAGCCGCTGGTGCTGGCCGCATAGGCCGCGCGGGCCCTCCCCCCGCCGGGGGCGGGCCCGCCGCCCCGGCCCGCCCCCTTCAGCACTGCGCGGCGGCGCGGAACATCCTCCAGCGCCGCCGCACCCCGAACCACCGGAGTCACGCGCATGTCCGTCCAGACCTTGATTTTCCCGTCCGAATGGTCGAAATACCGAAATCCGGGGGGCTCCACCCGCGGGAAGAACCGGCCGGCCTCCAGCAGCAGTTCCTCCAACCGATCGCCGAACTCCGCCGCACACTCCTCGGCAGCGGCCTGCGGCGAGACATCCAGCAAGTACAGCAACTCAGCCTGCAGAGACGGCAGTTACTCCCAGCAAAGGTCAGCGACCTACGGCTCCGTCACCGATCTCCGGCTGAAGGGGCCTCTACGACGGCACGAATCCAAGCTTTAGCAAAGGTCAGGCGGGTTCCCCTTTCAAGTGGATTCGAGCCGATTTCACCCGAGAGCACCGAAAGATCAACTAACTGTACGTATTGCACGGCCTATTCCTTCACAGCCCATACAGGGTCTTAGTTCGATCTTGCGCGGACGTGCCCTCGCGGCTACGATCTCCGACATCCGAAAAAAATCGGATTCTGGGTTCCGAGTTATACATTCACCTCCCTGGGCATTCCTTTCAAGTGTTCGGTTTTCCTTGCCGCTTGAAGCATGCCAAAAAAAAAGGGGGGGTGCGTGAATAGCGGGGATGCGGGTAGCGTCTATACCCGGCACATTGGTCTAATCCCTCCGGACGAGACGGCGTCCGGGCGACAGACCTCCGTCGAGCGGCACGACAAGGTCCGGATTTGAAATCGGCGGGGCGATATGCCCACCGCATGTTGACTCGTCGGCCCCCCCGAAGCAATGGATGAGAATGATATGAAGAAGATGAATATAGTCAAGTCGCTTCTGGTTGCGGCGGTGATTCCGACTCTACTTATGGCGACTTCCGGGTCGGCGTCCGCCGGCACCGGGGTGACCTGGAAGAACGGCCAGACTGGTTACTACCTTCTCGCGGACAAAGCTGGAAGCGTTTGGGACAGCGACCTTACCAACGATCAAAACGTGTGGAGTGACATCAGCAACAGCGATGGCAGCTGGAATGAAATGAACGCGTATAACGCCCAGTGCCTGACCGGATATTACCGGCAGGTCTACACCGAGAATTGCAACTATGGAACTGACGGCACGAACTGGTGGGAACGCTGGTACGAGATCTCTACCTCGACGGGGTGGAAGCTTCAGAACAGGGAAACTGGCTACGTCCTGGATGATGACGGACATGGCAATGTCTACGCGAACTCCAACGATGTCGGAAACTCGGACCACAACCAGCGCTGGCACTGATTGATGGGTAGGCGCCGCCCAATACCTGGCACCGTCGGCTAGGTCGGATACCAACGCTTCGCCCCGTCGTCCTGCGACGGGGCGAAGCGCGGTACAGGCTGCTCCGGGGCGCAGCAGGCAAGAGGCGTGTCGGCGGGCCGGGCACGGCTTCCGGCATGCCTTCTGTCGGGCTGCTTGGCCAATGTGACCACGTCCACCGGCTGATGCCGTCCGCGGGGATCCATCCGCCGGCCTCCCATGCCTGTTCCGGAACTTGAGAACGCGGGAGTCGTCGATCCGGCCTGGGCGGTGCCCTGACCGATGCAGCAGCGCGTGGATGCTCAGCCAGTCCGGCTCGGCGGGGCTGCCCCACCGCATCCAGCTCTGCCTTCGGGCAATCTTCGGCCAGTTCCCGTCAGTTCTGGTAGTGAGATAACGACAGCACATGGATGGAATCCGTCCGCACTAATCCTCCGCTAAGCAGCCCCTTTCCGCCGGTGGCCATGAGACCGTCCAGCACTCCCCGCCCGCTTTCCGTACTGACGGGGCAGTTCCGGAACAACGACCATAAGGATGGTTCAGACGCTTGTTTCCGCACCCATCGGAGGAACCTCTCAGGCCTGATGCAGTTCGCGAGCTTTCCTCACCCCCATGACCGACTTGGCGCCTGCGCGAGGAAGTCCATCGAGGCCCCGTCCCATTGCTGGAACGGCAGTAGCACGGCCCCACACACCGAAGACCGCTATTAAATCAACTATCGCCTCGAGTGGGGATATATCAGTGATCCGTAAATCTAGGCCTGTGCAGGTGGCCGGCGTGGTACTGATGACCATTACTGCGATTGGAGGATGCAGTAGTTCTGCGACTTCCGCAGGGGGGAAATCCACCCAAAATTACACCCTCCCCGATATCTCTGGGCCAGAGCCTTCGATTCCATCGCTTATCACGGAACCCAGTGGCGATCCCTCCAAGTCGATCAATTTTCAAGACGGTGGCGCAGTCATCAGACCTGACGGTTCCATAACTCTGCCGCTGGATTTGTATGACTCGGCAGATGATAAGGCAGTGATTGCGCGCGCTGAGACTGCGCTCGCGCAGCAGTGCATGCGAAGCAAGGGGTTGGAGCTTCCCCCGTCTCTTGTGCGGAATCCCGGACCGCAGCCACCCGCGCCATTCGTCCTCTACGGGGTGATCGACATGGGCGGCGCCAAGAGTTTCGGCTATCGGGATCCAGCCAGTTTCGCTGCGTCTACGTCCCAGCCAAAAGGCAGTGAAAAGATCACTCAGGCGGTGTCACAGGCCTACTTTGATAACCCTAAGACGGGTCAGATTGGATGCCAAGGCGAGGCGCATAAAAAGCTCGGCGGCGACGCTGAGCTGGCGCTTTTCGTGCTTCTGCAGGACCTCCGATCAGAGGCGCTCAGCGCCGCTCACAAGGACAGCCGCGTCAAATCGGTGACCTCCAAGTGGAGTGCCTGCATGAAGAGCGCTGGCTTCGACTACCCAGATCCGGCAGCGCCCGCGCACGACCGGAGTCTTCTCGGCCGAGGACTGCCCACTCCGCCAGGAGCGACACTGCCCCCGCCGTCCCCCGCTGAGATCGCCGTGGCCGTCGCGGATGTCACGTGCAAGCGCCAGACTCAGTACTTGCAGACCATCGCGCTGGTCAGCGCTGCGTATCAGCAAGAAATCATCGTGAGGCAGGCTCAGCGACTGCAGGACGCTCAGCACAAGGAGAAGCAGGAAGTGGACGCCGCCAAGAGCGCGTAACAGGATCCTGGCGGGATGCAGGGCCCGGGTCGGGCATTCTCGCCCGCGGCTGACGGGACTCAAGGGACCGAGTTCCCTGCAGAGCCGGCTGAGTGCTTCCGGCCCAAGGGCACTCGGCGAGAAAGCCTGCAGACACCGCCCTGCTGGTCGAAGCGGCAGACAACCGCTCCAACCTGGCGGTTCCTAGCGGTGGTTTGTTAGACGGGGCGGTAGAGGTCGAGAGGTCTGCCGGTGGCGACGGCGTTGAGGAGGGCTTGGAGGTCGGCGGGCGGGGGCTTCGTCGACCACGCTCGCCAGTAGCGTTGCAGCGTGGCCCAAGGCGTCAGCCAGCCACGCACGGCCCGGAGGGCCCGGGGCTAGCAAGCCGGCTGGGACTCCGGTTCTCCCCCTCTCTGTCACCTCTGATGGTGTGTCAGGCTCGGGTGCCGGGGTGGCGGGTATGGGTGTGAGTGGGGCGAACCAGGTGTTCCAGCAGAAGCTGAACGCGCAGTTCACGAGGATCTGGTGGCGGCGGATGGCGGTGTCGGAGCGGACCTGGAAGTCGGCCCAGCCGAGTTCGTCCTTGACCTGTTTGTAGCTCTGCTCGACCCAGTGCCGCAGTCCGTAGATCCGTACCACCTCGGTGAGGCCGGCGGCCGCATGCCGGCTGTGCTGTTCGCGTGGTGAGCCGGGCCGGGGCAGGTTGGTGGCCAGATACCAGGTGGACGTTTCGGGCAGGGTGGCCGGGTCGGTGGTTGCCACCACCAGCCGGACCACGCCGTTGGGGCCCCACCAGCCGAGCTGGGCGTCGGCGGCCCACCAGGTGGCGGTGCGTCCGTCGCGGAAGGTGCGGGTGACCGGATGCCAGTCGCCGGGCTGTTCAGGGCCGTGCCAGGCCAGTTCACGGGCGGCGTCCACGGGCCGGAAGGCATCCTTGTACTGCCAGGTGCCGTGGCCGCGTTTGAGGGCCATCACGAACGGCAGGTGAGCGTCCCACAGTTCGGCACGGAAGCAGGTGTGATCGCCGTAGGCGCAGTCGGCGACGACCGCCCGGAAGGACACACCCGCCTCCGCGGCATGACACGCGAGGGTGGCTCCGATCTGCAGCTTCGTGCGGAAGCCAGGGTCGTTCTTCCCGCCGGGGAAGTGGTGGGCGGGGGTGTAGGGCACCGCGTGCAACGGGTAGTAGACGCGCTCGTCGGCCCAGCAGGTGGTCACCGTGACTACTCCGCGGTCGATCTTCCCGACCGAGCCGAGGTACTGCTTGCCCACATGGTCGACTCCGAGAGGAAGAACTGCAGCCGCTGCACCGCCGCATGCTGGGCACCCACCACCGGCTCGGCCCCGGCCAGGCAGGTCAGGGTCTTGTTCCGGTCCCGCGGCAGCAGCAGGCCGTCCAGATACTCACGAAACCCACGCCGCTGAGCCAGTGTCTCGAAGAGATCATCGAAGCGGGCGGCATAGCCTTCCAACGGACCGGGTGCGGGCGGGCATGGCAGCCGCTTCGTCATCTCAAGCTCCACGGCGGTGAGGTGAGACTCTCACTTCCGGCGTACTACCGCTACAACCCGCCGTCAACAAACCACCGCTAGGCGGTCCGTTCTGTGCAACATCTGTGAGCGGAAAGAGTTACCCACTACCCCCTGCCCGGCACGGTGCCGTAGACCCGTGGTCATAAGGCCCCCGCGGCCGGGACGTTCTACGCAGCGGTTGCGGCCGTCGTCGCAGGTCGCATCACACGCCATCTATGAGTCGACGCATTGGTGGACTGGGCGAGTCGCCCACCGAGAAGGAGGCGATATCGCCGCCACCCTGGAGACGTTGCCGGACGATCACCTCGATCGAGTAGTGAGCCGCCCTGCGTTCCTCGGACAGTGGCGTTGAGGGGTTTCTATGCCGCGGCCTGCAACTCTTCGTACTCGGCGTGCACTTCTGCGGGGGTTC
>NZ_JBITHR010000057.1:0-19046 GCF_044458185.1 Streptomyces sp. NPDC050485 | reverse complement strand
GGGGGCGACCACGCCCACCCCGCGGTGGCGCGCCTGGTTCACCCCCCCCCCGCCCCCCCCCCCCGCTTCCGCCGGGGGGGTTTAAACCCCCGGGGGGGGGGGGGGGTCCCCCCCCCCCCCCCCCCGCTGCCATGTTCCCCGACCCTGATCTTGCTGCGCCGATTCGCCCCACGATCACCAGCTCCCTCAACGTCTCTCCACAGGACAGCCACGGGGCAACGGCGCCGCCGAAAGGGCAGCGGGCAACGCCTCTCGCGCCTCTTCTCTCTGGCAGGGCTATCAGAGGGGTAGAGGTCGGATGAGACTTCGCTGCACATCTGGGCGCCTGTCGGGTCTACTCCGATGCACCAGGACCGGGGCCGTTTCGTCTCCGCCCGGCCGGGCCACCGTCATCTTCGACCTCCGCTTTCATGGCTACTCTCATGGCTACGTACGTAGCCGCGCGGTCCCGTTTGAACCGGTTTGAAACGGGGTCTGTCCCAGGGCCCAAATGGGGGCGCTGGCCCGCGCTCGGGCCAGCGGTCGACGACTGTCAGTCCTCGTGGCCGAGTTGGAGGTCTCTTTCGGTGCGTCCGCCGCCCGCGACCTGGAGGACGGTGGCGACCGGCGGATAGCCCGCCGCGATCACCGTGTACTCGCCGGAGGACAGGTCGACGAAGCGGAAGGTGCCGTCGGGTCCCGTGGTGAGGGTGTCCACGACATTGCCCGCCGCATCGAGCAGCGTCACCCGCGCGTCCTCCACCGGACGCCCGCCGCCGGACCGCACCGTCCCGCGCAGCACGGCCCCGCCCGCCAGCTCGATGTCCTGCCGGGTCTCGCGCGCGGCCTGCACGCTGACCGGCAGGGCCGCGGGCCGGAAGGCGGGCGCGCTGGCGGCCAGGGTGTACTCCCCCGCCACCAACTCCGTGATCACATAGCCGCCTTCGCGCCCGCTCCGGGTGGAGGCGACCACTTCGCCGCGTACGTCGGTGAGGGTGACGGCCGCGTCCCGCACGGGGCTGCCGTCGGCGGTGACGACGGTGCCGGCGAGCCGGCCGGCGCCGCCGAGCACCACGTCCAGGTCGACCGGCCGTTCGCCGACCGTCACGGCGACGGCCTGCGGCTGGTGCCCGCCGGCCGCCGCGATCAGCACGTACGAACCGGAACCCGGCACGCTCAGCGCGTACCGCCCGTCCGCGCCGCTGGCGCCGCGCCCGACCTGCCGGCCCCGTACGTCGACGAGGGTGAGGGCGGCGCGCGGCACGATCGTCCCGTCGTGGTGCTGGACGGTGCCGCAGACCGGAACGCCGCTCTGGTAGCCGGAGTTGGCGGTGCGGGGGTGCGGCAGGGGTGCGGTCTCGGCGGCGGGGGTGTTCTGGGACACCAGCGGTTGCTCCTTGAGGAAGAAGGCGAGCACGAAGCCGAGCACGAGCACCGGCACGAGGTAGAGGAAGATCCGCGGCATGGCGTCGGCGTACGCCCGGATGTAGCCGTCGCGCAGCGCGGGCGGCATGGCGTGGACCAGTTGCGGGGTGATCGACTCGGGGTCGGGCAGGCGGGCCCCGGCCGGGAGTTGGTGGGTCAGCGCGTGAGCGAGGCGGTTGGTGAAGAGGGTGCCGAAGACGGCGGCGCCGACGCTGCCGCCGATCTGCCGGAAGTAGGTGTTGGCGCTGGTGGCGGTGCCGAGGTCGGCGGGGTCGACGGCGTTCTGCACGGCGAGGACCAGGACCGGCATCACGAGGCCGATGCCGGCGCCGAGCACGGCCATCCAGATGCTGTAGTCGAGGCGCGGGGTGTCGGTGCCGAGGCGGGAGAGCAGCCACATGCCGACGGCGGAGACCCCGCCGCCGAGAATCGGGTAGATCTTGTAGTGCCCGGTGCGGCTGATGAGCTGGCCGGAGATGATCGAGGCGACGACGATGCCGCCCATCATGGGCAGTACGAGCAGCCCGGACTCGGTGGCGCTGGCCCCGTCGACCATCTGCAGGAAGGTCGGCAGATAGCTGGCTGCGCCGAAGAGGGCGACGCCGACGACCGCGCCGACGAGTCCGGAGACATTGAAGATCGAGTCGCGGAACAGCCGCAGCGGGATGACCGGTTCGGCCGCGTAGTTCTCGACCACCAGGAACAGCAGGGTGGTTCCGGCCGCGCCCGCGGCGAGTCCCAGGATGGTCCGCGAGCCCCAGGCGTACTCGGTACCGCCCCAACTGGTCAGCAGCACCAGGCAGGTTGAGGCGGTGGCGAGCAGCAGCGCACCGAGCACGTCGAGGCGGGGGCGCACGTCGGGCTTCGGCAGTTTCAGTACGGCGGTGATGACGGCGAGGGTGGCCAGGCCGAACGGGACGTTGATGTAGAAGCACCAGCGCCAGGAGGCGTGGTCGGTGAAGAACCCGCCGAGCAGCGGCCCCGCCACCGAGGCGAGCCCGAAGACGGCGCCGATCAGACCCATGAACCGGCCGCGCCGACGGGGCGGCACGATGTCCGCGATGATCGCCTGCACGCCGATCATGAGCCCGCCGCCGCCGACGCCCTGGATCGCCCGGAAGGCGATGAGCTGGTCCATCGTGTGCGACCAGCCGGCCAGTGCGGAGCCGACGACGAACACGACGATCGCGAACTGGAAGACGGGTTTGCGGCCGAAGAGGTCGCCGAGCTTGCCGTAGATCGGCAGTCCGATGGTGGACGCGAGCAGATAGGCGGTGACGGCCCAGGACACCTTGTCGAGGCCGTGCAGATCGCCGACGATCTTCGGCAGCGCGGTCGCGACGATCATCTGGTCGAGCGCCGCGAGCAGCAGGGTGAGCATCAGCCCGAAGAAGATCGTGCGCACCCGGCGGGGGGTCAACGGCGGGGACGGCGCCGGGAGTTGGTCCACCGCCTTGACGGCCGGGACCGCGGCGGGCTCAGCGGCCCGCTCGTCCTTCACCAGAGTGATCCCGGCCACGTAACTCTCCCCTCGTCGCGCTTGCGCCGATCATTTCTCGCATTACGCGACAACCGGGGCAAGCGAGACGAGTGGGGACGGGAGGCGTGCGCCGGGGGCTTCTGCGCTGGCGGGGGCCCCTACGGCGCACAACGGGCCGGGACGGAAAACCACCCGAACCGGTGACCGGGCGGGAGACTCCCGCGGGCTACTTCTCCACCTCGGCGGCCAGCTTGCCGAGCACGGCGTCGTAGATGCGGCCAAGTCCCTTGGGGGCAAAGGTCCTTTCGAAGAATCCGCCGATGCCGCCGGCGCCGTTCCACACCGTGCTGACGACGACCTTGGAGCGGCCCTCGCCCGCGGGCGTCACCGTCCAGGTGGTGACCATGGAGGAGTTGCGGTCCTTTTCGACCAGCTGCCCGTCGGTCGGCTCGGTGACCTCCAGGAGGCAGTCGCGCACGCGCTTGCTGGTGGCCTGGAGCTTCCAGTGGACGAGGGTGCCCTCGCCGTCGCCGCCCTCGCGCACCTGGTACTCGCTGAAGTGCTCCGGCAGGAGCCCCGGGCGGCCGTCCTGGTAGTCGGCGAGCGTGTCGAACACGGTCTCCGGATCCGCCGCGATGATCCGCTCCGTCGTGGCCTCGACCTGCGCCATGGCACTTCCTCCAGCACTTGTGTTTCCGGGGTGTTCGGGGTGCGCCAAGCCAATCACCTCGGGCTCGGCCGTCACAATCCGGGTTGCGATCAAGAAGGGAACATGTGTTCTATTCAGGGGTGGGAGTGACCGAGCAGGCCCGTGGGACCGGAGGAGGCGTTCATGCGCTGGGAGAATCTCGCCGATGACGACGACTCGGCCGGCCGGGCCGGGGCGGCCGCGCTGTTCGCCGCGGACGCGGTGACCACCCGGACGTTCGACACCCCCGAATTCCGCGGGATCACCTTCCACGAGATCCGGGCCCGTTCGATCGTCAACCGGGTGCCGGGCGCCTCCCGCATGCCGTTCGAGTGGACCGTCAACCCGTACCGGGGCTGCTCGCACGCCTGCGTGTACTGCTTCGCCCGCAAGACGCACAGCTATCTGGATCTGGACACGGGGCTGGGTTTCGATTCGCAGATCGTGGTGAAGGTGAACGCGCCGGAGCTGCTCCGGGGGCACCTCGCCTCGCGCCGCTGGCAGGGCGCGCACATCGCGATGGGCACGAATGTCGACTGCTACCAGCGGGCGGAGGGCCGCTACCAGTTGATGCCGGGCATCATCGCGGCCCTGCGCGACCACGCGAACCCGTTCTCCATCCTCACCAAGGGCACCCTCATCCTGCGCGACCTGGAGCTGCTCAAGGAGGCGGCCGCGGTGACCGAGGTGGGCATCTCGGTCTCGGTCGGCTTCGTGGACCGGGAGCTGTGGCGCACGGTCGAGCCGGGCACGCCCGCGCCGGAGCGCCGCCTCGACGTCGTACGCACCCTCACCGAGCACGGCATCGGCTGCGGGGTCCTGATGGCCCCCGTGATCCCGTTCCTCGGCGACCACCCCGACCAGCTGCGCGCCACGGTCCGCGCGATCGCCGCCGCGGGCGCGACCTCGGTGACCCCGCTCGTGCTGCATCTGCGGCCGGGCGCCCGCGAGTGGTTCATGGCCTGGCTCGGGCAGCACCATCCGCATCTGGTGCGCCGGTACGAGCGGCTGTACGCGGAGGGGGCGTACGCGCCGAAGTGGTACCAGCGCCGGATCACCGGCCAGGTGCACGAGCTGGCCACCGAGTTCGGCATCGGCCCGGCCCACCGCGGCGCGGCCCGCCGCATCCCGGCTCCGGTGGCGCCCGCCCCACCGGAGCCGACCCAGCTGACCCTGCTGTGACCCGCTCACCAGGGGCCGGGGCCCGATTGTCAGTGGCGTGCGCGAGGATGTCCGCATGACTTCGCTGACTCGTATCTCCGCGCCCGAGGGTGTCGCTCCCGGCAACGGCTACAGCCATGTGGTGTGGGGCACCGGCCGGTTCGTCGCGATATCGGGCCAGTGCGCGCTGGACGAGAAGGGCGCCGTGGTCGGCGAGGGCGACGCGGGGGCCCAGGCCGTGCAGGTCTTCGAGAACCTGCGCCGCTGCCTGGCCGCGGCGGGAGCCACGTTCGAGGACGTGGTGAAGCTGACCTACTTCGTCACCGACATCGCCCATCTGCCCGCGGTCCGGGCGGCCCGCGACGCCGTGATAGGCCCCGGCCACCTGCCGGCCAGCTCAGCGGTCCAGGTGTCCGCCCTGTTCCGGCCCGAACTGCTGGTGGAGATCGAGGCGTTCGCGGTGACCGGGAAGGCGTGACGCCGGTCCGGCCGTGAACCGCCGGTGGATCGAGCGGCGTTCGCGAATGCCTGACTCAGGCCGGACCGGACTTCCACTGGAATAGCGGCGTTCCCATGCCACGGGAGGCCCGGCTCACGCCCGGTTCGCTGTGATCCGGCGGAGCGACGTGGCCGCCGCCCGGGCGAGGCGGGGGTGGGCCAGGGCCTCGGTCAGGACGTCGGCGGCCCGCTTGTCGCCGAGTTCGCCCAGGCCCTCGACGCAGGCCAGCGCCACCCGCCAGTAGGGCGTGTGCGGAGTCAGGAGCGGCCGGAGGGTGGTGATCAGGGCCGGTACGGATTCGGGGGCGCGGAGTTCGGTGAGCAGCCGGACGGGGTGCAGGGCGTAGGCCGTGCGCAGTCCATTGGTCGCCAGGGCCGCCGCCGCGCGTGCGGTGCGCGGGTCGCCCAGTCTGGCGAGCGCGTACGCGGCGCTCACACAGCGCTCCGGATCGCGGTGGTTGAGCAGCAGGACCAGCGACTCGAAGGCCCGCCGGTCGCCCGCCACGCCGAGCCGGAAAGCGGCGATCTCCCGTGCCCACAGCGGGCGTTCGCGTTCGGTGAGCACGGCGGCCAGCTCGTCGTGGTCGGTGGTGGCGAGCAGCCGTCCGTACGACTGCGACGTGCCCGCCTCGTCCCGCACCCGGTCCGCGAGCGACCGGAACTCCTCGTCCATGGCAAAAGCCTAGGGGGTGTCCGGCGGATCAGGGCCGGGCCCGCCGATCGCGGCCACGCCCCGCGCCACCAGGGCGAGCCAGATCACATCGACTGCCTGTATCCAGGGGCTGGCGCGCTCGTTACTGGCCAGTTAACCTCAGGTGAGCGGGTAACCCCCGCCGACTCCGGTGGCCTGGTGACGCAGCCACCGCGAGTGTTCGTCGGTTCGGCAGTTCTGTACGACGCGCCCCGGGACAGGGCCGTCGGCCCCTTTGCACCACGACTCAACTCCCGCACGCCGTGCGCCCGTCGGCGTATCCGAGCGCTCTTGTACGCCGGGTTGCGTGCGCCCCTCTCTCAGTCGTCACTCATCCCTGGAGTCCCGTGATGGACATCCCCCTGAACACTGTCGCCGTCGTCGGCCTCGGCACCATGGGCACCGGCATCGCCGAGGTCCTGGCCCGCGCGGGCCGCGAGGTCATCGGCATCGACATCAGCGAGCGCGCCGCCCGCCAGGCCGTCGTCTCGCTGGAGGCCTCCACGGCCCGTGCGGTGGCCCGCGAGCGGATCACCGAGCGGGAGCGCGGCGACATCCTCGCCCGGTTCCGTACCTTCACCGACCTCCAGGCCGCCGCCGATGCCGAGCTCGTCATCGAGGTCGTGCCCGAGTCGTACGAACTGAAGCAGCAGGTCTTCCACGCGCTCGACACCATCGTCGCGCCCACCGCGATCCTCGCGACCGGCACCAACGCGCTCTCGGTGACCCGGCTCGCCGCCGACTCCGCGCACCCCGAGCGCGTCCTCGGCCTGCACTTCTTCAACCCGGCGCCCGCGATGAAGCTGGTCGAGATCGTCTCGTCCGTGCTGACCGCTCCCCCGGCGGTCGACGCCGTGCAGGCGCTCGCCCTGGAACTGGGCAAGGAACCCGTCGCGGTCGGCGACCGCCCCGGCTTCGTCGCCGACGGGCTGCTCTTCGGCTACCTCAACCAGGCCGCCGCGATGTACGAGTCCAAGTACGCCTCCCGCGAGGACATCGACGCCGCGATGAAGCTGGGCTGCGGACTGCCGATGGGCCCGCTCGCGCTGCTCGACCTGATCGGCATCGACACCGCCCGCACCGTTCTGGAGGCGATGTACGCCGACTCCCACGACCGGCTGCACGCCCCCGCGCCGATCCTCGGCCAGCTCACCGAGGCCGGGCTCACCGGCCGCAAGAAGGGCCGCGGCTTCTACACGTACGAGGCCGAGGGCAGCTCGGTCGTGGTGGCCGACGCCCAGACCCCGGACGCCGCCGCGGGCTCGGGCGGCGGCCGCGAGATCCGCTCGGTCGGCGTGGCCGGCTCGGGGACCATGGCGTCCGGCATCGCGGAGGTCTTCGCCAAGGCCGGGTACGACGTGGTGCTCGCGGCGCGCAGCCTGGAGAAGGCGGAGACCGCCAAGTCCCGTATCGGCACGTCGCTTTCGCGCTCCGTCGACAAGGGCCGGATCACCGCCGAGGCACGCGAGGAGACGCTGAACCGCATCTCGCCGGCCGGCGCCCTGGAGGCCTTCGCCGAGGTCGACCTCGCGGTCGAGGCGGTCGCCGAGGACCTGGCGGTCAAGCAGCAGCTCTTCGCCGCCCTCGACAAGATCTGCAAGCCGGGCGCGGTGCTCGCCACCACCACCTCCTCGCTGCCCGTCGTCGCCTGCGCCCGCGCCACCTCGCGCCCGCAGGACGTGATCGGCATGCACTTCTTCAATCCGGCGCCGGCCATGAAGCTGGTCGAGGTGGTCCGTACCGTGCTCACCTCCGACGAGGTGCACGCCACCGTCCGCTCGGTCACCGCGAAGATCAAGAAGCACCCGGTGGACTGCGGCGACCGCGCCGGGTTCATCGTCAACGCGCTGCTCTTCCCGTACCTCAACAACGCGATCAAGATGGTGCAGGAGCACTACGCGACGCTGGACGACATCGACGCCGCGATGAAGCTCGGCGGCGGCTACCCGATGGGACCCTTCGAACTGCTCGACGTGGTCGGCCTGGACGTCTCGCTGGCCATCGAGAAGGTGCTGCACGCCGAGTTCCGCGACCCGGGCCTGGCCCCCGCGCCGCTGCTCGAACACCTCGTCGCGGCCGGCTGCCTGGGCCGCAAGACGGGCCGCGGATTCCGCGAGTATGCCCGGCGCTGACCCGCGAGCGGGGTGGGGCGGGCTGCTGCAGCCTTCCGGCAGCTCGCCCCCAGGGACGCGGCTTCCTGCACATATGCAGTACGTTCGGTCCATGCCCCAGCCAGCCAGGTCCTCCCGTACGAACGCTGTGCCCGACGCCCCGGAGAGTGCCGCGGGCAGCCGGGCGGCCGCCCAGCGCCTCAAAATGCGCCGCGAGCTGGCGGCCGCGGCGATGGAGCTGTTCTCCGCGAAGGGGTACGAAGCGACCACCGTCGATGAGATCGCGGCCCGCGCCGGGGTCGCCCGGCGCACCTTCTTCCGGCACTTCCGCTCCAAGGAAGAGGCGATCTTCCCGGACCACGACGACACCCTCGTACGCGCCGAGGCGGTGCTCAACGCCGCGCCGCCGCACGAGCATCCGCTGGACACGGTGTGCCGGGGCATCAAGGAGGTCATGCGGATGTACGCGGCCTCCCCCGCGGTCTCCGTGGCCCGCTACAAGCTGACCCGCGAGGTGCCGACCCTGCGCGAGGCCGAGATCGCCTCGGTCGCCCGCTACGAGCGCCTCTTCACCCGCTATCTGCTCGGCCACTTCGACGAGCACGACCACCAGCCGGGGAACGACGACCCGCTGCTCGCCGAGGTCGCCGCGTCGGCGGTCGTCACCGCGCACAACCACGTGCTGCGCCGCTGGCTGCGGGCCGGCGGCCAGGGCGATGTGGAGACCCAGCTCGACCACGCCTTCGCGATCGTCCGGGACACCTTCGGGTCGGGCATAGGAGCGGGCCGCACGGCCAAGCCCAGGCCGGCCGCCGCCACCGTGTCGACCAGCGACGAGGTGCTGGTCGCGGTGGCCCGCACGGACGCCCCCCTTGACGAGATCATGCAGAGCATCAAGCAGGCCCTGAAGACCAGGTAGCCGCGCTCCGCCCCGATGGCCGCATCCCTCACCGAAGGATGCGGCCATCGGCGTATGCCCTGACCTGCAACGATCGATCATCGCTCATCCGTGCAGGTCATTACGCAATTGAGAGAAATTGTTGGCACGCAGTGCCTTGTCAGTTGGCACCGGGTGTCATACGTTGATGTTGTCCGGGCGGCCGGCGTGCAGAGACCTCTCGTACGTCGGCTGTCCCCACAAGCCGCCACTGGCGAGTGCGCCCGGACGCCTGCGTCACAGGCAACCCTCCCGCGCCCACCAGGCGCCGCCGTACTCGCACCACACCGCCGAACCGACGGCACACCTCCACAGCACCACCCCCGAAGACCCTCAACGCCCCTTTCGGGCGCTTCGCCGGAGGCAACACCGTGAAGGAAATCCTGGACGCGATCCAGTCGCCGGAGTCCACCTCCGCCGACTTCGCCGCTCTGCCGCTCCCCGAGTCGTACCGCGCGATCACCGTGCACAAGGACGAGACGGAGATGTTCGCCGGGCTCAGCACCCGCGACAAGGACCCCCGCAAGTCCCTGCACCTGGACGACGTGCCGATCCCCGAACTCGGCCCGGGCGAGGCCCTGGTGGCCGTGATGGCCTCCTCGGTCAACTACAACTCGGTCTGGACGTCGATCTTCGAGCCGATGTCGACCTTCGGCTTCCTGGAGCGCTACGGCAGGCTCAGCGAGCTCACCAAGCGCCACGACCTGCCGTACCACATCATCGGCTCCGACCTCGCGGGCGTCGTGCTGCGCACCGGGCCCGGCGTGAACGCCTGGCAGCCCGGCGACGAGGTCGTCGCGCACTGCCTTTCGGTCGAGCTGGAGAGCTCCGACGGGCACAACGACACGATGCTCGACCCCGAGCAGCGCATCTGGGGCTTCGAGACCAACTTCGGCGGCCTCGCCGAGATCGCACTCGTCAAGTCCAACCAACTCATGCCGAAGCCGCGGCACTTGAGCTGGGAGGAGGCCGCAGCCCCCGGTCTGGTCAACTCGACCGCGTACCGCCAGCTGGTCTCCCGCAACGGCGCCGGCATGAAGCAGGGCGACAACGTCCTGATCTGGGGCGCGAGCGGCGGACTCGGCTCGTACGCCACGCAGTTCGCGCTCGCGGGCGGCGCCAACCCCATCTGCGTGGTGTCCTCGCCGCAGAAGGCGGAGATCTGCCGGGCCATGGGCGCCGAGGCGATCATCGACCGCAACGCCGAGGGCTACAGGTTCTGGAAGGACGAGCACACCCAGGACCCGAAGGAGTGGAAGCGCTTCGGCAAGCGCATCCGTGAACTCACGGGCGGCGAGGACGTGGACATCGTCTTCGAGCACCCGGGCCGCGAGACCTTCGGCGCGAGCGTGTACGTCACCCGCAAGGGCGGCACCATCGTGACCTGTGCCTCGACCTCGGGCTACAACCACGAGTACGACAACCGCTACCTGTGGATGTCGCTGAAGAAGATCGTGGGCTCGCACTTCGCCAACTACCGCGAGGCGTGGGAGGCCAACCGCCTGGTGGCCAAGGGCAAGATCCACCCGACACTCTCCAAGGTGTACTCCCTGGAGGACACCGGGCAGGCCGCCTACGACGTGCACCGCAACCTGCACCAGGGCAAGGTCGGCGTGCTCGCGCTCGCACCGCGCGAGGGCCTCGGCGTCAGCGACCCCGAGCTGCGCGCGCAGCACATCGACGCCATCAACCTGTTCCGTGACGCGTCAGCGGAACGGACCATCAACACAGCCGGAACGTCTGAGGTTCGCTAGATGACAGAGCGTCAGAAGGATCGGCCGTGGCTCATGCGGACGTACGCCGGTCACTCGACCGCCGAGGCGTCCAACGAGCTGTACCGCCGCAACCTCGCCAAGGGTCAGACGGGTCTGTCGGTCGCGTTCGACCTTCCGACGCAGACCGGATACGACCCCGACCACATCCTCGCCCGCGGCGAGGTGGGCCGGGTCGGGGTCCCGGTGTCCCATCTCGGTGACATGCGGCGGCTGTTCCAGGACATCCCGCTTGAGCAGATGAACACCTCGATGACCATCAACGCCACCGCGATGTGGCTGCTCGCGATGTACCAGGTGGTCGCCGAGGAGCAGGGCGCCGACATCACCAAGCTCCAGGGCACCACCCAGAACGACATCGTGAAGGAGTACCTCTCGCGCGGGACGCACGTCTTCCCGCCGGGGCCTTCGCTGCGGCTGACCACCGACATGATCTGCTACACGGTCAACAACATCCCCAAGTGGAACCCCATCAACATCTGCAGCTACCACCTGCAGGAGGCGGGCGCCACCCCGGTCCAGGAGATCGCGTACGCGATGTCCACCGCGATCGCGGTCCTCGACTCGGTGTTCGCCTCCGGGCAGATCCCCGAGGACCGCAAGGGCGATGTGGTGGCCCGGATCTCCTTCTTCGTGAACGCGGGCGTCCGCTTCGTCGAGGAGATGTGCAAGATGCGCGCCTTCGGCCGCATCTGGGACCGGATCACCCGGGAGCGGTACGGAATCGAGGACGCCAAGCAGCGCCGCTTCCGCTACGGCGTCCAGGTCAACTCGCTCGGTCTGACCGAGGCCCAGCCCGAGAACAACGTGCAGCGGATCGTGCTCGAAATGCTGGCCGTGACCCTGTCGAAGGACGCCCGCGCGCGGGCCGTCCAACTCCCGGCCTGGAACGAGGCGTTGGGCCTGCCGCGCCCCTGGGACCAGCAGTGGTCGCTGCGCATCCAGCAGGTCCTGGCGCACGAGAGCGACCTGTTGGAGTACGAGGACATCTTCGAGGGGTCGCACGTCATCGAGGCCAAGGTGAGCTCCCTGGTCGAGGAGTGCCTGGCCGAGATCGACCGGATCCAGGAGATGGGCGGGGCGCTCGCGGCCGTCGAGTCGGGCTACCTCAAGTCTCAGCTCGTCTCCTCGCACGCCGAGCGGCGGGCCCGCATCGAGGCCGGCGAGGAGAAGATCGTCGGCGTCAACTGCTACGAGTCGACCGAGCCGAGCCCGCTCACCGCCGACCTGGACGCCGCGATCATGACGGTCGACCCGGCCGTCGAGGCCCGCGTCGTCGGCTCGCTCAAGAACTGGCGCGACTCCCGCTACCAGCCGCCCTTCAACCACCCGCGCCCCTGCAAGGCGCTGGAGAAGCTGAAGGAGGCCGCGCAGGGGACCGGCAACCTCATGGAGGCCACCCTGGAGTGCGTGCGCTCCGGGGTCACCACCGGCGAGTGGTCCGAGGCGCTGCGCGAGGTGTTCGGCGAGTTCCGGGCGCCCACCGGCGTCTCCTCCGCCCCGGTGGCGGTGACCGCGGAGGCGGGCACACCGCTCGCCCTGGTCCGCGAGAAGGTGGCGCGGACGGCCCTGGACCTCGGTTCGGGGCGGCTGCGCCTGCTTGTCGGCAAGCCGGGCCTGGACGGGCACTCCAACGGCGCCGAGCAGATCGCGGTGCGCGCGCGGGACGCCGGCTTCGAGGTGGTCTACCAGGGCATCAGGCTGACCCCCGAACAGATCGTGAGCGCCGCCCTCGCCGAGGACGTGCACTGCGTCGGTCTGTCCATTCTGTCCGGCTCGCACGCCGAACTCGTCCCGGACGTCCTGGTACGTCTGAGGGAGGCGGGCGCGGCCGACATTCCGGTGATCGCCGGCGGAATCATTCCGCCCGCGGACGCCGAAGAGTTGCGCAAGGCGGGCGTTGCCGCCGTTTTCACCCCTAAGGACTTCGGTATCACGGAGATCATCGGCCGTATCGTCGACGAGATCCGGAAAGCGAACAAGCTCGACCCGTTGGAGGTCCCCGCATGAGCACCCCTGTCAACCGTCTCCGCCCGCGTCGTTCCTGCCTCGCGGTACCGGGCAGCAACCCCCGCTTCCTGGAGAAGGCCCAGGGCCTGCCGGCCGACCAGGTCTTCCTCGACCTGGAGGACGCCTGCGCCCCGCTGGCCAAGCCGGAGGCGCGGCACACCATCGTGAAGTTCCTCAACGAGGGCGACTGGACGGGCAAGACGCGCGTCGTGCGCGTCAACGACTGGACGACCGAGTGGACGTACCGCGATGTCGTCACGGTGGTGGAGGGCGCCGGGCAGAACCTCGACTGCATCATGCTGCCGAAGGTCCAGGACGCCCAGCAGGTCGTGGCGCTCGACCTGCTGCTGACCCAGATCGAGAAGACGATGGGCTTCGAGGTCGGGAAGATCGGCATCGAGGCGCAGATCGAGAACGCCAAGGGCCTGAACAACGTCAACGCGATCGCCGAGGCCTCGCCCCGTACCGAGGCGATCATCTTCGGCCCGGCCGACTTCATGGCCTCCATCAACATGAAGACCCTGGTCGTCGGCGAGCAGCCGCCCGGGTACGGCGCGGACGCGTACCACTACATTCTGATGAAGATCCTGATGGCCGCGCGAGCCAACGACCTCCAGGCGATCGACGGCCCCTACCTCCAGATCCGCAACGTGGACGGCTACCGCGAGGTCGCGGGGCGCGCCGCGGCGCTCGGCTTCGACGGCAAGTGGGTGCTGCACCCGGGCCAGGTCGAGGCGTCGAACGAGATCTTCTCGCCCTCGCAGGAGGACTTCGACCACGCCGAGCTGATCCTGGACGCGTACGAGTACTGCACGTCCGAGGCGGGCGGCAAGAAGGGCTCGGCGATGCTGGGCGACGAGATGATCGACGAGGCCAGCCGCAAGATGGCCCTGGTCATCTCCGGCAAGGGCCGGGCGGCGGGCATGCGGCGCACGTCCACGTTCGAGATCCCGGAGGCGTGAGCACCATGCAGTTCGGCCGCACCTATGAAGAGTTCGAAGTCGGCGCCGTCTACAAGCACTGGCCCGGAAAGACGGTCACCGAGTACGACGACCACCTCTTCTGTCTGCTCACCATGAACCACCACCCGCTCCACATGGACTCCAACTATGCGGAGAAGACGACCGACTTCGGGAAGAACGTCGTCGTGGGCAACTACATCTACTCGCTGCTGCTCGGCATGAGCGTGCCGGACGTGTCCGGCAAGGCGATCGCCAACCTGGAGGTCGAGTCGCTCAAGCACGTGGCGCCGACCTTCCACGGCGACACCATCTACGGCGAGACGACGGTGCTCGACAAGACCCCGTCGAAGTCGAAGAGCGACCGCGGAATCGTGTACGTGGAGACCAAGGGCTACAAGCAGGACGGCACCCTGGTCTGCGTCTTCCGCCGCAAGGTGATGGTGCCGACCGAGACCTACATCAAGGAGCGCGGCGGCGAGCAGCCCGGCCGCCCGGAGCTGATCGAACCCTCGAAGAAGTCGGAGAAGTAGCGATGGCCCGTCTCGCCCAGACCGCCGGTCTGACCGACATCCAGCAGGAAATCCTGGCCACCGTGCGGGACTTCGTCGACAAGGAGATCATTCCGGTCGCGACCCAGCTGGAGCACAAGGACGAGTACCCGACGCAGATCGTCGAGGGGCTCAAGGAGTTGGGCCTCTTCGGGCTGATGATCCCCGAGGAGTACGGGGGCCTGGGTGAGTCGCTGCTCACGTACGCGCTGTGCGTGGAGGAGATAGCGCGTGGCTGGATGTCGGTGTCCGGCATCATCAACACGCACTTCATCGTGGCGTACATGCTCAAGCAGCACGGCACCCAGGAGCAGAAGGACACCTTCCTGCCGCGGATGGCGGCCGGCGAGGTGCGCGGCGCGTTCTCGATGTCGGAGCCGGCGCTCGGCTCGGACGTGTCGGCGATCACGTCCAAGGGCGTCAGGGACGGCGAGGAGTACGTCCTGAACGGCCAGAAGATGTGGCTGACCAACGGCGGAACGTCGTCGCTCGTGGCCGTTCTGTGCCGGAGTGACGAAGGACACCCCGAGGGGACCGCGCCCCACAAGTCGATGACGACCTTCCTGGTGGAGAAGGAGCCGGGCTTCGGCGAGGTCCGGCCCGGTCTCACCATCCCCGGCAAGATCGACAAGATGGGTTACAAGGGCGTCGACACGACCGAGCTCATCATGGACGGACTGCGCATTCCGGCCAATCGCGTGCTCGGCAGGGTCACCGGCCGAGGGTTTTACCAAATGATGGACGGAGTCGAGGTCGGCCGCGTCAACGTCGCGGCACGTGGCTGCGGAGTCGCTCAGCGTGCATTTGAGCTCGGCGTCTCGTATGCCCAGCAACGTCACACTTTCGGCAAGCCGATCGCCCAGCACCAGGCGATCCAGTTCAAGCTCGCCGAAATGGCTACCAAGGTCGAAGCGGCCCATGCGATGATGGTCAACGCAGCACGCAAAAAGGACTCCGGGGAACGAAACGACCTCGAAGCAGGGATGGCGAAGTACCTCGCCTCCGAGTACTGCAAGGAGGTGGTGGAAGACGCCTTCCGCATCCACGGCGGCTACGGCTTCTCCAAGGAGTACGAGATCGAGCGCCTGTACCGCGAGGCGCCGATGCTGCTCATCGGTGAGGGTACCGCCGAGATCCAGAAAATGATCATTGGACGCCGACTTCTCGAGGAGTACCGGCTCCAGGGTTGATTGCGGCTTTTGGGTCGGTTTGGCCGCGAAGAAGATCACACCCTGTCATCGTCTTCCGGCCGCCGACTCGGCTTCTGGCTTGCCCAGTTGCGGCTCGCAACCGATACCATCGCCGGTAAACCAGCCGCCGTCCCCCATTGCCAGCGCGGCATCATCCGCTACGAAGGTCATCCATGCCCCACAGCCAAACCTCTGCACCACGCGACGGCTTCCTCAAGGGACGCCTTGCTCGCGGAGCATCGCCGTGGCTTCTGCCGACCGTCGCCACCGCAGCCCTCAGCCTGGCCCGCTCGCGCCGCTCCAAGGGTGCCGCCATTGTGGCCGTGCCCACCACCGCTCTCGCGGCGGGCATGCTGTGGTTCTTCCGCGACCCCGAGCGTGAGATCACGCAGGGGCGGGTCATCTCCCCCGCCGACGGTGTGGTGCAGAGCATCATGCCGTGGAAGGACGGACGTACCCGCGTCGCGATCTTCATGAGCCCGTTGAACGTCCACGTCAACCGCGCTCCCCTCGCGGGCACGGTGACGTCGGTGGAGCACATCCCCGGTGGCTTCGTTCCGGCGTTCAACAAGGAGAGCGAGAACAACGAGCGCGTCGTCTGGCACTTCGACACCGAGCTCGGCGACATCGAGATGGTGCAGATCGCCGGTGCGGTCGCGCGGCGCATCGTGCCGTACGTCCCGCAGGGCACCAAGGTGGAGCAGGGCGAGCGCATCGGACTGATCCGCTTCGGCTCGCGGGTCGACATCTACCTCCCCGAGGGTGTCGAGGTCGCGGTCGAGGTCGGGCAGGCGACCACGGCGGGGGTGACTCGAATTGACCGTGATTGATCCCGAGACACAGGCCGGCTGGGTCCCCGAGGCGGAGTCCGAGGACGACGTCGAGGAGATGCCGCTGTCGCTGCGGCTGTCGATAGCGGACACCCTCACCCTCGGCAACGCCACGTGCGGATTCATGGCGGTGTACTTCACCACCACGGGCATCCTCATCCCGCACCTCTCCGGCAGCCAGGAGACCGGCATGGCGCGGCACTCCGCCGCGACCGCCGTGATCCTGATGCTGCTCGCGGCGATCTTCGATCTCTGCGACGGCCTCGTCGCCCGCAAGCTGCGCAGCTCGCCGATGGGGGCCGAGCTGGACAACCTCTCCGACCTGATCAGCTTCGGGCTCGCCCCGGCCTACTTCGTGCTCGTGTACGGAATGGTCGCGGACGACGCCCACCAGCGGGTCGCCGCGGTCGCCGCGATCACGGTGCTGCTCGCCGTGGTACTGAGACTCGCGCGCTTCTCGTGCGTGACGATGAAGGACGGCATGTTCCAGGGCATGCCGAGCCCGTTCGGTGCGCTCACGGTCGTCTCGATCGTCCTCCTTGAGCTGCCGTTCATCCCGACGCTGCTCGCCGTCATAGGAGTCGCCTGGCTGATGGTGAGCCGGGTCGAGTACCCGAAGCCGCGGGGCATCCTCGCGGTGGCGATGCTGAGCTGGATCATCGGTGCGATGGGGCTGCTCGCGGCCTGGGCGTTCGACGCTCCGGGCGGTCAGATGCTGCTCCAGACCGGCTGCGCTCTGCAGATCGTGCTGGCGGCGACGATCCCGCTGTTCGCGACGGCGCGCCGGGTGAACACCTTCCGCGACAACCGCCGCGAGGCGCGGGCGGCGCAGCTGCCGTAACGCTGCGCGGCGTGAGCGAACGAAGTGGCCCCGGACCATCTGGTCCGGGGCCACTTCGCTGTTCGCCCGGGGGCAGGCAGGCCGCCTGGGTGCCGTCCTCAAACGGCGGACGGGCTTGAGTTGGTTGCCCCGCGTGAACCGTGACCGCGGTGCGATCAGTGCGTGTGTTCCGTCGGGCGAAGGTCCCTGGGGATCTTCGCCCAGGCCAGTACGGCGGCGGCCAGCGGCAGGGCAGCGGCGAGCAGGAACGTCGGCGTCATGCCCGAGGTGAACGCCTCGGAGACCTTGCCGAGCAGCGCCGAACCCGCGGGGCCGCCGATGCCCGAGGCCACGTGCGCGGCCTCGCCGACGGAGTCCCGGACGGCCTCGGCGGTCGGGCCCGCCAGGCCGAGGTCGGGCAGGTGCACCCGGTACAGGGCTGTCGCCAGGCTGCCGAGGATGGCCACGCCCATGGCCGCGCCCAGCTCGTAGCAGGTCTCCTCGACGGCGGCCGCGCCGCTGACGTCCTTCGCGGGGGCGGAGGCCATCAGCGTCACCGAGGCGGCCGTGGTGGCGATGCCGACTCCGCAGCCGATCACGGCGAGGGCGAGCGCGACCGCCGGGTATCCGAGGGTGCCGGACTGTCCCAGGAACCAGGGCAGCGCGAGGCCGGCGGTCATGAGCAGCAGTCCGCCGCCGAGCACGTACCGGATGGGGAGGCGGTGCATCAGCGCCGGGGTGGCCATCGAGGTGGCCATCAGACCGAGCGGCGCCGGCAGCAGCCGCACGCCCGCCTCCAGCGGGGTGTACCCCTGCCCGTACTGGAACCACTGCGTGACCAGGAACAGCGCGGAGCCGAGGGCGATCATGCCGAGGAAGATCGAGACCGCGGCGATGGTGAAGGAACGGTTGGCGAACAGCCTTACCTGGAACAGCGGTTGGGGCAGTTTCAGCTGACGTCGGACAAACACTGTCAGCGTCACGGCGGCCATCACCAGCAGCCCCCAGGCGAGGGGGTCGGCCGGGCCGCCCTTGCCGAGCTGCTTGATGCCACCGGCGAGGGCGAGCATGCCGACGATCGACTGGGCCACGCCCCACCAGTCCCAGCGCCCGGCCCGGGGCTGGTGGGACTCGGGGATCAGCCGCACCCCGAGCGCGATGATGACCAGCGCCACCGGGATGTTGATCAGGAACGCGGAGTGCCAGCCCTGCTGCTCGACGAGGAGTCCGCCGACGACCGGGCCGAGCGCCATGCCGCCGCCGAACACCGCGGCCCACACGGCGTAGGCGAAGGCGCGCTCACGGGCGTCGGTGAAGACGTGGCGCAGGATCGACAGGGTCGACGGCATGATCGCGGCGCCGCCGACGCCGAGCAGCGCCCGGGCGGCGATGACGTGCCAGGCCTCGGTGGCGAAGACGGCCATCAGCGAGGCGGCCGCGAAGATGCCGAACCCGATGAGCAGCAGGCGCTTGCGCCCCCAGCGATCGCCGAGCGCACCCGCCGTGACCAGCAGTCCGGAGAGCGCGAGGGCGTAGATGTCGATGATCCACAGCTGCTGTACGGAACTGGGGCGCAGATCGCCGACGAGGGAGGGGAAGGCGACGTTGAGGATCGTGGTGTCCATGGCGATGAGCAGCAGGCTGCCCGACAGAATCGCGAGGACGGCCCAGCGCCGGGGGTCGAGGTGCGAGGTCATGGAACACTCCAGTATCGAATGAGACATCAGTGTCTCATAATTTTGCTGAGTGTGCCGCCATGCGAGTGTTCTGCGTCCGGTGTGCGATGTCCGGCGCCCGGCATCCGGCGCCCGCGGGAATGCGAAAAAACGGCCCCCGCCGCGATCACTCAGATGCTGTTGGTTAATCCGGGGGGGGCTGGTTCTACTTCGCCCCGTCGAGCGTGAGCTCGGCGGGGCGAAGTGCTGCGAAGTGGCTGGTGCGGGT
>NZ_JBITHR010000056.1:0-20108 GCF_044458185.1 Streptomyces sp. NPDC050485 | reverse complement strand
ACCCTGAGGTGCTGGACCGGCATCTGCACCACCTGCCAACAACCCCTGCCCAGCAGGACCCCAAGATCGAGACAGACCTAACGGAGTCCTACTAGTAACAATGAACCGCCACCCGCCGCCCATCGGCCCACACATCGGCCACGGTCCGCAGGTGATGGCCGTGCAGTCCGGGCACGGCACCAGATCCTCCGGCGTCCGCGCCCACCCCCGGATCCGCCAGCAGGCGGTGTCGTCGGTGGCCAGGGTGCGGGCGCTGCAGACCATGGGGCCGCGGCCGGACAGGTCCCGCAGGCAGTTCACGCCTTGGTCGTTGAGCGGGCCTTGCTGGGCGTCGGTGAGCTGTACCGGCAGGGACACCACTTCCTTGAGCGGTGCGTTGGCGGGGGCCTTGGCGACTCCCCGTTCGGCGTCGATGCGTGCTCAGACGCCGGCGATGTGTCCGCACGGCGGCACCTGGCGCTGCACGCTGTCCAGTCCGGGCACCGTCACCCACGGGTAGTACAGAGCCGCGACCCTGCCACCAGCCGCACCAAAGACCCGCTCAGCGACCCAGCACTAGAAACCGCCGGTACCCACTGCAGCCGCTGCTGCGGCTCTTGGCTGTTGGCGAACGCTCGTTATCGGCTGCGTTCTTCCTCTCGTCGCGTGCTGTGATCGTTTCTGGTGAACAGCCTGTCCAGGTACTGATCGATTGCGGTGAGCGCGTCCTGGGGCTCGACCACGTCCAGTTCGATGAGGGCGGTGAAGCCGGTGAGGGCGAGGAGCAGATTGGTCTCGGCCACCGGGTCGCGGGTGGGGCTGATGTGCCCGTCGGCCATCGCCTGGCAGATCAACTGCTCGAAGACGACGCGCCCTTGGGCGATATCGTCGCGCGCCCGCGCGTGGATGTTCTCGTTGTGCAGTGCCTCCAGGACGCAGGCGGCGCTGATCCGGCTGGCCGCGCGGGCGTCGGTATGCAAAGGGAGCATCTCTGTGAGCATCACGCGGAGCACGTCGCGGGGGTGCGGCTTGTCGCCGAGCTCCTGGAAGCCCCGGCGGACGCGCAGCGATTTCTGCTCCCACGCGGGGTCCACGGCGAAGGAGAGCATCGCCTCTCGGGAGGTGAAGTAGTGCTGTAGTGCCCCATGGGAGATGCCCGCCTCCTGTGCGACCTCACGCAGGGTCAGATGCGCGACGCCCCGCTGCTCCACCACCCGCCACAGCGCTCGGGCGAACGCTTCGCGGCGTTCGTGGTGATCCACCTGTTTCGGCATCGTCGGCTCGCAGCACCACGCCCCTGCCGTAGGCGTGGTGCACATCGCTGACTTCCATCGGGGGCTTCCTCCGGCATCGTGGCGCCATGGACGTGGAACCATGGCTGGGCTGGGCCCCGTCCAACGCCCCGCGGAGGGGCGAAGGCACGGCATCGCCCAAGACCAGCGGAGCGTTTCATCCGATGAGGTGGATAACGGTGTGATCGTCACCGGCCCACCGGCGGCGAGCCATAGGTTCGCTGAAGTGACCACCTCCCCCATGCCCCCACGGTGCGGGTGCCCGCGCAGGCACCGCACCCCCGTGTCGACGCGGCGGCCTTCGGCACTCCTCACCCCTCCGCCGGCGTCGAGATCTGGTACCTGACCGGGCACCTGCGCGACGAGGACGGCCAGGCGCACACCTGGACGTTCAGCATCCTGCGCCACCACGACGAGGAGGACCCCGCCGCCGGTCCCGGCTACTGCCTGTGCGCCACGCACCACGGCCCGGCGGGCCTCTCCTACGGCACGTGGATCACGCCCACCGCCCTGCGGGTGCTCCGGCAGGCGATCAGCGGTGACGAGGCTGTGGATCCGCGGGTCCGCACCGCGCTGGCCGAGGCCCTGGAGCAGGGCCCGCTGCTGCCCGACCAGTTGCTGCGGGAGCCCGTGACGGAGCTGGCCGGGACACTGGACATCACCGTGGGCGATGTGGCGGCGCTGCGCCGCGAGGAGGATGGAAGCTTCCGGCTGGCCTTCCAAGAGCAGGCACGGTTCGACCTGGTGCTCACCCCGGTCAAACCGGCGGTGCCGCAGTTCGCCCCCTCGGGGCGACTCCCTGATGACGCGACCGGGCTCACCTCGCTCTTCCTGTCCAGCCTGGACGTCCGGGGCACCCTGCTCATGGAGGAGGGCACACCGAAGCGGGTGGAGGGGCGGGCCTGGTTCGAGCACGACTGGGGCGCGACCTACTACCGCAACCAGCAGACGCGGGGCCTGTCGGACCACATCTGGGAGTGGGCCGGCCTGCAACTCGACAATGGCTGGGAGATCAGCGCCACCCAGGCGCGCACCTCCGATCCACCAACGGCGCCACCTCGTCGGCCATCACCCGCGCCACTGCCGTCGCCCCGGATGGCGGCGTCAGCCACCACGATGTGTCCTGGGACCCGACCCGGCACTGGACCTCAGTTGCCACCCTCAACACCTATCCGACCGCAGTAAAGGTGAGCGTCCCCGCGCTCGACCTGGATCTGGAGGCCACCGCTCCGACCGCCGGGCGGGAGATCCGCACTCTCACCGTGGGCCGCGCCTTCTGGGAGAGTCCCGCCACCGTGCGCGGCACCATGAGGGGCCTTCCCGTGACCGGAACCGCCGTCGTCCAGACGCTCCCGGACAACACCATCGGCGACATCGAGCGCTACATGCGCCGCAGCCACGGCATCGCCTGCGCGGAAGCCGCCGCTGTGTACCCGGCCGATCCGGCCGACACCGCCGCCCTCGATCTCCTCGCGGGCACACACGCCGGAACACAGCTGGACGCCACCGCCCACGCCCGTCTCCACCAAGCCCTCGCCGTCCCGGTCCTGCACCTGCTGGACAACCCCGGACGCTCCTGGCGCCCGTACATCGCGGCGACCGTCTTCTGCCTCCTGGGCACCGACCCCGAGCCCTACCGTCCCCTCACAGCGGCCACCGAACTCCTGCACACCTCAGCCCTGATCGTCGACGACATCCAAGACGGCTCCCCGACCCAACGCGGCCAGCCGAGCGTCCACGAGGTCTTCGGCACCGCCGAAACGATCACCTCCGGCACTCTCGGCTACTACACGTTCGATCCCCTCTTCCAGCGCGTCCCCCAGGCCGACCCGCCCACCATGCTGCGCATCTACCAGCTCTACCTGCGGGCCATGTGTGCCGGCCACGCCGGACAGGCCCTCGACCTGGCCGGACACCACGCCGCATTCGACGAGGCTGTCGAGACCGGCGACCCCCGAGCCCTCCTCGACCAGATCCGCACCACCCACCGCCTCAAAACGGGCAGGCTCGTCCGCTCCGCCGCCGAGGTCGCCGCCATCCTCGCGGGCGCCGATGACGCACAACTCGCGGCGATCTCCCGGTACTTCGAGGACGTCGGCATCGCCTACCAGATCAGCGACGACGTCACCGACCTGTGCGGCCAGTGCACCGCCGACGAATACCGGCAGGGCATCGCCGTCCGTTCCCCTGCCGAAGACCTGGTCAACGGCGCGGTCACCTACCCCGTGGCACACGCCACCGGCCTCCTTGACGCAACCGACCGCCGGCGCCTGCGCGCGGCCCTTCACGCGCGCACCGACGCCGGCGCAATCGAGGCGCCAGACCTGCTCAGGCACAGCGGCGCCCTCGATGTGTGCCTCGCCGAGGCCCGGGAACTGGTCGACCAGGCCTGGCAATCCCTCGACCCGCTGCTCCCACCCACCCCCCACAAGGCGATGGTGCGCGCGCTCGGCTGGTACGCGGCCCAGCGCGTGTCTGAATTCGATCCGCACACGCCGACCGGCCGCACCTCATCGCTCAGCCACGCAGACTGAAGCACCCCGCGCCTTGCACCCGGGGCAGTGCTTCTTCATGGTGTCCATACCTCGGTCAACGGCCCCCGTGTGGGCCCGATTCCAACGAGTGCGAGGCTGAAGCAGAGGGCCCCCGGCCGACCGACCTCCCCTTCCCCGCAGCTACCGGTGTGACGAGCACTGCGCGGGCTCGTTTGCGGGCGCTGGACGCCCAGCCGACACCCACGGCGCCTCGATCGTCGGCTTCGCCTTCGCCCACATGCTCGGCTTCAACCTGCTGTCCCGGCTGAAGAACGTCGGCTCGGCGCGGCTGTACCGGCCGGCGACCGGGGAGGACGCGGAGTGGCCGCACCTGGCGCCGGTGCTCTCCAGCAAGACGATCAACCGGGAGCTGATCCGCCAGCAGTACGACCAGATCGTCAAATACACCACCGCCCTGCGGCTGGGCACCGCCGGGGCCGAGCAGGTCCTGCGCCGCTTCACCCGCGGCGGCCCCAAGCACCCCACCTACCAGGCCATTGAGGAACTCGGGCGGGCGGTACGCACGGCGTTCTGCGACTACCTCGCCGACGCCGACCTGCGCCGCGGGATCAACGATGGCCTCCAGGCCGTGGAGAACTGGAACTCCGCCAACCACGACCTGTTCTACGGCAAGGACGGCGACCTGACCGCTCTGACAAGGAGAGCCGGGAAGTGTCGATGCTCGCCCTGCACCTCCTCCAGTCGGCATTGGTGTCAACACGCTTCTGCTCCAGGACATCCTGTTCCGAGGAGAAGCGGCAGAAGCGCCCTACGGACACGGACCGGCGGGCGCTGTCCCCGCTGGCTGTTCTGGACCCATGTGAACCCGTACGGCAGGTTCGAGCTGGACATGGCCGCGCACCCCCGCATCACGCTGCCCACCATGCCCGGCCCCCGCGCCGCCCCGGATGCCGCAGCCGGCGCCGGAGAACCGGCACCGGACCGTACGGAGGGGTGAATCACCGGTCAGGCGCAGGTTTCAGCCGCTGGCGCCCTGGTCGTCGTCGTAGCGGACCAGGGCCGGGGTGTAGGTCTCGGGGGCCGGGCGCCCGGCCTTCTCCCACCCGCTCAGCCAGCCGCGCAGGACCGTCAGGGACGGGGAGTCGGGGGCGTCGGCGATGATCGTGCCGTCCTGCTGGAGGACCGCGGCCGTCGTCAGCGTGGAGTGTCCGATGGCCCACAGGTCGGGGCTGAGTCCGGCCATGGTCAGGTGCGGATCGCCGGTGGCGGCCGCGTAGGTCCGCCAGGACGGCCAGTCGACCGTCTCGCCGGGGTACGGCTCGGTGTGGGTGTCCTTGAGGAGCACGTTCAGGGCGGTGCGGGCGCCGGTGTGCCGCCAGTCGTCGCGCTCGCGCCAGGCGATGGAGATCCAGGAGGGGGCGGGGACGCGGTTCTCCCAGTCCACCCAGCGGCCTGGCAGGTCGAGGTCAGTCTTCGGTGAGGCAGTCGCCTCGATATAGCCGCCGTTGAAGACGGCCTCCACGGTCGGCTGTCCGCCGCTCACGCGGACTTTGGCGACGACGGTCATGTTGGGCACCGCCGCGATGGACAGCGGGGCGACGATCAGGGCGCCGTCGACCACCTGGTCCACCCACGGCTTGGGCAGCAGGGGCGGGGTGCACCAGGCCACCATCCGATCGTAGGGGGCGCGTTCGGGGAAGCCGGCGATGCCGTCGGCGGTGAAGCAGCGGATGTTGTCCAGCCCGCGCTCGTGGTGGATGAGGTTGGCCCACACCGTCAGGTAGCGGTCGATGTCGAGACTGGTCACGGTCCCGGCGGAGCCGACGAGCTCGACGAGCGCGGGGAACAGTCGCTCCCGTGCCTGGGCGAGGGCGGCCTTCGTGGCGTGGCCGCCCCCGCTGTCGGCACCGTCGTCCACCACCGTGTACCAGTGGTCCGGGTTCCCGCCCGTATTGAACTTGCCGCCCGGGGATGTCACATCGAAGCGGAGCGTCCACTCGCAGATGCGATTCTTGGTGGCCTTCAGCTTGAAGTTGTACGTCCAGACGTAGCCCTTCCACTCCGGGGGCCACGACTGCTGGTTGGGCCCGGACTGCGTGTAGTCGATGTCCACCTGCGCTGGTTCGACCTTCGTGGGGACCTTGGCGGTCTTGTCGGGCGAGGTGTTGACGACCTTGCCGGTGTCGATCTTCGAGGTGGCGGTGATCTCGCCGGTGTACGTCGGGTCGACAGTGCCAGTGAGCAGGACGGTCACTTTCCCGCCCTTGGGGGAAAGCGGTGAAGGGCTGGGTGAACGTGTCACCCGTGACGACGCCCGGTCCGGCGACCACTCCGCCCGACACTTGTGAGGCATCGAGCTTCGCCCCGGTGACCCGCTGCGTGGTACCGGTGATCTGGGCAGCGGACACCGCACCGGGCCCGTGATTCTCGACCGTGATCCGGTAGAAGATCGGCTTACCCGCCTCGGCAGTCTCCGGACCCTTCATGCCGATCGGCACCTCGGCCGTCACCGGCGTCACCGTGGTCGTGACGGAATCGGAGTAGTGGTCCGAGGTGTTGGCGATGGTGTCCGAGGTGACCGTGCCGTCGCAGGTGATACTGCCGGTGACGCCGTTGGCGACCCTGCCGTTCAGGGGCATGGTGACCGAGCTGCCGACAGGGAGGCTCAGGGGCTGGGTGTAGGCGCCACTTGCGATGGTGCCCTTCCCGGCGGTCGCGCCGCCGGTGAACACGAACTCCCCGAAGGCCGGCTCGGTCACCTCGGTGGGGAGCTTGCCGTGGACCTTCGCGTCAGGAACGGCGTTGGGGCCTTTGTTCCCGACGGTGATCGTGTAGCCGATCGGTGAGCCGGCCTGCGCGGTCTGTGGACCTTTCATGTGCAGTGGCATCTCCGCCGGCAAGGTGACTTCGAGGTCGCGGACCTCGTAGTTGTTGGTGTTCGTGCCAGTACTGGCCGAGAATCCGAGCTTCAGTGTTCGGGGAAGCGGGTCCTGCCCCGTTGCGGTGGACAGGTCGTAGTCCTCGATGAGCCGCCGCCAGTGATTGTCCTCGCGGACCGCAACCGTCACCTTGTTGCCGATGACCGACAGCAGGACTCGGGTTGGGGCTCCGCGGGTGAGGCTGAGCGACGGCAAGGCTTTGCCGATGAGGTACCGGTAGCCGTCGTACCCGTTCCCCGATCCACGGAGGACCGCGCTGTTCGGACTTCGCCCGGGTCCGGTGTCACCGGCCTCCTTCGGGTTGGAGAATGAGCCGTACTGGTCGATGCCGATACCCACGTACCCCTTGGTGACACCCGGTTTCCGGTCGTTCTGCCCCTTGTGG
This sequence comes from Streptomyces sp. NPDC050485, assembly GCF_044458185.1. Lineage (NCBI taxonomy): Bacteria > Bacillati > Actinomycetota > Actinomycetes > Kitasatosporales > Streptomycetaceae > Streptomyces > Streptomyces sp. NPDC050485. Next base: position 13,018 of record NZ_JBITHR010000056.1, on the reverse strand, counting down.
TAGCAGGCGTACCCCAAGGCCCCGCCCGGGCCACCGGGGTCGGTCTCCGCCCTGCCATCGATCAGGAAGAATGACAGCCCGTCGGCGCCGCTCCCTCCGTACGCCGCGAGGTCGAACTGTACGGAGATCCCGCTGTCGCTCGGGAACGCGAGGTCGAGCAGGGCAGTCCCCGCCTGGTAGGCCCCCGCTTGGGTGAGGCCGAGTCAGCCCTGGCCCGTCATCTTCGCCGCGCCGAGCAACTTCCAGTCGGGCGGTGTTTCGGATCCGGCGAAGGACTGCCGGTAGGGAAAGATCGACATTGCGGGACCTCCGTTAAGCGCGCTGCGCGTGCCGCGCGAATGCGCGACAGGCGGCAAAACTACGCTCCGTCCGGTCCTGTACACATCGGCGTTGTCCAGCCACCGGCGAACGAACGGCGTTATCAAGAAACGTTGAGGGTACGGGCAGTGCACGGGTGCGGATATGTGCGTCCGGTCGGCGGTCGCTGCCCCCGAGGCGCGTCCAGATCGCTTCCACGAACGTTTTTCCCGACGGCGCGTTCCGGAATCTTGGCCGGATGGCGCGCGTGAGTAGCGGGCGCGGCGGTGAGCCCTGCCGTGCCGCAGGCCACGTGATCAGGGGCCCTAACCGCCCCCACAGCGACACCACGCCGCGCCGTATTACCGCGCTCTGCCATTCCCGTACGAACAGGACCGCCCACACCGCTGCTGCGAATCGAGAAGCCGAGGCCTCGATGGGGCTGAAAGTCCGATTTATTGAGAGCGGCCGAAAGGCTGCGACTTGCTGGGTGGCGCCGCTTCATCCGCGTCTCCTGTTCAGGGCAACCCTATTGGGCCCCTGTGCGGGAACTTCGTGGCACCTCAACCCGAAAACGCGGCCACTCGGCACCTGCCGGACTATTCGGGGGCGCGGACGGTGCCCAGGACGCGCTCTGCCGAGAAGTAGCCGTGCTGGCGTGAGTCGAGGCTGGCCTGGGGGTTGTCGCCGAGCAGGACCAGCTGCCCGGCGGGCACCTCTTGTTCGGGCACGGCAGCCAGTGCCCGTACTGCGGCCCGGGGAACCGCGTCACCCGATACCGCCGCGACCCTTTTGATGATCCACTGGCGACTGTAGACATCCGCCGGGCCGGCTGTGGCGCGCAGCGGTGGTTGCCGCCATCGCCCGTCCGGGCCTTGTTGTTCGATGACCACTATCTTCCCGGGTGAGGGCCGGCCGCCCCGCTCCACCAGCACCCGGTCGCCATCGTGGTAGCCGGGCTCCATGCTTCGGCCGCGTACGGTGACGCTGACGAGCCGGTGGCCGAGGATCCCGGAGGCCACCAGCCCCGCGCCCAACAGTACGGCCGGGACACCCAGCAGCGCGCCCCACGTCCTGCCGTGCGTCGGGCGGGCCACCACGGCACCAGTGGTCAGGGCTGCCACGCAGCCGATGAGTATGCCTCGCGCCGCCCGTGAGGGGCGTTGCCGACGGGCTGGGCGAAGGGGGTCCGGCCGAACAGGGCCTGGTCGTTCGGGCCTCATCAACGGCCTCCCGAGATCAGCTGGGGGTCGGAGCCGCCGTCGCTTCCGTACCCCTGTGCCTGCAATGAGAAGAGCCGAGCGTATTCACCGCCCCGTGCCATCAGCGCGCCGTGGTCGCCCTGTTCTGTGATCCGGCCGTCTGCCAGGACCACGATCCGGTCTGCTTCGCGTACTGCGCCCAGCCGGTGGGAGACCAGCACGCTGGTCCGCCCGCCCCGGTGGGCCCGCAGTGCGCCGTGGATTTCGTGCTCGGCCACGGCGTCCAGCCCTGCCGACGGTTCGTCCAGGATCATCAAATCGCGCCGGTCTCGAAGGAACGCCCGGGCCAGTGCCAGCCGTTGCCACTGCCCGCCGGAAAGCTCGGCCCCGCTTGCCGGATCGTCGGCGGGCCCGGCGGTGAATGTCCGGGAGAGCAGGGTGGTGTATCCGTGCGGGAGAGAGGTGATCCTGCTGTGGATCCCCGCCCGTTCGGCGGCTGCCTGGACCCGGTCCTGGTCGTGCATCGCCGCGAGGTCGCCGAGGGCTATGTTCTCCGCCACTGTCAGGTCGTAGTGCATGAAGTCCTGGAACACCGCGCCGATGCGCTCGCGTAGTGCGTCCGGGGCCATCTCGCGCAGATCCACACCGTCCCACAGCACGGCGCCGTGCGTCGGGTCGTAGAACCGGCAGACCAGTTTGACGAGGGTGGACTTGCCTGCCCCGTTGAGCCCGACGAGCGCGAGCGACGTGCCGTGCGGGATGTGCAGATCGAGCCCGCGCAGCACCCACGGCTGTTGGTCGGTGTACCGGAACCACACGTTGCGGAATTCGATGCCGTGCCGCAACGGGGGCGCGGCCACCGCGCGCGGGGGGACGGGGAGGTCGGGGGCGGCGGTGGTGACGGCCACATAGTGGTCCAGCATCAGCAGTGCCTGGTGTGAGCGGGCTACTTCGCCCGCCATGGATGTCAGCGCACTCTGCACGCCCGAGACGGACGCGACGAAGACGGTGATGTCACCGATGGAGAGGCCACCGGACTGTGCTGCTGTCACCGACCAGATCAGACCGGCTCCCGAGACCGCGGCGGCCAGCAGCCCCAGTCCGCTCTGGACGCGGACCTCGCGCTGGTCCACTCTTTGGCGAGCCTTGTTCGCCACTCGCCGTTCGGCCAGCATCCGGCCGCGCAGGAAACCACCGGTCCCGAACAGCCGTACTTCCTTGGCGGACCGGACGGTGCTCAGGAGTTCGCTGTAGAAGGTCTCTCGGCGTTCGGCCGGTCCGATGTCCCAGAACATTCTGGCCCGCCGTTGGGAGAGACCGATCTCCGCAAGGAGTACGGGCACCCCGGCCAGGAGCACCAATGCGGCCATCGTCGGGCTGATCACCAGCAGGGTGACGAGGAAGCCGCCGATGGTGACGGCCGCCCGGACGACCCCGAGGACGCCGTCGACAGCCTGGTTGGGCGACATGCGGCCCGCCTGCTGGGCGAGCCGCAGCCGGTCCAGAAAGTCCGGTTCCTCGAACCGGCGCAACCCCACGAACTCGTTCACCGCGCCGAACAACCGGTCCTGGGCGAGGAGTCCTACAGCACGTTCCAGCTCCGCCCGCAGATAGGCACTGACGTGCGGGAGCAGGCCTGCGATCACACCGGCTGCCGCGAGTCCGCTTCCCAGAGGGACCAGTGAGCCCAGTGACGCGCCGTGCACCAGTCCGTCGAGCAGCCGCTTGGTCAGCCAGGCCGCCGCGACCGGCATGACGCCGGCGGCCAGGGTGAGCGCCGCGTAGAGGGCCAGAGCCGCGGGTGCGGCCTCGCGGGCCAGGGTGAACGCGGCGGTGAGCCGCCGGGGGCCCGGGCGGTCGGTGGTCATGCCGCCAGGGCGGCGGGCTGGTCCAGCCGCACGTCGTTGGCGGTGACCACGGCGCCGCCGGCGCCGTCGGGCGAGACCTTCAGCACGGTGGGGAACGCCTTGACCTTGAAGGCGGCGGTCAGTTCGCCGTCCGACCGTTCGCAGACCACTCGGGCGATGGGGCGCAGCTGCTCGATGAACCCGCGGGACTCTTCGGCGTCGCCGACCACGGTCACCAGGACCCGGTCGCGGGTGATGCCACCGCGCTCCACGTGGTCCACGAACTTGGGCAGCTTGTCCCGGCAGGGTCCGCAGGTGGGCGAGAAGAAGGCCACCAGTGTGTCGTCCTGGCGCAGTTGGTGGGTCACCTCTTCGCCGTCCACGCTGGAAGCGGTGAACTCGCCGACCTGTTCACCGACGTTGATGGTGTACGTATCCACGGCCGAGTTGCTGGCGAGCATCTCGGTGTGCTCACGCAGCCTTTTGACGACGCCCAGGGTGAGGACGAGATCCAGCACGCACAGGGCGCCCACCAGGGCCACGGCCGGGATCAGGAACGACATGGTGCTTCTCCTTCTGACGGGTCGGCCGCCGCCGGGAGGCGCCGGGGACCTGGTGGACGGGGCGGAACAGCGCGATGAGGTCGTCGAGCACGGTGACCAGGCCGCCCAGCAGCAGGCCGAGCGCGGCGGGCACGACGGCCCGGCTCACTGCCAGGGGCTGCGAAGCCCCGGCGGTCCAGATCGCACCGAGCGTGGCGATCGCCAAGAGAACGGTGTTGCGTAGGAGGTGGCGGGCGCCAAGAGGGGTGGTCGAGGTGCCGAAGCACCGGCAGGAGGTGCGGGTACCCCGGCGCACGGTGATCGCGACGGCCACCGTGAACACCGTGAGCAACAGGACCGTCAGGCCCAAACCGGCCGCAGCCACCTGTGGCTGCGGCATCAGCAGCAGGGTGCAGGAGGCGAATTCGGCGAGCACCACGCCGCCTGCGGCCGGGGCGACGCTCCACGGCGGGAGCAGCATCATGTCGTGCAGGGAGGCCACGAAGGAGGGTAGGGCTCGCCGTCCGGCTACTTTACTGACGGCGGACGTCAGAAAGATGACTCCGATGAGGCAGCGGATTCCTATGGCCGCATACGGCATGGAATTCCCTCCGGTTGACTGGGCTCAATTCCCTGGAATGGGTCCTGCGGTGCGGCGGACCGTGCCTGCGCCCGCCGCACCGCAGAGCGGAAGCCGGCTCAGCAGTTGCCGGACAGGCAGACCAGCTGGCCGTTGCAGGTGTTCACCTTGCAGGCGGAGTGAGCGCACTGCCAGCAGTCGTTCCAGCAGTTCCAGCCACACGCCGAGGCCTCGACGCGGGGCACGAGACGCTCCAGCAGAGCACTTCCGGCGGCTTCGAGCTTCTTGAACATGTCACCACTCCTGTGGTTGTCGAGATGTGTCCAACACCGCTCGAATTCCTGCCTCTTCAGGCGCGGGAAACGTGCGGCTTCCTCTCACCGGACGAGTTCCGGCAATGAATACTGTGCCGGTCGACCGCAGCGGCGGTCTTGTATAAATTCGGAGTTCTCTCGGTGCCTCCGCAGCAGACGTGCCGGGAATCCGGTCATTTTCTTGAATTCGCGGCTGAAGTGAGCCTGGTCGTAATAGCCGGCCAGCAGCGCGACCTCTGCGGTGGAGTGCCCGTCCGTGAGCAGGCGCAGGCTCCGGCGCAGGCGCATGATGCGGGCCGCCGTTTTGGGCGTCACTCCGATCTGTTCCAGAAAGCGGCGTTCCAGCTGGCTCTGGCTCCAGCCGACTTCATGGGCCAGCTGCGCCATGGACAGGGCCCCCGGATGCTGGGCCAGGCGTCGCCAGGCACTGGCGACGGGCGGTGCGTGGCTGGGCCCTGCCGACCAGAGTGCGGCGAGCTCCGTGTCGAGCAGCGCGAACCGTCTGCGCCAGTCCGATTCGGCCACCAGCGCCGCCGACAGTCCGCCGCCGAGGTCACCAGGGAGGTCGGACAACTCCCATACTCTGTTGGACAGTTCATGCATCGGAATGCGGAACAGCCGGTAGGCCGCCCAAGGCGCCAGGGTGATCTCGATGCCGGTCAGCCGGGAGTCGTGCTCGCTGAACAAAGCGCTCGTCCGCAGCCCGCACACGGGAGCGGTGTAGGCCTTTGCGGACAGGGGGCCGCCTGGAGGGCTGCCGAGCCGCACCTCTCCCTCGAGTAGGAGCACCACGGAGACCGCTCCCGCCGGTAGTTCCAGGTGTCCGCACCGCGCGCCGCCATCAAGTCGGAAGCCGCGATAACGCAGCACGCCGGGGCCCAGGTCGGGCCGTGGCGGGTGCTGCATCGGGGTGCTGTTTGCCGCAGGACATGCCGAATAGTCCACGTGCGGTCCTTCTTCTCGAATCGGTGACGGCAGGCGGGGCTGCGGCGTTCAGCACGGCCCGGCAGCGGAGTCCACTTCGATGAGCTGTCCGCCGATGCCCTGGGCATCCACGGCGAGCAGCAGCAGAGCGGCGCCCGCGATGCGCTCGGTCGATGCTCCGGCCGCAGCGGCAAGAGCATTGACCTGGACCTGGTGTGTGCTGGCCGCGCGTACCCAGCGGGCCGTCTCGAGGGCGTGCTCCTGGGGTGTCACCAGCACGATCCGGGCCGGACGCCCGGCGCCGATCAGGGTGTTCCGTATGGCGTTCGCCAGGGGGTAGTCGGGTGCTTCACCAGGGAGCAGGTCCACCAGGCAGTCGATGCGGCCCAGTTCGGCCGTCACCTCGGCCAGCAGTCGTCGCAACGCCGCCGCGTCACGGGAGTCGAGTTCGTAGGGCAGCGCCGCGGCGCCGGCTCCCTCCAGTTCCCGGCAGAGCAGGGCCGCCCGGTAGGCCGAGGGGCCGACGACCGCCACGGCCGTTCCGCTGGCCACCAGCCGGGCACACAGCAGTCGCCCGACCGGTCCGTACCCGTCGATGAGCAGCGCCACTCGTGCCGACGGTGGGAGAGCCTGATCAGGCATCCCGTGCGCTGCCGGGGCCGGGTGCGACGGGAGCAAGGGGCCAGATGAAGTCACCGGGCGCCGCGGTGACGGATCGTAGGGATGGGCGAGACGGTTGGGTGATCCCTCCTGTGGAGCTGACGACCGCGCAGCTGCCGAACACGACGACGAGAAGAGCGGGAGTTGCGAGCAGACATCGTCCGAGGTGCCGCTGGATGGCCTTCATGGTGTCTCCCTTGCACGGTTGGCTGGGGGTGTGCAGCCCGGGCCCGACGGAGGGGCTCAAGACGCGGAGACAGAGAAGCACCCGGCAGATGCCGCCGTAAGGGCCTTCCCGTGGCATCTGGTTGCCATGCAGCGGGCTGCCAGACAGGTACCTCACGGCCAGGACCCGGCGCAAAGGTGTCTGGCCACCACCGTCGGGACACGTCACGATGCCCCAGGGTCCACTGCGACTGAGGCTTCAGGGAGGAGAGTTGGGGAGTTCATCAACCGGCACCGTCCGGCGGGTCCGACGGGTGTGGCCCTTCGCCCACGCCCGCCGCGGATTCCTCCTGGACAAGGCGCGGCAGCCCCCCTCGCGCACCACACCGCGCCGGCCGCGGACATCATGTCCCGACCCTGCGCAGCCGACGAGCCCGGTGTCATGGCATCCCCCCGGCCCGGCTCTCCCCTGCGCACCCCCATAGGGCAAGGGCATTGAGGCCGCACAGCCCGGGACCGCGCGCATGCGACCCGCCGCCGCACACAGCCTGGATTTCACGACGCCGGCGCACCGTGGGACGTGAGACAACCACGTCCCGGCAAGCCGGCCAGGGAAGGACACCCGTGGACGAGTCACCCGCACTCGACGCCAACGATCTCGCGGTGTACCGGGCCGTGCTGCTCCATCACGAGCATGACCGCGCCCGCCTGGCCGACCGGCTCGGCATGTCCCCAGCGCAGGTGCAGAGGGCAATGGACCGCCTGACGGCCCTGGCGCTCCTCCGCCCCTCCTGGGAACAGCCGGACCTGGTACGGGCCATCAGTCCCGATCTGGGCCTGGAACTGATGCTGCAGCGCGAACAGCAGGACCTGGCCCTGCGTCAGGAGCGGCTGGCCCAGACCCGGACGGCACTGGCGATGTTGGCCACCGAGTACGCGTCCACCGGAGCAACAGGCGCCTTCCCCCCAGCCGACGGCACGGAGCTGCTGGAGGGCCTCGACCAGATCCGCACCAGGCTGGAGACGCTGGCCAGCCGCTGCACACACGAGGCCCTGTCCTTCCAACCGGGCGGCGCACTGCCCACGGCGGCAATAGAGGCAGGACAGCCGCTGAACGAGCAGGCCATGCTGCGCGGGGTGTGCTTCCGCAGCCTCTACCTGCAGAGCATCACCAACGACCGGGTGACCATCAGCTACGTCAAGTGGGCCAGGAGCCACGGCAGCGAGATCCGGCTCGCCCCTTCGCTTCCGATGCGGCTGCTGATCGTCGACCGTGAGGAGGCCGTGATCCCCGGCAACCCCAGAAACGGACAGCCCACCGCCCTTCTGATCCGTACCCCGCCCGTGATCCGAGCACTGGAAGCACTGTTCGAGGCCTACTGGAAGGACTCCGAGCCGATGGAACCCCCCTCCGACACCCCGGCCGGACCGGAGCCGACTCCCCAGGAACGGGAGATGCTGCGCATGCTCGCAGACGGCGACAAGGACGAGACCGTAGCCCGGGCCCTCGGGATCTCGGTCCGTACCGAGCGGCGCATGGTCGCCGACATCACGGCCCGGGTGGGAGCGGGCAACCGCTTCGAACTGGCCATGAAGGCAACCAAGTTGGGGTGGATCTGACGGTTCCCCGCGCCCTGTGCGGCGGACAGCCTTTTCAACTGTAGCTCTCCAGGGTGAGGACGGCCTGTGCCGCGGTGGTGAGCCAGGTGGGACTGCAGCGGGCTTTGCGGAAGATCCGCCAGGTCTTCAGGCGGGCGATGCCGCGTTCGACGGGATACCGGAGCCTGGCGTGAGCCTTGTTCAACGACCTCTGCTGGGCGGTGAGTTCTTGACGCGGACGGCGGCGGTGCGGGACTGCGAAGGTTCCGCGGGCGCCGAGGTAGCCCAGGTCTGCCAGGACCGGGATGCCCAGCCGTCGGCAGGTGTTGATGATCCGGTGCCGACGGGCCGCAGTCAGGTCGTGCGTGCGGCCGGGCAGGACCCGGGAGATCCACACGATCCTGCCGCCGGGGTCGGTGATGACCTGGAGGTTCACGCCGTGGCGGCGGTGCTTTCCGCTGTAGTCGGCACGTGCATCGCCGACCCGGTCACACTCCGTCAGGGTGCCGTCGGCCAGCACATACTCCGCTCGCGCCTTCACCTCCCGCAGGGCCCGGGTCAGTCCCGGTGCCCGGCGGGCCAGCAGCATCACGACGGCGCGGACGTAGGCGTGGGCGGTGCCCACGCTGATCCGGAAACCGGCGGCGATCTGGGCCAGAGTGATGTGCTGGCGCAGGTACACCAGCGCGACCAGGGCACGCTGATGCGGACGCAGCTTGCACCTGCGGTCACCCTCACGAAGGACGATCAGCATCGTCACCGTCTCCACGAGTGCGTGCGGCAGATCGACAGGCAGGATACGTAACCAACGGACTCCCAATGAGGCTGTCAAGCCTGAGCAGTGACGGATCGTGAGCGAGTCATGCCGGTGTGGGTTCGTTTTTGGGTGGGTCGATTTGGAAGGTTCGGCCGTCGCGTATGAGTGCCCACAGGACGTTCAGGCGTCGGCGTGCGAAGGCGATGACGGCCTGCTTGTGTGTCTTCTTCTCGGCCCATTTGCGCTGGTAGAACGCCTTGGAGGCAGGGCAGTGCATCGCGGCGGCCTGAGCGGACATGTAGAAGACCCGCATGAGACGCCGGCAGTAGCGGGCGGTGGCGCATATTGCCGCTGATGCGTCCGGAGTCCTCGGGGACCGGAGCCAGCCCGGCGACCCCCGCGAGGCGGTCGGGACTGCCGAACACGCTCATGTCACCGCCGGTGTGTGCGATGAACTCGGCCCCGAGGATGGGACCGAGACCGGGCATGCTCAGGATGGTCTCGGCGTGCTGGTGCTCGCGAAACCGGCCCTCGATGAGCTCGTCGGTCTCTGCGATCTCCACGTCGAGGGCCATCACCTCCCCCGCGAGCTTGGCCACCATGGCGGCGGCCAGCTTCTCGCCGGAGACGGCGGTGTGCTGGGCTGCGGCGGCCTCGACGGGCTGGGAGTTGCGGACGTTGCGGTTCTTCAGCCAGACCGCGAGGCGAGTCTTGCCGATGCGGCGCAGGGCGGCCGGGGTCTGGTACCCAGTCAGCAGCACCAGAGCTCCCTTGGACTGCTTGTCGTCGAAGGCCCGCTCCAGCGCCGGGAAGTACTCCAGCATCTGGGCCCGCATCCGGTTGATCGCCCTCGTGCGGTCCGCGACCAGGTCCATCCGCCGTGCGGTGAGAATCCGCGGGTCAACGGCGATTTCACCGCCGTTGTGGACCGGCTGGAGGTCCCGGCGCATCCGGGCCTGGTCCGCGATGACGAACGCATCTTTCGCGTCACTCTTGCCGTCACCGCGGTAGGAACCGGAGACGTGGTAGACGGTGCGGCCGGGTATGTAGAGAACCTGCTGCCCGTTGTCGCGCAACAGGGCGATCATCAGCGCAGCCCCGCCGGCATTCAGGTCGATTGCCCAGGTCACCGGGTCTCCGTCGCTCAGTGAGAGGACATCCCCGATCAACTTGAGCAGATCGCTCTCCTCGTTGACCACCCGCCGTGACAGCCGGCGTGTGCCGTTCGCGTCGATCACCGTGCAGTGATGCTCGGCCTTGCCCACATCCGTACCGGCCCAGAGTTCGGGCACAGCCACCTCCGTTGTCGATCCGTCGTACAACCCGGCAGACGACCTCGGCAGCGTGTCCTTACGCAGCGATCTTGTTCGCGTATCCCAATCAGTGCCCGCGTCGTCGCGGGGAGGCGGGCGGCCAGTCCGTTGAAGCCACTGAAGGCAAGAGCCCCACAGCCACAGCCACACCCACTACCCCTGGGCTTCCCGATCTTACGAAGGACCGGAATCAACCCACCAACAACGTAAGGAGCCCCCGGGGCGGAGAGTTGAGCCTCGACTCCCCTCTCAATAGCCCAGGGGCTCCGCCCGTTCTGCCCCAATCCTCGTCACCCCATCGGTGGCCACACCGAAAAGGCTCACTGATCGAACCGGTCCTCACGGCCTGGCGGGCCGAGCGCCGCCAGCACGCCCTGGCCATCGGACGCCCGCCCGAACACAACCTGCGGCAAATCATGAACGCCATCCTGTACATGAACCGCACCGGCATCCCCTGGCGCTACCTGCCCCACGACTTCCCGCCCCACCAGACGGTCTACGGCTACTTCGCGCAGTGGGACCAGGACGGCGTCTTCGCCCAACTCACCGGGCTGCTTCGCCGCCTGGTCCGCGAGGCCGAGGGACGCAACAGCAAGCCGTCCGCCTGCGTGGACTCACAGACCATCAAGACCTCCGCCAACGTGCACCTCGAAGACCAGGGCACCGACGCCGGGAAACGCATCATCGGACGCAAGCGCCACCTGGGCTGCGACACCCTCGGCCTGCTGCTGACCGTGCTGGTCACCGCCCAGCATCTCCGACACCGCGCGGCCGGCGTCACCCTCCTGTCCCGCATCGCAGCCGCCCACCCGCACGTCACCAAGGCATGGGCGGACGCCGGCTACCGCACCACCGCCATCGAGCACGGCGCCCGCCTCGGCTACGTCGAGCCCGTCCAACGCCCGCCGGGCGTCAAGGGCTTCACGGTCATCCCGCGCCGCTGGACCGTCGAGACGTGTCAAGCACACTGCACTCATGGATGTGTGTCTTCTGGCGTGATCGGTGCGGAGACGTCGGCGGGCTGGTTCCAGAGGCGTCGGCTGTACCAACCGGCGGGTCGGGTCCGGCGTTCGTGGAGCTCGGCGAGTTCGTCCGGGTCGGCGTGGGCGATGAGCCGGTGGGGGTGACGGCTCTCCTTGCGTGCGGTGAGCCAGCCGCTGTGGATCCACTGGTAGAGGGTGGCCTTGGGCATGTCGAGTTCGGCGGACAGCTGGTCCAGCCACCACTCGTCGGGTCCGGGTTGCTCGCCGGGAGGTGCGGGTGGGCGTTCGTGGACGGGGTCGGACGAGCAGCCGAGTCGGCGCATGAGTTCGTGGACGGTTCCCTGGGTGATCCGGTCGCCGCCCTTGGCCGGGCGGAATCCCTCGGCCTCAAGGCGGTGGGTGATGCCGGTGGAGCGCATGCCCTGACCTGCCAGTTCCCTGATTCTGGCGGCGAGTTGAGGGTAGTAGCTGAGCTGTTTGAGGCTCTGGACCGGGCGGACTACCTCGCCTGTCGTGGTGGCGCCGCCGGCCCAGCAGATGGTCACCTTGACGCGTTCGCTGGTGCCGATCACCGTCAGTACGATCTTGTCGATGACCGCGCGGACGATCTCCTTGCGGTCCATGACCGTGGTTGTCTGCGCGTTCCAGAGCCCGGTGATGTCGCTGGCCAGGGCGGTGATGGTCCGCCGTTCGGCGGGGCTGAGGGTGCGCGGGCTGGTGCGGTTGAACCGGTCGCGTTCCTCGCAGAGTTCCTGCTGGGTGGCCAGCGCGGTCTCCCAGTCCTTCTCCAGCTGGCGCACGACCAGGCGGTTCTCCGGTTCGGCCAGGTGGTAGCAGCGGCGGGCCCGGTCGGCGTCGTACTCGGCCCGTTCCAGCCGCTGCGACCACACCTTCTCCAGTTCGGCCCGCTCCGTGAGGACCTGGCCGGCGGCGGTCAGCGAGACTTCGACCGCGGCGGGGGCCAGCGCGGCGAGGACCTGTGCGGTGACGAAGGCGTCCACGCAGGCGGCGTTCAGGAGCTGGCAGGAGGCAAGGGCCCCGTAGTTGGTGACGTCCCGGGAGCACAGGTACTCGGGCAGAGCATGGCTGCGCTGAGTGTGGTAACGCACGTTCATGCGCTTGCCGCAGCGTCCGCACCAGGGCAGCCCGGCCGCGAGCGAGGGCCCGTTGCGGACCGCTCCCATCGCTTCGACGCGGGCGCAATTCGCCGCCAGTTTCGCTTCGTTGGCCTCGAACTGGTCGATGGAGATGTAGGCGGGCAGGACATCGGGGATCATGACGAGCCACTCGTCCCGGGCCTGGACGGCCCGCCCGGTGCCCGGACGGGCCGGGTCCTTGCGGCGCGGGTCCACCCGGGGCCGGCCGTAGGCGTAGATACCGGTGTAGGCGGGGTTGTGCAGCAGGGTCTGCAGCGTCATCCGGTTCGGCCTCCGCCACTCCAGAGTGCCCTTGTCCGGGCCCTCCCGCAGCCGGATACCGAGCTGGATGCCGTGGTCGACGAGGAAACGCAACAGGCCGTGCAGGGTGCCGATCCGCTCGAACTGCGCGAAGACCAGGCGGGTGACGGTCTGCACCTGCTCGTCCGGATCGAAGGCCACCTCCCCCGAGGGACGGCGGACATAGCCGCTGGGCAGCGGAAAGGCGAGCTCACCTCGGCGGGCCTTGTTCAGGCGTCCGTTCCACATCCGCTGTTTGATCAGGTGGAGTTCCGCCTCGCTCATCGTGCCCTTGAGCCCGAGCAGGTAGGGTCGGCCCGGGGCGCGGTACTGGCCTTGCGGCCAGCCCGTTTCCCCGGACCGCCCTCCGCACCCGCCGTGCCCGTTCCCGAGCAACGG
>NZ_JBITHR010000055.1:0-21269 GCF_044458185.1 Streptomyces sp. NPDC050485 | reverse complement strand
CCCCGCGGAGCGGGTACCACAGCGCTGCGCGCTGTGCAGGGACAAGCCTCGCTGCGCTCGGCTTGAACCCCCGTGCTGCGCACTGGGGTTGCTCCCGCTTCGCGGGAGACAGCCCTACGGGCTGGTGAAGTTCTGCGCGAAGCGCAGGACTTCACCAGCCCGGCTCAACAAAATGAGGCCGGCCGCTTCGCGGCCTGAGAGGGAGTCAGCTTCACAGCCTCGCTCGCTGTGATGTACCACCATCGGTCTGAAAACGCTTCATGCCTTCAATTCCCTTGCTTCGCAAGGGAATTCCCAATCACGCTTTACTTGAATCCCGAAAACCGGCATATCCGCTACGCTCCCATACCCCGGGGTAGAACATTTCCACTCACCCCATTCGAGTGACCGGCATGTTCACCCACACGACCAGAAAGTCCTGCGGCAACCTGGACCAACTGCCAAACCAACCTCGACTACCACAACACCAAAAAGGACCCTCATGCGCCATACCACCACAATCCTCCTCGCAACCACTGGTCTCGTCGTAGAGCCAGAGATGCCCCACTCCCCTCCTACGCCAGGACTGCTGGAAGGCATACGGATCCGGAAGCGGCCTGCGCCACAAAGCAGAAGGTACTGGTCGACCGTACGGCCCAGACGCCGGACGTTACCCGATCACAGCTACCCGGGAGGGCGGACGACACGGAGGTGTGCGGCCGGTTCAACTGCAGGTGCTGGGCGGCTGTTTCCCGGCGAAGCGGTCGGCAATCCAGGAAAGGGTGTCGGGGAGAGAAGGGTAGAGAACGCCGTTGTGGTCGTAGCCCTGGTACACGCGGTACTCCACCGACTGCCCCAGCGCGCACAGGCGGCGGGTCAGCCGCTGGGTGCGGTCGGTGGTGACGATCGGGTCAGCGGTGCCCTGCTGGATGAGCAGGGGTCCGAGCACCGGGCGGGTGCCCGGCTCGTTCCGGCTCAGGTACGGCGCCATCGTCGCCACACCGCCCTCGGTCACCAGGTCCTTGCCCAGCAGATCCCCGTACGTGGCGGCGACAACGGGCAGGCAGCCCTGGGCCAATACGGGGAGCCGGCCAACAGCAGCCGGGGTGAGTACGTCGTCGGGTGCAGGCGCCCGACGGCCAGCACCCGCACCCGCCACGATCAGGGCCACGGTGCCGGCCCCGGCCGACTGGTTCCCCAAGTCCGCGAACAACTCGGTGAGCTGGGAGGCAGGGGCTACCGCCACACCGCCACGGTAGCCCCGATCACCGTCACCTTGTTCCGCCCGGCGGGCCATCAACTCGGCCACGCCCAGCACCGCGTGCCCGCCCTGTGAGTGCCCCAGTGCCACCCAGTCACGGCCCAGTTCCGGAACGGCCTCGCGGGCGGCAGGCAGGGCATCGACCACGTCTTCCGCCTCGGCCCGCTTGGACAGGAACTCGACCGGGCCCCCATTCGCACCCAGGCCGGTGTAGTCGGTCGCCACCAGCGCATAGCCAGCGCGCACCACAGCGCGCAGATACCCGCCGTACCAGAGGTTCTTCATCAGCGAGGGGGCGCAGTCCCGGGCCACCCCGCTGGAGCCGTGGGCATCGGCCAATACCGGCCATCCGCCTGCGGGCGCCTGTCCCGCGGGCAGCACGACGACGCCGGACGTTGCCACATCCCGTCCGCGCGAGTCCCGCGAGTGGTAGAGAATCCGCAACGCCCGCATTCCCGCGTCGAGTTGGTAGTCCTGTGCCGCCTCGGCCCGGATGAGCGAGCCGACGGGTGCCCAGGGCAAGTCCTCGGGTACGTTGTAGAACGCGTCCCGGTCCAGCGCGTTGGCACGCTGCTGCGCCCACGCCCGATCCACGCTGCACTGGTGATCGCAGGCGTCCGCCGCGGCAGGGGGAACCGTCATCGCGGACAGAACGGCCAGGGTTAGGGCAGCAAACGCCCCGCGCGCGCTGCGGCGTATTCGTGATCGGGTGGTCATGAACAGATCATGCAAGACGTCGGGCGAACGGGTTCTGATCCTCATTCCGGGTTCGACCAGATCTCCAGCCGGCCGGGCTGGCCAGGCGCGGTTGGGGCGGTCAGTCCCGTGCTCATCCCCAGCTTATTTGATGCAGCATGTAGTGTTCTCGGAACATGAAGGGTGCCGCAGAGACTGTCATCAGCGCCCGTGTCGACGACCAGTGAAACTGCGCAGTGCTCAACCAATCTGCACAACCACAGGTCACAAGCCTGACGACTGCCCAGTTCCACTCACCGCCGACAAGAAGCTGCCAAATCCCCGACTACTCACTACCACTGACCACCCACCAGCCATACACACCAACAAACCAGCCATCACCCATATCGAACGGATTACCGGCAGCCCGAGCTGAGACTGATGACGTGACCTCAAGCGGGTTTGTTTTCGTGGGTCTTGAGGGGAGGCGGCACGGTGCCCACTGCCAGGACGTTGCCCTCCCTGATGTATCCGTCGGGGTCGTCGAGCGGGTGCCCCGGGGGGTCGGGGTTGAGGTAGTGGTGCCAGTCGGCGCTCAGGCCCAGGCCGAGGGCCTGGGTGGCGAGGTCTGCGCAGGCCTTCGTGTAGAAGTCTCGTACAGCGGGGCTCAGCGGGGCGTGGTGTTCGATGAGGACGGTCTGCTGCCGCACCCGGGTCAGCCCGGCCCGCCTGAGATGCCGGTACAGGTCGCCGGAGCGCAGGAGTTGGCGTGCGTAGCCGGGGGTCTCGGCCGCGGTGCGGAAGAAGTCGGTGAACAGGTAGGGGTCGCCGGGACGTGCGGTGATCAGGTGCGCGTCCAGGTCCTTGACCGCGACGATGCCTCCGGGACGTACTACTCGGGTCAATTCGGCCAGTACGGCGGCGAGTTCGTCATCGTTCAGATACTGGGTGGTGTTGGCGCACCAGGCGACGTCGAAGCTGTCGTCCGGGTGCGGCAGGTCGCGCAGGTCTGCCTGATGGACGTCCACGGGGCAGGGCAGTCGCCAGGCGCGGGCACGCCGGGCGGCCAGGGCCGCGTTGTCCGGTGCCAGGTCGACGGCGGTGATCCTGCCGTGGGGGCCGATGCCTGCGGCGATGTGGGGCAGGAAGTCGCCGGGCCCGCAGCCCGCGTCCAGGACGTGTGCGCCGGGCCGGATGCCCGCCTGGTCGAGCAGGTCGAGGTAGGGCGTCTCGCATGCTGTGAAGTGGGCGTCGACGATGGTGTGGTGGGTGAATCCCTGCCCCGTGGAGGAGGCGTGGCCCCAGGTCTGGCGGTCTTCGGTCAGCATGCGTGGGCTCCTAGTACGCGCAGGGCGTCGGTGACCGCTTGTGGTGCCTCCAGCGGTTGCAGATGGCCGGCGCCTTCGATGGTGATCAGTTGCCCGCCGGGCAGGGTGTCCGCCGTGTGGCGGGACTCCGCCGCGGTGACCAGTTCGTCCTCGTCTCCGGCGATCACCACGGCGGGTGCGCCGAGGCCGCGCAGAGTCGCTGTGGAGTCGGGGCGGTCCGCGATCGCCCGCTGCGCCCAGGCCAGGGCTGCGGGGTCGCACAGGTGCGCGTCGGCCAGCACCCGGGCCAGGACCTGGGGGTGCTTGTTCCGGGTCGTCGCGCCCACGAGCTGTGGTGTGGTCTGTTTCAGGACCGTCTCGCGTACGGCGTCGTCCTGGACGAGCTCGGCGAACCTCAGGCGCTGTGCGCGAGCCTGGGGGGCGTCGGCGGTGACGCGCGCGGACAGCAGTGCCAGGCCTGCGGTGCGGTCCGGATGACGGCGTACGAAGGCCATGGCGACGTACGCGCCCATGGACGATCCGACGAGCACGGCGCGGTCCGTGCCGCGGGCCGTGAGGGCCTCGGCGAGGTCGTCGGCGACGACGTCGAGCGAGGGGCGCGCCCGGCCGAGTGGTGTGCCGCCGAAGCCGCGTTGGTCGAAGGGGATGACCAGGTGGCCGGAGTCGGTCAGGGCGTGCTCCTGTTCCTGCCACATCGCTGAGTCCAGGGACAGGGCGTGCAGGAGCACGAACGGGACTTTCGTGCTGCGGGTCATGGGGTGGCCGCCGCTTCGGCCGTGCTGATGAAGTCCCGTACCGCAGGGGGCTGTTCGGCGGTGTGGAGCCAGGCCAGGGAGACCGGGGCCGCCGGCAGGTCGTGGATCGGCACCACGCGGATGCCGGGGGGTGCGATGTCGGCCAGGGAGATGAGCGAGATGTGGACGGCGTCGCCGCCGGCCACCAAGCGCATCATGTCGGGGACGGTGGTCACCCGGTGGCGGCGGTGGATGGGACGGCCCGAGGGAGTGTGCGCGGGCACGACCTCGTCCCATACGTAGGCGGGCATCTCACCGGGCCGGTCGAAGGCGTCGTGGTCGGCGAGTTCCTCGATGGAGACGGATTCACGGTGGGCCAGTGGATGGGAGGCGCTCATGACCACGGCGCGGGCATCGTGGGCAAGGGGCTTGCTGGTGACAAGGTCCGGTTCGTCGAGCCCGAACTTGACGACGATCAGGTCGAATTCACCGGCGCGCAGTTCCCGGAAGGGGTCGGCGATGTCGTACTGGCGCAGGAGTGTGGTGGTGTCGTGGCCGGCCATGGCGACGATGTGGGACGTCACCTCGGTGGAGCCGTGGTAACCGACGCGGATCGTGCCGGCGGGTGTGCGGGGCAGGGTCGTGTCAGGCACCGGTGACCTCCTCGGTCAGGGCGGCGGCTGCTTTCAGCCGTGTGGTGGGCCGGTGTTCGGTGACGACGCGCACCCTTTCCAGGGGTGCGGGCACCCCGAGGAGGCGGGGCACCTGGCGCAGGGTGAGGACACAACCGGGACCGATCAGGCCGTCCAGCACGGCCTCGACCAGTACGTGGTTGAGGTGCACGAGAGCGTCCGAGACGCTGCATTGTGCGGTGGCGAGGTACAGGTCGCGGTGGGTGTGCGCGCGGGGTGACGAGGGGGCGCCGGGGATCTCGATGGGCATGTCCGCGTGTGCCGGGATGCGGGCGGGGCCGTCGAAGAGCTTCAGCAGCCTGCGCAGGGCCGCCGTTTCCGCGGCCGGGCCGGGTTCGGTCCATGCGGCCGAGAGGTCTTCGGCGACGTGGGCGAAGCGGAAGCGGCCGGTCAGGTGGGCCGGGTTGCCCGCCAGGAAGACGGTCCGGGTGAAGGACGTCCGCCAGGCGCGTGCCCGGTCGGCGTCGAGGCTCAGGGCGTATTCGCAGGTGGCGAGGACCCATGCGGCGAGGTCGAACCGCTTGAGGATCACGACGGCCAGCGTGCCGTCCATCGGGTCCTGGCCCGCGATGTCGGACTGCGCGGCCAGCAGGCCGTCGAGCGTGGCGAGGTCGTGCCGGGTGGCGAGGTCGGGGCGGGCCGTGCGCAGGCGTCGGGCCGCCTGGTCGTACAGGCGTTGCTGGGTCGGTGTCATGGGGAGACCGCCGCCAGGAGGTCGCGGGCGGGTGCGGCACGGCGTTTGCCGAGCAGGCTCGTTGTCAGCCGGTACGGGTCGACGTACAGATGGTCCTTGCGGTGACGTGCCAGCTGGTGCGCCAGCTCGTCCGGGGACGGCCCGCGCGGTGCCGCGGCGAGCAGCCGCTCGGCGCGGGTGAAGCACTGGCGCAGCAGGTCGGGGCGGAAGGACTGCTGGTGGCCCGGGCCGAGGACGGCGATGAAGTACAGCCTCATGCCCAGGCGTACGGCGGCCGCGTCGTGGCCGGTGAGGGCCGCGTCCAGGAGGGCACCGGCGCCGTGGTCGGGCCGGGTGCCGTGGCGTGCCGAACGGATGCGGCCGTCGATCGGCACGCGGCCCACGGTGACGCGGCGCACGAGGGGGCCGAGTGCGCCCAGGACCCGGGCGAGCTGCTGGTAGTCGGGGTCGAGTTCGGTGTCGTACAGGAGGACGATCTCATCGAAGTCCGGTGCGAGGTGCATGAGTTCGCGCAGTGCGCAGGCCAGGTAGTTGGGGCGGCCGTCCGCGGTCACCAGTTGTCTGAGCGGCATGCCGTACCGGGTGAGGTCCAGGTAGACGGGGCCGCCGACCTCCCGCTGGTCCAGGCACATGGTCAGGCTGGTGAGCCTGCCGATCATCTCTTCGAGGCCCAGGCCTGGCGGCTGGTGGCTGCGCAGGCCCGGTTCGTGCAGGCCGAGGCGCGCGTAGTGCTCGGACCACAGCTCCAGGACGCGAGTGCCGGCGGGGTGCACCCAGCCGGTCTCGACCGCGTCGGCGTAGGGCCGCAGCGCCTGGGCCGGGGGACGCTCGGCCGCCGTGCGGAAGGTGGCGTAGAGCTCGCCGATGTGGTCCTCGGACAGGTCTCCGTAGTCGGTGTCGCCTCGGGTGCGGTCGAGGAACTCCCAGAATCCCAGGGTCTGTTCGGTGGGGTGGTAGGTGGTGTGGCTGTAGCGGTAGGTGACTTCGGCCAGGGGGCGGGTGGCGTGGTACATCGCATCGGTCCACAGCAGCCCCTTCAGATGGCTGGGGGTCAGGGGTTTGGACGGGGTCACCGTGATCGGTGCGAGCAGGACGCGGGGACGGGCGGTGCCGGTGGCCGCCGGTCGCGTGAGCCGGCTGGGGGCCTCCAGGGTGGGGGCGGTCATGTGTGCTTCTCCTTCGCTGCGGTGACGCCGCGTACGAAGGCGTCGCGGCCCGGTGGCCGGGGCGACCCGCACGGGGCGGGGGCTTGGTGGACGCGGGCGCGGAGCTTGTCGTCGTCGAGGAGCTCGGCGGGGGTGGTCAGGGTCATGAGCATGCGGGTGAGGGCTCGCCATACGGCTCCGTCGCCCTGGGCCGCCGCCGTGATCTGCTCGATGGTGGGCGAAGCCGCGTCGGGCGGTGTGCGCGGCGGCTGCGGCCTTCCGTCGCGGGCGGCCCGCCAGCGGGCCATGAGGATCCGGTCGCCGGCCACGGACTGCTCGTACCAGGGAAGGAGGAGCCCTTCGGTCATACGGGCCACGGCATGGCGCTGGGTCAGGTCGACGGCGGGGTTTTCGGCCAGCACGTCGGCGAGCCGGAAGGCGTGTTCGAGGGCGAGGGACATGCCCCGGCCGAACAGCGGGTTGGTGACGCAGGCCGCGTCGCCGACGGGGAAGAGACCGGCGACGGGGTGCTCCTGTCGGGGGCTCGCCGTGCCGTACAGGGCGTTGGGCGGGCTGGTGATCACGTGGACCGGCGTGATCGGCTCGCTGGCCTCCGGTGCCAGCCAGGGGGCGAGTCCCGGCGTCGCGGTGGCGGCCGCGGTGAAGCCGGCCGGGGTGCGCAGCGCGGACAGCGCCCGGTCGCCGGGGAGCGTGCCCAGGGCGATGGCGAACGTGTGGTGATCGCCGGGGTGCAGCACGCCCGCGTAGTGGTCCCAGATGCCGCCCACGCTGTTGCCGCGGTTGAGCGGCGTGGGCAGCTCACGCGCCTTCAGGCGGTAGTGACGGGTGTGACTTACGAGTCCCGAGGGGCTTGTGCGGTCGGGGGTGCGGGGGATACCGGCGTCGTCCAGCCAGGTCCGGGACAGGGCCCGGCGTCCGGTGGCATCGATGACGAGGTCGGCGCGGATCCGGTCGCCCGTGTGCGTGACGGCGGCGCGCACCCGGCGTCGGTCGGGGTCGAGTTCGAGGCCCGCGACGACGGTGTCGTGCCGGATGGTCACGCCGGGCAGCGCGCGGAGGTGGCGGTGGAGCAGGAGTTCCAGGGTGGCGCGGCGGCAGCCCAGGGCGACGAGCTCGTCGTCGGCCGGCTCCCGGGCGCTGTCGGTGGCGTCCGCCGGCAGCGCCGCGGTCATGTCCAGGATCGGCGCGCCCGCCGCGCGAGCCGCGGCCAGGAGCCCGGGCGCCCGCTCACGCAGGACGCGCACGCCGAGGCTGGTCAAGGTGTGCGAGTGCACGCCTTGGGGCACGGTCGGGCGCTGCCAGCGGGCCGCGGCCCGTGCGAGCGGGCCGTCGGGCGGGGGCGCCGCGCGTTCGAGCACCAGGACGCGGTATCCGGTCCGGGACAGGGCGAGGGCGCAGGCGAGTCCGGCGATGCTGCCGCCCGCGACGATTGCCGTGGGCATGGTCAACGCCGCCGTCCGTGCACGAAGAACACCCGGCGTTCGTCGGCGCGGTCGCGCGGCGGCACCGTGTCGGGCCAGCGTCCGAAGTCGGCGCCTGCTTCACCGGGTTGGGCCGCGCGCACATCGTAGCCGTGGGCATCGAAGAGGGCTTCGGGCTCGTCCGTGCCGAACAGCCAGGGGCAGCCCCATCCCGCGAACACGTCGAGCAGTGCCCGCATGTCCGGCCGGGTCAGCGTGGCGGCGTTGACGATGTCGGCGGCGATCCGACTGCCGGGGGCGGAAATCGCGGCCACCCGCCGCAGGATGCGGTGGGTGTCGGCCTCGGGGATGTAGTAGAGCAGCCCTTCGAGCAGCCAGGTCGAGGGGACGTTCGGGTCGTAGCCTGCGGCCTGCAGGGCGTCCTCCCAGTCGGGCGCGGTGAGGTCCACCGCGACCGTGCGGCGGTCGGCCCGGGGCGTGACGGCGGCCAGGCGTCGCTCCTTGTGGGCCAGGACGGCCGGGCGGTCGATCTCGAACCAGCGCAGCCGGTCGGGCCAGTCGAGACGGTAGGCGCGCGAGTCCATGCCGGCCGGTGCGAGGACGATCTGGGTGGTCTGCGGATCCCGGGCGGCCTGTTGCAGGTAGTCGTCGAAGAACCGGGTCCGGATCGCGTTGTAGTCGGGGGTGCTGGGCAGCGTGCGCTCCCGGCTGGGCGGGAAGGTGGCCGCGTGGATCTCGGCGAGCAGTTCGGGGCCTATGCCGTCGGCCAGCGCGGCGGCATAGGGGTCGTCGTACAGCCGGTCCGGGCGGCGGCTCTCGGTGGCGCGCAGCGCCGCGGTGAGCAGTGCCGTGCGTTCGACGGCATCCAGCGTGGTGCTCATGTCAGTCGGTCCTTCCCTCGACGGGGCGTTGCCGGGTACGGCCGGTCAGTCGGGCCCACTGCCCGGCGTCCTGCCAAAACAGGCGGTCCTTGACCTGGGTGGGGCGGATGCCGGTGGCGACCCGGTCGTGCCAGTCCCGCAGGAAGGCGTCCGCGTCGAGGCGGACCAGCCAGGGGGCGGCGAGGCGCCCCTGGGCACGGGCCGTGCGGTAGTCGGCCGACTGGCCGCGCAGGGCCCGGTCGAGGTGGGCGAGGAAGGCGGTGGCCTCGTCGTTGCTCCAGGGCGTGGGGCAGGCGACGGCGAACTCGTAGGTGGCGGGACGTCCTTCGGGCGCGACGGGCCGGCAGGCCGCGTTGCGCACCTCCAGCCCGGTGGCGTCCAGGGCCGAGCGCAGTGCCCTGATCACCTGGGCCTCGCGCAGCCGCTCCCCCGCGTGGTCGGAGCGGGTGGCGCGGCCCGCGTAGGCGAGGCGGGGCACGCCGTGGGCGTGGTCGACGACGCGTACGACGTCGCCGACCGCGTAGCGGTAGAGGCCGCCGACGTGGCTGAAGACGACGTGGTAGTCGCGTTCCGCTTCGAGTTCGTGGGGTCCCAGCGTGGCGGTGTCCGGGCCGAGGTCGTCGTCGGCGTCGGCGAACTCGAAGACCGACGCGGTGACCACCAGGCTGCCCGCGGTCGGATGGCGGTCCAGGGCCACGCCCACCGGTCCTTCGGAGGCGGCCACGGGGGCGGACAGGGCCGTGACGCCGGCGCCGAAGTCCTCGCGCAGGCGCGGCAGATAGAGCGAGGCGAGCCCGGTGGTCCAGCAGAACAGGGCGCGCATGTGGGGCCAGACGTGGGCCGGGCGCACCGTGCCGAACCGTTCGGCGATGTGCTCCAGCTCGGCCGCCCGCGCCGGATTGGGGGCTCCGTGCGGCCGCCCGTCGAGGGTGCCGTCCCGCAGGTCCTTGACGATGCGGGGCCACCACAGGTCGAGCTGGTACGGCAGGGCCGCGACCATCGCCGGGTTGATCCCGACGACGCAGCGGACGTCGGCCTCCGCGGCGAGGCGCAGCCGCAGGTACATCTTGCGCAGGTGCTCACCGTCCGTCGCGGGCACGGGCAGCGTGGCCCATGGCGCGCCGGTGCCGGGCTCGGCGGACAGCGGCTCGCCGAACTGGGTGCCGAAGTCGACCTGGCTGGCGCCGACATGGGGGCGGCCGGAGGCCGTGGTGGGCGGGGCGGCCGGTGGGTCGTGCTTGAGGTTGAGGACCGATCCGGGGGTGTTCAGGACGTCCGGAAAGTGCTCGATCAGGGGCGCCCAGGCCGCGTAGTAGAAGGGAAAGAACGTGGTGCGCATGAAGCGGGGCGTCACCGGGATCTTCTTGTGGGCGCCCGTGCTGCCGCTGCTGGTGAAGAACACCTTCGGCTGGTCGGCGCTCAGGACACCCCGCTCGCCGGCCGCGGCGCGTTCGATCCACGGTTCGAGATCCGGGTACGTCTGGATCGGGACGGCCTTGCGGTAGTCGTCGAGGGTGCGGACGCGGTCGAAGCCGTACTTCCGGCCGTACTGCGTGGCGGCGTTGAAGGTGAGCAGGTCGTCCAGTACGCGTCGCTGGTGGCCGGCCGCGTCGGCGAAGGAGGCCCGCAGCGTGTGGCGTTCGCCGAGGACGCGCCGGCGGTGGCGGCGCAGGCGGTCCGGGTTCGTCCAGTCCTCAGCGGAACTCATGGGCGAGCACCTCCTGGATCGCCGCCGCGGTGCGTGCCGGGGTGCCCTGTTCCTCTATCACCGAGACCGGCAGGTCCCGGATCTCGTCCCGCATGAGCTTGGCCAGGTCCTCCTGGTAGCGCCGGAAGCCGTCCCAGTCGGGGTGCGGGCCGTAGTGTTCGAGGACGTTGAGGTCGGCGCCGTCGTGGCTGCGCCGCCACGCGGTGTGCGGTGACACGTCGAGGTAGATGATCCGGCGCGGCTTGGGGAAGGACCGCCACCACGTGAGCATGGGGTGCTCGGGAACCCCGGCGAGTCGGCACTTGGCCAGCAGCTTGTAGTAGTAGGAGTCGACGACCGCGGGCTGCCCCGGGGCGCCGGCCAGGAGCTGGTCGCGCAGCTGCAGGACGGCGGTTTGCAGGAGCGTGCCGAAGAACTCCGGCGACCAGGCGCCGGCCCGGGCCGCCACGTCGGTGACCACGGCCCGGCGCAGCCGGCCGATCAGGGCGTGCTCGGGAGCCAGCTGCCCGTCGTCGACGGAGACGGGGCGCCACCGCGGTGCCTCGGCGAGCAGGCGGGCGAGGGCGGATGACTTTCCCGCGTAGTCGGGGCCGAGGAGCACACAGAACGGTGGCGCCTCGACGTCGTACGGATGGTGCTGCGGACAGGGGTTCGTGCGGTGCCGGGCGGCCATGTGCTGCGCCCCTTCCTTATTCCTTGAGGTGAGACCGGTCTGGCTCAGCGCCAGCCGGCCGGGCTGCGGTACGACGGCCGGTGGCGCCGCGCACGTCTTCGGTGCGGTCCGGCCGGGTGTGGCTCCTCGTCGGACGCCGTGCGGGCTGTGTGCTGGGCCATCAGGACGGCGGTCAGGGCGGCGAGTTCGTCGTGGGTGGGGGCGCCCTTGACGACGCGGATCGGCGAGCGAGTCATGGCCGAGCTCCTTTCTTGCGGGCAACTACCCGGCGTTGTAAGTCAGTTGACGCTCCGTACGATGTGGGGGTACTCCTCGTCGTCCGGGTGGTCGTGCTCGTGGACGTCACGGATGGCTGGGTGCGCGAGAGTTCGGGCGGTGCCGCGCAGGAAGGCGGTCAGGGTGTCGGGGTGCGGGGCGGTACGCAGATCGTGGTTGAGCGTGCTCACGGCTCGTCTCCCGTTTCTGTGAGGGGCCTGGGCGCCGGACGATCACTGCGGTGGGTTCCCGTGCTTGCGGTCGGGGCGGTCGGCCGGCTTGGCGCGCAGCATGCGCAGGGAGCGGATCAGTACGTCGCGGGTCGCCGCGGGGTCGATCACGTCGTCGACCAGGCCGCGTTCTGCGGCGTAGTAGGGATGCATCAGCTCGTCGCGGTACTTCTTGACCAGGTCGGCCCGCGTGGCCTCCGGGTCGTCCGCGGCGGCGATCTGCCGCCGGAAGATCACGTTGGCGGCGCCCTCCGCGCCCATCACCGCGATCTCGTTGGACGGCCAGGCGAAGGCGAGGTCCGCGCCGACGCTGCGGGAGTCCATCACGATGTACGCACCGCCGTACGCCTTGCGGAGCACCAGGGAGATCCGGGGCACCGTCGCGTCGCAGTACGCGTACAGGAGCTTGGCCCCGTGGCGGATGATGCCGCCGTGCTCCTGGTCCACGCCCGGCAGGAAGCCCGGCACGTCGATGAGGGTGACCAGGGGGATGTTGAAGGCGTCGCACAGCCGGACGAACCTGGCGGCCTTCTCCGAGGCGTGGATGTCCAGGACGCCGGCGACGGACTGCGGCTGGTTCGCCACCACGCCCACGGTGTGGCCGTCGAGGCGGGTCAGCGCGCAGATGATGTTGGTCGCCCAGCGTTCGTGGACCTCCATGAACTGGCCGTCGTCGGCGATCTCACCGATGACGGCACGCATGTCGTAGGGGCGGTTGCCGTCGGCCGGCACCAGGTCGAGCAGTTCGTCGCAGCGGCGGTCGGCCGGGTCGCCGCAGTACTCGGCGGGCGGGGCTTCCTGGTTGTTCTGCGGCAGCAGCGACAGCAGGAAGCGCACCTCCTCCAGGCAGGTGTGTTCGTCGTCGTACGCGAAGTGGGCGACGCCACTGGTCTGCGCGTGCACGTCCGCGCCGCCGAGGCCGTTCTGGCTGATCTCCTCGCCGGTGACCGCCTTGACCACGTCGGGTCCGGTGATGAACATCTGCGAGGTCTCACGGACCATGAACACGAAGTCGGTGAGGGCCGGGCTGTACGCGGCGCCACCGGCGCACGGGCCGAGCATCACGCTGATCTGCGGGATCACCCCGGACGCCCTGGTGTTGCGGCGGAAGATGCCGCCGTAGCCGGCGAGCGCCGTCACGCCTTCCTGGATGCGGGCGCCGGCGCCGTCGTTGAGGGACACCAGGGGGGCGCCCGCCGTGATCGCCATGTCCATGATCTTGTGAATCTTCTGGGCGTGCGCCTCGCCCAGGGCGCCGCCGAAGATGCGGAAGTCGTGCGCGTACACGAAGACCATGCGGCCGTGCACGGTCCCCCAGCCGGTGATGACGCCATCGGTGTAGGGCTTCTTGTGCTCAAGGCCGAAGCCGGTGGCCCGGTGCCGGCGCAGCGGCTCCACCTCGGTGAACGAGCCCTCGTCCAGCAGGATTTCGATGCGCTCGCGGGCGGTCAGCTTGCCCTTGTCGTGCTGCGCCCGGGTGGCCTGCGCGCTGGGTCCGGCCGCCGCCAGCTCGCGCAGCGCGTGCAGCTCGGCGACGCCGCCGCGCACGGTGGCGAGCGGAATGTCCTGGAGCGCGGTCATCGGGCCGGCCCTCCGGCCGGGATGTCGGCGCCCAACTGGGAGTACACGTCGAGGAGATCGTCGGAGAGCCAGTACTCGGCGATGCGGCCGGACTCGTCCACGCGCAGGATGTCGGCGCCGCGCAGGGTGATCGGGGTGCCGGGCGGGGCGCTCGCCCCCTGCGGGCGGCCCCCTTCCCAGACGCCGCGGAAGATCCAGCGGCCGATGAGATGGCCGTCTGCGGCGAACGGGCCGAGCGTGGTGGCGATCCGCGCATCGCCCCGGTAGGAACCGCGGAACAGGGCTATCCAGTCCGTGAACTGACGTGGCGTGCGAATGCTGTCCGCCGGCGGCATCCCCACTTCGGGCAGGTGCACGCGCAGGCTGGGGGCGAGGAT
The DNA here is from genome assembly GCF_044458185.1 of Streptomyces sp. NPDC050485. Lineage (NCBI taxonomy): Bacteria > Bacillati > Actinomycetota > Actinomycetes > Kitasatosporales > Streptomycetaceae > Streptomyces > Streptomyces sp. NPDC050485. The sequence continues at coordinate 7,614 of NZ_JBITHR010000055.1, read as the reverse complement.
GTCGTCCGCCGCCGCCCGGTCGCCGTTCCACATGTCCATCCACCGCTGCCACAGCGCGAGGTGGCTCGGCGCCGCCGGCCCTTGACGCTGTTCCGGGGTCGGGGTCGGGGTCGGGGTCGGTGGGGTATCGAGTCGTACGTCTGTCATGAGGTCCTCCCGTTGTGCCGGTCGGTTCGCCTGCGGGACCGGCTGGATGTCGTCTCGCGGAGCCGCGGCGCTCAGCCGACGGTCATGGGGTGGTCGCGGTCGATCGGGCCGAGCGGTGAGGCGCCGCCGGGTGACCCGAGGCCGGCGAAGAACGCGGCGTTCGCCGTGCGGTACTGGGCCCACTGCTCGGGGGTGTCGTCCTCGTGGAAGATCGCCTCCACGGGGCACACCGGCTCGCAGGCGCCGCAGTCGACGCATTCGTCGGGGTGGATGTACAGGGCGCGCCGGCCCTCGTAGATGCAGTCGACCGGGCACTCCTCGATGCAGGACTTGTCTTTCACGTCGGTGCAGGGTTGGGCGATGACGTAGGTCACTGACGGCTCCGTGGTGGCCTCGGGTGGGCCGCCCCGGCGGGGCGGGTCCCGCCGGGGACGGGGCGGCGGCAGGTGAGGCGCATCGTCGGCTCCGTCCGTCGGCACCGCAGCCCTGCGGTGGACTGCCGTGACTCCACAGACCGCCGGCACGTCCCGGCAGATACAGCCCCCCTGTGCCCGGCGCATCACACTCCCCCGCATGTGACGCAGGTCACCTGCGATGCCTGTACGCGGGTGTGAGGTCCCCCGCTCTGTTCGTGTGCAGCGCGACAGAGGACCCACAGGAGGACGGGCATGCGTTTCGGATCGGACCTGACCATAAGGTCGGCGCACGCGTGGCTGCCGCCCACGCGCCGCACTGCGGCCGATGCCGTACGTGCCAACGAGGTCGGTGCGGCCGATGCCGCCGCGTGCGGGGCCGTGGAGGTCCCCGTGTCGACGGACACCGCCGGGCCTCAGCTCGCGGTGCGTGCCGCGCGGATCGTCCTCGCCGAGGCGGGCGTCCCCGCGCACGACATCGATCTGCTGATCCACGGCTGGATCCACTTCCAGGGCCACGACTTCTGGTCACCGGCGCACTTCGTCGCCGATCAGGTCGGTGCCGACCGCGCCGTCCCGGTCGGACTCCAGCAGATGTGCCACGTCGGGGCCATGGCGCTGCACACGGCCGCCGTCCAGATGGCGGGCGACCCCTCGGTGCGCACCGCCCTGGTGACCACCGGGGACCGGCTGAGCCTGCCCGGCTTCGACCGCTGGCGCAGCGACTACGACGCGGTGTTCGGCGACGCCGGGACGGCCCTGCTGCTCACGCGGTCGGGTCCCGGGCTGCGCCTGGTGGCGAGCCGTGTCGTCGCCGCACCGGAGCTGGAGTACATGTACCGGGGCGACGACGAGTTCGCGGACGCCCCGCTCACACACTCCACGCCCATAGACGCACGGCGCACCAAGAAGGCCTTCCTGGCCGCGGGCGGGATGGCCCGCTTCGCGGAGATGGGCCCGCCGAAAATACGCGAGGCCCTGCTGGGCGCCCTGGAGGACGCCCAGCTGTACCCGGACGACCCGCGCATCCGGTGCGCGCTGCTGTCCCGGCTCGGTCCCAAGACCCTCGGGATGCTCTACCGGCCGGTCATGGAGGACGTGCTCAAGGCCGAGGTGCTGCGCCTGGGCGAGCGCACCGGGCATCTCGGAGGCGGTGACGCCATAGCCAACATCGCCGACCTGCGGCAGCAACAGCTGCTCGCACCGGGCGAGTTCGCGCTCAGCCTCAGCGGCGGCGGCGGCTTCACCTGGTCCTGCGCCGTCGTGCAACGCCCCGAGGACTGCTGAGGTGTCGCGGCCGCACCGCGACAGAACCCCCGCCGCCCGTCCGTCGAACCCTTCACTTCCTGCCCCTTGAGGACGTCATGACTACGCACCCGAGCACCACCACGGCCACGACGACCACGGACCCCGAGCGCGTCCGCGACCTGTGGCACGCCTGGAACGCCTTGTGGAACGGGGAGTTGGACCTCTCCCGTGCCCACGAGGTGATCGCCGACGACTTCACCGTCCACGCCACCAGCCTCGCCGACCGGATGGCGACCGCCGACACTGCCTCGATCACCGACCGGGACGGACTCACCGCCTGGATCGCCAAAACCCGGTCCGCCCTCACCGAGCTGCGCTTCACCGACGAGCCCGGACCCATCGTCGACGGCGACCTGGTGGCGGGCCGCTACCGCGCCACCGCCGTGCACCGCGGTGGCGCGCCCGGTGCCACCGCGGCGCTGGGCACCCGCACCGAACACGTCGGCATCAACATCCTGCGCGTCGAGAACGGCCGGTTCACCGAGTACTGGACCGTCGCGGACACCTTGGGCCTGCTGACCCAGCTGGGTCTGATCCCGTCCTGACCATCACCGGCAACTCCCCTCTGAAAGGCACATCATGACCACTGCACAGGTGGACACCCCCCCGGTGGCCGCCCCGGTCCGCCCGGACCGGCGCAGGACACTGGCCGCCGGTGTGATCTCGGCCGGCATCCTCATCTCCACACTCGATCTGACCATCGTCAACGTGGCCTTCCCCGCCATCAGCGCGGACTTCGCGGGCGCCACGGCGGCCAGCCTTTCGTGGGTGCTCAACGGCTACGCGATCGTCTTCGCCGCCCTGCTCATTCCCGCCGGACGGTTCGCCGACCGGTACGGCATGAAGAGCGTCTTCCTCGCCGGGCTCGCACTGTTCACGCTGGCCTCCGGGCTGTGCGCGATCGCGCCGTCGCTGACCTTCCTGATCGCCGCACGTGTCCTGCAATCGGTGGGCGCGGCGGCACTGGGCCCCACCTCGATGGGGCTGCTGATGGTGACGTACGGGCCGGGGCAGCGCGCCGCGGCGATGCGGGTGTGGGCGACGGCCGCCGGCACGGCCGCGGCCTCCGGGCCCCTTGTCGGCGGCGTGCTGGTCAACGTCTCCTGGCCCTGGATCTTCATCGTCAACCTGCCCATCGGCGTGCTCGCCCTGATCCTCGGCGTGAAGGTACTCGGCACCGGCGCGGCGTCCAAGGAACGGCCGGCGATGCCCGACCTGCTGGGTTCCGTGCTGCTCGCCGTGGCCATCGGTCTGCTGTCGCTCGGCATCGTGCAGGCCCCGGCCTGGGGTTGGGGCTCGGCGCGTGTGGTGGGCAGCCTGGTCGGCGCGGTGGTGCTGACCGCAGTGCTGCTGCGGCGCTCGGCACGCCATGCGAGCCCGGTGGTCGATCTGGCGCTGCTGCGCATCCGCGACTTCTCGATCGCCAATGTGGCCTCCGCCCTGTACTACGTGAGCTTCGCGGCCACGGTGCTCTCGGTGTCGCTGTGGTGCCAGGACATCTGGGGCTGGTCGGCCCTGGCGACCGGTCTCGCCATGGCGCCGGGGAACCTGCTGCTGCCGTTCCTCTCGGCCCTCTCCGGCAAGCTGGCGGCACGCGTGGGCCAGGTGTGGTCCGTGGCGCTCGGCTCCGGGGTCATCGCGATCGGCGCCGGCTGGTGGGCGCTGGCGGTCACCGTGCACCCGGACTACGTGTGGGGGATGCTGCCCGGTGTACTGCTGACCCGGATCGGCATGGGGCTGTCGCTGGCACCGCTGATGGGCGCGAGCGCACGCGAACTGCCGCCGGCCTCGGTGGCGACCGGCTCCGGGCTGAACAACATGGTGCGCCAGGTCGGCTTCGTCCTCGGCGTGTCCGTGCTGATCGCCATCATCGGCACCCCGGGCGGCGGCACAGCGGCGCTGGACGCCTTCCGCGCCGGGTGGTGGTTCACCGCGGCAGCGGCGGCCGCCACCTCGCTGGCGGCACTGTTCCTCCGCCCCGACCGTCCCGCACGGCCCGCCAAGGCAGGCTGACCTCGCACGCACCGGGGCCCCGCACCTTCCAGGTGCGGGGCCCCGGTGCGTTGCCCAGGAGGGCTGGGTGTGGTGGTCGGGCAAGCTCCGGCTACCCGACCGGCACGGCTAGGACGCGGCAACAGGCCTGCCCGCTCCAGTGGTTGGCCGCTCGGGCAGCCGGACCCGGAGCTGGGCGTAGACGTCCAGGAGGTCGTCGGAGAGCCAGTACCCGTCGATCCTGCCCTCGTCGTCGAGGCGGAGCACATCCGTGCCGCTGTAGCGCACCGGCGCCCCGGGCTCGGCCCGGACGCCCGGCGGGCGGGCGCCGCCGTCCCACTTCGCCTCGCAGCACCAGCGGCCGGTCAGGTACCGGCCTCCGTCGGCGTCCCGCACGGCGAACGGCCCCAGCACGGTAGTGAACCGCGCTTCGCGGAAGGTGGTCCGGAACGAGACGATCCACGAAGCGAGCGCGGCCCCGTCCCTGATCGTCGCGCCATCGGGCATGCCCGCGGTCGGCAGGCGGGTGTGCAGTTCCTCGCCGATCAGATCCGCGGCCGCGGTGAAGTCACCGTTCCACAGGTCGATCCAGCGATCCCACACCTCGGCCCCGCCGTCCACCTCCCCCGCCCGCTCCCCGTCGCGCCGTGCCTGCCCGGCCCCGGTGCTCTCGTCGAGCCGGCGGTGCCACACGTCGTCCATCGTCTCCTCCTTGGTGACGGTCCTGCCCTGGCCCCGCTACAGATCGCCGCAGTTCCACGGCAGGTACAAGGCCCTGCGGAGGTATCCAGCACCCACGGGACCGGATCTGTACGGGTGTTGGAACGGAATCGAGCGAGGAGAGCAGACATGACCGATCCGATACGCCGCGTGGCGATCGTCACCGGCGGCAGTCGCGGCATAGGACGCGCCGTCGCCGTACGACTCGCCGCCGAGGGCTACGACATCGGGTTCTGCGCGCGCAGCGAGTCGGCGGCCGCGCGGGAGACCGCCGATCTGATCCTCGGCCAGGGCGCCCGGTACCTCTTCGACGCCTGCGACGTCGCCGACCACGAGTCGGTGAATACCTTCGTCAAGCGCGTCGAGGAAGAACTCGGCCCCGTGCGGGCACTCGTCAACTCGGCCGGGATCGTCAAGGACAACGCCCTGGTGATGATGCCGGTGGCGGACTGGCGCAGCGTCATCGACACCAACCTGACCGGCACCTTCAACTTCTGCCGGGCGGTGGGCTTTCCCATGCTGAAACGGCGCACCGGCACGGTCGTCAACATCTCGTCCGTGGCCGGCGTGTACGGGCATGCCACCCAGGCCAACTACGCGGCCTCCAAGGCGGGTGTGCACGGCATGAGCCGCACCTTCGCCAAGGAGACGGCCCGCTACGGCATCCGCGTCAACGTCGTGGCGCCCGGCTTCATCGACACCGACATGACGGACCAGCTGTCCGACCGCGCCCGCAAGGAGGCCCTGGGCATGGTGCCGATGCGCCGCTTCGGCACCGCCGAAGAGGTGGCGGACCTGACCGCGTTCCTGGTGTCCGAGCAGGCCGCCTACATCACCGGGCAGGTGTTTCAGGTGGACGGCGGCGTCGCCCTGTGAGGCCGGCCACGGGCCGGCTGCCGCCGGACGGCCTCGACGTGTGGTGGATGGCCGTACCTCCCCGACAGGACGCCGAGGCCGACCGGCGCACCACCGAGTGGGCGCAGGCTCTGCTGGACCCGCTGCAGACACAGCGGGCCGCACGGCTGCGCCAGCCCGAGCGGCGGCACCGGTTCATCTCGGCCCATGCCGGGCTGCGCCTGTTGCTCTCGCACTACCTGGGCGCCGCCCCGGCACGCGTCGCCCTGCACCGGGCCGCCTGCGGCCATTGCGGCGGCGCACACGGCAAGCCCTATGCGGAGGACGGCGCGCTGCACTTCTCCATGTCGCACTCCGGCCAGGGCGTGCTGTACGCGTTCGCGCCCCGGCCGGTGGGCATCGACCTGGAGACCGCGCCGCTCCGGGCGGGCGCGGAGGACCGGCTGGCCGGCTATCTGCACCCCGAGGAGCAGACCGATCTGGCGGCGCTGCCGCCGGGCGAGCGGGCCTCCGCGTTCCTGCGCTGCTGGGTGCGCAAGGAGGCCTATCTCAAGGGCATCGGCGTCGGTATCGCGCACGGTGTCGACGGGGTCCGGGTGGGCCTCGGCGCCCGCCCGGGACGGCCGGGCGCGGTGTCCGAAGGGGACGGCGGCTGGCGCCTGGTGGATGTGAACGTCCCCACCGGGTACGTCGCCGCGGCCGCGTACCCGGGCGACCGGCCCCGGCTGCGCGGCCGGGTGCTGCCGCTGACTCGTGCGCTCGCGTGAAGTTCGAACCCGGACTTCGAACCCCGAACAAGGACGCGGGCCGGTACGGTGCGGATATGGCCCGCACCGTACCGGCCCGCCGTGGCGAAGGAGGCAGTTCCATGGACGAGAAGACGTTGGTGACATGGCTGCGCGAGGCCGCGGCGGACGAGCCTCCGGCCGCGCTGGTCCATGAGGTCGCGTCCTGGCCGGCCCCGGGCACCGCGCGGTGGTCCGCCGACGGCGGGTGTGTGGAGGAGTAGGTCGAGATGCACGGCCCGGCTCCGGCCCCGGGAGGGTGAGCTGACGCCCGGCGGGCGCGCGCCTGGTGGCGGCGACGCCAGTGGGACCAGGTCATTGCCCGGTCGCGGTCCGGAGCACGGCGGCGCGGTCCGGCCGCCGACGCCCGGCCGATGAGGTGGTCGATGCGCGGGCCGTGGACCTGCGTGTCAGACGCCGCGGACCCGGGCGGGGTTCAGACACCGGCTCTTACTCCTCGCCGCCGGGGCGAGCCGCACGCAGCGAGGCGAGTTCCTCCGCCAGGCGGCGCAGTGCCCGGCCCCGGAGTGGTCCCACGGAGCCGCGGGCGACGCCCAGCGTGCGACTGATCTCGTCGTAGCCGGGGGCCGGGTCCGCGCTGATCAGGGCCAGCAGGGCCTGGTCGCGGGACGGCAGCCGACGCAGCGCGGTGTGGACCTCGGCGCGGCGTTCATGACGGAGCACGTGGTGATCGGGGGCGTCGCCGGGCTCGGTCGACTGGCGTTCGAACTTGGCGCTGTCCCCGATCGGGAGGTACCGGCCCTCGCGGGCCAGTTGCTTGAGGCTCTCGCGGCGGGCGCAGGTCGTCAGCCAGTCCGCGAAGCGGTGCGGCTCGCGCACCTTGGCCAGGTGCTGATATGCCCTCAGCCAGGTGAGCTGGTAGACCTCTTCACAGTCCTGGTTGCCGAGACGGTGGGACCGGGCGATCTTCCACACCAGCGGGGAGTACCTCTCGACCAGGGCCCGCCAGGCGGGCTGCGCACCCTCAAGGCATCGACGTACCAGGGTCGCGGTGTCCGCGACGGCATCCGTCTCCTTGGCGCATGTGAGCGCCTGCGCCGGGGACGTCATGGGGCTCGCCTCCTTCCGGAGTGGTTGTCTCTCGTGGTGGGGTCATTTCGGTTTCTTCGGGCAGGGTTTCGGGGGGGGGGGGGGGGGGGGGGGGGGGGGGGGGGGGGGGGGGGGGGGGGGGGGGGGGGGGCGCGGCGCGGGCCCCGGCCCCGCCGCCCGCGCCCCCCCCCCCCCCCCCGCCCCGCCCCCGGCGGGCCCCCCCCCCCCCCCGGGCCCCCCCCCCCCCCCCGGGGGCGGGGCCCCGGTGCGTTGCCCAGGAGGGCTGGGTGTGGTGGTCGGGCAAGCTCCGGCTACCCGACCGGCACGGCTAGGACGCGGCAACA
>NZ_JBITHR010000054.1:0-21561 GCF_044458185.1 Streptomyces sp. NPDC050485 | reverse complement strand
AGGCGACTGCAGGCCTCCTTTGAAGGTGGCCCTTCGCACAGTTGAAGCAACAGGGACATCATCTACCCCTTTTCTATGAAAAACAGGAGGAAGTAGTGGCACTCAGGGGATCTGTCGGCACCCTCACGGAGCTCTTCAGGCAGTCCGTGGAGGCGCACCCGAACCGTCCGGCCGTCAGCGACGACACCCGGACCCTGACCTACGCGCAGCTGGACGAGGAGTCCAACGCCGTCAGCGCACTACTGCGGGGCCACGGGGTGGCCGCCGAGGACCGCGTCGGGATCTACCTGCGCAGGTCGACCGAGCTTTTCGTGGCCATCCTCGGCATCCTCAAGTCGGGGGCGGCCTACGTCGCCGTGGACAGCCGCTACCCGGACACCCGTCGCGACCTGATGCTGGAGAACAGCGGCGCGAAGGTCGTGCTCACCGAAACGGGTTGGGAGAACCGGCTGACGTCCGTGTCCGCCCGGATCGTCTCCATCGCGGACCGCGCCGCCGCCGACCCCGCTCCGGTCGAGGGAATCGTGGAGCCGAGCAGTGCCGCCAGCGTGCTGTTCACCTCCGGTTCCTCCGGTGTGCCCAAGGCGATCGTCCTGGAGCACCGCAACATCGTCTCCTTCGCCACGAATCCGAGCCTGCCCGAGCTCACGCCGGCGGACCGGACCGGCCAGATATCCAGCGTCTCCTTCGACGCCTTCCACTTCGAGATGTGGAGCGCCCTCGCGTCCGGTGCGCAGGCGGTCATCCTGCCGCCCGTTCCGGACCTGCTCGCCGCCGACTTCCAGCGGCAGATGAAGCAGTACGGCATCACGGCGATGCTCGTGCCGACGATGGTCGTCAACCACGTGGTCCGCGAGGACCGGGACGCCTTCGCCCCGCTGCGCGTGCTCCAGGCCGGCGGCGACGTGCTCCTCCCGGCGGCCTGCCGAGCGCTGCTGGGCGGCCAGTTCAAGGGCGCCCTCTACAACCTCTACGGTCCCGCCGAGATCACCACCGCCTGCACCGCGCACCAGGTGACGATGGGGGACGCGGAGTCCGACGCCATCCCGATCGGCCGTCCCCTGGACGGCGTGTCGGTGCGGGTCCTCTCCCCGGAGCTGGAGCCCGTGGCCCCCGGCGAGACCGGCGAGCTGTTCGTCAGCGGCCCCGGTGTGGCCCGCGGCTACCAGGACCGCCCCGACCTGACCGACGAGCGCTTCCTCGTCCTGCCGGGCGAGGCCGGCGACGAGCGCGTGTACCGCACCGGCGACCTGGTGCGGCAGCGCGAGGACGGCGCCCTGATGTTCGTCGGCCGTGCCGACAACCAGGTCAAGATCCGCGGCTACCGGGTCGAGCCGGGTGAGGTCGAGCGGGGTCTGCGCCGCTACCCCGAGGTCCAGGAGGCCGTCGTGCTGCCGGAAGGCGAGGGCAACGACCGTCGTCTGGTGGCGTTCGTGGTGCTCGAGAACGGCCTCGGCATCAAGGAGCTGCGCGAGCGGGCCGAGCGGGACCTGCCCGACTTCATGGTGCCCAGCCAGTTCATCAAGCAGGACGAGATCCCGGCGACGGCGCACGGCAAGCGCGACCTGGACGCCCTCCGCGAGGTGCTCGCCAAGTACCTGCAGCGCGAGGAGTCGTACGCGGAGCCGCAGACCGACACCGAGCGGTTCCTCGCCGGCCTGTGGGAGAGCCTGCTCAGCACCGAACGCGTCGGCAGGGACGAGGACTTCTTCGGCCTGGGCGGCCACTCGCTGCTCGCCTTCCGCATGCACCACCGCATCAACCGCGAGCTCGGCCTTTCCCTCCCCTTTCCGGTGCTGCTCAACAACACCGTCCTGAAGGACCTCGCAGCGGCCATCGACGCGTCTCGCGAAGGAGCGACGGCATGAGCCGGCAGACCATCACCCGACCGCAGGCGGTCACCGGCATCGACCTCACCGACGTCGACCTGTTCGTGCGCGGCGACCACACGGCCGCCTTCGCGAAGCTCCGTGCCGAGCAGCCCATCTACTGGAACGAAGGCGCCGACGGCAGCCGCTTCTGGGCCCTGACCAGGTACGACGACGTGATGTGGGCCTACCGCAACCACGAGAGCTTCGGTTCCGGGCGCGGCGCCATCGTGGGCGGCTCCTTCCGCAGCGAGGACGACACCTCGGCCGGGCGGATGCTGGTCACCACCGACCTGCCCCGCCACCGCATGCTCAAGCAGGTGATCCACCCGTCGATGTCCCCGGGCGTGGCCAAACGCGTCGCGGTGCAGGTCGCCGAGCTCGTCGCCGGCGCCCTGGAGCGGACCCGTGCGAACGGCGGCTGCGACTTCGCCACCGACATCGCTCCGGAGCTTCCGGCCGGCGCGCTCATGGTGGTCATGGGCATCAGCCACGAGCAGGCACACCACCTGATCGGGCTGACCCGGCGGATGGTCGGCTACCGCGACGAGATCTTCGTGGACACCGGCGGTGACCAGCGGATGCGCCTGGCCTGGCTGCAGGCCGAGGTGTTCGAGTTCTTCGCCGACATCGTCGCCGAGCGCCGCCGCAACCCGGGCGACGACCTGATCAGCATCCTCATGCGTGCGGAGATCAACGGTCGCCCGCTGAGCGAGGAGGAGATCTTCTACAACTGCATGAACGTCGCCGTCGGTGGCAACGAGACCTCGTCGTACACCGCGTGCACCGGTCTGCTCGCCCTGATGGACCACCCCGAGCAGTACGAGCAGCTGCGCGAGTCGCCGAACCTCGTCGGCACCGCCGTCGAGGAGATGCTGCGCTGGAGCTCGACCAACGCCTACGTGCAGCGGGTGGCCAAGCACGACGTGGAACGCGGCGGCGTCCAGATCAAGGCCGGCGAGTCCGTCACCCTGTGGAACTACTCCGCCAACCGCGACGAGGACCACTTCCAGGACCCGCACCTCTTCGACATCACCCGCACCCCCAACCGCCACCTGACCTACGGCTCCGGGCTGCACCGCTGCATCGGCGCCCCCATCGCGCAGGCGGAGCTCTCGCTGCTCTTCGAACAGCTGATGGTGTCCGGTCTCCGGTTCAAGCTCTCCGACGAGGTGCGCCGGCTGCGCTCGAACTTCCTGCTCGGCATCACCCGCCTCCCGGTGGAGGTCATCTGATGGACACCCCCGTCGGCGGCAATCCGTATGTGTTCGGCGAACGCATCGAACAGGTGGTGGCCCACCACGCCCGACTGCGGCCGCACACGGTCGCCGTCCAGCAGGGCGAACGGAGCCTCACCTACGGCGAGTTGACCGAGCGGGCCGAGACGGTCGCGGCCGCGCTGCGCCTGCTCGGCGTCGCGCCCGGCCGGCACGTCGCGGTGCGCGTACCGCGCTCACCGGAACTGGTGACCGCGCTGCTCGGTGTCCTGCGCGCGGGCGCCTCCTACGTGGCGGTCGACCCGCAGTGGCCGCAGGCGCGGGTGAACGAGACGCTCCGGGGCACGGACGCGGCGCTGGTCGTCGCCGACGCGCCCGGCGCGGAGACCGTCCCCGGCGGGGCGGAGGTGCGCACCGTCGCCCTCGCCTCCCTCCTGGAGCTCGGGCGCACGGCCCCGACGCCCGAGCCGCTGGACGACGGCACCGCGACGGCCAGCGTCTTCTACACCTCCGGCTCCACCGGGAAACCCAAGGGGGTGCTCTCCCCGCACCGGGGAACCATCCGCACCCTGGTCAACTGCCCCACCATCCCCCTCGGGCCGGACTCGGTGTTCCTCCAGGCGGCTCCGCTGCCCTGGGACGGGCTCTCGCTCGAACTGTGGGCACCGCTGCTCAACGGCGGCCGCTGCGTCCTGCTGGACCAGGCGGCCACGGCGCTGGACGCACAGGCGCTGGAGGCGGTCATACGGCAGGGCGTGAACAGCCTCTGGCTCACGAGCTCGTTGTTCAGCGTCCTGGCGGAGGAGCGGATCGAGCTCTTCGGCGCCGTGCGCCTGCTGCTGGTCGGCGGGGAGCGGGTGTCAGTGAGCAACGCCCGCCGCGTGCTGGCCGAGTTCCCCGCTCTGCACATGGTCAACGGGTACGGGCCCGCCGAGAGCACCATCTTCGCCACCACCCACGTGATCCGCCCGGCCGACGTGGCGGAGGGCAGCACCGAGATCCCGATCGGGACGCCGGTGCCCCGTACCACGGTGGCCCTGCTCGACACGGACGGGCGGCCTGTCGCGGACGGCGGTCTCGGCGAGATCGCGGTGGCCGGCGACGGGCTGGCCCTCGGCTACGCGGGCAACCCCGAGGAGACCGCTCGCCGGTTCTTCACCGACGGCGGTGTGCGCTTCTACCGCACGGGCGACCTCGCGGTGCGCGACGCCGAGGGGCTGCTGCGCTACCGGGGGAGGGTCGACCACCAGTTCAAGATCCGCGGAGTGCGGATCGAGGCCGGCGAGGTCGAGGCCGTCCTGGAGAACCACTCCGAGGTCACCGCCTGCTGTGTCCTTCCGCTGGAGACGGCGCCCGGGCGGGTCCAGCTCGCGGCGGCTTACGCGACCGTCCACCAGCGGCCCCTGGACGAAGCCGCGTTGACGGCGCACGCGGCGCGCAGCCTGCTCGACGCGATGGTGCCGACGCGGCTGACGCACACCGTGCAGCTCCCGCTGAACGCCAACGGGAAGGCGGACCGCAAGGCGGTGGAGGCGCTGCTGCGCAGCGGCATCGCCCCTGCCGGCGCGCCGACGGAGCAGCCCACCCAGGGCAGCCCGGTCCTGGAGGACATCCGCGCCCTGCTGGGCCTGGCGCACCTGGCCGAGGACGACGACCTCGTCCTGGCCGGGGCGAACTCGCTCGACGTGATCCGGCTGGCCGCCCGCGTGGGCGCCTGGCTGGACGCCCGCCTGACCGCCTCCGACGTCTACCGGCTGCGTACGCCGCGCGCCATCGTCGCCCACTGCGCGCACGCGGCCCCCGGCGAGCAGCTGCCCGCCACCGGCCCCGAGCGCACGCGCCCCGCCCCGCTCTCCCGCGCCCAACAGCGCTTCTGGCTGGCGGAGATGACGTCCCCGGGTGCCGCGGACAACATGATCGTGCTGGCGTACGCGCTGACCGGGCCGCTCCGGCCCGAGCTGCTGCAGGACGCCCTGAACGACGTCGTCGTGGCCCACCCGGCGCTGCGCACCATCTACCCGTGGCTCGACGAGGCCCCCCAGCAGCAGGTGCTCGCGCCCGCGGACGCGATCCCCGTACTGGAACACGTCACGCCTCCGAGTGCCGAGGGGACGCAGGAGCTGGCCGAAGCGGTGACGGCCGACTGGTGGACGAGGCCGTTCTCGCTGGAGGACGAGGTCCCGCTGAGGGCCCGGCTGTGCCGCCTGGACGAGGAGCGGCACCTGTTCTGCCTCCAGGTGCACCACATCGCCTTCGACGGCTGGTCGGAGTCGGTGCTCATCGACGAGCTGACGCGGGCGTACGGGGCGCGGCTGGAGGGCCGGGAGCACGAGGCGGCTCCGGCGCTGTCGTACGGGGAGTTCAGCACCTGGGAGGCGACCCGCCTCCCGGACTGGGCGGACCGCGACCTGCCTTTCTGGAAGGAGGAGCTGGCAGCGGTCCCGGCACCGTTCCTGCCCGCTCCCGCGCGGCCGGCCGCCGGCCAGGTGGCCCGGTTCGAGCGGGTCCTGAAGGTCGACGCGCAGACCGTGCGGCGGCTCGAGCAGGCCGCGGCCCGCCGCGGCGGCCCCACCCTGGCGGCGTTGCTCGCCGGTGCGACGCGCGCCCTGTCACGTACCTTCGACGCCCGCGAGCTCGCGGTGGGCTCGGTGACGGCGGGCCGCTTCGACCCGGCTCTGGAGCCGGTCGTCGGCTACTTCGTCAACGCCTTCGCCGTGGTGCTCGCGCACACGCGCGACGACAGCGCCGAAGCCCTCCTAGACCAGGCGACCGCCCAGGTGGTGACGCACCTCCAGCACGTCCACACCCCGTTCGACGAGCTCGTCCGCGTCTTCTCGCCGCCCCGGGACCGCCACTCCTTCTTCCAGACCTGGGTGGTCCTGCAGGGGCAGCCGCCGCACGGCAGCCTCGGCGGTCACGTGGCGGTCGAGCCGGTGCGGGTGCGCCCGCCCAGCACCGACATCGAGCTGATGCTGGAGGCCATCCCGGCTCCGGACGGCTCTTGGGACCTCGTCGTGCTGTGGCGCGCGGACGGAATGACCGCCGCCCAGGCCGACGAACTCCTGGCCGAGCTGCACACCGCGCTCGGCGAAACGGCAGATTGCGCCTGAGGGGAAAACACGCATGCAGACAGAGACAGCAGCCCCCGCCGCGCCGGAGAACGACTCCGCGCCGCTGCGGAAGGTCCGTACGTACTACGAACTCGTCGACGCCGGTCAGGTGCAGGCCCTGGTGGACCTGTTCGCGGACGACGCCCAGTACCACCGACCCGGTTACGAACCCCTGGTCGGCAAGGAGCAGTTGGAGCACTTCTACCGGGAGCGGCGCGTGATCCGCGAGGGTCGCCACACGGTGACCACGACCGTGGAATCCGGTGACTGCGTGGCCGTGCACGGCGAGTTCAACGGCGTGCTGCACGACGACCGGAAGAGCATTCTGCGCTTCGCGGACTTCTTCCACCTCGACGAGGACGGCAGGTTCAGCAGGCGCGACACGTTCTTCTTCTCCCCCCTGGTCTGAGCCCCGGCCGACCGCGAGACATCCGCAAGCGAAAGGCCCATGGGATCCATGAGTCCGCATACGGCGCAGCCCTGGCTGCGCCGCTTTCATCCCTGCCCCGACGCCCCCGTCCAGCTCGTGTGTCTGCCCCACGCGGGCGGCTCCGCGAGCTTCTACTTCCCGTTCTCACAGGCGCTCTCGGGCAGCGCCGAGGTGCTGGGCGTCCAGTACCCCGGCCGCCAGGAGCGCCACCACGAGGCCGGCATCACCGATCTGCACGCCCTGGCCGACCGGATCACCGAGGCCGTGGCGGAAGGGGTGGACGACCGGCCCCTGGCCCTGTTCGGGCACAGCATGGGCGCCATGCTGGCCTTCGAGGTCGCCGCCCGCCTGGAGGACTCGGGTACCGAGGTGGCGACGCTCTTCGCCTCCGGGCGGCGGGCCCCCTCCCGCCATCGCCCCCCGGAGAAGGTGCACGCCTTCACCGACGAGCAGCTGGTGGCCGTGCTCGCGGAACTCGACGGGACCGACACCGAACTGCTCAGCGAGCCCTACGTGCTGCGCATGATCCTTCCGGCGGTCCGCAGCGACTTCGAGGCGGTGGAGACCTACCGCTACCGACCTTGGCCGCCGCTGCGCTGCCCGATCGTGGCGCTGGTGGGCGACCGCGACCCCCGTGTCGACCTCGACGAGGCCGACGCCTGGGCGGACCACACCGCGGGGTCCTTCGATCTCCAGGTGTTCCCCGGCGGCCACTTCTACCTGTCGGCCCAGCAGGCCGCGGTGGTCGACCGGGTGCGGAAGCGCCTGTCCTGAGCGGAAGAGCGCGAAGCCTGGTCCGCCACCCCTGCGGGTGGCGGACCAGGCTTCGTCGCTTCCGAGAGCTGGTTACGGCCTGACGCTGTACTCGAAGGTGTCGAGGACCGTCGCGGCCTGCTCCCGCATCTGGTCCACGGAGTCGGCGGTCATGGTGAGCGAGAGGAAGAAGTTCTCCTTGTTCAGCTGGGTCACCCGGTAGCCGTCGAACAGACGCACGCTGATGACGCCGGGCAGCGCGAGCAGGTCCTCTTCGGTGGTGACGGCTTCGACCGTGCCGAGCTCCTCGGCCTCCAGCTCCACGTTGCCGAAGATCGGCTGCTCGAGCATCGGTCCCAGGTCCTGCGGCGCGTACTCGCCCAGGGCCATGGAGACGACCGTCGCGATGACGTCGATGCCGTAGAGGTTCTGGATGGACGCGGGAATGCCCGTGTGGAAGCCGCCGGGCCGGGGGTTGATCTCGATGAGCTCGGTCCGGCCGTCTTCCGAGCTCCGGCCCTCGAAGTGCAGCCACACCTGGTCGAGGCCCTGGTCGGCGCACAGCGTGTTGATCGACTCGCACAGGGCGCGCACGCCGTCCCGCACGTGGCTCTGCTGAGGCGGGTGGAACGAGAGCCCCGCGTCGTGGTTCTTGGCGTAGTCGTAGTCGGCCTTCTCGACCGCGAGCAGCGGGTGGAAGCGGCCGTTCAGCACGGGACCGTCCACGGAGAACTCCGTGCCGGCCACGAACTCCTCGGCGATCAGCTCCACGTCGCCCGCGCCGGACTCCTCCAGGTCCTTCAGGTACGCCAGCAGCTCCTCCCGGTCGTCCACGCGCTTGACCAGGTACGACGCCGCCGACTCCCGGGTGGGCTTGATGATGGCGGGGAAGAAGTCCACCGACCGCGGGTCGTCGGAGTACTTGAGCGCGGAAAGGCCCAGGGCACGCATGTGCTCCCGGACCAGGGTCTTGCTCGCCAGCACGGCACGGCTGGCACCGCCACCGGGAAGGCCGTAGTGCGTGGTGAGCGCGATGCTCCACTCGACCAGCTTCTCGACCATGCTGACGACGGCGATCGGCTCGATGCCCCGCTCGGCGACCCGGGCGGTGAGGGCCGAAAGCTCCTCGCTGTCCCAGTCGAACACGATGTGGTCGTCGCAGAGGCCGGCGTTGGGGTCGTCCGGCAGGTTGGAGACCAGCACCGGTTGCAGATCGCGAGCCCGGAGCTCCTCGACCGCGGCGGGCACGTTGCCGATGGCTATCCAGGAGAGGACGAGCACGGATTTCATGTCACAGGCCTCCGGAGGCTTCGAAAAGGAGTTTCTGATTACGCACGGAAGTCAATGCCGGCAGGCGCGGAGGCCGGACCCTAGAAGCGACGTCGATATGTGGTACGCACAGACCGACGCGAATTCAACCGGTGTGGCGCTTGAGCGTGAAGGTGAAGTCGCTGGAGAGCTTTCCGCTCAGCCGGACGGCCGAGACGAGACTGCCTTCCACGACCATGCGCTCGACCTCTCCCCGGGAAAGGCCGCAGCCTTCCGCGATGAGTCGCACGGGCCTGAGGGGAATCTGTGCCGCGAACCGGACCGAGACGTCCATGACGTCGCGGTCCTGATGGTCCGACCCACCGGTGTCGAGCCGCCAGGCGTCGCTCCAGTCGAGCGAGATGTGGTTGCGGCGCCGCACAACGCCGTCCTGGAGCAGCTCGGCCGCCAGGGTGGGGTCGTTCTCGTGCGCCCGGTCCAGCAGCTCGGGGCTCACCGAGCGCACGTTCGTCCGCTCGACGATGGTGATCTTCGTGGTCGCGCCGCACTTGGTGCAGAGCGCGAGGAGCCAGACATCGAGGAGTTTGTGGTTCGCGTTGACGCGGAATTTGCCGGATGTCCGGAAAGAGTCGGACGTGCATGCCTGGCAACGGCGACGTATGAGCGGCAGACGTACCGGCTTAACTACCCAGTCATTGTGCACAGAATTACCCCTGTTTTGGTGTGCATTCGCCATTGAACAGAGCGCGGCGCTCGGCGCATGAGCTCTTGGGACATCTCACGGGGTGCACAGCATTGCTCCACTGGCATTCGGGCATCTCGATGTCAGGCTCGGCGTATCGGCTGGCGTGGCATCGCCCAGGAGATCGGGACCGTCGGCTCTGACCGTCCCAGCGAGTACGACGGACGCTACGGACAGGGCGACGTGCCGCACATCCGCGTCGAGTTGAGCCGCCCGTACGCGGTACGTGGACTCTCCGCGCCGGAACTGCACGCCTCGCTTACGGCCTTCCCTCCCCGGCAGGGCCCACGATCCGGACCGGGTCCGCCCGCGTGCACACTTGTGCAGTCCGCACCGCAACCAACTTCGGCAGGAGAAGGGAAAGTTCGATGTTACGTGTGGCCCACCGGAGTCCGAGTCCGGTCGCGACGGCAAGCGGGGGGAGCGCTCGGACGGCGAGGGGGGAAGAGGAGGGGAGCAGGGCGGGAATGCCGCACGACACAGTGGCACGTATGCGCGCTCACTCCCCGAGAAGTCCACGGCCACGACTGCTTCTGGTGATGCCGACCCACCAACTCGTGCGCAAAGGTGCCGAGTTGGGGTTCCGCATCTGGTCGGTATGGGACCCGAAGCTCCTTGAGGCCGACTTCGCGCCGAGGCTCGAGGAAGTCTCGGAGGAACTGCTGCTCATCGACTTCGCCGACGAAGCGGGATTGCGCGAGACCATCGAGCGGACCGCACGGCACCACGGCATCGACGCCGTGCTGCACTGCGGACACGGCGACTCGGTCCTGCCGGTGGTCCAGGAGGCGTGGAAGCTGGGCCTGTCCGCGAACCCCCCGGCGGTGTACGAACGGCTCCAGGTGTGCGAGGCGGACGACTGGGCCCCCGCGGAGGCGCCCAGGGTGAGCGTCGAGACCCTGACCGTGAAGGGGATCCACCACATCGTCGGCGTAACGGGTCAGCGGACCACTGGGGCGCCCCATTTCTTCGTGACGGGCTACCTGCATCCGGCGCCGTTGACCGACGACGAGCGCACGGCGATCGGGGCGGTGGTCGAGGAGCGGCTGACGGCGGTCGGGTACCGCTCCGGCCCGGCCCACACGCAGGTGGCCCTGCTGCCGTACGGCCCGCGGATCGTGTCGTGCCGAGCGCATCTGGGCGGCGACCGCATCCCCCTGCTCGTCGAGATCTCGCGCGGGTTCGACATGGAGGCGGCGGTCTTCGCGGGCCTCGAAGGCGCCCGCCCGGACGTGCCGAGCCCTTCCCGGTACGCGGAAGTCGGCTTCTTCCTCCTCCCCGAGGGGCGGCTGGAGACGTACACCGGCACGGAGGACATCGCCGTGACCCCGTGGGTTCACGGAGCCCGCTTCCCGTACGACGTCGGCGCCCGCATCGCACCCGTCGGCGACCCCCGCTCCCGGCGCGCCTACGTGGCCGTCGACGGCGAGACGCCGGAACTCACCCGCGAGCGGATCGCCAGGGCTCGAAAGGATCTTGTTACCGTCATTCGACACGCCGCTCGATGACCCCGCTGGCCAGCACGTTCAGGGCTGTCCGCGACCCCTGTGACATATGCAATATGTGTCTGCCAGACCGGGACCGGAATCATCTAGTGTCGGGGTGAGCTTTGGCCAATGGTGAGAACGGGGGGCAGGAATGGCGACATCGGGGCTTATGGAAGGCGATGCGAACCTTCGCCCGGAATTCGCCGTCCTGGGCTCGCTGGAGGTACGCAGCGGCAGCACCCTGATACCGGTCAACGGGGCTCTGCAGCGTCGTGTCCTCGTGACCCTGCTCCTCGACGCCGGGCGCGTGGTTCCCGTCTCCCGACTGGTGACGGCCGGCTGGGACGAGCAGCCCCCGGACAGCGCCGAGCACCAGGTACGCAAGACCGTGGCCAAGCTGCGCAGCCGCATCCCTCACGGCCCCGAGATCATCGTCACGGACGGGCCCGGATATCGCGCGGTGGTCGAGACCGGGCAGCTTGATCTCCTCCTCCACCAGCAGCTGATCCGGCAGGCCAGGGAATCGCTGGACGCGGGGCAGGCGGAGCGGGCCGTCGCCCAGCTGCGCGAGGCGCTGGCGCTGTGGCGCGGGCCGGTGCTGGCCGGTTCCGGAGGCCAGACGATCGACGCGGCCTCGACCGCCTTGGAGGAGCAGCGGCTCAGCGCCGCCGAACAGCTCTACGACCTGCGCATCGACGCGGGCGAGGCGGCCGAGATCACGGGTGAGCTGCGGGGCCTCGTGGACGAGCACCCCCTGCGGGAGACGCTGCGCAGCCGGCTGATGCTCGCCCTCTACCACTCCGGGCAGCAGGCCGCGGCGCTGGACGAGTTCACCCGCGTACGCGATCACCTCGCGGACGAGCTGGGCATCGACCCCAGCGCGCAGCTGACCGGCCTGCACGAGCGCATGTTGCGCCAGGCCCCTTCGCTCGTCCTCTCGGAGCGCTCCGCGCCGCGTGCCACGGCCCCGGTGGCCGAGGCCCCCCACACGCTGCCGTTCGACGTGCCCGACTTCTCCGGCCGCCGTTCCGAACTGAAGCGGGTCTGCGACGTGGCCCGCCGCGCCCCGACGGTCATCGCGCTCGACGGCATGGGCGGCAGCGGCAAGACGGCGCTCGCCGTGCGCGCCGCCCACCAGCTGGCCGAGCAGTATCCGGACGGCAGCCTCTTCATCGACCTGCACGGCTTCACCCCCGGACAGGCGCCGCTCAGCGCGTTCCACGCGCAGGGTGACCTGCTCGCCGCCGCCAGCATCCCGAGCGACGAGGTGCCCACGGTTTCGGCGGGGCGCGCCGCGCGCTGGCAGTCGTACATGCATGGCCGTCGCATGGTGCTGATCCTGGACAACGCCGCCTCCTCCGAGCAGGTACGTGCGCTGATCCCCGCCTCCTCCGACAGCTTGGTCCTCATCACCAGCCGCCCGAGGCTGACCGGACTTGACGGAGTCGAGTGGCTTTCCCTGGGCGCTCTTCCCGAAGGTGACGGCGACCAGCTCCTGCGGGCCACCCTCGGTGCCGAGCGCGTCGAGCGGGAACCGGAGGCCGCCGGTGAACTGGTGCGGCTGTGCGGAGGGCTCCCACTGGCGGTCAGGATCGCCTCCGCCCGTCTGGCGAACCGTCCCCACTGGACCGTGCAGCGACTCGTCGATCGACTGCGGGATCACAACCGGCGTCTGGACGAGCTGACGAGCGAGGGCCGGGGGGTCGCCGGCGCGCTGCTGCTGTCGTACCAGTCCATGCCGCGCGACCAGCAGTCCGCCTTCCGGCTCCTGGGCCATCACCCGGGACGCTATCTCGACACCCGGGAAGCCGCCGCCCTCCTCGACACGGACGTCCTGACGGCCGAGGACCTGTTGGAAGAGCTGGTCGACGCACGTCTGCTGGAGGCCAGGGAACCCGGCGTGTACGCCCTGCACGACCTCGTGCGCAGCTTCGTGCAACGCATCGCGCAGGCATCGCGGGAGCCGGGGGACGAGTCGGCGATGCGCCGCCTCCTGGACCACTACGTGGGCATGGCGCGGCACGCGTGCGACGTGGTGTTCCCCGGGCGGCGGCCCATCGAGGACGACGCGGAACAACGGACGGACAGCGAGTTCGACCACAAGGAGAAGGCACTCCAGTGGCTCGACCACCACCGCGGCAGCCTTCTGGCGGCGGTGGACGCCGCGCACGACGGGGGGCTTCTGTGGCACGCCGCGCGGCTGCCGCGTGAGCTGGGCTTCCACTCCAGCATCCGCGGCTACGACTCCCGCGCCAACGTGGCGCTGGAGAAGGGCGTCAGCGCGTCACGGCTGCTCGGGGACTGCTCGCTGACCCGGCTGAACCTGATGAACCTGGCCATGGGCAAGTGGCGCCTCGGGCAGCTGCGCGACTCGGTCGGTCTGCTGGAGGAAGCCGTGGGGCTGTCCCGGCAGATGGCGGACGAGTACAGCGAGGCGGAGTGCCAGGCGCGGCTCGGGCAGGCGTACAGCAGCATGGGCGAGCTCGAGCAGGCGCTGCAGCTGAGCCTGGAGGTCAGCAGGCGCGCACGGGAGCTGGGGTTCACCCGCCTCGACGGCTCGTCGCTCAGCATGCTGGGCCTGATCCTGGTGCGGTTTGGCCGGTTCGAGGAGGCGATGGAGTCCGCGGAACGAGCGGTGGCCATCTTCGACTCCATCGAGGAGATCCAGCTCTCCGTGACCGCCCTGAGCTATCTTTCCCAGGCCAGCGAAGGCCTGGGCCGCTTCGAGGAGGCACTCGCCCGGGCCGATGCGGCGCTGGAGCGGTGCCAGCAGATCGGCATGCCCGCCGCGCTGCCGCTCGTCCTCGCCCGCAGAGCCGACGTGCTGGTGCGCATGGGAGCGCTGGACGAAGCGGCGGACAGCGCCGACCACGCGCTGTCCAAAGCCGCGAGCAGCACGAACGAGATCAACCGCGCCACGGTGCACCTGTCGGCAGGGCGCGTGCGGTACGCGCAGGGGGATCTGGACACGGCGCTGGCCCAGCAGCGGCTGGCCCACGAGATCGCCTGCCGGATGGAGCTGCGCTACGACGAGGCGTGCGCGCTCTGGCACCTCGCCCGTACCGCCGAGGCCCAGGGGCACGTGCAGATGGCCCGGCAGCACCGTTCGGCGGCGGACAACCTCTTCTCCCTCATGAAGGTGCCGGAGACCGCGTGGTGAGCCCCTCGTGTCGGGCACTCGCGGCGGAGGGATCAGGCGGGTGCCCAGAGGGGAACCGGCAGGGAAGAGCGGCTGTGAGGATGGGCGAAGCCGAAACGGCGTGTCACTTCGAAGGAGTTCGCCCCATGCGTTTCACCACTGCTTTCGCTGCTTCCCTCATCGCCCTCGGTGCCGTTCTGGGCGGCCTCGCGGCCGCCGGCGACACTGACGCGCCGCAGGTCCGGCACAGCGCCGTCGCCTCCGACCTCGCGACGGGCGAGGTCCTGGTCCAGCTGATGAGCGACCACGGCAACGGCTGATCAGACGGGCCGTAGCGGCATTGCGGCCCCCCCATCCCCCACCCGCGCCCGACGCCCCCTCGCCCCACACACGCAGACGCTCATCCCGCCCATGAGGCCGAGCGAGCACTGGCGAGGCGAGGCTCACGATCTCCGCGCGCGGCAACCCATTGATGACAGCGGGGCTCCTGTCTCACTCATTGTCGAGGGGCAACACAATGACCATTCGGGTGCTCGTCTGTGACCAGCTACCCGTGATCGCGGACGGTCTCAAGACCCTTCTCGACGCGGTGCCGGACATCGACGTGATCGGCACGACTCACAACGGTATGGAAGCCATCGTCCTGGTGCGCACGATGCGTCCCGATGTCGTGGTGACGGATCTGAACCTCCAGACCATTTCGGGTCTGGAGATGATCCGCAGACTCGGCCAGGAGGACGAGTCGCCCAACATCGTCGTGTTCACCGCGGCTGACTCCGACGAGACGGTGAGCGACGCGCTGCACGCCGGCGCGAGCTGCCTGCTCGGAAAGGACGTGAGTCCTCAGGAACTGATCACCGCCATCCAGGGGGCGGCCGCCGGCCAGACCGTGCTCGCGCCGAGCATCGCGCAGCGCCTGGTCACCTGGTTCCGTGCGCAGCCGGAGCCCCAGAAGGTCGAGAAGTGCCCGGAAGTGACCGAACTGACCCCCCGGGAACGGGAAGTGACGCGGATGGTCGCGCAGGGCATGTCCACCGAAGACGTGGCCCGCGAACTGATCATCGGCGAGGCCACCGTCAGAACCCATCTCTACCGCGTACGCACCAAACTCGGCGTCCGCGACCGTGCCGAGCTCGTGTCACTGGCGTACCGGACCGGACTCATTCACTCAGCCCCCCAACAGCGCGTGCCCCAGCGCGAGTTGTCGCTGGGCGGCCTCCGCGCCAGCTGATCCGCGGCAGGGCTGACGACCGCGGCCCGGAACTCCCCTCAGGTCGTGGCACGCCGGACCGCCCGGACGTGGTCGGCGCCGACCGTCCGCCAGAGCGCGGAGGGATCCCCGTACCGGGTGGACTCCGCCGCGGCCAGCCGGAAGTACCGGTGCAAGCCCAGTTCCGACGTCATCGCGCGCACGCCGCAGCTCTGCATGCTCAGGCGTACGACATCACGCGCGGTCTCGGACGCCATGGCCAGGGCGACGAATGGCGCGGTGCCGACGGCGTCCGGCTCGGAGTCGACCAGCCAGGCCCCCCGGTGGATCGCGGCCCTCGTCGCACGCACCGCCACCATCGCGCGTGCCAAGGGGAACGACACCGCCGGCAGGTCGCGCAGCCGCGTGCCGAACTGTCGGCGGAAGCCGACGTACTCCACGGCCATGCGGTGGGCGCCGTCGGCGATGCCCAGGAGGTACGCGGCCTGCCGCAGCCGTGCGCGCGCGAGCGGACCGGTCGGCGCGTCGTCCAGGGCGCCGGCGACATCCGCCGCGACGATCGGCGTGGCCTCGAACCGGACGACCGGCGGCCAGCTCGTGTCCTGCGTGGAGACGCCGTCCGCACCGCGCTCCACCGCGACGAGCACCGGATCGCCGTCGACCCTGGTGGCCACCAGGAACAGGCCGGCGCTCGGGTCGTCGACGGTGGCCGTGCCGGTCAGCTCCCAGCCGCCGGCACGCGGCGTCGCGGTGACCCCGCTGCCGACGGGCAGGGCTTCGAGGCCCGCGAGGGCCACACTCGGCGCGCTGACGCCCAGGTCGGCGGCGAACGCGTCGGCCCGGTAGGAGTTGCCGCGCGCCGCGTGGCCGAGCTCCTCGCTGACCAGGACGCCGGCGCTCAACCCCAGGCCGAGCCCGCCGGTACCGGCCGGACGCTCGAAGTCGGGCGCCTCCAGCGCGTCGAGCACCGCACGGGTCGGGCCGCAGGCGCCGTCGGTCACCGGAGCGCCGTGCGGCGCGATCCGGGCGGGGATGCCGGAGAGTCCCGCACGCAGGGCCTTGCGCAGCTGAAGGGCGAGCGGGTCGGGAGCGAGGTCCATGTCAGTCTTCCTGGCCGATGGAGTCGAACGAGGCGGCCATGATCTGGAGCATCACCTCGGAGGTACCCGCCGAGAGCGTGAGCCCGGGAGCCTCCCGGTAGGCGGATTCCAGGGTCACGGTCGCTCTGGTGCGGTCTGCCCGCTGCTCGGGGCTGGGGATGTCGGTGGCCCAGGCCGCGATGGACTGGGCGAGTTCGCTGCTGTGGTACTTGGCGACGGCCGTCGAGACCTGGTCGACCCGGTCCGCCGCGATCCCGGTGAGGACCTCCCAGGCGAGGACGTGGTCAGCCTCGAGCGCGCCGTGCCAACGGCCGATCTGCTCCAGGCGGTCGCCGGACACGGCCTCCGGGTCCCCCTCGACCAGTGCTTCGAGGGCGGCGTCGAGCCAGTGCTCCGCCTTCAAGTGGTAGTCCAGACCGGTGCGTTCGATGGCGAGGGCCTCGTTGAGCAGCGGCCAGCCCTCGTCGCGCGGACCGAGGAGGTTCGCGCCCGGCACCGCGACCGCGTCGAGGTCCACACGATGGAAGTGCTCGTCGCCGATGCTGGGGATCACCGACACCGCCACGCCAGGGGCCCGCATGTCGACCAGGAACAGGCTGATGCCCTGGTACTTGCCCGTGCCCTGGGTCGTACGGGCGGCGCACAGGCCGAGGTCGACGAAGCGGGTCTTGAGGCTGAACACCTTGGTGCCGGTGATCCGGTAGCCGTCGCCGTCCGGCTCGGCCACCGCCCGCAGCCCGCCCAGGTCGGAGCCCGCGTCCGGCTCCGTGTAGAGCACCGCCGCGAAGCTCTCGCCGCGGGCGATGGCGGGCAGGTACCGCCGCTTCTGCTCGTCGCTGCCCGCCATCAGCAGGAACTGGCCCACGATCTGCACGGTGTTGACGTGGAACGTGTCCGGCACGCCCGCGCGCACCAGCTCCTCGGCGACGATCGCGGCGTCGGTCAGCGAGCGGCCCTGGCCGCCGTACTCGACGGGCCAGTGCACGGCGAGCAGACCCAGCTCGCCGAGCAGCCGGTAGAGCGGGCGCGCGTCCGGCTCGACGCCGAACGCGCCGGTGGCCGCGGCCGCCTCGGCCTGGACCTCGGCGGAGCGCAGGGTCTTCCGCACGTCCGCCCGGAACCGTTCTTGATCCTCTGTGAAGCCGAACCGCATGTGTGTCTCCTCAAGAGGCGAGCGTCTCTTCGATCGCCGAGACGACCCGACCGATCGCCGACTGGGTGAACAGGGTGTAGTGGTCACCGGGCACGCGCTCGGCCCGGAAGGGCCCCGTGCATACCGCCCGCCACTGCTCTTCCATGGCGATGTGCGGGGAGGCGACGAGCACGGTGACGGGTCCGCCGTACGAGGCCGGCGGGCGGTAGGCCTCCATGGACAGGGCGGAGGCCCGGAACGTCGCGAAGCGGGCCGCCAACTCCTCTGCCGTGAGCTCCAGTTCGATACCCAGGGCGGTGAGGGTCTCCCGTACGTCGGCCACTCCCGCGGCCGGTTCGTCGAGCACCGCGGCCACCTCGGGGCCCTCGCGTCCGGTCAGCCGCGCGACGTCGTGCACGAACCGCTGCCGCACCGTCGCCTCGTCCAGGAGCTCGGAGTCCTCGTCGTAGGCGGCGTCCAGCAGGACCACCGGCGGCTTCTCGCCGGTCTTCTCCTCGATCTGCCGGGCGACCTCGAAGGCGAGCACGCCTCCGTACGACCAGCCGGCCAGGCAGCATGACGCGGGCAGCCCGGTCTCGATCAAGGAGTGTGCGATCCGTGCGGCGGTCGCCGCCATCGCCTCCTGCGGGGGTACCACGGTGTCCCGCGGGTCGGCGGCGAAACCGGTCACGCCGATGTCGCCGCGCAGCGCCCTGGACAGAGGGATGTAGCAGAACAGCTCGCCGCCGGACGGGTGGATCAGGATCACCTGGGCCGGGCCCGCCTCGCGCATCACCACCGGCGCCCTGTCGGTTTCCCGCCAGGACGGGCTGGTCAGCGCGTCGAACGGATCGCCGCCGCCGCTGTTGCCGTCATCGTTGCCACCGTCGTCATCGCGGCGCGCGGCGCGGACGGCGTCGATGGTGGCGGCCAGGTGCGCGACCGTGGGAGAGGCGAAGAAGTCGCCGAGCGTGATCTCCACACCGAACCTGCGGTTGATCGCCGACATCAGCTGGACGGCCTGCAGGCTGTTGCCCCCCGCCAGGAAGAAGTCGTCGCGCACGCCGATCCGCTCGTCGTGCAGCAGGGGGGTGACCACGTCACGCAGCAGCCTGCGTTCGGTCTCGGTCAGCGACTCGTCGCTGTCCCCCTTCCCCGCCCGGCTCAGGTCCGGGGCGGGCAGCCTGCGCCAGTCGACCTTGCCGCTGCTCGTCAGCGGCAGCTCGCCGAGGATCACGAAGAACGACGGGATCATGTACGGGGGAAGGAGCTCGCGCAGGTGCTCGCGCACCGCGGGCACCTCCTGCTCGGAGATCCCGGTCAGGTAGCCGACCAGGTGCTTGTCCCCGTTGTCGTCGCTCCACGCCTGGACGCTGACCGGACCGATCCCCTCGAAGCCGGTCAGCGCCGACTCCACCTCGCCCAGTTCGATCCGCAGTCCGCGGATCTTGACCTGCTGGTCGATGCGGCCGAGGAAGACGAGGCGTCCGTCGGGCAGCCGCTTCACCAGGTCGCCCGTCCGGTAGAGACGGCCACCGGGTGCGGTGCCGAACGGGTCGGAGATGAACTTCTCGGCGGTCAGCTCGTCGCGGTTGAGGTAACCGCGCGCCAACCCGAGGCCGCCGATGACCAGTTCACCCGGTACGCCGACGGGGACCTGGCGCAGCTCGGGGTCGAGGACGTGCGCCACGTGGTTGACCATGGGCAGGCCGATCGGCGGGGACGCGCCCCAGACGCCGCCGCACTCCTCGACGATCATCGTCACCGTGCACTCGGTCGGCCCGTAGCCGTTGAACAGGCGGCGTCCCGGGTTCCACCGGTTCACCAGCTCGCTGCCGAACGCCTCGCCGCCGACGAACGCGATGCGCAGGTCGGTGAAGTTCTCGGGTGTCAGCAGCGGCATCACGGTCGGGGGCAGGTCGATGACGGTGATGCGCGCCTGCTCCATCAGCGCCTGGAGTCGTTCGATCGACAGTCGTTCTTCGTCAGTCGCGAGGCACAGGCGGGCCCCCGTCAGCAGTGCCGAGAAGGTCTCGAAGACGGAGACGTCGAAGGTCGACGAGGCGAAGCCGAGCACCCGGTCGGCCGGCGTCAGCTCGAACAACTCCCGTGTGGAGTCGATGAAGTTGACGACGCCGCGGTGCTCGAGGAGCACACCCTTGGGCTTGCCGGTGCTGCCGGAGGTGTAGATGACGTACGCGATGTCGCCCGGCCCCGCCGAGAGCGGCGGGTTGCCGTCCGGAAGCGCCGCCAGTGCGTCGCTGACCTCGTCCAGCATGACGACGGGCGCGGCGACCTCGCTCACGGCCTTGCCGGCCTCGGCGTGCGCGAGCACCACCCGCAGCTCGGCGTCGGCGGCGATCTCGGCGACGCGTCCGGCGGGATGCCCCGGGTCGAGTGGCACGTAGGCCGCGCCGGCCTTGAGCACCGCGAGGATCGAGGTCGGCAAGTCCAGGTTCCTGCGCAGGCACAGGCCGACCCGCGCGCCCGGCTCCACACCGTGCTCGCGCAGCAGGGCGGCGAGCCGGTTCGCCCGGGCGTTGAGCTCGGCATAGCTGGTCTCGACACCGGAGACGAGGACGGCCACGCCGTCCGGGGTCTCCGCCGCGCGCGCCTCGAATTCGGCGACCACGGTGGACTCGCGGACGGGCCGCACCGGGGCCTTGGCGATCTCGGCGAGGAACGCCTGGTCCGCGGGGCTCAGCATCTCGGCCGCGGACAGCGGGGCGCCCGGAGCCGCCGTCAGGGTGTGCAGCAGCCGGTCGTAGTGCCGGGAGAACCGGGCGATGCTCTCGGCGTCGAACAGGTCGGTGTTGAACTCGACGGCGAGGACGGCGTCGGCCCCCGGCGCCGTCTGCCGGATCAGGCTCCAGCTCATGTCGAAGCACGAGGTGTGGGTGGTGCAGTCCTCGTACGAGGTGTCGAGGCCGCGCAGGGTGGCTGCGGAGTCCGCGTCGGCCACGCCGAACACGATCTGGAAGACGGGCGAGCGCGACGGGTCGACGACCGGGTCCACCGCTTCGACCAGCTTGTCGAAGGGCAGGCCCGCGTGCTCGTCGGCCTCCGCCGACACGCGCGCGATCCGCTGGACCAGGTCACGGAAGGTCGGATCGCCGGAGAGGTCCGCGCGCAGCACCCGCAGATCGGCGAAGCGCCCGACCACTGAGGACACGGTGTCGTGGTCGCGGTTCTCGTACGGCGAGCCGATCACGAGGTCGTCGAGGCCCGTGTACCGGTGCAGCAGTGCGCAGAACGCGGCGACGAGGACGTCGTACGGGTCCGCGTCTGTCTCCCGGGCCAGCTCGTCAGCCCGCCGCAGGGCCTCGTGCCCGATGAGGAAGCGGGCGCGGTCGCCCGCGAAGGTGCGGGTCTCGCCGCGCGGCCGGTCGGTCGGGAACTCCAGGACCTCGGCGCCCGCCAGTCTGCCGTGCCAGTACGCGCCGATCCTGTCCAGTTCGGCGCTGTCGAGCCGGCCGTGCTGCCACCGGGCGCAGTCCGGGAACTGCACCGGCAGCTCAGGCAGCTCCGGCGTGCCGCCTTCGCTCAACGCGGAGTAGAACGCCGCGAGTTCGCGCGCCAGCACGTCGCGCGAGCGGTCGTCGCAGACGATGGCGGGCAGGTCGAACAGGAACAGGTGGTCGTCCGGCTCGACCCTGATCAGTGCCGCGCGCCACATCGGCGTACGGCCCAGGTCGAACGGTTCCGCGGTCAGCCGCTCGACGACGGCGCGCGCGGACGCGATGTCCGCCGCGTCGGTCAGCGGCAGGTCGACCGGAACCTCGGTGGCGACGACCTGCATCGGGCCGCCTTCGCGCTCCACGACCGTGGTCCGCAGGGCCTCGTGCCGGGCCACGAGCGAGGCCAGCGCCTCGCGCAGCGCGTCCACGTCGAGACCGCCCCGAAGACGCAGGCACAGGGGGGTGCCGGAGACCGGGTGGTCGAAGAAGCGCAGGGTCCGCTGTGCGTGCGCGAGCGGCGTCGGGCCTGTGTCGCCGCGCGATATCGGACCGCGCTCTGCCGCGGCCCGCGTGTACGTCCTCAGCCGTGTGAGGAACTCCGTGCGGCGCTGCGCGGGAAGCGCGGCGAGCCGCTGGGTCATGTCGG
>NZ_JBITHR010000053.1:0-22266 GCF_044458185.1 Streptomyces sp. NPDC050485 | reverse complement strand
CCCCGGGGGGCCCCGCCGGCCAGGCCCGCGGGGTACACCGCACCGGAGCGTGCGCGGGTGATTTTGGCGGCTAA
Organism: Streptomyces sp. NPDC050485; assembly: GCF_044458185.1. Taxonomy (NCBI): domain Bacteria; kingdom Bacillati; phylum Actinomycetota; class Actinomycetes; order Kitasatosporales; family Streptomycetaceae; genus Streptomyces; species Streptomyces sp. NPDC050485. The sequence goes on along the minus strand of NZ_JBITHR010000053.1, from coordinate 22,192 downwards.
CCCACCCGCACGCGGCGGTTTCGCCCCGGGGGGGGCGCACCCGCCCGCTTCCGTGTGTATCGCCGTCTGTACCGCTGTCCGTACCGCTCTCCGTACTTCTCTCTCCGTACGCGGTGCGTCAGCCCTGGCTGCCGCGGCGGCGCAGCATCGCGAAGCCGAGGCCCGCGGCACCCGCGGCGGCCAGACCGCCACCGGCCGCGATCATCGGGGTCTGGTCGGAGGAGGCGTTGGAGACGCCCTCGGCACCGGCCTTGACGCCGCCCTTCGGGACGACACCGGTGGCGGTCTTGTCCTGCTGCTGCTTCTTCTTGCCGTCCTTCTGGACGGTGTACTTCTCGATCAGCTTGCCGTTGAAGTCGTAGACCCAGCTGTTGCCGCCGCTCTTGCCGTCGATGACGACGAACTTGTACACGCCGTTACCGGCGTTGACGATCTTGTAGGTCCAGCCGTCGTTGAGGGCCGACGGATTCTTCAGGTCGATCGAGCCGAGGACGTTGCCGTTCGGCATGGAGATCTCGACGCGCGGGCCGCTGCTCTTGGTGGCCTTGATCAGCTTGGCTATGCGGCCGTCGGGCATGGTGATCTTGACGGAGGAGACGACGTCGGACGACTTGTCGTCCTTCTTGTTGTCGCGCTTCTTCTCGTCCTTCTTCCTGCCGTCGTCCTTCTTGCCGCCCTCGACCCAGGAGGTGACGGTGCCGTCCGGGTTCAGCACGACGTACAGGCCGTTGTTCTGGCCGTTGGCGGATGCGCCCTTGGCTACGAGGGTGTCGAGCTTGCTGCCGTTGGCCCAGATCTCGGCCTCGTAGTGGTTCTGGCCGAGCTTGAAGACCTTGGCGACCGAGCCGTCGGCGAGCTTGACGGACTTCACGAAGGAGCGGAGCTCCTTCTTCGTGTCGTCCTTCTTGGCGTCGTCCTTCTTCGTCTCGTCCTTCTTGGCGTCGTCGCCCTTCTTCTTGGCGTCGTCGTCCTTCTTCGACTCGTCGTCCTTCTTGACGTCGTCCTTGCCGGGCAGCACCTCGGGCTTGGGCGTCTCGTCGCCCGGCTGGACCTGGGGCTGCGTCTGCGGGTCGGACGGGGCGGTGGGCGAGTCGGCGAAGGCGGCACCGGCCGGGAGGGCGAGAGCGGCGATGGCTCCGGTGGCGATGGCGGCGGTGCGGAGGGTACGGCGAGTGGCGCGCATGGATGCTCTTCCTCGTAACGTCTAGAAGCGTGAAGCTCGTTTGATATGTCGTGTCTGTGGCCCTTTGTGGCGGCGACACCAACAAAGTTACGAGTGCCATGTTTGGGTAATACGTAGGCAATGTAACGGTCGGCTCGTACTTGAGCCGCGACCGTGTAAATCGGCCCGGATTCAACCAAAACGTGCCTGGGGCGCGCCTGCGGGCCGCGTCCGCCCCCTATCCGTCCCCGATCCGCCCCCTAGGGGATGTCACAGCTCAGCCGCAAAGGCGTCCGGTTCCAGCCGCCCCCCGGTTGGCGTACCGGCGGAACAGGTACGTTCGAATCGTGGCTGGATTCAGGATCGGACGCGGCGGCCGGGACAACCGCTCCCCGCGGCAACAGCAAGGGCAGCAGCAGGCCCCGGCACAACAGTGGCCGGGAGCCCAGCAGCAGCCGCAGTACGGGCATGGACAGGGGCAGGGGAACCAGCAGGGCTACGGACAGGGGCAGCCGCAGTACCGGCAGGCGCCCCAGCCGCGGCAGGACGAGCCGGAGTACTTCGGCGACCCGTACTACCAGAGCCAGGGCCAGGGCCAGCCGCAGGGCTACGCCCCCGCCCAGGACCCGTACGCGAACAACCCTGGCCACACCCAGGCGTTCAGCATCGGCGAGGATCCGTACGGCGGCGGCTCGACCTATCGGGCGGGCGCGGTGACGGCACCGCCGAGCGGCCCCCGGCTGCACTGGAAGGAACTCCTGTCCGGCATCGTGATGCGGCCGGGCCCGACGTTCTGGCAGATGCGGGACCACCCCGTGTGGGGCCCGGCGCTGATCGTCACGTTCCTCTACGGCCTGCTGGCGATCTTCGGCTTCGACAAGGCCCGCCAGGACGTCATCAGCACGACGCTGTCCAAGGCTGTCCCGGTGGTCCTCACCACCGGCGTGGTGTTCGTCATCGGCGGGCTGATCCTCGGCGCGGTGACCCACACGATGGCCCGCCAGCTCGGCGGCGACGGCGCCTGGCAGCCGACGGTGGGCCTCTCCATGCTGATCATGTCCCTGACGGACGCCCCGCGGCTGCTCCTGGCCCTGTTCCTGGGCGGCAACAACAGCGTGGTCCAGATCCTCGGCTGGGCGACCTGGCTGGCGGCCGGCGCGCTGTTCACCTCTATGGTGAGCAAGTCCCACGACCTGCCATGGCCGAAGGCGCTGGGCGCCTCCGCGATCCAGCTGATCGCACTGCTGTCGCTGATCAAGCTGGGCACGATCTAGGGACCGTACGCACACGAAAAGGCCCCGGAGTTCCGCACCCCGGGGCCTTTTTCACGGCCGACTCAGGCGTCCAGCACCTGGCCCTCGCGCCGCACGACCGGGGGCTCGACGCTCCACGGGAAGTTGATCCACTCATCGGTACGCTTCCAGACGTACTCGCACTTCACGAGGGAGTGGGACTTCTCGTAGATGACGGCGCTGCGGACCTCGGCGACGTGATCGAGGCAGAAGTCGTACACCAGCTTCAGCGTCTTGCCGGTGTCGGCCACGTCGTCCGTGATCAGCACCTTCTTGCCGGAGAAGTCGATGGCGTTGGGCACGGGAGCGAGCATGACCGGCATTTCGAGCGTGGTCCCCACACCGGTGTAGAACTCCACGTTCACCAGGTGGATGTTCTTGCAGTCCAGGGCGTAGGCGAGCCCGCCCGCGACGAAGACGCCGCCCCGCGCGATGGAGACCACGATGTCGGGCTCGTAGCCGTCGTCGGCGATGGTCTGCGCGAGCTCGCGGATCGCCCCGCCGAACTTCTCGTAGGTGAGGTTCTCGCGCACGTCGTTCTGGTCGTTCATGCTCACACCTGGGTCCGATGGAAATTGAGGAAGGACCGCGAGGCGGTCGGCCCGCGCTGGCCCTGGTAGCGGGATCCGTACCGGTCGGACCCGTACGGCTCCGCGGCGGACGAGCTGAGCCGGAACAGGCACAGCTGCCCGATCTTCATCCCCGGCCACAGCTTGATCGGCAGCGTGGCGACGTTGGAGAGCTCCAGGGTGACGTGCCCGGAGAACCCGGGGTCGATGAACCCCGCGGTGGAGTGCGTGACCAGGCCGAGCCGCCCGAGCGAGCTCTTGCCTTCGAGTCTGCTGGCGAGGTCGTCGGGCAGGGAGATGACCTCGTAGGTCGAGGCGAGCACGAACTCCCCGGGGTGCAGGATGAACGCCTCGTCCCCGTCCGGCTCGACGAGCCGCGTGAGGTCGGCCTGCTCGACGGCCGGGTCGATGTGGGGGTAGCGGTGGTTCTCGAACACCCGGAAGAAGCGGTCGAGGCGCACGTCGATGCTCGACGGCTGCACCATGGATTCGTCGTAGGGATCGATCCGGACCCGCCCGGAGTCGATCTCGGCCCGGATGTCCTTGTCTGAGAGAAGCACGCCCCGAGGATACGCAGTGGCCCCGCCGGGCCCCCAATCGGCGACCCCGGGCCCCCACCCCGGCCCGCCGGGAACCGGGGCGGACCAGCCGCGTACGGCCGGGCCACCGGCCCCCGAGCCAGGGCTGGGAGCCCGCTACCGCCGATCGGAGGGGGGCGAGGCCAGGGAGCCGCTACCGTCGATCGGGGGGCAGGGCCAGAGGAGCCCGCTACCGCTGATCGGGCAGCACCGGAACGGCATGCCGCAGCCGTGCGCAGCGCGGACAGCGGATCAGCCGGCCGGGTCCGATCCGCCCGGCACCGAGCTGCTGCATCGGGAACGATTCCGTGGTGAAGACATGCCCTCCGGCGCAACGGACGACGGTGCGCTCCAACGAGTCCATCAAGTCGCTCAAGTCCCTTCCCCAGCAAGCGTGGACGGAGAAACCACCACATTAGGGGATGAACGGAACGCCCTCGCATGCGGCACTCCGACCACGCACACGCCCTTCACCGTACGCCCCAACTCCCCCCGCCCACACGCCGATCCCGGCCCCCGACAGCACGACGGCCCTCGCTGAATTCACCGAGGGCCGGGCATGAGGTAGAGTGAGCAGCGATCCACTTCCCCTTGAGGAAACGATCACGCGAGTGTAGTTTAATGGTAGAACATAAGCTTCCCAAGCTTAGAGCGCGGGTTCGATTCCCGTCACTCGCTCCACACCGAAGGCCCTGGTCAGCGACCGGGGCCTTGGTTATTGTCTAGACCATTTCGGGGCCACCGTGCCCTCCACGTGCCCTAAGTGGCATCAAAGGGCCGACCGGAGGGGTACCGACGGACCCTGTTGGCTGAACCGGCGTCCGGTCGTCTCGAATCGCGAGACGCATTTTGTGTGACCTGTACCACTCGCTATCGCCGAGCTGCAAACTTTCGTTAGCAAAGCGGGAGTTGGTTGGACCGGCGGCAGGCTCAGCGAACCACGGACAGCCGCGGATGCCGAGTCGGCGTCGTAGCCCGTCCTCGGCTGCGCCCGTCGCCCTCCTGCGCGGTGACGACGAGTCCGAAGACGAGGTCGTTGAGGTCCGCCGGACGCAGTTGAAGGTCTCGGGCCACATCCGCCGGGCGAGTCCCCTCGGAGCGCAGGGCAGTGAAGACCTTCCCCAGCACCTGGGAGGACTCTCGGGGGAGGTTGCTCTGCGGCTCGGCCTTGCGGTAGCCGAGTCGTCCGAGCTCGACACAGTGGGTTCGGTACTGCCACTCAGTGGTGAGGCTCAGTTCGTGCAACCGGTGCGCGAGCGCCATTGCAGCGACCTTCCACCGCCGCTTGGCCTGGAGGATCCAGTTGGTGCTCGGGTTGCGTGGCGTGTGAGCGAGCACGTCCGCGGACGGCATCAGAAAAGCGGCCGCGAAGCGATGGGCTTCCGCCTCGGCCTGGGGCCCGTGGGGCACCTGCTCCTCTCCATGCAGGACCAGGTGGCCCAGCTCATGGGCTGCGTCGAACCGCCCTCGCTCGGCGGTTTTCTGGGTGTTCAGCAGCACGAAAGGGATGCCGCGATCCCAGAAGGAGAAGGCGTCGACCTCCGGGCAATCCCGGGAGAGCGAGAAGACACGGACGCCGTGGGCCTCCAGCAGATGGACCACGTTGGAGATCGGGACGACACCCAGCCCCCATCGGGCGCGCACCAATTCGGCGGCACGCTCCGCCGAGCAGTCCGTACCCCCAGCCTCGCCAGCCTGCGGAACTTGGTCACCCTCACCACGACAACTGAAAGAGGTTAGGGACGGAAGGTCTGGGGCCGGCAAGCGGAAGTGCGCCCCGATCCAGTCCTGGAGGATCCGGACGAGACGGCCACCGCTGAGGGCGATGTCCCTCTGCGAGGCAGTCATCTTGCTCAGTGCCCGGAAGCTGACCGACTCCACGGGGAGCTCTGCCACTTCCTCCGCGCTAAAGAACGATTCGGGGAACTCCAGCGCCTCCGCGATCGCCGAGAGAGAAGGCGGACTGGGGTGCGCCCGCCCGTTCTCGAAGTCCGACAGCCTGCGCGCGGTGAGGCCGGCCAGCTGAGCGAGGCGGGTGACGGTAAGTCCTCGACGCTTACGCGCCAGAACAAGCCGGGATGCGGTGGTCATTGAAGTGCCAAGCAGTAGTAGGCGGGAGGCGGGTCAGCCCAGGCGTTCGATCGGAATGTCGATGCCATCCTCCCCATCGTCGTCGTTCGGGAACGGCGCGTACCCCTCGAAGTCGAGCCGGGGCAGAATGATCCGCTCCTGCCAGCTGGTGATCTTGCCACGGTTGCCATGGTTGTTCGGCAGTGACAGCTCGGAGTACAACCGCGTCCCGGTGTCTGTGTTGACGTGCTGGTACAGGAGGAACCAGGTCGGAATGCCGTTACCGGTTTCCTGGGGCTCAGACTCGGCTTCGTAGCCAGGCAACATCAACTGCCGGTTGGTCTCCACGCGCCGGATCACGGCGGATCCCTTGGTGTACCGGGTCGACGGCGTGAGGGCAGCGAAGCCGGTTTCCTTGCTCCCGCTGGAAGCCGTGAGGGCGAAGTCGTCACCTGGTGCCACTAGGAGCGACACGTTGCTGGGACTCGTGCTGCCCCATCCCTTGGGCACGTAGATCTCGCGCAGGAAGCGGATGGTGCGCCCCCAGAAGATGTTGCCGGGGAGGGAAACGGGGTCGAAGGGGGTGCAGAAGTTCCTCTCGGCTTCAGCTCGCCGGAGTGCGGTCTCGATCTCTTCCGTGGACAGCCCTAGTTGGCTCAGCCGATCGCCGGGGCGAGATCCCTCTACGTGCACGACTGTCATCCCCAGCCCCTCACCACACAGAGTGAATTTCCGGAAATCCTCCCTCATTCGAGGTGGAAAATCAAGAACTGCACCAGGTCAGAGGGGCTGGCCGTACTGTTCCCGCGCGCACCACGGAAGCCATGTGGACCCGTCCGTAGTGCCGCGACCTGCGGCGATTGCGACCGCGAGGGGTGTGGCCGTGTCGGCCACACCCCTCGCGGACAGCGCTACGCCTCGCGAGCTCCCGGCGGCTCGACGACCTCGGCCACCTTCGCCCGCTGGGTACGGACCAGCCCGTCGATGCCGTTGGCGACCTCCATCTGACGGTCCAGCGGAGAGTGCTGGTAAACCATGGCCGCCTTCTCCGAGGACTGGCCGGCGCGGACCATCGTGTCCTTCAGGGTCGCGCCGGAGCGAGTCGAAAGGGTGTGGCCCGTGTGCCGCAGGTCGTAGAAGCGGAAGTTGTCCGGCAGCCCGACCAGTTCGCGGGCCTTACGCCACTTGCGGCCGAAGCTCGTACGGCGGAAGGGAGCGCCCTTCTCGCCGACGAACAGCAGGCCGTTCTCGCCCGGCTCGGCGAACCACCGCAAGTGCCGGTCGACCTCCTTGTAAAGGAAGCCCGGCAGGACGATCGTCCGCTTGCCCGCCGCCGACTTCGTGTCACCGGGCGCTCGTTGGCCGTTCGTCCGCTCAGGCTCCGCCTTCGTGACGTACACGGCGAGCGGGTCGAGGCTGACGTCCGGGCGGCGCAGGGCGGCCTGCTCCTCCGGGCGCATCGGGCCGTACGCGGCGAGGTAGACCATCAGCCGCCAGCGCGGGCCCATCGCTTCGGCGACCGCGTCGACCTGGGCGACGGTGGCGACCGGCCGCTCGTCCGGCGACTCCTTGCCCGCACCTTTGATCCGGCAGGGGTTGCGGCGGATCAGTTCGTCGTCGGCGGCCGTCTCCAGGATGGCCTTCAGTAGCCGATCCGCCTTGGCGACCTGGGTGGGGCCGGTCGCGGTGAGGCGTTCGGTCCGCCAGGTGCGGACGTCGGCGGGATCGATCTCGTCCAGGCGCCATTCCCCGAAGGTGGGCAGGATGTGGAGGCGCAGGAGGAGGCGGTAAAGGTCTTCGGTGGTGACCGCGAGGCCGCGCTCCTTGACCCAGGTGAGGGCGAACTCTTCGAAGGGGATGGCCCCGGCGTCCGGGTCGCGCCAGACCTTCCGCTCGATGTCGGCCTGGGTGACGTTGAGCCAGGTCTGGGCGTCCGTCTTAGTCTCGAACGTCTCGGGTGCAGTACGCCGTTCGCCGTCCGGCGCCCAGTAACGGGCCTGCCAGCTCCCAGACGGGAGCCTGCGCACGGTGCCGAAGTCGCGCCGCCGCTGCGGCCTGCGCGGCGCCATCAGGCAGCCATCCCATAGCCGGAACGTCGAGCACGGACCGGCTCGACCGTCCGCTCCTCTATGTACGCGGCCAGGACGCTGTCGGCGATGCGGACGTGCTTGCCGACCTTGACGTACCGGATGCGGCGTTGGGATATGAGGCGGCGGATGAAGCGCTCGCCGACGCCGAGACGCTCGGCCGCCTCGGGGACGGTGAGGAGGCGGTCAGCCATGCAGGATCACCTCCTTCGCGACGGGGAGGAGGTGCAGGAGGGCAGGGGGCATTGCGGTTCGGCGCAAGGAGGTTCCTCGTCTGGCACGGCGGTGCGATTCCGCAGGCGTGCCGGTGGTGATGGTCGTTCAGACGCGGGCAGGGTGAAGTGGCTGCTGGCTCAGGGGCGTTGGCGCGCCCCAGCGTGAGTCGGCAGCCGGGTCGCTACGGGGTCTCGTGCAGGAGGTCGAGCGGGCAGACGTCGAGTGCGGCGGCGATGGCCACGAGGTCGTCGACGTCGCAGCGTCGCCGTCGGCGCTCGATGCGGGACAGCATCGTGACGGTCATCGGGCGACCGAACACGGTCACGCGGGCGGCCAGCTGGCGCTGGGCGAGACCGCGAGCAGTACGGGCGCGCTCGATGGCGCGGGCGGTCCGCTCTCCGGCGGGACCCATTTCGGCGGGGCGTCTAGGCATAGGTCAATTTGTAGCTTGGAAAACGCTATTTTGGAAGTTCCGTTTCTACTGCTATGTTGCGCCGCTTTGTTGTCAGGACCCCTGCATCGCTCCAGTGCGGCGCGCAACATATACGACGATCCCCGGTTAGCGAAATAACGGCCCGTCAGGTCACCACGACAGGTGGCGCTGCCCGTGGAGCAGCAGCACCTTCCCTGCTCAGGCCACCTGTCCCGCCATCGAGAAGGCGTGGCAGCCTGGGCGGCGAAGTGCTACGAGTTGCCCGTTTCACCCCGATCCTTTCCCGGAACTATTTCGCCAACCGGGGATCCGGGGCTAACGTTTTAATTCCCGGCGCAGGACGCGTTCGCCGACAGCTGTTTGCTTTCCCGGCGCAATGCTGGACTTTTTCCGGGTGGGTGTGGCTTTATTGGCCATGCCTTCGGAGCCCCCCGGGCCCCGAGGGCAAGAAAAAACCCCGGCGCGCCAACGCCGGGGCCAACGAGTCCCCTACCGAATCACCCGCGTCTGAACGACTGAGCGGTGGCGATCGCACGCCACCGTGGGAGGAACCTCTATGCCCCACAGTAGGGCCTTCACGGCGCTACTCATACCCCCGTCCGCCAGCTCCACCGCCGCATCCCCGCTCTTCTCCGCGAAGGCGGGGCGATAGCCATGGCGCGGATCCGCACCATCAAGCCCGAGGCGTTCATCTCGGAATCGCTCGCCCAGGTGTCCCTCGCCGCCGAGCGGACCTTCTTCGGCCTGCTCACCCAGGCCGACGACCACGGCCGCTTCCGCGACCAGGGCGCCGTCATCGCCGGCGCCCTGTGGTCCCTGCGCCCCGAGCACGGCCCGCTGGGGGTCGAGGACGACCTCAACCAGCTCGACGGCGCCGGTCTGATCTGCCGGTACGAAGGCGAGGACGGCAAGCGGTACCTGCACATCGTCACCTGGGCCAAGCACCAGAAGATCAACCGGCCCAGCGGCAGCCGCTGCCCAGCCTGCCCCCGCCATGAGGGCGCCCGATTCACCGAGTCCTCCGCGCCGGTCCACGGAGCCCTGCGTGAGCAGGTCGTGCGCCCTCACGGAGGGCTCCGTGAGGACTCCGGAGAACGGCGCGAGCCGTCCGTGAGCCGAGAATCCGCAGGTCAGGATGGATTCAGTGAGCCCTCACCGCCACGACAGGGAGGGCTCATGGAGGGCGCGGTGAACCCTCATCGTCCGGATCTAGGACCTAGGATCCTGGATCTAGGATCACCTCCGGTGGGGAGCGCAAGCGCCCCCGCGCCCCACACCATCTCGGGTTCGGTCTCGGCCAAGGACCTGGTCGGCGAGTACGTCGCCTCGTGCGAACACCGCCCGCCCAGCGACGTACTCGGCCGACTCGGCAAGGTGATCGGCAAGCTGCTCGGCGAGGGCATCGCCCCCGACCACATCCGCGCCGGGATGGACCGCATGCACGCCAAGGGCCTGTCCGTCGGCCTGCTACCGAGCCTGGTCAACGAGGCCATGAACACCCCACGCGCCGCCACCGGTACCGCCGTCCACAGGCCGTGGACAAACCCCGCCGACGTCGAAGCCGCGTACGGGGGTGACCTGTGACCACAGCCCTCCGCACACCACAGCGCGTCGGCGCGCTGGCAGACCGCTGTGCCGCGATCCTCGCCAAACGGGGCGTCGACCCAACCGACCTGCCTCCGGAGCCCTCTTCGGGGCCAGCGACCGCGCTGGAGCTGGCCGATGCCCGCATCCCGCCACGCTACCGCCACGCCCTCGCCGGCCACCCGCAGGTCACCGCCTGGGTCAACGAGGTCGCCCTCGCCGGGCGACCAGGCCCAAGCGGAACCCGGGGCATCGCCTGCGGCCCGTCGCTGCTGATCGCCGGGCCCACCGGCACCGGCAAGACGTTCCAGGCATACGGCGCCGTGAGGTCACTGCTGGGAGCCGGGGTCCGGCTGCGCTGGGAGGCCGTCACCACCGCCGACCTGTACGCCCGCCTGCGCCCCCGCCCGGGCCACGATCCCGAGCAGGACCTGGTGGCACTGGCCCGCTGCCCGCTGCTGATCCTGGACGACCTCGGCGCGGCCAAGCAGTCGGAGTGGACAGAGGAGCTGACGTACCGGCTGATCAACCGCCGCTACAACGACATGCTCCCCACCCTCATCACCACCAACCTGCCGACCGACGCCCTGCGCGACGCCGTCGGCGACCGCGTCGCCTCCCGCCTCGCCGAGATGACCACCCGCGTCGTCCTCACCGGCGCCGACCGCAGACGACACCCCGCCGCGTAATAACAGGCCCTACGGCGCCGCCACCTTCACCTTCACCTTCACCACCCCGCCCGTACGCGCCACTGTGCTGCCCACACTGCGCGGCGGGCCCCCTGGAGACCCCTGCATGACGCAACTCGCCATGCCCGCACTCGGGCACTGGAACACCACATACCTCACCGTCGCCGCCCTCGTCCTCGGATGCGTCGGAGCGCTGGACAGCCTGCGGATGCGGCGGCGCACCCGCCGAATCAGCGACGACCAGCAGCCCGGAACACCCGCGGTCAGGGTCGCCGCGCTGGCCGCGGCCGTCTGCACCGCCTACAGCGCCGACACCAGCTGGCGGTTCGCCGCCGACTACCTGAACATGGTCGGGACGACCGAACGCACCGCAATGTTCGCCGCCGCCGAACTCGCCCTGTTCGCCACGGCACTGCTCGCCCGGCAGAACCTCAACGGCCCCAAGCAGACACCTGGTCTGCCCGGCGCCATGACCTGGGTAATCACCACCGTGCAGGTGATCCCCGCCTACGCCGAGTCCGGCCCGGTCGGCGGCACAGTGCGGGCCTTTGTAGGCCCCATCATGGCCGCACTGCTCTGGCACCAGGCCATGGGCATCGAACTACGCCTCCGCAAGCCCGAGGCCACCTCCCACAGCACCCTCGCCAGGGCCGGCCGCGAACTCCGTGAGCGCCTACTCTCCCTCGTCGGGGTCCCCGAACGCGACCGGGACGCCGCCCAGATCACCCGCGACCGCGCCACCCGCAAGGCAGTCGACAAGGCCGCATACCTCGCCGAGTCCACCCCGAAGTGGCACAACGGCTGGCGCCGCCACTACACCGCGCGACGCCTGTCAAAGGCCATCGCCCGAGCCTCGGTCGGCACCGACCACCACCAGCGCCAAGACCTGCTCCAGCAGCTCGCCGCCCGCCGTCACGCGGCAGCGCTCGCGACCATCGAACTGCCTTCCCCCTGGACTGAGTCCACCCCGACCTCGGACACCGCACCCAGCCCCGGGGCGCTACTCCCACGCGACCGCTCAGATGCCGACAACAGCCCGGAAAGCGAGAGCGCCACGGAACACCCCGACCTCGACCGTTCCCCGGAGAACCTGCCGACCACATCCGTGCAGCCCCAACTCCCTCTGCACGAAACGACACCCAGCCCCGAGCGCACGGAGACCACCTCCGAAGAAAACGGCCCCATGGCACAACGCTACGGCCGCCCACCCGGCGCCGAGATGGACGAACTGCTTGCCATCGCCCGCCGGGCCATCGCAGCGCACGGAAAGGGCACCCGCGCTGTCCTGCGCAACGCCATCCGCGAGGAGGCCGGACTCACCATCGCCGAGGACCGGCTCACCGAACTCAAGACACTCCTCCGCGCCGAACAAGAAGCCGAGACCGAGGGCACCACCGACTGACCGGATATCCGGTCAACCACGGAAGACCACCGCAGGGGCCTGCGGGCCAGCTGGAGTTGCTGGTCGGCAGGCGCCCCCTTCCCATCGCCACGCCGGCCTCGTGCAGCCCCTCGCCGGTCCCCACTCGGACCACCAGAAGACGAAACCTCCCCCGCTCGCTGGCCTGCCCCACCCTCCTCCCCAACAAGGAGCTCCACCCCATGCACGACCCGCACCACAAACTCCCCATCAAACAGTGGGAGATGACCACCGGCCTCAACAGCGCAGCAAGTTGTCGGGTAAGGAGTCCTTACCCGGCCTCCACCCCGGTGGGGGTGGAGGCATCCGGCGCCCAGGGGGCACCGGAGTCGGCCGGCCCGGGGGTGCCGACCGAGACAGGGGGCACCGAGCCGTCGCCGAGCGTGCCGCAGCAGCCTGCGCCTCGTCGCCGTCTGCGTGACAAGCAGTTGCGCGAGCACCGCGTCCACCCCCGTTACAACGACGACGAGTTCGCTCTCATCAAGAACGCCGCTGCCCTGAGCGGCATGACGCCTGGTGGCTATGTGGCCGAATGCTCGCTCGCCGCCGCCCGCTCCGACGACCCCACCGCAGCCGTCGCCGACTACCGCACCATGGTCAAAGCACTGATGGCCTCCAACGGGCAGCTCGGCAAGATCGGCAGCAACCTCAACCAGCTCGACCGCCACCTCAACCAGGACGGTGCCTGGCCGGAGCGAGAACACGTACAGCGGCTGCTGCGCCACATCGAATCGTCGATCGCCAACGTGGACGCCGCCGTCACCCAGGTGACCGAGGGACGGTGAGCACTTGATACCGAAGATCATTCTTGGCAAGGGCCCACATGCCACGCGCCGCACGATCGGCTACCTCTTCGGCAAGGGCCGGGCCAATGAACACACCGATCCACACCTGGTGGCGTCGTGGAACGGGTTCGCCCCCGACCCCGGCCGCAGCCCGCACCGGCCGCAGAAGGAAGTCGAAGCTCAGCTCGCCGCCCAGCTCGACCAGCCCGTGAAGATGCTGGGTGACAAGGCACCCAAGTACACCGTGTGGCACTGCCCCGTTCGTGCCGCGCCCGAAGACCCGATCCTCACCGACACCCAGTGGGCCGAGATCGCCCGCCGCATGGTGGCCGCCGCTGGCATCGCCCCCGACAGGGACGAGGAAGCCTGCCGCTGGGTGGCTGTCCGCCACGCCGACGACCACATCCACATCGCCGCCACCCTCGTACGCCAGGACGGCCGTCGCCCCGAGCGCGGCTACGACCAGCGTGCCGTCCAGCGCGAGGCCCGCAGGATCGAAGCCGACTATGGGCTCAGGCGGTTGAAGCAGGGCGATGGCACCGGCGCCAAGCGTCCCACCAGTAAGGAGCACTTCAAGGCCAAGCGTCTGGGCCAGGACGCCGCCACCCGTGATGTCCTGCGCCTGCGGGTTCGCCGGGCCGTCGCCGCCGCGGCCGACGAGACCGAGTTCTTCGCCCTGCTGAAGGCCACGGGCGTGACCGTGCGCCTTAAGCTCGGCCCTTCCGGCGACGCGCTCGGCTGCAACTTCGCCCTACCCAAAGACACCAACGACAAGGGCGAGCCGGTGTTCTACGCGGGCTCCACCCTCGCCCCCGACCTGTCCCTGCCCAAGATCCGCAAGAGCCTCGCCACCAGCAGCCCCGAACCGGTCACCATCCGGCCAGGTGACCCGTGGCACCAGGCCACCGCCGCCACAGAACGCATCCCCCACCACCTCACCCACGGCGACGACCCGACCGCCCAAGGGCAGCTGGTCGCGCTCGGCGCGACGCTGGACCTGCTGCCCATCACCGCACCGGTCACGGCAAGGGCCGAGCTGGAACAGGCCGCCGTCGCCTTCGAGCGCGCCACGCGCTCCCGCATCGCGGCCGATCTCGATAGCACCCGCGTCCTGCGGCGCAGCGTTCAAGCGATCTGGCGAGAGCGGCCCTCGGACGGCGACGGGTCCGGGTTCGCGATGCTCTTGGACACCGTGCTCACGGCGGTGGCGTTCGCGATGCACTGGCACCGCACGCACCAGCATGCCCAGCAGCAGGCCGCAGCCGAACAGGCCCTCATCCACCTGCAGATCGCGTACGCGCAGGTCGCCGAGCCGGTCCTGACGGGCCTCGCACAACGCACCCCCAGCATCCAGATGAAGCGCCGCTTCGCCCACCACCTCCAACAGGCAGCACCGCAACACGCCGAACGCATCCTCAACGACCCCGCCTGGGACGCACTCACCACCGTGCTCGCTGAAGCGGAAACAGCCGGGCACAACGCGGCCACCGTCCTCGACCAGGCGCTCGGCCAGCGCACCCTGGACGACGCTCACAGCCCGGCCCGCGCGCTGACCTGGCGCATCCGCCGCCTAGGCGAGCGCCACGCCCCTGGACCCCGAGCACAGGCAGCCAGGGTCCGCAGCGCCACACAACGCGCCGCCGCCCCGATCCACCCGGCAGCAACCACTCCGCCGCCGCAGGCACCACCAGCACGACGGCGCTGATCAGCCCGAGGCGGGCAGCTCGGGAGTGAGCAGTTCCAGCGCTTCCTCCCAACGGAAGTGGTCAGCACCGCCGCTGGCCTTCGGCTTGTGGGGCTCGTACGAGCCGATCAGGACGCCCATCTCGCGCAGCCGCCCCAGCCTCTGGCTGTACGCGGGATGGGCGGCCTGGGCCGAGTTGAGATACGGAAGGACGGCGGTAGGGATGCCGAAGCCGTACGCCTCGCAAAGGATGCCCAGAGCGAGGGTGTCGGAGATCCCGGCGGCCCACTTGTTGATCGTGTTGAAGGTGGCCGGGGCGACCGCGATGGCGTCGGCCGGAGGCAGCGGACGCGGGTCGCCGGGCGGATCGGGTAGCCGGTCTGCGCCTCGACCGCCTCGGCGGCGATGAAGCCGAGGCCCTGCGGGGTCGCGATGACGCCCGTCCCAGTTCGCTTCCTGCGCAGCCGTGATCAGCTTGCCGACGTCGCCGGCGATTCCGGCCGCGCAGACCACCACGTACAGGAAGGGCTTCTTCGGCTGATCGTTCACGCGGCGACTCCTGATGGGCGTCTGGAGTGAGAAGGCCCCAGCGGCATACGTCCGCCTTGATCGCGGGCGGCTGGCTACACCAGGGAGGGCAGGACGCCTCGGGGCCAGTTGCCGAGCCAGAACGCGGCGGTGGACGGGGCCTGTTGGTCTTGGGTGGAGCCGTCGTGCGGGAAGAGTTCGGTGGGGGCGATGTAGCCCTCTCCGGGGTCCAGGCGGAGCCGGAAGCAGAGGATGAGGTGGCCGTCGTCGACGTAGTGGCGGAGGTCGTCGGTGTGCGGGTATCGCAGGTCGAAATCGTCGGGGTGGACGGCTTTGCAGATGGCGCGGATGTCCAGGTCGCCGAGGAGGAGGTAGCGGGTGCCGGGGCCGAGGTTGATGCAGAGTCGGCGGCGGCCGGTGTGCTTGGTGGCGTAGGGGAGCTTGTCCCAGTTGTCGACGTGCAGACCGATGCGGCGGCCGCCGTTCTCGTGGTTGGCGGTGGTGGTGAAGGCGTCCGCGGGGGCAGCGGCCTGGCCGAGGTAGACGGCGTCCGGATCGCCGAGCCGGTCGGCCAGGGCGCCGAGTACGTCGGTGGGGTCGGGCGGCTTCACGAGCTCGACCAGGGCGCTGTCCCTGGTATGTGCGCAGTCGGTGAGGTCGCGGGCGGTGTCGTCGGTGATGTCGGTCCACGGGCCAGCGGGTACGACTGCCCCGGTCTCGTAGGTGGGGCCGCCGCGCATGGCGCGCAGGGTGGTTGTCTCGCAGCGTTCCCGTAAGGCGCTGAGGTCGGTGGCCGCGATGCTCAGGGTCATGTGGGGCCCTTCTTGGGGTCAGCGGTCGTCGAGGTCTTCGCCGTACGTCACGTCGAGTTCGGCGAGCAGGGCCTGGGCCAGCTCGACCTGCTGGGCGCGGTCGATGATGACCTTGGAGAGTTTGCTGACGCCGGTGATGGCGGAGAGGTCGTTGCCGCGCAGGTCGAGGTCCTTGTAGCGGCCCTTGCCGAATTCGGTCAGCCGCAGGGTGCAGGCGTCCAGCACGGCGTTGGTGAGGTCGCATCCGGTGAAGGACGTCTCGGTGAGGACGCACTGGGAGAAGACGACCGGGCCAGTGGCGCGGAGGTTTTCGAGGGTCGTGTAGTCGAGCTTGCAGCTCTCGAACAGGACGTCGTCCAGCGTCAGGTCCGACAGGGCCGCGCCCATGATCTTGCAGTTGCGGAAGACCACCCGGGAGAGCTTGCTGTCGCGCCAAGTGGCGCTGCCCAGATCGCAGTTGTCGAACTCGACCACGCTGAGGCGGAGCTGCTCCAGGTGCACGCGGGCGGCGCGCAGACCGGTGATCTTGCCGCTGACGAGCTGGGCGCCGGCGAGGTCGAGCACGCGGAGGACGGCATCGGCGTAGTGGAAGTCCTGGAGGACGCCTCGGCCGCCTTCGAGGGACTGGACGCTGGACAGGTACAGGCCCGGTTCGTCCAGGCCGGGCAGGGTCAGCGTGACGCGGCCGAAGGTGCGGCTGTCCATGGTCGTACTCCATCTCTCGGGAGATCTCTCCGGGGCCGAGGCCGCCGAGGCTACTTCTTGTTCCAGTTGTCCCAGGTCGGTCGGTTGTCGAACGCCGGGGTGTTGTTGGACCAGGTGGGGCGGTTGTCGAACTTCGCGACGGGCAGTAGCGGGGACGGGCCCGTGGTCTGCTGTATGAGGGCGCGCAGTCGGTCGGCGGAGGCGAGGACGAGGTCAGTCGCCGTGGGTTCGGACATGCTGGGTGACTCCTTCCAGGAGGGCGATTTTGGCGGTGGTGCAGTAGCGGGTTCGGGTGCCGTCCATGCGGCCGGAGTGTTCGAAGTAGCGGTTGGCGGGATGGCCGCCGCCGCAGAAGGCGAAGTACGGGCAGGTGGCCCGGCAGGCGTCGACGCCCTGCCAGAACTCGGGCAGCCACACGGTGCGCTGCTCGGCCTCGGCCAGCAGCGTCTCCAGGCTGTCGTGCAGGACGTTGCCGGTAGTGAAGTCGCCGAAGCGCGGGTCGGTGAAGCCGGCCAGCTCCGGAGACAGCAGCACCACACCACCGTCGTACGCGACGGTAGGCAGCGGGTCCCACGGCTGCACGGTCGGCCCCGTGGCCGATTCCCCGTACAACACCGACGCGGCGAACTCCCGTACCCGGGACACCTCTCGGAGCTGGATGGCCGGGTTGGACTGCCAGGCCGCTGTGAGTGCCGCCCAGAACTCGGTCGCCCGCTCGCGGTCGGCGACGTGCACGGTGGCGTTGGCGCCTTCCTGTTCCTCGACGTTGACGCCGAGGGAGTGGCAGCCGAGTTCGGCGAAGAACGCGTAGAACTCGGCCGCGCGGGCCGGGTCGGGGTCGGTGACCACGGCGATGGCCGAGAACGGGATCCCGCGGGCCTTGAGGCGCTCGATGCCGCGCTTGATGACGCGGAAGGCCGGGTGGCCGGCGCGGGTGACGCGGTGGGTGTTCATGTCCTCCGGGCCGTCGATGCTGACGCCCACCCCCACGTCCCACTCCAGCAGGAACTCGCACCACGCGTCGTCGATCAGTGCGGCGTTCGTCTGCAGGGTGTGCTTGCCCGAGGTGAAGGGCGCCATCAGCCGGGCCAGGTGGCCGTGGCCGGCGGACAGCGGTTCGCCGCCGTGCCAGACGATCTCGAAGCACGGATCTCGGCGGGCCCATTCGTTCACCGAGGCCGCCACCGCCTCGGCGACCTCCACCGCCATGAGGTGCTTCTCCTTGCGGAAGGGCAGGTAGCAGTACCGGCAGTCAAGCGGCTGACACAACGTGGTCGGCTGCATGATCACAGCACCGGGAACCGCGGCGAGACAGGCTGACGGGCGGGCTGTGGTCACACCGGCTCCTCGTCGTTCGGCAGGGCGGTGTCCGAGACGGCCACCGACAACGGCTGAGCCGAGTCGAGCAGTTCGGCTGCGGAAGTGCTGAGGATGAGGAGCGGCGGGGTGATCCAACAGACCGAGCGCGGCCAGGACGAACCGAAGTCCGGGGTCGCCTTGGGCGGTCACAGCCCGGCCGCCATCGCGAGGGGCGGCCGTACGTCGTGGACGTACGACCTTGGTGCAAGGGCCTGCACCCGCAGCCGTAACAGCGCGCTGCGGCCGGGCTCCGGTGCGGGCACCGGAACCTCGAACTCGGCCCACACCTTCTTGCCCCGCTCGGTCTCTTCCCAGCCGTTCCGGGCCGCGAAGCAGTCCACCAAGGCCAGGCCGCGACCGCCCTCGTCATCGGCCTCGGCATTCTGGCGCTCGGGCGGCTCGGGGCTGCCGTCGTGGACGACCAGCAGCAGCCGACCCTCGCCCGGCTCGTAGTAGAGGCCCACCATGACCAGGCCGTCGCTGTGGACGACCGCATTGGTGATCAGCTCAGAGGCGACCAGCTTCACCGCCTCCCGATGGTCGCGGTCCAACGGCGCATTCCAGCCGCTGACCTGCCTAAGGACGCGGTCTCGGGCGAAGGCGACGACGGAGGGGTCTCCTGGTACGACGATCCGGGCGTGGCGCGTGGTCATGAGGACTGCTCCTCGGGCTGGGGACGGAGCGGCTCCCGCCCC
Organism: Streptomyces sp. NPDC050485; assembly: GCF_044458185.1. NCBI lineage: Bacteria > Bacillati > Actinomycetota > Actinomycetes > Kitasatosporales > Streptomycetaceae > Streptomyces > Streptomyces sp. NPDC050485. The sequence continues at coordinate 3,524 of NZ_JBITHR010000053.1, read as the reverse complement.
GACGGGGGGACGGAGTGGGAGCCGCCGATCACGCCGTACGAGAGGGCTGAGCGCGGATTACGCAGCTCCCGACGGCGGAACTCAGTAAATGGCCGCGCCCACAACCTGCGAGACTCCGCCAGGTGACCCCAAGCCGGAGTCATCCCAGGCTCGTTGGACATAGCCTCGATGCACGCCGTACGGGGGAGATACCAATGGACCGCGCACAGCGAGATCCGCGCGACGTCGTCGCCGGACTGCTCGGCGACGAGCGACTCCTCGCCGCCTGCACGCAGCGCGACATGGGAGCCCTGTTCCGGCTGCTCAACCACCGGGGCATCAGCACCCGCCGGATCGCGAGCGCCGTCGACATCACCCAGGGGCGGCTCTACGACTACATGAACGGCAAGAGCCGGGTCGAGAAGCTCGTCATCTTCGAGCAGATCGCCGACGCCTTCCACATCCCAGGCCGCCTCCTCGGCCTCGCCCGCCGCCCCTGGGAACCCACCCCGAGTCACGAGCCGGCGCCGGATGCCGGATTACCGCCGGACGATGACGACTTGACGGCCATGGACGCGTTCCGCAACGCGGACCGGCAGACCGGAGGCGGCCGCCTGTACGGCGCGGTCGTCCGCCACCTCAGCCACAGCATCGCCCCACGGCTGGTCGACGCCGACAGCAACCCACAGGTCTTCGCCGCCGCGGCCGCCCTGACCGAGATGGCCGGCTGGATGGCCCACGACTCCGGACGCGACGACCTCGCCGGCCGCCACTTCACCCGCGCCCTGCCGCTCGCCCGCACCTCCGGCGACACCCCGCTGGCCGCCAACATCGCCGCGAGCAACAGCCACCTCGCCCTCCAGACCGGCGACGCTGCGGCTGCGGTGCACTGGGCGCGCACCGGCCTCGACCTCACCTGCCAAGGCCCGCGTATCCCCGCCCTCACCGCCCGTCTCAGTGCCATGTCGGCCCGCGCCCTGGCCGCCGCATCCCAGCCGGCCCAGGCCGCTCGCGCCCTCGACGACGCCCATCGGCTCCTCGTTGCCTCGGCCGAGGCAGCCCACCCATGGCTCAGCCCGTTCGACACTGCCGCCCTGGCCAGCGAGTCCGCCCTCGTGCTGCGCGACATGCAGCGCTACGACGAGGCGCTCATCCACGCCGAACTGGCCATCTCCCTACGGGAAACCGGCCGAGCCCGCTCCCTCGCCCTCAGCCGCATCACCCTGGTCAACATCCACATCCACCGCCAGGACCTCGACGCCGCCGTCAGCGTCGGCCACCAGCTACTCACCGCCGACCCCACCCTCGGCTCCGTACGCGTCATCCACCAAATCGACGACCTCAGAGAGCTGCTGGCACCTCACCACGGCTATCCCCCTGTACGAGACCTCCTGACGCGCTTCGACGAAGCGAGACGAGCCAGAATGCTGCTGCTCGCCGACATCATCCCGCCGCCCAGCAAAGGCACCGCTCCATGAGGCCCACCCCCGCAGACCCCGCCGCCTGGAACGCCTACCTCGCCGAAGGCAACGCCACCCAAGCCCGAAAGCGCGTCGCCGCCGACGTCATCCTGCGCGACTCGGAAGGCCGGGTCCTCCTGGTCAATCCCACCTACAAGCCCGGCTGGGACCTCCCCGGCGGCATGGCCGAAGCCAACGAAGCCCCCGATTCGGCGGCACGGCGCGAGCTGAAGGAAGAACTCGGACTCGACATCACCGTGCGCCGGCTACTGGTTGTCGACTGGGTGGCACCACACGGCCCCTGGGACGACCAGATCGCCTTCATCTTCGACGGCGGCACACTGAGCGAGGACCAAGTGACAACGCTCCGGCCGCACGACGAAGAACTCTCCGCGGTGCGGTTCGCCCCACCCAAGGAAGTGGCCAGCGTCCTCCGAGACCGACTCAGCCGCCGCTACCAGGCAGCGCTGGAAGCACTCACGGACGGGGCAGCCCGGTATCTGCGGGACGGGCAGTCCCTCGCCTGATGGGTCGTCTGAGGAGAACCGAATGCGCCTGCTGCCCCGGCACACCCGGTCCGCGCCACGATCCCGGAGCGCTCGGTGCACGCGACGTTCGCCCGGAAATTCAACGGCCTCAGCGGCAACGCCTACCTGACACTCACCAAGGTCCAGGCAGCGGCGCTGACGGAAGTCGTGGCCCGCATGCGGAAGGTCCGCCTGCCAGACGCCCCGGCCGCCATGGTCTACGGCGACCTGAAACCCGAGCACGCCGTGTTCCCCGACGGCTCCGACGGCCGCCCCGCCTTCCTCGACCCCAGCATGTCGCTAGGGCACCCGGAGACGGACCTGAGAAAGCTCACCTCCCGCCTCGTCCTCGGCTTGGTCGCCGCGCCACCCCAGGGGGCCGGGACGGCGGCCGTCCTCGGCGGCATCGGCCAGTTCACCGACACGGCTCCTCGTACGGGGTTCCGTCCGAGTAGGTCGGCTGCTCGGCCCGGTGCCACTGGAACCCGTCGCAGACGCGCCGGGTGTGACACGCGCAGTTCGGGCAGTCCTCTGACGTCGGACGTACGTAATCGGGGCCGAAGGGCTCGGGGAACGGGTAGTCGTCCGTCATACTGTCGTCTCCGTCGTGCTTGCGGTGGGGTAGCAGACGGTCCTCCACCGGGCGGGCAGAACGCCCTTAGACCAGCCGTTGACGGTGTCCGGCTTCGTCAGCTCAGCCGAGCCGATGGTGTATCCGGCTTCGACAAGCCGGTGCTCGAACAGGGCCGGGGTGAACGGCTCCTCCGCAGGGCCAAGGTCTCGGTGGACGAGGAACCGCACGGGGTTCCAGTCGGGGTCCCCCGCGGTGTTGCTGGCCTCCGCGTCGAGCGGAGTCACCATGAGGTGCATGCGTTCCTTGTTCAGGTAGACGAGGGCACGGTGCGGGGCCGGTGGACTTCAACGTTCTCTCCTGGTCACAAAGGAGTGGTCGAAGGGAGCTGGGGCGGGTCACCACAGGCTCAGGGGGCGGCCTTCCCCCGCCGCTCTGTGGATGCGGAGGGCGATGTCCGCCTCGGACTCGCCGTTGGCGCGTCCGGTTCGTATGGCCTCGCCGATGGCTCGTGAGCGGCCAGCAGGCCCGCGCAGGTCAGCCAGTGGGCTTGCTGGGTTCCGGCGCCGGGCCAGCCACTCGGCTCAGTTCTCCGCCGGGGTCCCGAGTCGCAGGTGGTTCGGCTGTTGGCATGAGTGGGAGTCACACGAGTGGCACACGGTGGGGCTGTCCTTGCCCCAGCCGAGCCGGGGGATCACGACGTGCGCGAGCTGGTAGCCGTACAGGTGCCCCGGAACCGTTCCCCGGCGGGTCCGGCCCGGCAAGGAGGCGGCGCGGAAACTCGCGTGCCCCGTATCCGAGACTCCTCTGTCAGGTGCGAATTCGCTCCCCCTTTTCCCCTGTGAAAAACGCACGGACCCGCGAGGCCGAGGGCAGAGAGCCGCAGATGGAGCCGGGTAATCAGGGGTTGTAATCGTGGGGTGGGGGGTCAGCGGGGTGTGTCGTTGTGGATGAGCTTGTTGCGGATGTTGGGGGTGTGGGGGTGGT
>NZ_JBITHR010000052.1:0-22503 GCF_044458185.1 Streptomyces sp. NPDC050485 | reverse complement strand
CGTTGGTGCTGGCCACCTGGGGCACTACTCCTTCTCCGCCCTCGACTCAATGAATCATCCAGTATGCCTGACTTGACACACTTTGACAGAGAGGGACGGGCTCCTCGAACCGCTCTGAACTCGGCGAGCGATCATCGACCGAAAAATATTGCTCCTCTGTTCGAATGCTGTCTCGCAAACCCTCACCAGGCCCCACGAGCAGCCCACAGAGCTGAACATAAGAACTTGACAGGGAACACCACCGCCGACGAAGCCACCGCGCACGCCGTGATGAGCGAACTGCAGCGCTGGTGGGCCACCTCCGGTATCAGCACCGTCCACCGCATCCCGGGAGCGCCAGGGGTGACCGCCCGTGTCCATGCCGACCACCGACGCCCCGGCATCCAAGATTGCACTCATCGCATTTCGGTGCGGTGGGTGTAGTACCTGGTCCTCGGTCAGCGGCGCAGGACGTGGACGACGCGCTCCTTGCCCAGGATGGGGGCGTTCTCGCACCCTGCGGGGGTGACCAGGTAGGGGCCGACCCACTTGCGTGAGAAGCCCGTCGGGTCGTTCTGGTCGGGGTACGTACGCCGGCGGACGTACGAACCATTGGTGGCGGTAGACGCGGCCGGCGGTGTCCCGGGCCCCGTGATCGTCCCCGGGAGAGGGTCGAATGGACTGTAGGAGGGTGATGTAGCGGACTGGCACATGCGCCCATACCCCCCCCCGGAGCTGTTCTCGCGGGCAAGGCGAAGGACCAGGGCGCGGATCGATCGGACGGTGGGCGGGCGTCCGCGTCGCCTCGGTCTGCAGGTCGCGGCATGGCGCCGTTTGATCAGGTCGCGGTGCCAGCGCGAGATCGTGTCGGGGCGTACCAGCAGCAGGAGTTGGCGCAGCTTGTCCATCGGCAGGTGGTGGAGCAGTCCGACGAGGACTGCACGGTCGGCGTCGTTGAACACGGGCTTGCTGACCTCGCGCTGACGGACCAGCAGTCGGTGCCGCAACGCCAGGATCTCGACGTCCTTGTCCCGCTCGCTCATCGGCAGCAGGCGCAGGAGCACGAAGATGTTGGTCACGGCGAGGTAAGCCAGGCGCAGCAACACGACAGATCATGATGCCGCCCGACCGCTGTCCACGTGAACCACACGGGTGCGAGCAGCGCTGTAGCAGAAGGCCCCGTCAACGACGATCAAACTCTTGACCTGGCCGGATAATTTGTCGGCACCCGCAGGCTTGAAGGTCGTCCTCGCCCACATCCGGATCGTCCTCGGGATGGTAGCGGCCGACTCCGCTCACACGCAGCACCAGCTCGACGCGCTGCCACAACCGCCTCTCCACAACCGGACGTTCGGGCCTGAGGCCCGGCACACGACGGACGCGTCTCGCCGACCGGTGAAACTGCGCATGACAGCCTGCGGGGCCTATGGACCGACCATCAACCAGGTGACGAGCACCGCATCGATGTCCCGGTGGTACCGGTACAGCACCGAGATACCACGCCCCCGCGTCTGTTCGGTGGTGAGGCGTACGACCCGCTCCTCGATGTCGGGGTCATAGCCGGGGCGGCGATCACCCCTGTGCGGGTCCAATTCCAGCGACGCCCGGACATCCGCGACGGCCGCTCGCTCATCCCGGGTGAGTTCGGTGAGCACCTTCTCGGCCTCGTCGGAATAGTGCACGGGAGTCAACGCCCGGCCTCCGCGACCTTGCGGCGCAGCACGGCGGCGGACTCGGCGGAGGACATGGTCAGCGCGGCAACCGCCTCGGGCGTCGTGTTGCGCAGGACATAGGCCCGGTACCGGTCGGCGAGCTCCTTGACCTGGTCGAGCGGCGTGCCGGCGAGCTCAGCCTCAAAGCTCTCCAGCTCGGTCGGGATACCCAGCGAACTCAGCCCCGCCAACGCGGCACGCAGCTCAGGCAGCGTGTTCATGGGCGGCTGGTACGGCTCGCCGGAATGCACGGGTTGTGCCGTCATGTCTTCCCCTCCTCGGTCACTCGTCATACGCCTGCCACGGTACCGCTGCGGCCTGCGCAACGGTCGGTCATCCCCCGGACAAGCCCGTCCCCACTCCCCGTCGAACAGACCTGCGCGTTGGTCAGCCCACCACTGAACGAGCCCTCCCCGTTGGCGGCGAGGAACCAGCACGTAGCCCATTTCGGACACCGCAGCCTCTACCCACTGCCGATCCCCTTCGTCAGCCGACCAGTTCACTGATTTCGAACAGGTGCCCGTCGGGGTCGCGGAAGAATGCCCGGATCTCGTAGCCGCGATCCACCGGCGGGGTGAGAAAATCCGCCCCACGTGTCCGGAGGGTTTCATACACACCACGGCAGTCACGTACCCGAAAGATCAGTTCGGCGCTGACCCGGTCAGCGTCCGCGGGCGGCGCCAGGGCCACGGTGGGCTTGTCCTCGGTCGGACCACCACCCGCGACCAAGAGAATCCAGCCACCCAGCATGCTCAGCACGCACGCGGACTCGTACTCACGGTCGACGCGCGCCCCCAGCACCCCCTCGTACCACTGACGCGACGCCGCAACGTCGGAAACGACAAGCAATCGCGTCATTTCCATGCCCTCGGTCGGGAACACACTCACAGGTACAGACCTCCTCGGCACGGATCCTCGCCACTCGGGGTGGTCCTTCTCTCCCATCGTCGGGTCTTGCGCGCGTCGCGCCACCGGAGCCGGATGCGCCGGCCGACTCGCCAGTGGCGCAAGCGAGAGCCACGATGAGCAGGCGAGTGCGCCACCGTCGCCCATTCGATACGTGGAGGTCCGATCCCATGGCCGCAGACACAGCGGACGAGCCAGAGCATGGGCCCGTAAGCGTGCTCGTCTTCGGGGCCTCGCTGCGCGCCGATTCCCTCAACGGCCGACTTGCCTCACTCGTCGCCCGGCTGGTGGAACGCACGGGCGCCACAGTCGACCTCGCCCATATGCGGGAGTTCGCCATGCCCGTCTACGACGGGGACGTCGAGACGACCGAGGGACTGCCTCCAGGCGCACTGGCTCTCCATGAGCGCCTGGAGGCATGCGACGCGTTCGTGATCTCCGCCCCCGAGTACAACGCATCGGTGCCCGGAGTGCTGAAGAACGCCATCGACTGGGTCTCGCGTGTCCGGCCCCAACCATTCAAGGACAAGCACGCGCTACTCGTGTCGGCCTCGCCCTCGATGGTCGGAGGGAACCGCGGGCTATGGGCTCTCCGAGTTCCGCTGGAGCACCTTGGCACCCGCGTCTATCCGGACATGTTCAGTCTCGCCAAGGCGCACGAGGGCTTCACCGACAGCGGCGACTTGTCCGACTCCGGCCTCCAGGAGCGCCTGGCGGACGCGGCGGACTCCTTCCTGCAGCTGGTGGAGGCTGACACCCGTTATGTGTGCCTGCGACGTCGCTGGTACGAATTCCTGGGTGATCGTACGGACGCGCCGATCACCCAGCGCACCCAGGAGGATTGAACGCCTTTCACAGCCATGTCAGGCACCGGCTGTCGATGCAACCGGGCTCGCCCGCATCTGAGGCGACCCCCCGGAGTACGACGGGGATCACCTCAGTCCGTCTACGTCCGTGGATGATCCCTGTTCAGCTCCAACTGGATCCGCCAGTACACCGGCCAGGAGACCCGAGCGCCAGCCCGCGCTGTCTCCGGACGCAGCGGGCGGGCACGGGGCCTGTCACCCACGATCTCGCCCCCGATAACTGCCGAGCGACTACGGCAAGATAGGAGTCGAGGCGACCGGGCCCTGACTCGTCGAGCGGGAGCAGCGGGTTAGAGTGCCGCAGCAGCACACCGAACGGATCACCGCCAACGGCCGGAGCACGAGGTGCGGCTGGGGGCGTGGGTCTCCAACCAGAAAAGCCGCCGCGACCAGTTGAGCGCCGAGCAGCTCGCCAAGCCCCGCATGGACTGGGTGCCGGGGGGGGTGACTGGGGCTGCGAACGGTCGTTGAACCGGCGGTCAGGTGAACGGCACCAGAGTTCCAGGGCCCGGAGACAGCCCCGGGACTCTGCGCTGCCGGAGCGCCGGTTCCGCGGGCCCACCTAAGGGATCTATGTCCCATCTATCACATTTGGCGAATGTTGATGCGGGTCATCAGCGGCTTCAGGCCGTAGTCGTAGTCATACCGTTCATTCGTGATCCGCATCCCAACGACCATATTTTGTTCGTGAACCCCTTCATGCGCTGGGACATGCCGGAACCGCCCGGCGCCGGCTCCTCCGTGCCTGCCACCGGCCGTTAGTGAGTGTCTGGGAACCGTGGTGCTGGTGGCAAGGTGGGCATGCGCTCAGCTGGGAGGTGAGGGGATCGGTGCACGCCACGCCTCGTGAGGGTGATGCTCGGCGGTTCGCTGCGCTGCTTCGCTGAGACTGAGGAGGATCTCGTCCCCGCTTCTCAGGAGAAACAACATATGGCCTTCCGTGCCGTTGCCCTTGCCGAGAATCCCATCCGGCCGGGTCAGGAGCGTGGAGTCAGTCGGCTGGAGCAGGGGGCGCGATGGCCATGGTTGAGCGGCTCGGAGGCCTCTTCTTCGACGATCCGCCCGGCATGATGATCCACCGTGCTGCTGCGACTGGCCTACCTGACGGTGACGAACGCGTTCGCGGTGCTGCGCCTGCTGCCGATGAGCGAGGGGGACAAGGACGCGGAGATCCTGGCGCTGCGCCACCAGCTTGCGGTGCTGGAGCGTCAACTGGGCACGGAGAGAGGGCGGTTCACCCCGAGTGATCGGGTGTTCCTGGCGGCGTTGCTGCACCGGCTGCTGCTGGATGTGCTGCGTCGGCTGCGGCTGCTGGTGCACCCGGACACGGTGCTGCGGTGGCACCGCGACCTTCTCGCCCGCCGGCATGCCGACCAGTCGAGGCCGAAGCGCCCGGGACGGCCGCGGACCTGCGCTCCATCCGCGCCCCGGTCCTGCGCCTGGCGCGGGAGAATCCCAGTTGGGGGTATCGGCGCGTCCACGGAGAGCTGCTGTTCCTCGGGGTGAAGGTGGCTACATGTTCGCGGTGATCGAGCACGGCAGTCGCCGGATCCGGATCCCGGGCGCCACCGCGCATCCGACCGCCGCCTGGGTGGTGCAGGCCGTGAAGAACCTTGTCATGGACCTGGGGGACGCTGGCTGCCGGGCGCGGTTCCTGATCCGCGACCGGGACGGCACGTTCCCGGCCTTGTTCGACGCCGTCCTGAACGATGCGGGGATCGAGGTCGTGCTCAGCGGGGTCCGGATGCCCAGAACGAACCCGGTCATGGAGCGGTGGGTGCAGACCTGCCGGCGCGAACTACTCCACCGGACGTTGATCTGGAACCAGCGCCACCTGCTGCACGCCCTGCGGGAGTTCGAGCAGTTCTACACCTCCCACCGGCCGCACCAGGGCATCGGGAACGCCCGCCCGCTCCGTCCCCTCCCCGCGCCAATCGCCAATCGCCAATCGCCGATCCGGAGCAGATCGCCCGCCTCGACATACAACGACGCGAGCGTCCGGGCGGCACCCTCCACGAGTACCGACATACTGCGTGACCTGCGCGGATGAGATTCTCGGCAAGGGCACCGCCGAGCTTCTGCGACGCTGGCGGCCAATCGCTCCGCCGGCGTTGTCGGCCTTGCGGCGGCCCCTGCGCGGGGGACGGTTTAGCCGCGCCGTGTCGCCCTCCGGGCCACCCGCTCGGTGGTTCACCGCTCCGGCGGTGACGGTGAGGAGGCAGTACCCGGGCAGTACGGCGAGGACAGGACGAACCACTCCCCTTTGCCGCCTACGCTTCAGCCTGCGACGGCCCCGCACTCATCAGAGCGGACACCGCTCTGAACGTCCGGAGCACCGAGCCCGCCGACGTAGCAGCAGACGACAGCCGGGACACCGACATCGCTGTCGAACTCACCGTGATCGAGGTGGTCGAGTACGTCTTTTCCGCCCGGGTGACGGTCCCGGCCCGCATCGCAGCCGACCCCGGCGAACTGCATGACGGATCATCCCATCAGAGTATCCGCAGCCCCGACAGCGCCGAGGATGGCCGAGAGGAGCCCCGGGTAGCGGCGCTCCATCAGGTCGGCGCGCAGGGCGATGATGCGGTATGTGCCCTGTTTGGTCGTAGTGGTCAGCCCAGCCTCACGCAAGGTTTTGAAGTGGTAAGACGCCGCGGATGCGGTAAGGCCGAGGCCGTCGATCGCGGTTGCGCAACTGAGCGGACCTTCTCGCCACAGGCGGCGGGCAATGGCACGGCGGGAGTCGTCGGCCAAGGCGGCCAGGACCCCGCCGAGAGTCGGGACGCCGTCAGCCTCCTCCAGTGTTTCAATCACTGTTGAAGTATATCGCGGCGCCCGATAGCCTCCTTATACTTCAATGGTTATTGAAATAAGGAGCTTGCGTGTTGTACGTGCGGACGTGGGGTGATGCCGGGCGGCGGCGGGTGCTGCTGGTGCATGGCTTGACCTCCGACTCGACAACCTGGAGCGAGCTTGGGCGTGATCTGGCCCGGCGCGGCTACCAGGTGGACGCGATCGACCTGCCCGGCCACGGGCACAGTCCCCGGTGGCCCGGGTACTCGGTCGAATCCGTCACCTCTGCCTTGATCGACTGGGTGGGCACGCGCCGGTACGAACTGGCCGTCGGCCACAGCCTCGGCGGGCTGATTATCGCCGCCGCGGTGACGCGCCTGCCGATCGGCGGCGTCGTATACCTCGATCCCGCATGGCGTGCGGCACAGCCGGGCTGGTCCGAGATGTTCCGGCGGCGAAAGAATCAAACCGACGAGGACATTGCGGCGGCCAACCCTCATTGGACCGCGGCCCAGGTGGCTGCCAAGTTCGCGATGTTGCAGCGGTGGGATCCCGAGACTGTGCAGATCACCGACCGTTTCGCCGGCTGGCCGGTCACCCCGCCCGTTCGCCCCTCACTGGTGTTGCGCGCCGACCCCAGCATGACGATCACCGACGAGCACACGACTGCGCTTCGTGAGGTTGGCTACACCGTCGACACCGTCCGCAACGCCGGGCACGTCATCCACCTCGACAACTATCCCGGCATGCTTGCCGCATTGGACAGGTGGATCCCGACCACACACGAGCCTCCGGCACACCCCAACCACCCGTCCAACACCACAAGTTGACAACACCGTCTTGCGGCTGCCGGCGCTGAGGAACATGCGCGGGAAGCGTTCGAATGTCGCCTTCCCGGCCGGACGGCTCTCAGGGCGGCAGGTCCTGCTCCACCCAGATGGTCTTGCCGGTGGCCGTGTAGCGGGTGCCCCATCGCTGAGCCATCTGGGCGATGATGAACAGGCCCCGGCCGCCCTCGTCATCGGTCTCGGCGTGCCGCAGATGGGGTGAGGTGTGCCCGGTGTCGGACACCTCGCAGATGAGGGTCTGGTCGCGGATGAGCCGGACTTGGACCGGTCCGGCGGCGTAGCGGATGGCGTTGGTGACCAGCTCGCTGACGATGAGTTCGGTCGTGAACGCCAGATCGTCCAGGCCCCATGCGCCGAGCTGCTCCGTGGACGCGTTGCGTGAGTCGCCGACCATCGCGGGATCGGGAGGCAGTTCCCACACGGCCACCTGGTCCTCGGCAAGCATCCGGGTGCGGGCGAGCAGCAGGGTCGCGTCGTCGTTCGCCGGCCCCGGCAGGAGGGCCGCGACCACGCGGTCACAGAGCTCTTCCAGCGGCCGGGGCGACTGGGCGAGGGTTTCGGCGAGCAGACCGAGTCCGTTGCCGGGGCCGTCGGTGGCGGCATGGACGAGGCCGTCGGTGAAGAGCGCGAGGAGGCTGCCGCGGGCGAGCTGGAGTTCCGTGCTCTTGTACGGCAGACCGCCCACTCCCAGCGGTGGGCCGGCCGGTAGTTCCGGGTAGGTGGCGATGCCGCTGTCCGGCTGGAGGATCGCTGCCCTCGGGTGCCCGGCGCGCGCCATGGTGCACCTTCCGGACACCGGGTCGTACACCGCGAACAGGCACGAGACCCCGAGGGCCGGCTCAGCCACCGGCTTCCGGCCGGCCGCACCACGCTTCGATGCCTCCTCCCGGGCGCCCTGCCGGACCATGTCGTCCAGGCGGAGGAGGAGTTCGTCCGGGGTGAGATCGAGGCGGGCGAGGACGCGTACAGCCGTGCGCAGGCGTCCCATGGTGGCGGCGGCGCGCAGGCCGTGGCCGGTAGCCTCGCCGACGACCAGACCGACGCGCGTGCCGGAGAGCGGGATCGCGTCGTACCAGTCGCCGCCCACCCCGGTCCGGCTGTCGGCCGGAACGTAACGGCTCGCCAGCTCCACGGCGGTGTGCGGCGGCAGCCTGTCGGGCAGCAGGCTCCGCTGAAGTCGGAGTGCCGTGGTGTGTTCATGGGTGACGATCAGCATCAGTACGACGCCGATCAGCAGGGCACCGATGCCCACGACGGTCACTCCGCCCGTCCGTCCGACGATCGGAAGGTCGATGGAGGTCTTGCCGTAGCCGGGATCGGCGTAGACGTCGAAGGCGGCGTAGCAGAAGAGGAAGAGCATCATCAGCCCGCCCAGACCCGGCAGCAGGCCCTTGAACAGGAAGTCCCTGCGGCCGCGGGTGAGCACGCGCCGGTAGTACCAGACGCAGGCGAAGCCGGTCAGCCCGTAATAGAACGCGATGGCGAGGCCGATCGACCCGATGGAGTCGGCCAGGAAGTCGTGGCTGATCACCGTGAGCAGGACCATGAAGGCGATCGAGGCCAGGCCCACGCCGACGGTCGACCAGGTCGGGGTGAGGAATCTGCGGTGAACGCGGGCGAAGTGGGAGGGAAGGGCCTTGTGCGCGGCCATGGAGAAGACCGTCCGGGCCAGGGGCAGGATGGTGGTCTGGGTGGAGGCCGCCGAGGAGGTCAGCACCATGAGGATCAGCAGCTTGGCGAGGAAGATCCCCGGGCCGTGGGTGCCGAAGACGGCAGAGCCGAGCCCCGAGAGCACGTCCTCCGCGTTGTTCGTGTTGCCCAGCCCGATCCCGGAGGTGCCGACTCCGGCGAATGCCTGCACCGAGGTCGTCACCAGGGCGTAGGTGACCAGCAGCAGCACGGTGGAGATGACCGCGGCGCGGCCGGGGATGCGCGTGCTCTCGGCGGTCTCCTCGTTGACCGTGACGGCGGTGTCCCAGCCCCAGTAGATGAAGACGGCGGCGAGGATGCCTGCGGTCAGCTCCCTGGTCGAGGACACCTCGAACGGATTGAACCAGGAGGCGGAGATGTGGCTCGCCGTCCCCGGATTGCTGGTGTAGGCCTTGACCAGGGCGGTGCCGGCGAACAGCAGCAGGACGCCCACCTCGATGAGGAGGAGCCCGCTCTGGACGGCGGCCGAGATCTCGATGCCGATGTAAGAGATCGCGGTCATCACGCCGATCCAGATGACCCCGGCGAGGGTGGTCCATACCCGGTGCTCCGCGAGTGCTTCGTAGCCCAGGAGCCGGAAGCCGTAGATCCCGGCGATCTCGGCGAGGTTCGCCATGACGATGATGTCGGCGACGATGATGCCCCAGCCGCCCATCCAGCCGACGCGCGGGCCGAAGGCACGTGTCGCCCAGGAGAACGTGGTCCCGCAGTCGGCGTTGCTCGCGTTGAGTTCCCGGTAGGCGTACGCGATCAACAGCATCGGGATGAAGGCGAGCATCGTGATGATCGGCGCCTGGTGGCCGACGGTCGCCACGATGAGGCCGAGTGTGGCCGCCAGGCTGTAGGCCGGGGCGGTGGAGGCCATGCCGATGACCACGGAGGAGAACAGCCCCAGAGCGCCGGACCTGAGCCCCTTCCTTCCCGCACCCGCGTCCCGCGCGCCGGACGCGGGTGCGGGGAGGATCGCGCCGGATGCCGGCTCCTGACCGTGCTCGGGACCTTGCTCGGACGACCCCATGACCCGATCCTGCGATCACCGTCACGATCCGAGCCGGAAAGCCGCGCCGTGCGCGGGAGAACGTACCCGTTCAGCGGGGTCCGGCTGCCGTGATGGGGTTTTGCGCAGCCGTTGAGCGCCCTCTGTTACGAACATGCCGAACCAGTCAGATCCGGTACGCATAGCTTCAATCACCTTGGACGCCAAGCGCGGGCAAAGAGCGTCAATTCAGCTATGCGTAAAAGGAGTTGGGTGCGGCTCGTTCTGAGGGAGCACCAGGATCGGTACTCCCCGTGTGATGCGCTCAGGCCAGGGGCTCAGCGACGAGCTGGACGACCTCTGCGGGCCCCGCCCGGAACGCCGGGCTGGCTGCGTCGGCTTCGATCATGTGCGGGGTGGCGTCGTGTGCGGCAAGCGCCTCCTTCGACGCCCACCGCTCGATGAGAACGAAGCGGTCCGAGGTCCCGCTCACCTGGTGCATGTCGTACTGCAGGCATCCCGGTTCGGTTCGCACGATCGGTGCGAGACGCTCGAATGCAGTGACCTGCTCCTGGCCGCGGCCCGGGAGAGTAGTGATCAGGATGACGAGTTGTATCGGCTGCGACATGCGCTAGAGCCTACTTACTACCATGACCAGGCACGTTCGCTGGGTGCACGGTCACTCAGAACAAGCTGCACCCGAATCAGAAGAGCGTCGTCGATCCCTCTCTCGACATCGGCGCGGAGCCCGAGGACGGCCAAGAGGAGCACCGGCTGCTGCTCCGGTTCGCGCCCCCCGGGACTCAGTGATGGTCGCCAAGTTCATCAAGTTCCGTGTGGTCGAGCCGGAGAAACAGGACTGGATCCGCGGCTACGAAGCCGCCGCCCGCTACCAGAAGCGGGAAGGGGACTTGGAGGTGCCCTACGAGCACCTGGAAGGCGCCTACCCGCTGGGGCGGTGGCTGTCCGATCAGCGGCGCGCGCTGCGGGCCGGACAGATGGACGGGAAGCGGGCCAAGGACCTGGAAACGCTGGGGATCGTGTGGGACACCGCCGACGCCCAGTTCGCCGAGAACCTCGCAGCCGCGCGCGCCTACTTCGCGGAGGCCGGGACTTTGGCCGCGCCCCGGCACGCCACCGCGCTGGACAAGCCGGTCGGGCAGTGGCTCACCAACATCCGCAAGGCCGACGGGCTGGGCGAGGACCCCGTACGCGCCGAGCGGCGGGCTGAGCAGCTCACGGCAGTCGACAAGGAATGGAACCCCGCGGTGCTGGGGTGGTCGGTGGACTGGCAGCGCCACCACGTCGTCCTGAAGGCCCTGTTGGACGACGGGGCGCTACAGGCATCGTGCCCGGGGTGACCTACCGCGGGGACGACATCGGACGCTGGCTCACCCGCCGACAACTCGACTTCCGCCGACTCAACGAGGAACAGCAGGGTGTGCAACCGGCGGTGCAGGCCCGCACCTGGGCGGGGCGGGGCAGCGCCGCGTTCACACGGGGCCTGACCGCGCTTGCCCAGTACGTCGAACGTGAGCAACGGACCGTTGTTCCGCGCCAGCACACCGAACAGATCACCATCGACGGCCACGACCACGAGGTGCGCCTGGAGGTGTGGGTCTCGAACCAGAAGAGCCACCGGGACAAGCTGAGCGGGGAGCAGCTCGCCGAACTCGGCATGGACTGGGCGTAGAAGGCCACGGTGGCCGATACGGTCGTGGTGGGGCGGCTCCGCCTGCAGGCGGCGGGAGCGGAGCCGCCACCACGACCGTATGGGCAGCCGGCCACTCCCGCACCCACACTGACGCAGATGCCACCGGCGGGCCATCGGACCACGTCGCGGTGGGCAACTCGCCGAGCCCGCACTGGACTGGACGCAGGACAGCGGGTGACTGACACGGGCCGGATCAGGATGAGCGCACAAGGGTCCCGAGGTCGCAGCCCCGCGACCCTGCACACCCAAGACCCCCGCCGGCCGGGCCGACTGCCCGGGAATACGCGTCCAAGCCCAGCAGCGAGCAGCCCGCCGAGCCCGGCCGTCGCCGCGTACGTCACCGACGCGGCCTGTACGTCATCGTGTTGACGTACGGCACTGCTCGCAGTCCCGCTGGCCGGCCAGCTCGGCACGCCAGCGCCCGTAAATGTGCTCCGCCATCGCCCGGCCGTCGCCCTGCCCGTGGTCGATGTGCCACAGCCCGTCCTCCGCCCTCGCCCTGAGCATCGCGAGATAGCCCACACAGTGATGCGCGTAGTCGTTCCCGCAGTCCCGGACCTCCCCCGGCAGGCACACCGGCGTGTCGATAGCGCACTGCCGCAGTACCTCCCGAAGATGCAGCGCGTAGTCCTCCCACGCCTTCGTCATCCCGGAATCCGTCGTGAGCGTCGTCGTGCCCTGCCCAACGAGCCCAAGCGGCCCCCGGCAACACCGACAACGGGTGACAACCCGCAGTTGCCGGTGACCATCCGCCTCACGGTCCTTCCGGCCCGAAAGGGCCGAGGACCATGTCGTTGCCGGGCACGTAGTACTCGTACGCATCAGTCCACTCCCCTCTCCAGCCCGGCCGTCCCAAGTCGCGCTCAGCGTCGGCCAGGACGAGTACGGCCCGGTTCCACTGCACCGCGGCCACACCAACGGCCGCCGTCACATCCCGCGCAGCGAGCCAGGCGAAAGGTGGAGGAACGTGAGTCCGAAGGTCTCCGCCTGCCGTCGCGCTCAGATCTGGATGCAGCCCAGGGGAACAGCACCCCTGTAGGCGTGGACGGTGACGGTGGTGCTGTCCAGCTTGATCAGAACGAGGGCGATGATCGACCCGTCGGGCGCGCGGACCACCGTGCCCGTTCGGACGGCGTTCTGCGGGGTGACCAGGACGGTCCCGCCATGGTCACACCCGGAGACGATGCGGACGACCCGCAGTTGGGCCTCGCTGGGGGCGGGAGCGTGCCCGTAGGGCGGGGGCAGGAGCGAATCGGCAGGCGCCTGCGGGTCGTCGTGCGGGGGGTCGAGTCCTTGGACCTTAGGCACCTCGGCGGCCCGGCTGAGGACTGTGCCGCAGACGCTGAGCGTCCTGATCGCCTCGTGGGTACGCGGTTGCGTGGTGCTGCAGCCTGCTCCAGCCACAAGCAGTGCTGCGGCGGCCGTGAGCACGGCGCGGGCGGGTACGCCGTGCTCACGGCGCAGAGCGGTCGTACTCAGTGGCATTTCTCCGATTTTCCGTAGTCCTGCCAGGTCGTGGTGAAATTGCCGCCCGTACCGTCGAGCGGGCCGACGGTCGAAAGGAACTTGGTCTCCTTGCAGTCCGTCATCGGCGTGTTCTGAGGCTGCATCTGGCCGGCGTAGAAGCCGCTCGTAGAGCCGCCCTCCGTGAGCTGTCCTCCGGCGTTGGTGATCTTTTCGTTTCCGTACTTCACCAGCGGTGTGTACTTGCACGTGTTCTGCGAGCCTTCGCAGGTGCGTTCGACGATCCACTCGGACTGCGAGCCGGTCGGCCCGTTCACCGGCTGGGAGATCGAGCCGCCCTTGCCGGTGGACATGTTGTACATGGTGAAGGTCGCGTTGTGGGTGGTGGTGTCGTAGGACACGTCGACCAGCATATGGTCACCGGGGCGCACCGGGAGGTTGCTGATCCGGATCTCGTACTCACCGGGCACGATCTCGATCCAGGCGTAGTAGCGCTGGGTGTGGAACAGACCGCCCAGGAAGCTGTACTGGACCGATTCGGTCCCGGCCTGGACCAGCTTGTCGGCGTCGCTTCCGACTCCGATGCCCGGCCAGATGGTGACGTGCGCGTTGCGGTCGCCGGAGTGCGAGGCGTCCGGGACGTCCCACTCCATGCTGGCATCGCTGTAGGTGCCGGTGCCGCGCGGTGTCCCGGTCTGGTAGCCGCTCCAGTTGGGCTGACAGTTGGTGTTCGGGAGTGCGCAGACCTGCTGGGGGGTGTCCGCGGACCGAGCCGGCCGACTCTGCGCTGACCTCGGGCCGTTGGTGAGCGTGGTTGCGGAGCAGTCGAGCGACGTCAGCCATTGGACCTTGCTGTGCGCGATCTTCCGCAGCACCGGAGATCTGTCGGCGGTCCTTTGGGCCTGCGGCATGGAGGCCGGAAGCAAGGCGGAGGCGCCGTACTTGGCGACACCGGCGGCGGACGGAACGTTGAGGCTGACGCCGGACGGGCAGCCGCGCGCGGCTGCGGCTGGCGGCGTCTGCGCGGTGGGCGGAACCGGGACCGGCGTCGGCTGTGCGGCAGTGGCGGATGGCCCGCCCGTGCCAACCGCCAGGACAGTCGCGGCGCATACTGCTGCCAGCGTGGACAACTTGCGTAACCTGAACAAACTGAACTCCCCCGTATCGCTGCCTGTCTTCAACGGCAGACGCGGAACGTGCTCATGACAACGCGTCAGGCTGTCATGACTTCCTGGTAGAGCCAAGGGGGCGGGAATGTGTAATGGGCATTTCAGGCCATGAGCCTTTTCAGTATGGCCACTGATGGGCCTTGCCCCAAGGTCGGGTAGTTGACGTATTTCCGCTGGTGGCAAGGGGGTTCAGTGTCGATCGGTACGCGGGCAACGGGGCTGAGCTGATCAGGTAGTCCGCCAAGACTGGTGATCGCCGAGGAGCCCCGCTGCCCGCGTACCGTTGCACCTTGCCGCCCCCTCTCTGACGACGGTCTCCCGCGAGTTCACCGTGGCCGCTGGCCGGTTCGCACCGAGCCATCCAGTGAGCCGGTCCGGTCATGGCCTGTGGGGCTCGAAAAGTCATTGCGGCAGGTCAAGCTACGTACCGGTACTGGGTTCGCCCAGCTGTCGTATGGCCAGGCCCGCGCCCTGCTCGATGAGCACACTGCCGTCGGTGGCACGCCGGGCATCGGGTGGGAACTGCATGAATGGCGACACTCCGGTCTGACTCGCCTCGGCGAGGCCGGGGCGGGCCTCCTCATGTTGATGGCGAAGTCGTGGCGCAAGAAGCCGGAGAACGTGCGCCGCTACTTCAAGCCGTCCCCGGAGGGGATCGCCGAACTTACGAGCTTGCATGCGCCGGGCGACAGCGGCAGGTGAGGCTGTCGCCGAGGACCGCCCGCGCCCCGGCAAGGCCCACTGGCCCGCCTTCGTGGATTCAGGGGAATCGGGGATTACCGCGTTGGCTCCACAGGATGACCGAGCTTCTGACACGGGACCATTCCCGGCTGGACATGCCTCCTCACATCATCGTGCGGCATTCGTCGACGGACTGGGCGATCATCCGGTACAGCTCGAAGCCCAGGTCCTTTCCAGCCGCGTCGAAGAGTTCGGGGTAGAAGCCGGGAAAGGTGTTCTCGTCGACGATGATCGGCATGCCCTGGTGGAGGATCATGTCGAAGCCGATGATCTGCGCTCCCAGTGCCTTCTGCGCCTGCAAGGCCAGTTCGACATGCCCCGCCGACACCTCGCACAGGTCGACCTCACCGCCCGCTCCAGCAGCAGCGTCTCGTCGGCGGATCCCGGCGCCACGGCCGCCAAATAGCCTGCGGCATCCCGCAGTGTGGAGAAGTCAGTCATCAATGAGGACCACACCTTGGCCGAAGCAGCCGAGGCGAGGCTTGAGCAGGGCCCGACCCCACTCGGCCAGAACGGGCTCAACAGCGCTCACGTTGCCCTGGTGCAGCAGGACGGTGTCGGGCACCCGCACCCCGGCGCGTTCCAGCAGCAGGTGAGAGCGGTACTTGTCGACGCCGGCCGAGAAACTCTCCGGGTCGACGACTACCCGTGTGTCGTGGCTGAGCGTCCGCAGCGCCTCGAGGTGGTAGCTGCCGGGCCCGCGGTCGATCTGCGCGTACCAGACATACAGATCAAGCTCGTTGAGGCACCCCCCACCGTGATACACCCTGCCGCCCCGGACGTGGGTGCGGTCGATGTTCAGGTACTGCAAAGCCACCCCACGTATCGCTATGCGGGCCGAGGGTGGGCCTTGCCTCCTTCTCCTCGGGTCTCTGGGCTGACGTCCGACGGCCCAGAAGTTCGGGCTCGAAGAGGTCGTCCGCTCCGGGCATGAGGTCGGCGGGGTGGATGCCGAGGCGGCGGGCGAGTTCGAGCAGGACGCGGACGGGCAGGACGCGGACGGGCAGGACGGGGAGTTCTTCGAGGTCGATCTGGCGCTCGTGGACGCCGAGGAGGTCGGCGAGCTGCCATCGCCTCGCACCTCGGCTTCGGCCGCTCCACCCTCTACCGGACGCTGTTCGCGTACGACGAAGCCATCGCCACCGGCCGCGAGCCCGGCAGCCCCAACGAGGAGCCGGCGCACTGACAAAACCCTGCGTCGCACTGACATCTGCTCTGCGCACGACAACCGGCTCTCTCCGTCCGGTGCGGCCCGGGCAGCCGTCCGTAGGATCGGCAGATGACCAGACGCCCGCCTCCGCCTCCCTCCTCCGTGGCCTTCGACGTGCCCGACGGACACGGCGTCATCGAAGTGACCGGCGACGAGAGTGGCAGCCTGCTCCTGCTCGCTGGTGATCCGGTGTTCCTGGAGGCCAGCGACGGCTGCGGCAGCATGGGCTGGCTTGCGGCGCGCGCGGGCATTGGCGGCCCCGGGCTCTGCGAGGTCAAGTACCTCACCGAGTGGCTCAGCGCCCCCGGCCTCGTGCCCGATCCGCGTACCGGCCAGGCCGAACCCCCGGATCCCGAATGCCTGCGCCCGCTGCTGTCACTGCTCGCCCCCGGGCGGTACGTGATGAAGGCCGCAGTCGCCCCGCACCACCTGCGGATAGTCCACCCGCGCGCCCTCCAGGTCCAGAGCTGGTACGCCGACGAAGAGCTCGCACTGGCGACCACCGACACGTGGCCGCCCCGCGACCACAGGGCGGTGCGCGGCTACCGCGACCGTATCCGCGCCAGGGGCGACCTGCCGACGCTGGTCGCACTGTTCCCCACCCCCGAAAGCCCGGTGGGCTACCTCCTCGACGGACACCACAAACTCGCCGCGTACCAGCAGACGGGGGCCCGCCCTCTGATCATCAGCCTGACCCCCCAAGTGCCCCGCCCCCTCAGGCGCGACGACCTCGACCGGGCCCGGGCGACGTTCTCCGACGACGCGCCCCGGCATCAGAGCGACACGCTGGGCAGGGTCTTCTCCTCCATGCGCGCGGAATCCGTCTGACTCACCTGGGCACTGTGGCCCTCCTCGCGGCCAGTGCCCGTTCCCCGTGCGGGATCTTCGCCTCCCCGCTCGTCCCGTCGCTGTAGCGGATGGTGCAAACCTGCCCCGGCTGGGCTGGGCACTGCGTACACGGAATCTCGATCCAGGCCACCGCCGGGTCGGCACCCGCAGCGATGCGCCCACTCAGACCGTGGCCGCGGGGACCGGGAAACGCGCTGATCACACCGCTCCCGGCGGAGCGGGCCGACCCCGCGCAGGTCCTGATCCAGTACAAGGGCCAAGGCACGGTCGAACGCCGCTACGCGGACTTCAAGGGCCCGCTCGCGGTCACCCCGGTCTTCGTCCAGCACAACCGCCGCGCCGCCGCCCTGATCCAGGTCACCTGTCTGGCACTGCTGGTCCCCAGGGCCTGTCTGACCTGGCGTTCGATCAGGCATCGGAGCAGACCATGGTCGGGCTCTACCCGGACAACCGCCGGGTCCGGCCCACCGGCGGATGATCCTCTACCACCTCGGCAAGCTCAACCTACGGATCGGGAACGACCGACCCGCCGACCGTCCAGATCACCCGAGGCGTCCAACTCCACCTCCTCGAACCCCTCGACACCGACATCGGACAAACCCGCTGGCCACAGACCTGAACCGGTGACGAAGTACGAGTCTAGCTAGGCGTCCGCGGCGGGGGAGGCAGCCGGCTTCGGCGGCGGCGGGATGCCCGGCTACCGCCCCCCTGGAGGGGACCTTCCTCGGTGGCTGCCTGTTCTCCGGCCGTGCGGCGGCACGGACTACTGCGTAGCGCACCGGGGCAACCGGTAGGGGCGCGGGACTTTAACGCTTGACGTAGACGCTGTCCATGAAGTCGACGATCTGCTGGTCCGTCAGCCGGTTGCCGTCGCGGTGACCCATCGCCAGGTCCGCCTCGCTGATCATGCCGACCAGCTTGTCGTCCTTGATCACCGGCATTCGGCGGATCTGGTGCTGGCTCATCTTCCGGAGGACGGTGTCCATGCCGTCCTCGGCACGGACGCAGTGCAGGTGACCACCGAGTTCCATCGCCTTCATCATCGACGGGTCCTTGCCCTCCGCGATACATCGCGTGATGATGTCGCGGTCGGTGATGATCCCCCTGAGCTTCTGGTCGTTGCCACAGATCGGCAGGGCGCCGACGCCCATGTCACGCATCATCTTGGCCGCGTCCATGAGCGTCTGGTCCTCGCGGATGCACTGAGCCCCGGCATGCATGATGTCATTGGCAGTGATCACGGGTAATCCTCCTTGGTGGCTCCGGTACGTCGATCCCCGCGGGACCGGCTCGGAGCGAAGTGTGATGACGTGGTCACCATAAGCAGCGGTTCGATGGCCCCGCACGCCAAGGGGCCCTGTCCCGGTGGCGGCCTGGACGGGTGCGGCAGAATCAGGGCAGGCGGGAGCTGCACGGTACGCGGGCTGATCAGCAGACCAACGGCCTGCGGCCCCGGCGCCTCGGCCCCGTCCTTCTCGGCAGCGGCCAGCCACCGCCACACCGCCCGTTCCTCCACACCCAGCGCATCCGCTGCCGACCTCACATGCCCGGTAGTGAGGTTCCCCTCACGGCGCAGAGCCAGCAGCCGGCGCACCGCCGGCCCCCGCAACGCCCGAACCGACTCGGCCGACAGATCAGCGTCCGGGCCACCACCCGACCCCGCCAGCCGGCATGTTTCCTGATCCACCCGCCGATCACACCAACCCCCGGGCCCGCCCGTGGATCAGAACTCACGAAACTGAGACAGCGTCACCCCACCTGCGACAAACGCCCAGGACAGCGATCCCACACCGATCTCTCACCTCAATGACAGTGACCCCACGCCCCGAAACAGTCCCCGAACAGCATCAACACACCAAAGCCCACCGTCTCTCACACCACTGCCCCGAAACCGAGAGATCGCATCGGGGACTCGGAACCTCAGGCCGAACTCCGCCGACGCCAAAGGGTGTCGTAGTGGCTTTGTACGCGAGATTGGGTCGACAGCAGTTGTTCACCACTTCGGTAGGCACCGCTGCTGGCGTCTGTTCGAATGGGTGGCGTGGCCTGCCAGGGACGCGACCCGGCCGTGCGACGTTGCGCCGGTGCCCCGCCCTGCTAGCCCGGGAGGTTGTGCTTGAGGGTGACAGGAGTGGCCTGTTCGGGCCGTGTTCCGAGCATGACGGAGGGATCCACGATGGATGACAGCCTGGCCGACATGGCCATCGCGCACCAGCCGCAAGACGCGGTGCTCACGGTCGAGGAAGCAGCCCTGGCCGAGGAGCTGGAGGGCAGGCCGGCGCCCTTGTCTGACGAGACCGTCTGACCAGGCACGTGCAGGGGAAGGACGGCCGCAGCCGCGGACCTGGTGGCGAAGACGCCCGGCAGGCCCCCTTCCCACCGCCTGCCGCGGGCAGGGCGCCGCCGGGTGCCGTGGTTGTGGAGGCGGCAGCCCACAGCCTCGGGCTGCGCCCGCAGTGGCACCTGCAGGCTTGCCTTGACCGAGTCCTGTCCGTGTGGCGCTGCGACCTGGCGGACACTGACGGCAAATGCGTTGCCGATGGGGTCGGGAAGGGCCATACGGACGGCGAGGCCCGACTCCGGGCTCTGGCCGAAGCGTTGGAGCGGTTCCTGGCGAGCCCGGCCGGGCTCGATGCGGCCCAGGTCCACTTGGTGGCGGCCGGGCAATTGGCCGCCGGTGAGCTGGCCGACGAGGCAAACGCTGCACTTCTGGCCAAGCGCCCGACCAGGAAGTGGCCTGCCTGACCTACCGGTCGCTCCACGCAGGCACGGACACCACGAGCATCCCGCTGTATCTCGGCGCCCCCTGGTACGCGCAAGCGGCCGGCCGCCCGTATCGGGATCGACTCAACGACAGGGCCGACTACACGGCCCTGTCGAGATACTCGGTCGCCTCCGGGTACGCACTGGCGCCCACCGCGGTGCAGACCACCGTCCACGCGCTACTGGAGACGGTCGAGAGGGACGCCTGCTCGATGCTGATCATCGGCGCGCTCCTCGCAGGCCGGCCGCCCGCGGTCCTCGCCCCGGCCACCCTCCCTGACGAACTCGCCGCTCTCCGTACCCGGGCCGAACGCGAAGCAGCCAGGCGCGTGTACCTCATCGACGCCACCAGCGACCTCGCCATCCCCACGGTGCTCGCCTACGTACCTCCGACCTCCTCAAGCACCTATCTGCGAGGCCAGGCCGCCGCACTCACCTTCCACGAGGCCGTGCAGGGGGCGCTGTGCGAGCTCCTGGAATCGACCGCGGCGCCGCCATGAGCCGACGGTGTCCGTGCCGCTCGCGCTCCTTTCGCCCTACCCTGCGCTGCATCGGTGCGGGGCGGTTCGACCTCACCCCCACTCTCCGGCAGGCCGACAGGAGTCCGTTCCAGGACGAACCAGCACCCCACGAGCCAGCACGACAGCTTGGCCGCCTGCTGGCCTGCCTTGAGGCCCAAGGGTTTACCGCCTATCAACGGCACCTCGCCTCCCTGCCCGGCGAAGCCAGTGCCGTCCATGTCGTAGTGCCGGGACTCGAGCGCTTCTTCGCCATCGTCAAAGGTGCCCTCATCCTCCCAGGCCCCCGCGGCCTGGCGACCGCGCACGGGGCGTGACCGGGCAACTCGCCCTGCCGTCACCGACCCGGACCTCCTGCCCGCGTGACAGATCCAAGCCCCGGCACGCGGCTGCGGCGCGTGGACAACCGCCGCATGGACTACCTGCGTTCGCTGTTCGGCGCCTTCTGTCCGGACGAGGCCGAGGTCGAGGTGCGCTGCATGGTCGTCTGCTCACTGCGGATCGGGGAGCACTTCATCGCCGCCGACCACGGTGGTCTCAGCCGTGCGGAAGTGATGAAACTGACCAGGAAGTGGCTCCTGCGGTAGCTGTACGCCACCACCTACCGGGCGGCGCTCGCACCACCGGTCACCGACTCCGCCGGCAAGGACCTCTTCCCGCTGCGACCCGGGGAGATCGTGCTGCCCGCCACGCCCCAAGGCCAGCACCTGAAGACGGAGTTGAGCCGGACGGTCACCGTCGAGACCACCCGCTACGTCGCCCGGGGCAGGGAACCGGTGACTCCGCCCA
Source organism: Streptomyces sp. NPDC050485 (assembly GCF_044458185.1). Lineage (NCBI taxonomy): Bacteria > Bacillati > Actinomycetota > Actinomycetes > Kitasatosporales > Streptomycetaceae > Streptomyces > Streptomyces sp. NPDC050485. The sequence continues at coordinate 1,496 of NZ_JBITHR010000052.1, read as the reverse complement.
CGCGCGGGGCGTCGGACTGTACGACCCCAGCTGACAGATGGACGGCCTGGACGCCGCGTACAACGATGACGCCACCGTGCTGCCCTGGGCGGCGGCCAAGGCCGGCATGGGCACCGCACATGGATCAGAAGCACCGTTTCCGTGACAGTGAGGCACCCGGGGGTGCACCAGCCCATGACAGCAGCACCCCCCAGTACCATTCCCATGTCAATGACGTCCAGGTCAACCACTCACAACACCAGCACAAACCAACCAACCTGACGGGCCATCACTGACACCAAACCGGCGCATCGCAGATGCGACAGTTCTGTGACGCAGCTCACCAGGAAAGGGTGACAGAGCGTTGTCGCGGACGGCTGCGACTGTCGACAGCATGACGATCACAGACGAGGACTGCCTCGCCGAGACTCTGAAGTTCAACGAGCGTTTTGCCGCCGCTGCTGCGAGCCGCCCGGCTCGCGAAGAGATGCCGGACGCAACCCTGCTGGCCGCCCTGCGGCGCAACCGGCTCGCTGGCGACACGCCACCAGTGAGACTGCCGCAAGGCCAAGACCGCGTTGTCGCGGGCGGGGCGACAGTCCGGGCGTTCGTACCCGACCACGTCGACGGCGTGTACCTGCACATCCACGGAGGCGGCTGGGCGTTCGGCTCCGCAGACGGGCAGGACGAGAGGCTGTGGCGACTTGCCGAGCAGGCACGACTGGCCGTGGTCAGCGTGGAGTACCGCCTCGCGCCGGAACACCCGTTCCCCGCCGGGCCCGACGACTGCGAAGCGGCCGCCCGGTGGCTGGTGGACCACGCCGCAGCCGAGTTCGGCACTCAACGGCTGCTGATCGGTGGTGAGTCGGCCGGTGCGCACCTGAGCGTCGTAACCCTGCTGCGCCTTCGCGACCGGCACGGCATCACCGGCGCATTCCGGGCGGCCCACCTGCTCTTTGGCCCCTACGACCTGTCGATGACACCAAGCCAGCGATCATTTGGATCCCGGCGGCTGCTGAGCAATACCGACACGCTGCGAGGCAGTTATGGGCTGTTCACACCGGCAATGGAGGCGGAACAGCGCCGCGATCCCGAGGTCTCACCGCTGTTCGCCGACCTGGCCGGCCTGCCGCCTGCCCGGATCGTCGTCGGCACCGAGGACCCGCTGTTGGACGACTCACTGTTCCTCGCCCAACGATGGCAGGCAGCAGGTGCGCCTGTGCAACTCGGTGTCGTCGCCGGCGCAATGCACGGCTTCACCCTGTTCCCACTGACCATCACCGAGCGGGAACTACGGCGCGAGCAGGACTTCCTGTCCACCACGGGAAGGTAGCGTCAACAGCGTGAACCGCACTGCTCGGCTCTATGCGCTGGTGGACGAGCTGCGGGGGGGGGGGGGGGGGGGGGGGGGGGGGGGGGGGGGGGGGGCGCGCGGGGGGCGGGGGCGGGGGGGGGCGCGGGGGGGGCGCGGGGGGGGGGGCGGGGGGGGGGCGGGGGGGGCGGGGGGCGTGGGAGTG
>NZ_JBITHR010000051.1:0-24413 GCF_044458185.1 Streptomyces sp. NPDC050485 | reverse complement strand
CCGGGCCCCGGGACCCTTGTGCACTTCACCTGACCGCCGGTTCAACGACCGCCCGCAGCCCGGGTCACCGCCCCCTACACCCGGTCCATGCCGAGTTCGGCGAGCTGCCCAAGCTGCTCGGCGCTCAGCTTGTCCCGGCGGCTGTTCTGGTTGGAGACCCACACCCCCAGCCGCACCTCGTGCTCCTGGCCGTCCACGGTGACCTGTTCGGTGTGCTGCCGGGGCACCACACCCCGCTGCTCCCGCTCGACGTACTGCGCAAGCGCCGCCAGGCCCCGCGTGAACGCCTGCGCACCGCGCCCCGCCCCTGTACGGCGGGTTTGACGCCGAGCTCGGCGAGTTCGCTTCTGCTGCTCGTGTGCACGCCAGATCCCGGCCGCATGCAGCTTGTGCCCGCCCGCCCGGCCCGCGAAATCCTCCAGCGCGGCCCTCACCGCTTCGACGCCGCCTCGCTGTGCGGGACACGATGGCGGTGCCGGTGCCAACAGCCCTGCGTCGTTATCCTTTGCCCATCGGTCGACCAGTCATCAGCGCAGGTCACGTAGCTTCTGAGGCTCGAGGCAGAGAGCCATCAAGCCGACGAGGCCCTGCTCGTCCTCGACGGGCAGCTCCAACTCGAAGTCAGCGGCCGACATGTCTCGGTCAGTACAGGCGAGTTGTACATGATTCCGGCAGGGACAAACCACGCGGTTCGCTCCGGAAGCCGGGGCACACTCGTGATCGTGGAACGCCGAGAAGATGCCCCTGCGACCTGACCGCTCGTGACCGCCCGGACGGACCCTGAGCCGGAGCCGCTCCGGCATCGGCGCGGTCCCGGTGACTGCGTTCATGCCCACTCAACTCCCAGTTCGGCGAGTGCGGCGTGCTGTCCCGGGGTGAGCCGGTCTCGCCTGGATTTGGTGTTGGAGATCCACACGCCCAGCTTCACCACCACCGGCGCTGTCTGTCCTTCCACGGCGATCTGTTCTGCGTGGCCGCGGGGGACGCGGTGGTGGCCTTCGCGGGCGATGTACTGGGCGAGGGCTGCTACGCCCCGCTGGAACGCGGCTGATGCCGTGCCCGTTGCCGTCCTCCTGCCCTTGGCTGCCGGTACCGGGGCCGGGGTGGGGTGCTCGGCGGGTGTCACGCCGAGCTTGGTGAGCCGCGTCTGCTGCTCGCCGCTCAGCTGCGCCCAGACGTTCGCCTGTTGCTGGCGCTTCAGCCATTTCCCGAGGTCGTCGCCTTCGAAGAGCACGCCGGGTTCGATCGCGGGGAGCAGGCCGTCGGCCTCGTCGGTGGCGAGCTGGGCGAGGATGCGGTGGTGGCGTTGCCAGTCCAACGGCCAGGGGCAGTCCCAGTCCGGGTCGATGTCGATGAGTTGCTTCGCCCGCTGATCCGCCCGTTTCTCGTCCTTGCCGAGACCGTGGGGGCGGCGGAGGTTGGTGATGAGCTGGCCGATAGGCACGGGCTCGCCGTTTTCACCGTCGGCGGGCCAGGTGGCGTCCTGGCGGGGTGCGAGATGTCCGTGGGCGTGCCGGTAGGTGGCCAGGGCCCGGAGCTTGGTCTCCCAGGCTTCCTCGCCCGGTTCCCACACCATGCCCTCGCCGTCGAGCTGCTTCTTGCGGCTGGGGTCGAGCTCACCGGCCCGGTGGGCGCGGCGCTGCTGGTGGATCCACCGGCCGACCGGATACGTGCTGGTGGCGCCGAGACGGGTCTCGGCGGTGTACGGGACGGCGCACAGGCCGGTGATGTTGTTCTCCGTACGCCATCGCCGTAGCGCCTGGTAGCCCTCCAACCACACGAGTGATTCCGGCCGGTAGACGCGGGTGCGTAGGAAGGCGGCGATGGGGCGGGGTCGCGGGGATGGGAGAAGCGGAGCAGCGCGGACTCGACGGCCGCCTGCGTGCCATCCTCCTGGTCCTCCCCGCCACCGCCACTGCCGCCACCGCCACTGCCGTCGGTCCCGTCGCTGCCGTCGGCGCCGATGATGCGGCCGTCCGCGTCGCGCCTCACGTGCACCCGTCGTTGCTGCGCACTGCGGGTCAGGGCGTGGGAGGCGAGCTGCTCGACGAGGTGTTCGTCGTGGGAGCGGAGGCCTTGGAGGATGGCGACGAGCGGCGCGTACGAGGCGGAGGCGATCATGTCGTGGGGGTCTTCGCCGGGTTCGAGGAAGACCGGCACGATGATCCGGGCGACCTTCGTCGTCCTGTCGGAGTTGGGCCGCAGTGCGCGGCCGATGTTCTGGACGATTTCGACCTGGGAGCCGCGGGTGTCGGCGAAGCACACGGCCTCGACGCCCCGTTCGCCGACGATGTCGACGCCCTCGCCGAGCACACGCACGCTCGCGAGGAAGGCGCGGTGGACGCGGTGCCCGGTGGCGTCGATGCCGTTGGCGAACTGGTGCAGTACTTCGCGGCGTTCGGCCACGAGGTGGTCGCCGCACAGCCATGCGGACCACACCCGGTCCGGGGGCACGTGGCGGCCGGCCTCAAGCTCGTAGAGGCGGGCGTCGATCGATGACCGCGGCAGCCGCTCCGCGGCGGCCAGAACCTGGCTTGGGGCTTCGGTGGCGTAGAGAGCGGCGGCGGTCTTGGGCAGTTTCGCGGCGAACGCTTCGGCTTCCTCGACCCGTTGGTGGAAGGTCATGACGGTGCGCAGGTTGTGGGCTGCCGCGTGTTCCAGGAGCGCGGTCTGCAGAAGCGCCAGGCGCCGACCCCGCAGCGCCTCCTCGGACAGCCCGAGGATAGGCTCGGGGTCGCGGATTTCGAGCACGTCGATCTCGAAGGCGGCGAGGATCTCCCGCGTGATCGCTTCTGAAAGTCCGAGCTCGTAGATCCACTCGCCGTACGTCCCGCCCGGGTCGTCGGCCATGGAGGCGATCTCCAGCTCGCGCCCGTCCTTGCCACGCTGCGGCCGCGGGGAGGCGAGGATCCTCGGCGTAGCTGTCAGGTACAGCCGGAAGCCGGCGGGGATCCGGGTGTTGTCATGGATGGCGGCCCACGCCCGGCCGAGGTCCCCGGCAGTACCGTGCGCCTCCCAGACTCCGGTACTTACAGATTCCGGGACTGCCGGACTTCCGGCGCTCCCGAAAGGCCGGCGTGTGCATGTGCCCGGCGGGTACGGCCACCGTGAGCGGGGTTCGGTCCGCGACCGCTGCGGGCGTGTGGGGGCGAGGTGGTCGGGGAGCGACTGCAGCGGCTGTGCGGTGGGGACCCTGGCCGGGTGGTCAGGGTCCCCGGTGGCGGGGCAGGGTCTGGGGGTGGGCAGATCCTGCCTGCGTCGTCCGGCTCAACCCGCTGGTCGGACACGGGGACACGGCCCGGCTGCCTGTCCTACCCGCATGGTGGAACTGCGGCCTGGCCCGGATGTTCGTAGCGGCCCGGCGCGGGGCTGTGGCTGGCCGAAGATGGACTGTATGAAGAAGAACTGTCCCGGGTGCCAGGCCCTGCGCCAGAAAGCGGCCCGGCCGCACGCCGACTTGGTGGATCTCCTTGAGCAGACCGCGCTGCACGAAATGTCGAGGGAGTGCGGGGAAAGGAAGCCGGCCGTGAAACGACCGGACCGGTGACCGGCCTGTCTGTACGCAGGTTTGTCGGTACCGCCGTACCAACGAACCTGCGTAGAGACAACCGGCTGGTTGCCGACGGGTCCGGGGCGGGCGCCGTCACTGACCATGCTGGTCAGCCACCCGCCCCGGACACGGTCACTCTAACGGCTTACATCCCTGTTCATCCCGACAGGTTCGGGGGTCCCGTATGGCCCTGTGCAACCAGGTCAGGGGCGTGGCGGGGGCCGGTGGCGTGGTAGGCAGGCGGTGCGCCCGTAGCCCCCTGACAGGAAGAGCCGCGGGCGTCCACCGCGCTGTGCTGCCCGGTATGCCGGCCGGGCGGCACAGCGCATTCCGTCCGGCCGGTGCCCGGACGCGCACGGGTCCCGGGGCTGTCTCCTCAGGCCCCGGGACCGTTCGTGCGTGGCCCGCCGAGCCCGGACGCATCCCTCCGGAACTCCTCCGGGTACGGAGACTTGCGTCCCACCTGGGCATCCCTCCCTGGACCATCAAGATCCATTCTCGGGGTGTCCACTCCAAAGGATCATCCTCAGCCGCTTGTCACGGCCGCCGTCAGCCGTTGCGTCACTTTTCAGGATCATCTCACTTGTTTGAGTGATTATCTGTGACCCTGGGGGTGCTGTACCGGTTACGGCGGCATGGGCAACGGCTGGAAAGGGCCCGGGCGGATCTTCACCGGGCTGCTCACAGGGCTACGAGTATCGGTGGGGCCCACGAACTGGGCCAGGTTCGGTGCGGTGTTGGTGGCGGCATCCGTGATGGCCTTCGGATTGCTGTCGGCCACAGCCGCAGGTGCCCTGCCCGCGTCGATCGCTGTTTCAGGGTCGTTGTTCAAGGTGTCGGCGGAGCAGGTGAAGCAGCGTGACGTCAGCCAGTATCCCGGGCTGAGCGATCAGTCCGACCGGCATGAAGCGATCATCGCGACCGCGGAGCACGTGTCGATGACCCGTATGTGTCAGTCGCTGCTGGTGCCCACCCCTCTCGGTGACGTGACGATGCGGGTGACTGCCGGGCAGCACCGCCCCGTCACGGCCACGTCCATGGTGATCGATGCCCAACAGCTCAGCGCCGACGCGGAGTTCACGGGGCTGAAGGTCGGCGACACCTCTGGTGGCGAAGCTATGCGGCAGGCCGTGCAGCGGTTGGAGATGGAACGGTTTCGCATGACCGCGTGGACCAGCAGCGCGGGGACCTTCCGCATGCCGGGCATGAAGGTCTCGGTCGAGTTCGGGCGGCACGAGTGTTTCTGATCCCGCGGCGAGACCGGACGTATGACGGGCGCGGTCGGTGCCGTGCCCGGCCCTTCGCCGCCGCGTGCCTGGTCACGGCCGCCGCCGTCGAGATGATCGCCCTTCCGTTCGCCGCTTTTCCGGTGGCGATCACCGTGCCGGGGGTCGCGACGAACGCGGGGCTCGGCATCAGTCTGCCGCTGCTGCTGACCGGCTGGGTGCTCTACGCCCAGCCGCAGTTGCATGCGCCCGCCGGGCTGGCGGCCGTCGGGCTGGCGCTGGCGGCGCTGGTCGCCTGCAACCTCGGCGGGTTTCTCATGGGCAGCGCCCTGGGTGTGGTCGGTGGTGCGCTGGCCTTCGCCTGGAGAGAACCCCGGCCACCGGCCGACCCGCCGTCCGCCGCGCGAACAGCTTCGGGCCGTGACCGGATGCGCAGGCTGCCCGCGATCGCCTTGCTGCCCCTGGTCTTGCTGCATTCGCCTCTCTCGTCCCCCAGGCCGGCGCCCTTGGAGACGGCCGCCCGGTGCGACGGGCCGCAGGCGTACGAAGCGGCTGCCGCCGCTTGCGCGTCCCCACGGCACGAGGGGACTCTTCCTCCCGGAGCCGGGACCGGGAGAGCGCTGACCGTCCGAAGACTCACCGTACGGGCCGCCTTCTGCCGCCGCACCAGCGTCCGCCGGCCGGATGGGCGTCCGTTGCCGGTCCTGCACTGCACGCTCACTGACACCACGGCCCAGGGAGTGCGCCTGACCGGGTCCGGTCGCTCCGGGCCCTCGCTGTCCGCCGCTCGCGGTCGGCTCACCGGAACGGGCAGCTTCACGGCGACGGCCATCTCCGGTCGCCTTGTCGGGGTTCTCCCGTTCAAGGTCACACCTGAACGGCTCCTGACGCCAGTGTTCCTGCCGAGCCTGACGCTCAGTGACGTACGCGCCGACCTGGTGGATCTACAAGCGAGTTCCGGACAAGTTGACGGAGTCGTGTCGACCGCGGGCAACGCGGCGCCCGCAGCCCCGGATGCGTGACCGCGATCCCATCCCGCTGTCCGACCGTCCGGCCTGCGCATGCGGTGAAGCCTTCTGCATGTTCTGCGTGCCGCAGGAATTCCCCCTTTGGACGCCCTTTTGGCCCTGGACACCCTTTTGGAGACCCCATGAACAAGCGCACCTCACGGAGTGTGCCAGCGGCATCCGCCGAGACCGAAGCCGACCGCCGGGCTTCGCGCCCGCCCCGGTGGCGGCATGACTGGCCGCCTCAGGGTGGCACGCTCGACCCGACGCGTGATGACCTGCCCCATCCGGACTGCGCCGTGGAGAGGTGGTCCGTCAACGCCCGGGTACGGACGTCCGAAGGCGACGAACACGGGCTGTCCGTACTGTTCCTGTGCTATCGGGCGACTCCCGACGAACCCTCCCCGCACGACCCCGCCCATGCGTTGATCTGGTCTCACACCCATGCGGCCACAAGCACGTACAGCTATGAGTCCTGGATGGACGGCGCGGCTTTCGCCGCCACGCGCTCGGCCGTCCGGGACGACACGCGCTGGGACCCCCGAGTACGCCGAGCCGTCGAGGAAGCACTGGACGGGGGCCGCCCCCTGCTGCCGGACCGGCTGCTCGAGGCGCCCGTGCGGCTCTCCACCCGCCCACTGGGCCTGGACTTCGGCGGTGTGGCCACTTTGCGACGGCACCCGGACGGCTCGTACCACCTGACGGTGACGGGCCAGGAGGAGAGCTTCGACCTGGTCCTCCAGCCAGGCAAGAAGCCGGTACCGCTGGGCGACGACGGAGCGATGCCTCTCTGGTGGCCTGACAAGGCGCACAAGGACAGCATCGACAGCGTGTACACCTACTGCGTGCCCCGGCTCGGTGCCCGGGGCAGTCTGGCCCTGCCCGGCCGTGCACCTGCCCGTGTCGTGGGGGAGGCGTGGCTGGAGCACTCTTTCGGCGGAGGGGGACGGCGCGACCCGCGCTTGGACAAGGGCCTCGACGCAGCCGCCGTGCAGGTGGAGTTGCAACTGGACAACGGCTGGGACGTGGCGGCCCTGCGGACGAGCCTGGTCGACATCAAGGCCACCAGCGCGGGCAGCGCCGAACCGGGCGGGCGCTGGGCCACGCCTGCGGCAACGGCTCAACAGAACGACCACATCGGTGCCTGGGCCGAGCTTTCCCAGCGCACGATCTGCACCACCGTCTCCCCCGACGGGGTGCACCGCCCGGTCACCGGCGACCTGACGGTCTCTCAATACTGGGTCTCCCCCCTCACGATGAATTCCTACCCGCTCGGCATGCGGCTGCGGATCCCGGACCTGGCACTGGACGTGCGCCTGACCCCGCCCGTCCGCGAGCAGGAGTCCCGGCCGCTGGTCACAGGACTGGCCTTCTGGCAGGGCCAGTCCCGCATCGAGGGCACCATGGACGGCCGCCCCGTGAGCGGTCACGCCTTCGTGGAGATCGTCCCTCCCAACACCATCAGCGACCTCGAAGACCAGATGCGCCGGGTCCGCCAGATCACCCACGCGGAAGTACGCCTGCTCTACCCCGATGCCCCCGACCCCGCCGTGGTGCACAGCATCGCCGGACTGGACGGCCACCAACCGCTCGACGACTCAGCGGCCGCCCAAGTGCACGCATCCCTCGTGACGCCCGTACGGCACGTGATCGACCTGGGCGGAAAGACATGGCGCTCCCTCGCGGCCATGTGCGTCATGGCCCTCTTCGGCCAAGAAGCAGAGCGCTACCGCTCCCTGATGGCGGTCACCGAACTGCTCCACACCGGGGCGCTGATCGTCGACGACGTCGAGGACAACTCCCCCCTGCGCCGTGGCGGCCCCGCCGCCCACCAGGTCTTCGGCGTACCCACCGCCATCAACGCCGGCACCAACGCCTACTTCATCCTCGACCGCGTGGCGGACGACATCCTGCCCGACGACCCCGCACTCCGCCTACGCGTCTACCAGACGTATCTGCGCGGCCTGCGCGCGGCGCACGCCGGGCAGGCCCTCGACATCGCCGGCCACGACGAGGTCATGGACGCCGCCGTCGCCACCGGCGATGCCACGGAGCTGCTCCAGCGCCTGCACTCCAACCACCGGCTCAAGACCGCCTACCCGGTACGCGCCATCACCGAGATCAGCGCCCTGCTGGCAGGCGCCGACGAGCCCCAGATCACAGCCATCGGCCACTACGCCGAGGCCCTGGGAGTGGCCTACCAGATCAGCGACGACGTCGCGGACCTCCACGGCATCGGCACCATGGAGCGTCACGGGCACCGGCGAGCCGCCAAGCGCGTGGCCGAAGACCTCCAGAACGGCAAAGTCACCATGCCCCTGGCCCTCGCCGTACCGCTCCTTCCGGCGAAACACCGCCGCGCCGTATGGAACACCGTCCGCGGCGGCAAAGCCACCCCCGTCACGGCCCTGGCCGTCGCCCGCACCCTGATCGAGTGCGGCGCCGTCGACGCCTGCCGCGCACACGCCACAACACTCCTCGACGAATCCTGGACCGCCCTGGACACCGCACTGCCCCCCACCATGCCCAAGGCACTGCTGCGCGCCCTTGGCTGGTACGCCGCCCAACGCGAGGACGACATCCCCGACCAGCCCACCATCCCCCGCGTCCCCCACCCCAGGACCTGGCGATGGGCGACGAAGATTCCATTCCGCCCACAGCGGCCGTAAGCACCCCCGATGTCGCCGCGGCGCCGACCCCGGGTACCCGAGGGGCCTGGCACGAAAAGAAAGGATGAGCCCAGGTCAGCAAGGTGACTGACTCCGCGGCGATCTGCCACCCGGCCTTGAGCAAAGGCCCCCTCTGCCATCACGAAGAGTGGATCAGCCACGGCGTTGTCAAGTTGTTGGTGTGGTCGGTGAGTTGGGGTGTGCTGGGGGTGTGGTCGTGCCGGCGGGGTCATCTCGTCAGGCGGTCGTGGCCATGCCGGTGACGCTCTTCCAGATACGGAACCGTTAGGCCATTTCGGTGCGGTAGTCACTGGCTGTGAGCAGGTGGCGGTGGGGGCGGAAGAGAGCGGAGATCCTTGAGAATGCGGCGAGGAATCTCTGCGCGGTGCCGCTGGAGCGGAAGCCCTTCATGGCGCGTTCCCGCTGCCTTGTGGGCTGATGGCTGTTCTCGCACCGGTTGTTGAGGGACTTCGAGGAGCGGTGCTCGACGGATGGCATGACCTCGCGGTGCGCGGCCCCGTAGGAGCGCAGCTTGTCGGTCACCACGACGCGGGGCACGCACTTGAGGTCCTTGAGAAGCTTGCGGAAGAACCGCTTCGCCGCGGCCGCGTCACGCGTGTTCGTCACGAGGATGTCGCGCACGTTGCCGTCCTGGTCCACCGCGCGCCACAGGTACCGCATGCCGCCCGTTGACCTTGATGAACACCTCGTCCAGGTGCCACTTGTCGCCCGGCCGGGGCTGCCGGCGGCGCAGCCCGGCGGCGTAGGCGGGTCCGAAGGTCGTGCACCAGGCCCGGATCGTTTCGTAGGAGACGGTGATGCCGCGCTCGAAGAGGAGTTCCTCGACCTCGCGGTACGAGAGCGGGAAACGGTGATACAGCCACACAGCGTGACCGATCACCTCAGGCGGAAACCTGTACCCCTTGTACGACGACGCCGTCCCAGCATCCGCCATGAACCCCTCCCACGACGACCAGCACCAAGATCATCCCACGGGCCCGCAGACAACTTGATCGCGCCCTCTGACGGCACGTGAGCCGATGAAGTTCAGCGTCGGCTGCGGCGGCGGCTGGTTCACATCCAGTGTGGCCCCGAAACCGTTGGCGGTGAGGTTGATGGTCTGTCCGACAGGCGGGAGTGGTGCTGCACGACGGGCGGGTGACTGGGGCAGAGCCGCGGCGGGAGTGGCCGCACTCCCGGCGAGTGCCCCGAAGCCTGCGGCCGCCATGGCGTTGCTGAGCAGACGACGGCGGCTGAGAGAGGACGTCATGAAGCGATCATGAGCGTGTTGCCGCCTGTAGATGCCGTTTCAGCTGTTGCATCCCTCTACCGGGGGACCCCCAGCAACTGCCGGCGTGAACCGTGCGTCTGACGGCGGTCTCCGGCAGCAGCCATGTTCCGGACAAGGTTGCGACGGGGGCGCGGCGGCTGGAGGCGGAGAACCTGCCATCGGCGGGGCGTGGGCGCGAGACAGGCCGCAAGGGGCTTGGCCGGCGGCGGATCGAAAACGCTGGTGGGGGCCTACTTGACGCGAAACCGAGAGCGTATGTAATGGCGAAGGCTACCCGCGGTTAGGTGAATACCTAACCAGAAGTGATGCGGCTCGAAGTCGCTATCCCTTTTCGGTCACCCCCTCCTCTCTCATTTCACCGGGGCCCTGGTTGACGAGCTAATGTCAACCGGCCGCAGTCGTTGGCGGTATGTTTCGGCTTCGAGAGGAAGAAGAATGGCGTTCACTATCAGGCAGGGACATCCTTTTCCGCGTGATGTGGTGCCCGGGGGCACGGCGTCATTCACGATCGACGTCGACTCGGACGTTCCGATCAGCGGTCAGCAGGAGTGGATCGCGGTGAGGTTCCCGGAGGGTACGACGTTTCCGGATCCCGATGGGGAGGTTCGCTATATAGCGAACAATGAAACGATCAATGAGGCTCTTTCGTCCCGGTGGGACCCGGTCAACCGGCTACTCCGGTTCCGGAGCACGCTGCATCTCAATGACGGCTCGCCGCGGCAGAATGGCTTCTATTCGATCAATATCCAGGCTCTGGTGGATGCTGAACCGGGTATCCATCGCGAGAATGATGCGATGGAGATCGGCGGTGTGAAGGCGGCCCTGTCCATCGATATCGTCGATCCGAACCAGGGTCCGAATTCGGCAGTGGTCCGGCGCCCAGCCGACCGCACATATTGGGCTTGGGGTGCCGCTCGTTGGGAGGCGGCGGGCGCTGGGGCATGGTCCTTGCCCGGCGCGGTCATTCCTCTCACCATTGGGGGCGCGTCCGCCAACGGTGCGATTTTCGCTGCCACGTTCAGTGCAGAGGCACTGTCGACGGCCCCGGACAACAACTCCGTCATGTGGCTGGATGTTCTGTTCGGCGGGCTGGCGCCCCAGCCTGTCGGCGGCAACCAGCGTTTCACGTCGGCTGCCAAGGACCGGGAATGGTCATCTCATACCGTGCAGCGCGTCATCAAGTTCCTCCCGCAGTCCAATCTGCAGGACGTCACCGCAAAGGTGCATGTGAGCCATGGAGGTATCGACGGCTCCAAATGTGGACTGCAGAACTGGGTACTGAAAATTGAGCGGTACAACCTGTGACCCTCTGAACGGGAGAGGCGGGGGCGAGCAAGCCGGCGGTTCCGCCTGATTGGACTGCCGGCTTCGCCATCAGCTCGGAAAGGGAAAACTCGCATTGGAAGCAATGCGCATGGGGGAGTGGTCCGGCTCGGAACGGCTGTCGGCAGCCGCATCCTGCGTAAGCATCGCCACCGCCACTGTCGATCTCGAACTCGTCATCCCCGCCTACAACGAAGAACTCCGCCTGGCGGGCACCGTCCAAGCCCTCGCTTCGCATTTACGTCGCTTACCGCTGACCACCGCGTTACGCGTCGTCGACAACGGCAGCAGCGACCGCACCGCCGAATGCGTGGACCGATTGGCCGCGTCCGGCATACCTGTCAGCGTGATCGGCTGCTCCCGGCGGGGGAAGGGGGCGGCGGTGGCCCGGGGGATGGTGACCACGCAGGCCCGTTGGCTCGGCTTCTGTGACGCCGATCTCGCGACACCCGCCGCGGCCATCGACGATGCGCTCGCTCTCCTGCGGGACGGCTGGCAGGTGGTCATCGGCTCACGACGCTGTGCCGGTGCGCGGATTCCGGTGCGTCAGCCTCTCCTGCGGCGCGTCGGCGGGGCGGGCTTCCGGATGCTCACACGCCGTCTTTCCGGCCCGATCGCGGACACTCAGTGCGGGTTCAAGTTCTTCGACGCCGAGGCCGGGCGGCTCGTCTTCGCCGACATCGCCACCACTGGTTTCGCCTTCGACCTTGAGGCGATAGCCCGCGCCCGGGCGCTGGGGCTGCGCCTTACGGAATTCCCGGTGATCTGGAGAGACCAACAGGGCTCCAGCTTCCGGCCGTTCAGCGATGGCTGCCGGGTGGCCGGTGAGCTGTGGCAGCTGCACCGCACTGCGTCCCGCCTGGCGCCGAGTGCAACTGGGGAAGCCGGGTGACCGCAGAAGTGATCCCGGAGGCGGGTCTGCAAGCCGCCGTGGCGCAGTGGCGTGGCCGTCACATCGTCCTTTGCAACTGGCGGGACGGCCGCCATCCGCAAGCGGGTGGAGCCGAGCTGTACTGCGAGGAGACCGCCCGGCAGCTGCACGAGGCGGGTATCCGCGTCACCTATCTCACGGCCCGGCCCCGGGGGACGGCTCGCCGCGAGGAGACCGCCTACGGCACGGTGGTCCGCGGGGGCGGGCGGCTGAGCGTCTATGTCTTCGTCCTGCTCTGGCTGTTGGCGCACCGTCGTCGCATCGACGGCGTGATCGACTCCCAGAACGGCATCCCGTTCTTCAGCCCGCTCGTGCTGCGCCGCCGCACTCCCGTGGTGCAGCTCATCCACCACGTCCACCAGGCCCAGTTCGCCCTGTGGTTCCCCGGCCCGGTCGCCGCCTTGGGGCGCTGGCTGGAGGATCGGGGCAGCAGCCTGGTGTACCGCAGGCGCGCTGTGTGCGCGGTCTCGCCGTCCTCCCGTGCGGAGATCCGCCGGCAGCTGTCGCTGCGCGGGCCGGTGTATCTGGCCCCGGCCGGCCTGGACCTCCCGGCCGCCCGGCCACGCGCCAGGGCCGGGGAGCCGCGCATCGTCTGCGTCGGCAGACTCGTGACGCAGAAACGTGTCGACCAGCTGGTGCGCGCTCTCACCGCGGTCCGGCGCGACCTGCCGGATGTACGGCTGGACATCGTCGGCGACGGCGACGTGCGGCAGGACCTGCAGCGGCTGGCGGCCGAGCTCGGCCTGGGCGACGCCGTCGTCTTTCACGGCAGGGTGCCGGAAGTGGAGCGGGACGCTCTGGTCGATTCGGCCTGGATCACCGCCACCGCCTCGGTCAACGAGGGCTGGGGGCTGTCAGTGATGGAGGCCGCGGCATCGGGGGTGCCCGCCCTCGCGTACGACGTGCCCGGCCTGCGCGACACCATCCGCGACGGCGTCACCGGGTGGCTGGCGGAAGACGGAGAGGACCTGGCTGCAGCCCTCGTGAAGGCGCTGCGCACCGTAGAGGCCCCTGAGCAGGCGGCCTCCTGGGATCAGGAGTGCCGTGCCTGGGCAGGCCGGTTCAGTTGGACGGCGACGGCCGCCCACCTCCTTGCCGTGCTCACCGGCGAGGAGACGCGCCTGGCACGTACCCTGCGCGAGGAGCGGCGTGCCGTCACCGACGCCTGCACTGTCGTCCGGTTCCCCGCCAAGGTGCTCGAAGGTGTCGACCTGGGGCTGCTGCGCGCCACGGACCTGGTGGACACCACCGGTCCGCAGGCGGGCCTGCTGCTGGTGGGTGCCGACGAGCAAGACGCCGAGGTCGTCCTGACCCGTATGGGCATCGACCCCCACGGCGAAGGCGTCATGGTGCGCCTCGCCCGCCACACCGACCTCATCGGCTGGCAGCAGCACCCGCCAGGACGTGCGCCGTCCCCAGGCCGACGGCCGTCACCACGGCGTACGCACTGGATGGTCGCGCTCGGTGCCCTGTTCGCCCTGGCCCTCGTACTGAGGCTGGCCTTCATCGACCGCTCCTATGACGTGTTCGTCGACGAGCTGTACTATGTCACGATCAGCAGGAACCTCGCTGACGACCAAGGTCTCACCTTCCACGGCCAGTTCTTCGCGCTGCACCCGCCGGCGCTGTTCGCTGCCCTGGCCGGTGTGCTGCGGGTGACCGATGAACGGGCCGATCTGCTGCGGACCGTGTTCTTCCTGCGGCCGGTCATCGCTGTCACCGGCTCGGTGACCGTGATCGCCGTGACCGCGCTGCTGCGCCGCGCCGCCCGTACGCCGATCGCCCTCGCGTCCGGTCTGCTCCTGGCGGCGGACCCGTTCCTGAACCGCTTCGACAGCCGCGTCATGCTGGAAGCCGAGGCCACGATGGCCGCCGTCCTGGGCATGCTCGTCCTCGCCCGTACGCCCGCCACCTCGCGGGGCCGGGCCGCCACCGCGCTCGGCTCGGGGCTGCTGTTCGCGCTGACGATCACCACCAAAGAGCCTTACGCCCTGTTCACGGTTGTGCCCTTGTTGCTCCTCGCGCTTTCCTCCACCGGACCGGTCCGCCGTACGCGGCTGACCGCCGCGGCGGTCACGCTGGCCGGGTACGCCGTCTACCTGGCAGTCACCGCCGCCACCGGCAACTGGGGGGCGTGGTGGGCACAGAAGACCGACGGCATCGCCCGGGCTCTCGGAGCCAAGCAGATCAGCGGCTTCAACAGCCATGACGGCCAAGTGAGTTTCACAGACAGACTGGTGACCAACCTCGGTTACTTCGCCGTCCCCTACCTTCTGATCGCGCTCGGCGCCCTCGCCGTGGCGTGGCTGCTGTGGTGCCGCGCCCGTCGGCCATGGAACTTCGCCGGGGCGCCGGGCCGCTCGGTGATCAGCGTCTGGGCAGGCTGCACCCTCGCGTACCTGGTGTACGCGGTCGCAGTGGGCACGCTCGAAGAGCAGATGTTCTACCCGCTCGTGGTCAGCAGCACGGCCGCCCTCGCGCTCGCCGCCGATCTGGCGCTCCCGGCCCAGCAGCACACGTCCCGTTCCCGTGTCCGGCGGAACGGCAGACAGCGGCTTCGCCACGCTGCCTCGGTGGCCGTGCTCCTCGCAGCCGTGGCCGCCCTCGTCGTGGACGCCGTGGTCTGGCAGCGGGTCCACACCCGCCACGATGACGCCTACCGGCGCACCCTCGCATGGACTCGTACGCACCTGTCCAAGGGCAGCACCGTGGCCGCTACGGAGGAAACGCCCCCCTTCCTCATCCCCGGTGCCCGAGCCGGCACGTGGAAGGCAGTGCGAGACCTCGGCGACGGTCACGTCGACTACCTCGTGGTTTCCACCGAGCTCTTCGCGCAGGGGTACGCGCGGATCGCACCGGACCTGATGGCCACGTTGGAGCGGCAGGCTCCGCTCGTGCACAGCGAGCCCGGGCCAACCAACGGTGAACTGCGCATCTACGACGTCCGTGGGCTCGTCGCAGGGCAGAGCGGGAGGGCGCGATGACCACGTCCTTGTCCCGTCCGGCCCCACCGATCCAGACCGCTCCCGCGGAGCCGGACCGGTCCATGGACCGCCCGGTCATGTGGCTGACGGTCTCCGCGCTGCTGGTCGGCGCCGGCAACTACGGGCTCTCGCTGCTCCTGGTCCATCTGCTGCCGTCCGCCGACTACGCCGTCTACGCTGCGGCCTCCTCGGTCCTGCTGACGGTTGGCACCCTGGCCGGTGCCACGGTGCCCTGGGTGCTGGCCCGCGAGGTCGCGGTCACCACCCCCGGCAGTGCCCGGCGACGCCGGTCGGTCCGGGGCTGCCTGCACCTGGCCTGCGCGCTTTCCCTTCTGTCTGCCGCTGCCGCCTGCGGTGCTGTCGCCTCGTACGCCGGTCTGGGCCTGCTGGCCGGGCTCGCCGCCGCCTGCGTGGCGATCTGGGCCAACTCCGCTGGTGCCGGGTACCTGCAGGGCCGCCGGGCGTTCGGCCGCCTGGGCGTGCTGCGGGTGGCCGAGGCCGCCGTGCGCATCGGGGCTGCCGTGGCCGCGGTCCTGGCCGGCTGGGGAAGCGCGGGGGCGGTGGGTGCCTTCGCCATCGGCGCAGCGGCCACCTCAGGGGTGGGCTTTGCCGCCATGCGCAGGGACCTGACGACGCGGCGGGCGAAACCGGGCGATCCGGCCGGGCCGGACGGCGTGTCCGGGAGGGACGTCGAGCCGTCCGAGCACCGCCTCGGCCTGTGGCGGCGCGCCACAGCCATCGGCGGCATCCAGGTCCTGGCCTGTGCGCTGCTCACCCTGGACGTTGTTGTCGCCACAGCTATGCGTGACGGTTCTGCGGCTCTGGCGCCGTACCAGGCCCTGCTGGTCCTGGCGCGCATCCCGCTGTTCCTCGCCACCGCCCTGGCCACCGTCGTCTTCCCCCGGCTCGCCGCGAGTCGGCCGGACGCGGGCAGCGACGAGTTCCGCACGATCCTCCGGCTGCACTGGACCCTCAACATCACCGTCACCGCCGTCCTGGCGACCTGCCCCGGCCCGGTCCTCGCCCTTGTCTTGCCCGCGCCCTATGCCGCGTCGGCGGACCTGCTGCCACCGCTGTCCCTCGCCGGCCTGGCCGGAGCCACGATCACCCTCGTCGCCACCGTCTTCCAGGCATGGGGCCCCATCCGGCCCGTCGTCGTGGTCCTGGGAGCCGCCTGCCTGGCGGGCGGCATCGCCTTCGCCCGCACCGCTGGTAGCCCCACCGGCCTTGCCTGGAGCGCCGCCGCCACCACCGGCGCGACCTCCGTGGCACTCGTGGCCATGGCCCGGCGCCGCGTGACCAGGCTCAGCCCCGCAGCGGGCGCCGCCGGTCCCCTCACGGCGGGAATGGCCGCCGCCTGCGTCCTGGCCGCACTGCGCCCATACCCGGTGCCGTGGATCCTGGCTGCGGCCCTCGTTCTCGCGACGGCGGCCCTGGCGGCCCGCCCCCGCCCCCGGCGTCCCGGCCCCTATCGCGTCCTGCACCTGGGTTTCGAAGACCCGCGGTGCCCCGGCGCGGGCGGCGGTTCGGTGCGCACCCACGAGGTGAACCGTCGCCTGGCCGCCCGCGGCATCGAGGTGACCGTCATCTGCGCCCCCTGGCCCGGCTGCACCCCCACCGTGCGCGACGGTGTCCGCTACGTCCCCCTGCCCCCACGCCTCGGCCCGCTCACCCGCAGCCGCTTCGCCTCCCAACTCGCCTACTTCACCGCCATCGTGACCGGACTGTGGTGGATGACCCGCCGCTGGGACCCCGACATCGTCGTGGAGGACTTCGCCGCCCCGTTCTCCTCCGTCTGCGTCCCCTACCTCACCCGACGCCCCGTCATCGGCATGGTCCAGTGGCTCTTCGCCGCCGACAAGGCCCGCGAGTACAAGCTCCCCTTCCACGCCGTCGAACGCAGCGGGCTGCGCTCACACACCGCCCTCATCGCCGTCAGCGACGACCTGGGCACCGAACTACGCGACCGCAACCCCTACGCCCACGTCACGGTCATCCCCAACGGCCTCGACCTGCAAGCGTTCACCCCGAAACCCGCACCGACACGCGAGCACCTCCTCTACCTCGGCCGCCTCGAAACCACCTCCAAGGGCCTGGACCTCCTCCTACGCGCCTACGCCCAAGCAGCCCCCCACACCACCGCCGACCTCCTCATCGCCGGCGACGGCCCCCACGTCGAAACCGCCCAAGCCCTCGCCGAACAACTCGGCATCGCCCACCGCGTCCACTGGCTCGGCCGGATCGACGGAACCGCCCGCTTCGACCTCCTCGCCACAGCCCGCCTGGTCTGCATGCCCAGCCGCTACGAAACCTTCGGCATGGTCGCCGCCGAAGCCCTTGCCACCGGCACCCCCGTCCTCGCCTTCGACATTCCCTGCCTGCGCACCCTCGTCACCAACCACGTCGGCGTCCGCGTGCCCGCCGGGGACATCACCGCCTACGCAAAGGCCCTCACCCGCCTCGCCAACGACCCGGCCCGCTGCGCCGCTCTCGGCGCCGCCGGGCCCCCGAGCGTCCGCCATCTCGACTGGGACCGCATCTCCGCGGACCAACTGACGGCCTACCGGGCCGTATCGGGGCCCGGCGTCGCACGAGAGCTCGGCCAGCCCAGACGCAGGGCCGCCTACGGAAGGGAAGGCCCTGCGATGACTCCATGAACCCCGCCCCGGAGCCGACCGCCGAACCTAACGCTTTCTCCGGCGGACTCCACCGAAGCCAACACCGATGACACACGATCACGACCGACCAAGGAGAAAAGACATGGCTTTCCACATCAATCAGGGAGACCCGAATCCGCTGGAGCTGGAGCCCGGCATGCCGGGCTCGTTCGCGATCGAGGTGTTCGTGGACGGCAACCCGGTCGAAGCGGGGGAGATCATCCAGGTGAAACTGCCGGAAGGCGTGTTCTTCCCCCGGACCGGCGAGATCCGGTACATGAAGCTGGACGCCGGCATCAACAGGCCCCTCCCCATCGAGAGCCGGGAACCGGACGGCCGACTCGTCCGGTTCAAGGCAGAGACGATCGAGAACAAGCCGGAGGGCTTCTACTCCATCAACGTCCAGGCCACACCGGACGCCGCGTTAGGCGAGCGAAGCGTCCCGGACGGCATCCTCATCGGCAACACCGAGGCCGAGCTGACCTTCCGCATCACCGCCCCGAAGCCGGTCGAGCAGGTGGTGTACGGAGTGGTCGGCCATGACGGCCGCATCCTCTCCGGCTCGGGATTCACGGTCAGGAAGGAGGCAACGGGAACCTACGAAATAACTCCCGACAACGCCTTCGTCACCCTTCCGGCTGTCACAGCGACGATTTATGCGAGTGGCCCCGGGCTCAGCGCCACGACCGATTGGCTCTTCCCTGACAAGTTCAAGATCTTTACGACCATCGACAAGCGATTCCACGACTACTCCTTCACCTTCATGGCCATGGGTGAGGCTCCGCCGCAGCGCTGAGGCTGGCCACTGACCGCTCAGTAAGGCGCCGTGTCAGGCGCCGTCACCCGGGCTGCGCGACCACCAGAGTGACGGCGTCACGCCCGGGTTCGATGGGCGCCATGCGTGCGGAGGAGGCCCTGGGTGTCAATCCCCTCGCGTCGTGGAGATCTTTCAGGCGGCCAACTCCACGGTGGTGTCGGCCTGGTGGTCTCGTTCGTAGTCGATCGGGCTCTGGTACCCGCATACGCTGTCTAAGGGTTGTCCCGTAACCCCTGGTCGGCGATGAGATGATCTTGGTGTGGCTGGTGTGATCACGGCGTCGGAGCCGTCCTAATCCGGTGGTAGCGACAGCCCTGCGAGACGTACGCCCGGGCTCTTCGAGCAGCAGAGGTTGGTCGCGATGGCGGTCACGTGAGTGTCGGGCTGACGCCTTGAGTCGTCCGGGGACTTGATCCCTATATCCAGAGCGGTGGTCCCCGACGCTCTCGTGACCGCCACCACCGTCAACACTCCCCGCTTGATCACTCGTTGGTGTCTGTGGTGCGAGCCCGCTGCATGGTGACCCCTCGTGATGCCCGAGCCGCTTCAGCTCCAACGCAGACCGGGGCCCGTGCGGTGAGCTGGTGCCACGAACAGCTGCTGAGGTGGCGGACCGGCCTCGTATCGAGTCCTTGGATTAGGTCGCTGCGTGGTTCCGCATGAGCTCGTGACCAGTACGAACACCAGAGCACGGGGAGGGAAAGATCTTGATCTACTGCGGCATCGACTGGGCGGAGAAGACACACGACGTCGCCCTGGTCGACGACAGCGGCCAGTTAGTGGCCAAGCGGCATATCGCCGATGACGCCGCTGGCTACAAGATCCTGCTGGACCTGCTCGCTGAGTACGGCGACACGGAGGAGGCTCCGATCCCGGTCGCGATCGAGACATCCCGGGGCCTGCTGGTCGCGGTGTTGCGGACCGGCAAACGACAGGTGTTCGCGATCAACCCGATGGCCGCGGCCCGCTACCGAGACCGGCACTCCGTCTCGCGCAAGAAGTCCGACCCGGGCGACGCCCTGGTCCTGGCCAACGTGCTGCGGACCGACATGCACGCTCACCGGCCGCTTCCCCAGGACAGCGATCTGGCCCGCGCCGTCGCCGTCCTCGCCCGCGCTCAGCAGGACGCGACGTGGAACCGGCAGCAGATCGCCAACCAGCTCCGCTCCCTGCTGCGCGAGTACTACCCGGCCGCTCTCGCGGCCGTCGAATCCTGGAAGAACGGGCTTTGCCGGCCCGAGGCACACCAGCTCCTCAAGCTGGCCCCGACGCCGACCAGGGCGGCTCGCCTCACGCGCACACAGTTACAGGCCGCGCTCAAGCGGGCCGGTCGTCAGCGGGGTATCGCCGCCGACGCCGAGCGGTTCCGCGAGGTCTTCCGAGCCGAGTGGGCCCACCAGCCGCCGTTGGTCGAGGACGCACTCGGTAAGCAGATGCTTGCTCTCCTGATTCAGTTGGAGGCCGCCTGCACCGCAGCCGACAGCCTCGCTGAGGCGGTCGAAGAGGCATTCCCGCAGCACTCGGACGCTGAGATCATCCTCAGCTTCCCCGGCCTTGGAACCCAGCTCGGCGCCCGGGTGCTTGCCGAGATCGGGGACGACCGACAGCGGTTCGCCGATGCCCGCGGTTTGAAGGCATACGCCGGCGCCTCGCCTATCACCCGGGCGTCTGGCAAGAGGTCCAGCGTCACCCGACGCTGGGTGAAGAATGACCGTCTCAACCATGCCGGATACCTCTGGGCGTTCTCGGCGATCACCGCCTCGCCGGGTGCCAAAGCCCACTACCGGCGGAGACGCGACAACCACGCGGACTGGCACGCCGCCGCCCAGCGCAACCTCTTCAACCGCATGATCGGCCATTCTCTGGGGGCCTGAGTGCCGCAAGCGCTCGGTTGCCCGCGTTCGTGCAGGTGGGCGACCTGACGGTTTAAGGATGACAACGCGACAGGTGTGGTGCAATCCCTGGATCGGGCGATGCCGGATGATCCTGGTTCATCAGGAGCTGCGCCGGTCCTCGCGCGGTTACCCAAGTAGCTGGAGAAGACCACCTTGCGAGTGGCGCTGGTCGGAGAAAGCCTGGGGGGCGAAGAGCGCAATGATGGCGCATAGGAGGTTCACGATACCGAAGATCGCAAGCGCTAGTTGCCAGACGTGATAAGAGCGCCAGCGCGCAAGAATGCCTGGCCCCTCCAAGTTGAGTTCCTTCGCAAGGCTGGAACGGTTTTGATGAACAACCTCCAATCCGTTCCTTCTCTCAAATGTCTCCAACCACTGGTTATCGATACGCTCATGCCATCGATGCTTCGCCATGAGTTGCATAGTTAGAAGTGCAATCATGCCAGCAACGATCGATGACAGAACCCGAGAGAGTCGGCTCGAATCGTGCCCGAGCGCAACAGTCAGCAGAAATGCCTGTGCAGCGATTCCTAGCGCTGGCACTTGCCACATCATCATGTCGTACTGCAGTCTCCGCTGTGCCACTGCTTGATAGCTGGCCACTGACCTGGGGTCTTGTTCGCCATCGGGGAATCCGGCTCGTCCCTGGATCAATGTCCTGGTCCCTTGAGTTGAACGGTTCAACTTGGCTGGTTTAAGCCACGATCCCAGATCGTTCGCTGTCCCGACCACCCCGACGGTTGTGCATAAGCCGTTTGAGCTTTGACGGCTACCCTTCGAGCAGACTGGCTTACTCCAGTGGGAGGTTTTCATTCAGGTTCTGGCGAGTGTTGAGAGTCGTCAGGAGCTGGCGGTTGGCTGCTCGGGCGGCAGTGAGGTCTTCTTCTCGTTCTGACAGTTCTGCGATCAGGTCCGCGTTGTGCTGCTCAAGCTGATTGATCCGTTCCTGGAGTGCATGGATATCGGTCGGGGCGCCAAGGCCCGACTCTTGCCAGGCTCGCTCGCCCAAGGCCCGAGACAGAGCTTCTTCCAGTTGGCGGATCCGAGCTGTGAGGCGGCTGTTTCGGTCATTAGCGTTCGCGAGATCTGCTCGTAGAGAGGCCAGAGTGACTCCGTGCTCGCCGTCGGACTGGGGCCGGTTCTCGGCAGCTTGGATCTCCTGGAGCAGGTCGTTGTGGCGATAGAAGAAACTGCGGTCCAGGTCGGCTCGGCGGGCGATTCCGGAGACGCTGACTGGCTCGCCAGCGGCGAGTGCTTCGCGCAGGGCGGCGCGAGCCCGTTCCCGACGCCGGGAAGTGGCGGCCTGTCGGCCATCGTGCAGAGAGGGGTTCATGAACTGTGTCCCGGTTGGAAGTCTGGGCGGGGCTGGCGGATCTGCGGCATGCCGAGGAGGACCGGGCGCCGACCGCGACGGACGACCGCGACGGCATCTTCGAACTGGGCTCGTTCCTCCGGCAGCAGATCGTCGAGATCGGTCTTGACCCGGCGGATGAGTCGGCGGACACGGGTGATCTCCTCGTCGGACGGCATCGCTTCGGCCTTGGCCCAATCGTCGGCGTCGAGGGCCGCCGCGAGGCGCTCGCGATTCCGTAGAAGGTCGCCGAGGTATGCCTCCAGGTCGGGGAGGTAGGAGATGTCGGTGCGGAAGTGTCCGCAGCCGACGCAGCGGAAGCGGACCGGACAGTCCTTGCCGCCCGCGGCGACGTTGGAAGGTTCGGTGCAGACCCCGTAGGGGACAGCGACCTCGCCGATGGCCCGGCGGGCCCGCTCGGAGTCGAGGAGGGCCTGGGCCTTGCGCCAGATGCGGTTGCCGTGGCGATCGAACTGCATGGCGGTGACGCGGTCGACCGCTTCCCGGCGGCGGACTTCGCTGACTCGGTAGTACCCCTGTGTGGTGGTCAACTGCCGGTGAGACATGAGCTCTTTGAGCACGTCGACCGGGACGCCGGCGTCGGCATGCCGTTGGGCATAGCTGTGCCGGTAGGCGTAGAGGAAGATCTTTTCCTTGTCGAACGGGACCATCGTCGGTCGGCCGTCTCGCCCAGGCACCGGGATCAGGATGGGAGGCATCTCGACCACCCAGGTCCGATGCCGGTCGCTGAGCCAACCGGCGGTGATGGGCCTGCGGCCTTCCTGGCTGATGACCGAGCTGGGCAGCAGTTTGAGTTCCTTCTGCGGGGTGCGCGGGAACAGTTCGCGTACTCGTTGCTGCTGCCGGAGGATCAGTTCGGCCGTTTCCTGGGCGATGGGCAGTCGGCGGCCCAGGCGGTGGCCTTTGTGGTCGGTGTAGATCAGGACCGGCTGGCCGTCGGTGTCGCGGTCGAGACAGTCCCAGGGCAGCTTGCAGACCTCGCCAGGGCGGCGGCCGGTGTCGATGAGGATCTCGATGGCGGTGCGGATCTCGGGACTGGAGTGGTCGTCGAGCCTGGGGAGCTCGGCGACCACGACCCGCATCACCTCGTCGGGAAGGTCGCGTCCAGCTTCGGTGTCCTCGGGTTCGTCCGGGATGTCTTCCTCGCGCAGGATGACGTCGTCCGCCAGGCCGTGCAGGGGCTCGTCCGGGCGGGTCAGGCCCAGGGCCCGCAGCCGGTTGAGGCAGCGCCGAACATGGCGGCTGATCGCCAGACGCCGGTATGCGGTGATCTTCTCCTGCTCCTGAAGGTAGGCCAGGCGGTTGGTGAAAGCCGTGATGTCCAGGCGGGACAAGGCGGTGGGATCGTCGCCGGCATCCGGCCGCTGCAACCGGAGGCTGTCGGAGAAGCGGATCACCGAGTTGATGATGTCCTGGACAGTGCCACCGGGGTTGTCGCCGCGGCGCCGTGGAAGGTCGTCGTAGGCCCAGCGTTTCATCGTCTCCCGCAGCCAGGGCTGGCTGATGCCGGAAAAGCGCAGGAAACCGCTGCATCCGAAGGCCCGGCAGTCCCAGGTGTCCTTGTGTCGTTCGGTTTCCGCCGACAACTCGACGAGCGCCACCGCCTTGGCGAAGCGATTGACGAGGTCGCGGCTGCCTCGGCCGAGCGGTGTGGCGTCAAGATCGAGCAACGAGGCCGCGCTCGTGGCCAGCAGGGCAGTGCAGACCGGGCGAAAGACCCAGAAGGCTGTCCGGCGTCCGCTGCGGGTCCGTTCCTGCAGCCCGAACAGAAGCTCTGCAACGACGAGGTCAGGAAGGCCCCGCAGGCTGACGGTCTCCCTGGAGGACACCGGCGGTTCCGTCCGCTGCCAGTGATCCTCGTCGAGGATGAGCCCCTTCCTCCGCAGTGCATGCAGCCGGGCAGCGTGTGCGCTGCAGTAGACCGAGTTGACGCCCTGCCGCTGACGCCCACAAGCGATCACCCCGCACGGCCCATATGCCGGGAGCCGTCGGATGTCGGGCCGCTGGATAAACGCGTCGAGCGGGAGCTGGAGCCGCTTCTGCTGGCCTTCGTGGGTGGTGCACAGCTCCTTGACCGAACTCCGCCAAACGCGCTCACACCCGGGGACGCGGCAGAGGGTGATGCCAACCTTGAGCCGGTCGGCTCGCGGATCCTTCGTGGCAGAGCTCGCGTATTCCTCCAGGGCACGTCCGTCACGCTTCCAGCGAAGGCTGCAGGGCGAGCACAGCCTCGTGCTGGCCGTGGTTGCCTCACCACATCCCTGGATGCGGCAGGGCCGCCAACCCAACTGCGGATGCTCCTGAGGAAAGACGATGGTCTTGGCCCCAGGATCCCAACGGATACTCGCCAGGAAGTCTTCGGGGACCGCCGCCATGACCAGTTCGGCGCGGGAGGAACGAGTATCAGAGCGCCCGATCGGCGCAACCGCCAGGCTCATCGTTCGCCCTGGCCATGCTCGCGCGGGCTGGGCACTCGGCCGACCGCGGCCCGAAGCCGCCCGACATCGGGACGGAGGTAGGGGCGGGGCGACCGCGGGTCCTTCTGGCCGAGCAACCGCTGTACTTCGTCGAGCGAACCCCCGGCGTCTGCGACATTCGACTGTTCTTGAGTTAGCTCGGGAGCGGTTGACGAGATCCTGTCCGATCGGAAGATCGGGCGGGATCTTTGTCGTTTCCGGGGTGTGTTCGATG
>NZ_JBITHR010000050.1:0-26790 GCF_044458185.1 Streptomyces sp. NPDC050485 | reverse complement strand
CCGCACCAGCCACTTCGCAGCACTTCGCCCCGCCGAGCTCACGCTCGACGGGGCGAAGTAGAACCAGCCCCCCCCGGATTAACCAACAGCATCCTGCCTTCGGCGCGGGGGCGGACCGGCGGGTGCGCTTGCTCACCGGGTGCCGTCGGTGCCAGCGCGCTTCCAGGCGGCGTCGCGCAGCAGGCGCAGGCCGTTGAGGCCGACGATGACGGTGGAGCCTTCGTGGCCGAGTACGCCGAGCGGCAGCGGCAGGGTGGCGACCAGGTCCCAGATGACCAGGCCGGTGATGAACACTCCGGCGATGACGAGGTTCTGCACGACCAGGCGGCGGGCCGCGCGGGACAGGGCGATGACCTTGGGGATGGTGGCGAGTTCGTCGCGGACGATGACGGCGTCGGCGGTTTCCAGGGCGAGGTCGGAGCCGGCGCGGCCCATGGCGATGCCGGTGTGGGCGGCGGCCAGTGCGGGGGCGTCGTTGACGCCGTCGCCGATGACCAGCACCTTGCGGCCACGAGCCTCCAGGCGGCGTACCGCTTCGACCTTGTCCTGGGGCAGGAGACCGGCGTGAACGTCGTCGGCCACGATGCCGGCCTCGGCCGCGAGGCGGGCGGCGGCGCGCGGGTTGTCGCCGGTCACCAGCAGTGGGCTGGTGCCGGTCAGCGACTTGAGGGCCGTAACAGTGGTGGCAGCGTCCGGGCGGAGTCGGTCGGCAATGCCTAGGACGCCAACCGGGATGCCGTCGCGATCGACGAGTACGGCGGTGCGGCCGCCGTTCTCCAGCTCCTCGGCGACGGCCGCGGTCTTGGCGGCGCGCGGGTCGGTGGCGTTGTTGCGCAGCCGGGCCGGGGCACCGACCGCGATCGCGGCGCCGTTGATGGTGGCGGTGACGCCGATGCCGGGGGCGGAGTTGAAGTCCCGCGTCTCGGGGATGTCGAGGCCGCGTTCGCGGGCGGCGTCCACGATGGCACGTGCGAGGGGGTGTTCGCTGGGGTGATCGGCGGCTGCCGCGAGGGCAAGCAGGCTGTCCTCGTCGAGGTTGCTGCCGGCCAGGGGGCGGATGTCGGTGACGCGGGGGGTGCCTTCGGTCAGGGTGCCGGTCTTGTCCAGGGCGACGGCGTTGATCTGGCCGAGGCGTTCCATGACGACGGCGGACTTGACCAGGACGCCGTGGCGTCCGGTGTTGGCGATGGCGGACAGCAGCGGCGGCATGGTGGCCAGGACCACGGCGCACGGTGAGGCGACGATCATGAAGGTCATGGCGCGCAGCAGCGAGCTGGTGAGGTCGGCGCCGAAGCCGAGCGGGATCGCGAAGACGGCCAGGGTAGCGGCGACCATGCTCAGGGAGTACCGCTGTTCGACCTTCTCGATGAACAGCTGGGTGGGGGCCTTGGTTTCGGAGGCTTCCTCGACCATGGCTACGATCCGGGCGATCACCGAGTCGGAGGCATCCCGCTCGACCTTGACCCGCAGCGCGCCGGTGCCGTTCAGGGTGCCCGCGAACACCTCGTCGCCGGTCTCCTTGGCGACCGGCAGGGGCTCGCCGGTGATGGTGGCCTGGTCGACGTCACTGGCCCCGTTCAGGACCCGGCCGTCGGCGCCGACCCGCTCGCCGGGACGGATGAGGATGGTGTCCCCGACAGCCAAATCGGCCGTGGCAACGGTCTCCTCGCGGCCGTCGTCCCCAAGGCGGGTGGCGGTGGTCGGCGCGAGGTCGAGCAGGCCGCGGACCGCGTCCTGGGTACGGGCCGTGGCCAACGCCTCCAGGGCCCCGGAGGTGGCGAAGATGACGATCAGCAGTGCGCCGTCCATCACCTGCCCGATGGCGGCCGCGCCGATCGCGGCGACGATCATCAGCAGGTCCACATCCAGCGTCTTCTCCCGCAGCACCTGCACGCCCGTCCAGGCCGGCTCCCACCCGCCCGTGACGTAGGCAAGGGCGTATAGCGGACCCCATGCCCAGGCCGGGGCGCCGGTCAGCTGGAGCGGCAGCGCGACCAGGAACAGCACCAGCGCCGCGGCGGCCCAGCGAGCCTCGGTCAGCGCGAGTACGCGGGTGCGCCGCCTGGGGGCGATCGCGTCTCGGGCAGGTGCCGCTGGGGCCGGGCATTCGGTGAGAGTGGATGGCATGGCGAAAGGGACCCTTCACGGGCGTGGGGACGACAACACCACCACCATACAGGAATAAATGAATAGATCTTCATTGATCGTTGGTAGGATGGCAGCATGGGCCATGGAGTCGATGACAAAACCGCTGCCACCCCCCGCGAGCGCCTGGACGCGGCGGGGGCCACCGATGTCGCCGCCACCCTTCAGGCACTGGCGACGCCATCCCGGCTGTACATCCTGGCCCGGCTCCAGGAGGGCCCCTGCGCGGCCGGCGAACTGGCCGACGCGGTCGGCATGGAGCAGTCCGCCTGCTCCCACCAGCTCCGCCTGCTGCGCAACCTCGGCCTGGTCACCGGCGAGCGCCGGGGCCGCTCCATCGTCTACAGCCTGCACGACAACCACGTCGCCGAACTCCTCGAACAGGCCCTCTATCACGTCGAGCACCTGCGCCTGGGCCTGCACGACACCCCCGTTGACGCCGGCATCACGGCGATCGAACCGGCCGTCGCCATCTGACCGCCCCACCCGCCCAGCTGTCTGATGTCATCCGGTCCCGGACGGGCCCTGGGAGGTGCGTGTGCGCAGGGCGAACGGCACTGCGATGGCTGCGACCACCAGGGCGAGAGCGGGGGCGCTGTGCGGCGGGATCGGTGGGGTGCATGCCCGGATTGCTGGGCGCCCCACCGCGCTCATGCTGGGTCGGCGGGCAAGGCGGAGTAGGGGTGGACCTCGATCCGCATGGGCGGCTCGGCAAGGAGGTCGATGATTTCGCCGCGCAGTTCATCGGCGAGGGGGCTGTTTTCGTAGGCGTCCTTCGCCTCGCGGCTGCGGAACACCTCCATGTTCCACAGCACGTCGGGGTCGGCGTCCTCGCGAGCGATGATGAACCGGTCGGAGGCCCCCGACTTCTCCATGCCGTCGGTGGCCAGCGTGAACAGCTTGTCGCCGAGTCCGGGCTTGGCGCGCATCTTGATGAGGTAGGCGGGCTGGTCCTGCAGTGCCATGGTCTTCTCCTCCTGCTTTCGCGTGGGGCGTCTGGTGCGAGCCTGCCGCCATCGCTGGAATGTCGTTCCATCGGAACTATGGAACGACATTCCAATCATGTCAAAATGGAGACGTGACACCACAGACGCGCAAGAAGTCCGATCGGCGCCCCAACCCCCTGACCCGCGAGCAGATCGTCCAGGCCGCAGTGGGCCTGCTGGATACGGCAGGCGAGAGCGGGCTGACCTTCCGGGCGCTGAGTGAGCGCCTGGCCACCGGTCCCGGCGCGATCTATTGGCATGTTGCGGGCAAGAGTGAACTCCTGGCCGCGGCCACCGACCACGCCGTCTCCACTGCGCTGAGCGAAGGGGCGGAGGCCGGGCTGCCGGGCCGGATACACGACGTCGCCCTCGGTCTCTTCCATTCGATCGAGCGGCACCCCTGGCTGGCCCCCCAGCTCACCGCCCAGATCTCCCACAACCCCACAGGCCCGGTGACGACCCGCATCTTCGAGGCCGTCGGCCGGCAGGTGTATGCGCTGGGCGTTCCCGCGAGCAGCTGGTTCACCGCGACCTCCGCCCTGATGCACTACATTCTCGGCGCCGCCGGCCAGAACGCCGCGAATCTCGCCCTCGCACGCAGCCTTGGCCCGGAAGCCGACCGCGATGCCTACATGGACGCTGTGGCAGCGGTATGGAAGCAGCTCAGCCCGCAGGAATTCCCCTTCACCCGGGCGGTCGCGGATCACGGGCTCGATCACGACGACCGCGCGCAATTCCTTGTCGGCATCGACCTCATCATTGCGGGCATCACGGCCGGGCGTGCACGCTGATCAGCCTCCTTGTCGGCTGCTGACGTTCACGCCGTCTCACCGTCGTCATCTTCGTCCAGTTCCGGCGCATCCGGGTCGCGCAGCGGGCGCAGAGCACCGGCAGCCGGGACGCAGGCGGCGAAGCTGTAGCGGCCGAGCATGTCCGCTCGGCCGGTACGCCTTCACCGCCTCCCAGCCCGAGAAGGGCCTGCGGCCACTGCGCGACCGAGCCTGCGTCGAGGACGACGAGTAGGTCGCACCACCATGTCCGCCCGATCGAGAGGAATCCCTGCCGTGTCCGGTGCCAAGCCAGCCCGACGCGATACCGAACCCGCCGCCCGCCGGCAGCGGACATCCCGGAGCGTTCCGGTGGTCAACGAGCTGACGAAGCACTATCTGGCGATGCGGGAGACGTTCGGGAGTTCCCTGGACCTGCCGGCGGTGGCACGCCAGGTGCCGCTTCTGCGCTTTATGGCGGACCGGTTCCTGTCGCGGCCCGGTTTCACCGACGCCGCCGAACTCTCTGGCGTAGTGGCGGATCTGGGGGTGCTGTTCAACCTGTTCACCACCCTCCCCGAGCGGCTGTACGGCGCGGACGCGGCAGGGTTCGCCAGGGCACTGGACATCGATCCGACCCTGGCCGACATCATGACGCGCACCGCCGGTCTGACACCGCCCGTGGCCGCCCGGGCGGATCTGTACCACGACGGCACCGGCTTCCGGCTGCTGGAGCTGAACTGGAGCCTGGCCGGGGCCGTGTCCGCGCAGATGGGCCAAGCGTTGCTCCGGCAACCGGATTTCCGGCAGTTCGCCCTCACCCACGGCCTGGTCCATACGGACGCGCTGGACGTGCTGGCGCGCCGACTGCGCGAGGCGGTCGGCGCCGAGGACGGGGAGCGGCCGCTGGTGGCCGTGACCGCGTGGCCGACGCTGTACAGCCGGGCGTTGCCAAGCCTGCGCCTGTGGGCCCACACCCTTGAACGCGCCGGGTTCGACGCGCACCCGTGCAGCCTGGCAGAACTCGCTGCCCACACGGACGGCCTCTACCTGGGCCGACAGCGCGTGGAGGTGGTCTACCGGTGCTTCCCCATCGATGACGTCCTCCAGCAGCCCGACGCGGTGGAGCCGCTGCTGCGGGCCTGGGCCGCGGGCAGGGTCCACGTGTTCGCCGGGTTCGACGCAGAGGGTTTCGGCAGCAAGCGCGCGCTCGCGCTGGTTTCCGGCGGCGAGGGCGACAACGTGCTCTCCAAGGACGAGCGCGGGGCGCTGGAGCGCCTGGTGCCCTGGACCCGGGCCCTGCGCCGAGGCCGTACCCGGGCCGACGGGCAGGAGGTGGAGCTGATCGACTACGCCATGGCTCACCGGCGCGGGCTCGTCCTCAAGCCGAGCATGCGCTACGGCGGCGCGGGGGTGCACTGCGGTTGGACCCTGACCGACCGGCAGTGGCGGGTTGCTCTGACCGACGCCCTCAAGGAGGGCGGCTTCGTCGTACAGCGGCGGGTCGTCCCGGTCACCGAACCGTTCCACACCGCCAACGGGGTCGCCGAGTTCACCCTGAACTGGGGCGTGCACCTCACCGACCGGGGCTATGCGGGGCTGACGCTGCGCGGCCTGCCCGGTACCGACGTCGGCACGGTGAACGCGGTCACCGGTGCGGGTGCCGCACCGGTCTTCCATCCACCCTTGTAACGAAGAGCCGCGAGGGCAGGTGCGCGGCATCGCTCGGAAGGTCATGGACGGCAACTCTCACAAATGATCAGATGTGCGAGTTCCAAGCGGAACGTCCTCTGAGAGGCCAAAAAACTGGGATACGTCGGATGCGTGCCGAAGGCCGAGGCCGGGGGCCAGTAGTAACGAGCCGGCGGCACAGGCGCTTTCGGCCTGCTGCTCCTGCGCCGTTGAGGCGGGGGTGATCAGCTGCGGTCGACGCCGGTGCGGTCTGCGGGATCAAGGCGGGCAGTGCCATGACGAGCATGCGTCTGCGGCTTGTGCGGTCAGTGATCAGTGGCAATCAGTGGCTGTTCCACTGGCGGATGGCATCGGATACGGCGACGCGCAGTGCGTCGGTCTTCGCTACGGGCACCGCCCGGCGCAATAGCTGTAGCCCGGCTGTTTCGCAGCGGGCCAGGCGGCGGCCTTGGAGGTCCCAGGCGGCGAGGGCCATCCGCCGGTAGGTGGGTGCGGCTGCGTCCGCGCAGGCGAGGCTCGCCTCGTGCGCGGTCCGGGCCCGGCGGCACATCAGCCGCAGCACCTCCGCGACTTGGCGGGGTGACGGCGTCGGGAAGGCGAGGTCGCAGGGGGTCAGGTGGTGGTCGGTGAGGTCTTGGCGGGGGATCGTCAGGCGCCCTTGGCTCAGGTCGTCGGCGAGGTCGGAGAGGAAGTCGATGCGCTGCAACGCTTCGGCGAGCGGGAGCCATTCCTCGGCTTGCCTGTCGTCGGCCGCGCCGGGGTACTGGACGGCGACGGACATCATCAGGAAGGGGTGCACATAGCTGCGTACGTACGCGGCGAACTCGTCGTCGGTGTCGAAGCCGTCGAAGTGTGTCTCGTCGCGGGTGCGGGTGATGAAGATGCGTGCCCAGTGGTCGGGGGTCTTGCGGACGAGGAGGGTGTGGACGAGGGCACGGAGGACGGGGTGGGTGGTGGGGCTGCCGTCGAGGGCCTTGATGGTGTGGTCGGCCCAGGCGTTCACGGTGGTCGTGTTGCCGGGGTTGTGGTCGGCGGTGTCGTCGCTGACGCAGCCGAAGGCGAGCACGGCCAGGAGGTGTGGCTGGAGTTCGTGGGGGGCGAGGTGGCGGACGGTGAGGGTCAGGGCGCGCTCGCGGCGGGCCATGTAGGCAGCGGCGGCGGTGTATGCGGCCTGGAGGGGGGAGGGGATCCCGGCCCGGGTCAGGGTGCGCTGGTAGCCGGTCAGGAGGAGGGGCTGCACGGGGGTGTCCTCCACGGATCCGATGCGGTGGTCACGGCCAAGCCGGGCTCTGGATGTCTGCGAAAACGAGCTCGGCATAGATGGTCAGCCAGGCGTGGGCTGCTTGCGCCACAGGCTGCAGGGCCGACCGTGATCGTCACCTGTCAAACGCTAGCCGGTCTTTGACGGTCTGCGGCCCCGTGTCCTTCGTATGAGGGATGTTCCGCCTCATCGGGGCCCGTACTCCCAGGCGTTGACGGCGCAGTGTTGGCGCGACGATGAGCTGCGAATGGGCGGTGGTTCGCTCCTGGTTCGCGTGCGTCGCCGCGTCCAGGTCGGCGGTGGGCTCGTTGTCGCGCGTCTATCAGGAACCAGGGATTCACTTCAGTGTCCGCGGCAACATCTCGCCGCTCCGGAGGATGTCGCGGTCCCCGCCCTCTACCAGTCCGTGGGAGTAGAGGGCGAGCAGACCGTTCTCGGTCCGACGAGAGGCCCCACAGCCTCGATCGCTGCGGCGGTGCGTGGATCGGCGCGCCGGGCGAGACCGTAGGCGGCTTCCAGACGTACGAGTAAGAGCCTGTGTCTAAACCCCGTCCGGATCAGGCCGCGGCGTCTGGTGCGTGCGATCGCAAGGCGCCGGAGCGTCCTCGTAGCGGAGCTACTAGGGCGTTTCGGCAACGCGGCATGGGGGTCCCCCCTGGTCCTTAAGACCTTGGGGGAGTGCGTGCCAGGCGTCGCGGGCCCGGACGGGGTTTAGACACAGGCTCTAACTTGTCCTCGCCGAGCAATGCCCACAAGGCATCGGCGACGGGGCGCGGGCGAGCGGGGACAGTCGTCCGCGCACAGGGTGTAGGACATCTCACGGCTCACGCGCGGCTCAGGATGGTCGGCGTAACGCAGACCGATGCCCTCTTGGCTCGCCGCTTGGGCAGGGCAGTTCCTCAGGTGGGGCGACGGAAGACGCCAACGAATGCGATGTAGGCGATGGCGGCAGTCCCTACCAGCCAGTAGTACGGATCGACGCTCCGCCCAGACGCCAGGTCGCCGATGAAGGCGCAGAGGTTCCCTAGGGTCAGCGCCACACCGGTACCCGCCAGGCCCGCTGACCTATCAAGGCGAGCCGCTCGTCGGGCTCCTCCGTCAAACCCCGGTAGGTCTCACTTCGGCGCCCCAGAAGGATCAGGGCAAGGCCACACACCATCAAGCATGCTTTACAGGTGCCGAGTGGCAGATGACTCCCGCCCGAGTGCTGGCCGTGGCATGTCGTGACGGCGAAGGCGCGCTTCGGCCTCGTGGGGCTGGTGATCGCGGCGCCCGACTGTTGAGGGACTCTCTGTATGAGTACGAAGACGGGGTGACGACCCTCGCGGTGGACATGAGTGCCGATCCTGCTGGGCAGTCTGGTCTCGCTTCGTTCAGGACGACACGGTGTGCAAGAGGTGGAAGTACCGAGTGCTCAACGTCGACACCGACATCGTCCGGGCGGAACGCCAGCTGTGGGCTGGCGTCGAGCCCTACCTGGCGAGGGCGGCGACACTCGGAGGTGGGCAGCCTCGTGCGGCCGCAGTCGCACGAGGCTGCCCGGGTGCTTCAGTTGAGTGGTGTCTCAGCGGAAAGCGGCGATGTTGCGGGCGACCCAGTCGCTGAAGGGACGCGGGGCGAGGCCGAGGACTTGTTCCACGTCCGGGCTGATCCGCAGTTCGGCGGGGTTCGGGGCGGCGATGATGTCCAGGGTGTCATCGGCGAGTTCCGCCGGCACGAACTTGGTCATCGTGGCCTTGGCCTCGTCGCGGGTGAGTTCGTGGAACCGCACCGGCGAGCCGAGCGCGGCGGCGATCGCCTCCGTCTGCTGACGCGGCGTGATCACCTCCGGCCCGGTCAGCTCGTACACCCCACCGGTGTGCCGGTCGTCCAGCAGGCAGGCCGCCGCCACCTCGGCGATGTCCGCCGGGTCGACGACCGGCACCCCGACATCACCGAAGGGCGCGGCGGCCGTCCCTCGCGTACGGACGGACTCCGCCCAGGCCAGGGCGTTGGAGGCGAAACCGCCCGGTCGCAGGACGACCCAGTTCAAGCCGGACTCTCGCAACGCGTCCTCCACCGCGCGCATCGCGACCCGCGACGGGCCGAGCGGCCTGGTCGCCACGCCTTGCGAGGACAGCAGGACGACCCGGCGGACCCCGCTGGCCGCGGCCAGGCCGATGATGTCGGCCGGCCCGGCTTCGGGGGCGTGCAGGTCGCCGGACAGCAGCAGGAACAGCGCCTTCGCCCCGTCCAACGCGGGCGTGAGGCTTGTCGGCTCGGCCAGGTCGGCCGCCACATGCCGGACTCCCTCCGGCATTGCCACCGCGTGCCGCGACACCGCCGTCACCTGCTCGCCCGCCTCGGCCAGGGCCTGCGTCAAAGGCCGGCCCACATTCCCGGTAGCCCCGGTCACCACGATCATGTTCAGCTCCTAGTCCGTTGTGCACTGCGGTAGTTGACGCTAGGAGCCGGGCTTTCTCTTCGTAAGAATATACCCAGAGGTAAGCTCCGGACATGAGGGAAAGTGCGCAGCTGACGCAGGCCGAGACGGGCAGTCGGTATGAGGTGTTTCACACTGACTGCCCCGCGCGCGGCGTGGTCGACCACGTAACCAGCAGGTGGGGTATCTGGGTGCTGATCTCCTTGCGGAGCAACGACCTTCGGTTCTACGAGCTACGCGACAGCATCCAGGGCATCAGCGAGAAGATGCTCGCTCAGACCCTGCGCGCACTGGTCCAGGACGGCTTGGTCTGGCGGGAGGTCGAACCGACAACACCGCCCCAAGTCACCTACGGGCTCACCGAGTTCGGTGAGGATGTCGGCGAGCCGCTGACGGACTTGTTCGACCGGATCACACAGCGACTGCCCTCGCGCAGCGCGGAATAGTGCGGTAGCGGTCGGCCACGGCGAGGAGATCGCTTGCCTGATCTATGCACGCGACCAGCACGGACGGGACGAGGAGGGCCCGGCTGAGCGGTGGCGGCCAGCCACTGACGTCCACATCGGCAGGCGCGGAGGCGAGCAGCTGGCGGCCGGGCCCGCGACTCATGCGGGGGCCGTCCGCCTACCCGGCGAATGCTCAGGTGCGTGAACCCTGTGCGCCCCGCTGTTCGACGCCAGAGGACAGATGCCAAGCTCAGTTGGCTATGCCGACCGGGTGGGCCTGGATCCTGTCGTCGTAGGGGCCTCGATGCTCAGGTCGCTCGTGCGGCAGAACTTGCTCTTCCCCGCGCCAGTCCCGGCACCGTGTGGGGCTCGGAAATTCATCGCTGCAGGTGGCAGGGGGCAAGCCATCACCACTGGCAGCATGTCCGCGTGATCATTTCGCTGCTGTACAAGGTGGCCCGCAAGCTGTTGTCCGTCCCCGGGGTGCTGCTGCGCAGCGACACCGCGAAGGCAGCCGAGGTGCTCGTGCTCCGGCACGAGAACGCGGTCCTGCGCCGTCAACTCGCCAGCCCGGTCCGCTACGAGCCCGCGGACCGGTTCTGGCTGGCAGCAATATCCAGCCTGATACCCCGTCACCGCTGGCGCCAGGTCTTCCCCGTCACCCCGAGCACGCTGCTGGCCTGGCACCGGAAGTTCATAGCGGCAAAGTGGGACTACAGTGCACGCCGTACCCGTACCGGACGACCGCCGCCCAAGGCTGCACTCAAGAAGCTGGTCCTGCAGCTCGCCCGGGAGAACGCGCAGTGGGGCCACAGGCGTATCCAGGGCGAACTCGCCCGACTCGGTCACCCCATCGCCGCATCCACGGTTTGGGAGATCCTCCACGCCGCGGGCATCGACCCAGCCCCACGGCGCACCGGCCCCACCTGGCGCGAATTCCTCACCGCCCAGGCCCACGGCATCCTCGCGGTGGACTTCTTCGACGTCGACACCGTGCTGGGCCGGCGGCTGTACGCGATGGCGTTCCTCGAACATGGCACCCGACGCCTGCACATCGCCGGCGTCACCGCCCACCCCACCCGAGAGTGGGCCGTGCAACAGGCCCGGAACCTCGCCGCCGCCCTGGGCACACGCATGGAGACCCTGCGCTTCCTGCTGCGCGACCGCGACAGCAAATACGGCCAATCCTTCGACGCCGTCTTCGAAGCCGATGACATGTACGTGCTGCTCAGCGCGCCACAAGCTCCTCGGATGAACGCCCACCGCGAGCGAGTAATCGGCAGCATCCGACGCGAGGCCCTCGACCACATCCTCATCATGAACGAGACCCACGCCCGGCAGGTCCTGGCCGCCTACCAGCGGCACTACAACGAGCACCGGCCACATCGAGCCCGAAATCAACTACCACCCGACGCCCTCCATCAGCCCGCCACCGTGCATGACCTCGACGCCCGCAAACTCCTACGCGCCCAAGTCCTCAGCGGCGCCATCAACGAATACCGCTACGCTGCGTGACCTGCAGCGACGACTTTCCGAGCCCCACAGGGTCACCCGGTTCCTGGCCACCGACACCTCCGTGTGGAGCGACGACGTGTGGATCGTGGACTCCACCCCGGCGGAGTGCGGACGCTCCCGTGAGACCGTCAAACGCTCCGACCTCGCCGGATGGGCCGAGTACGGCTACTGCGCCAGCCACAGCCGCTTCTCCTGGGGCCTTCCGGCTGCACCTGGTGTGCACCCCTCCAGGGCCTGCCCATCGCCTTCGCTCTCACCGGGGCCAAGGCCGACGAACGCGAGACCCTGCTGGACCTGCTCGCCACCGTTCCCGGCCTCGTCGCCGGCCGCCCCGGACAGACACTGATCGGCGACAAGAACTACTTCGGCCGCGACTTCGAGCACCAGGTGGCGGGGCAGGGCATGCGGCTGCTGCGGCCGACCCGCAAGGGCGAACGGGAGCGGCCCGGCATGCCGCTGTTCAAACCGTTGCGTCAGGTCATCGAGTCGGTCAACGAAACCTTCAAGGGCCAGCTCGACCTCGAACGGCACCGTGGCCGCACACCAGCCGGCGTCATCGCCCGCGTCGTGCAGCGCATCCTCGCGCTGACCGCCGCGATCTGGCACAACGACCACACCGGGCAGCCGATCCTGCGCTCACTGGCCGCCTTCGACCACTGACTCAAAAACCAGCCCCGCATTCATCGAATGCGGGGCTGAGGTGTGCCGGACGGCAGCTCGGGTGAGCGGCTGTCAGCCGTTCTGACTGGTCGGAGTGTTTCTCAGCTTGCGGGCGCCGCTCCCGATCCCGTGGAGGATGGGGATGAGGAAGACGAGAAGCCCCATGACCGAGTAGCGGCTATAGGAGGTGCCGGTGAGCACTATGACCAGATTGATGCTGTAGAAGGCCGTCCAGAAGACGAGGTTGAGGGCCAGGGCTGTCCATGAGTTGTCCGGACGGGCGAATTTCGCCTGCTCCCAGAGGCCTGGTCTGTCACTCATCGGGTCGATCGTCCTCGGGCAAGTCGGTGTTGTCTGCACACTGTGCGCCTGGGCGGAGCGCGCTCCATCGATCATGTCATCCCGATCGCGGGGTACGCGCTCGAGGGGTGGAGCAGGCTGGGGCACCTACGGCATGAGACCAACGCGCCCGCCAGCCGGGCAGCTGATCCTGCGCTCACTTACCTCTTTCGACCACTGACGCCTTGGAATCGATCATCTAGCGCCCGGCCAAGCAGAGGCGGGCGATCGCGCGGCCGCTGGGCGTCCGCGCTACGCCCGGTCTCGCGGCCTCGGTGACCGGTGGCGGCTGGGCCCGTTAGCCGGGTATGACGATTCTCAACCTCCCCGTAGAACAGGCTGATCCGGCGCCGTGGGAGTTGTGGGAGGGCGAGGCCGGGGCGCTGGCCGAAGCCGCGGCCGCCGTGCGGCGGACTGGGTCCGGGCCCTGCCCGCCCCCGTGACCGACCGGCCCGTGGCCGACCGGTGAATCGGGGGCCCGCTCGCCGATGCCGTCGAGACGGCGATGACGGCCCTCGACCCAGGCGACTGTGACGACGTGGACCGGTATGGCAAGGGCGGCGTCGATGACGGCACCACGGATGACGCTCGCCTGACTCGCGTACGCGGTGCCGGAGACAGTGCACTGGCTCACCCTCGGCCAGCAGGTCCGCCTCCTGGCCGTGGTCGCCGCTGTCTCCGGGATCCCGCGGCTGCTCACCAGCGACCCCGGCACCGTCGTCTGGGACGGTCAGCTGGCGCGGATGTGCGCCATCCTCGACCACGCGACCCGCACCTGACACACGCCCACCGCCCCCGCACGCGCGATGCCCGGGGCGAATGTTCCGGCACTGGCAGGGTTGCCGGCCTTCCGCCCCGGACTCCGCAACCCTGGGGCTTGGCGGTCTCGAATGGCCCTGCATAAGCGGTCAGTGGGGGGCGGTGGCGTGGTAGGCAGGGTGGGTGCGCCCGTGGCCTGCTGACAGGCCGGGCTGTGGGCGCCCACCCTGCCCGCCCGGATGCCGTGTTGGACGCACGGCGAATTCCGTCCGGCTGGTGCTTGGACGCACAAGGGTCCCTGGGGTCGTCTCCGGACTCCGGGACCCTTGTGCACTTCAACCCTGACCGCCGGTTCAACGACCGCCCACCGCCACGGTCACCGCGCCCTACGTCCAGTCGAGTCCGAGCTCGGCGAGCTGCGCGAGCTGGGCACCGCTCAGCTTGTCCCGGCGGCTCTGCTGGTTCGAGACCCACACCCCCAGGCGCACCTCGTGGTCCTGGCCGTCGACGGTGATCTGTTCGGTGTGCTGACGCGGAACAACGGTCCGTTGCTCACGCTCGGCGTACTGGGCAAGCGCCGCCAGGCCCCGTGTGAACGTCGCGCTGCCCAGCCCCGCCCCAGTACGGGCCCGCACAGCCGGTTGCACACCCAGCTTGGCGAGCCGCTGCTGCTGTTCGGGATTGAGCCGGGCGAAGTCGCGCCGTTGGCGGGTGAGCCAGCGTCCGATGTCGTCACCGCGGTACGTCACCCCGGACACGATGCCCTTCAACAGAGCCCCGTCCTTCAACAGGGCCTTCAGGCCGACGTGGTGACGCTGCCAGTCCA
The DNA here is from genome assembly GCF_044458185.1 of Streptomyces sp. NPDC050485. Lineage (NCBI taxonomy): Bacteria > Bacillati > Actinomycetota > Actinomycetes > Kitasatosporales > Streptomycetaceae > Streptomyces > Streptomyces sp. NPDC050485. The sequence continues at coordinate 12,972 of NZ_JBITHR010000050.1, read as the reverse complement.
CCGACCACCCCAGCAACGCGGGGTTCCATTCCTTGTCGACCGCCGCGAGCTGCTGGGCCCGCCGCTCAGCCCGTACTGGGTCCTTGCCCAGCCCGCTGGGCTTGCGGATGTCGGTCAGCCACTGCCCGACCGGCTTGTCGAGCGCGGTGGCGTGCCGGGGCGCGGCCAAAGCGCCGGCCTCCGCGAAGTACGCACGCGCAGCCGCGAGGTTCTCCGCGAACACCGCATCGGCGGTGTCCCACACGATCCCCAGCGCTTCCAGGTCTCGGGCCCGCTGGTCGACGGCACCCTCATCCCCACCCAGCGGCGTCGCGGACGCGAGAACCGCCACAGCGCACGCCTGGTCAGCGTGGGGCCTCGGCGCCGCCACCGCGACGGACACGCTCCAGCACGTCCTGATGGAGAGTCTTCAACCCGCTGGGCGGGACGGGAGCGGGACTGCCGGTGAGGGTGTACCACTCGTCCGCTTGCGCGTACTGGATCTTGATCTGGGCTCGTCCGTCGCCGAGCGGGGTGGTGGCGACGGTCAGTTCACCCGTGATGACGCCGACATCATCGGTCATGGCGCCGCCAGGACCAGCCTTCACGTCGTCGACCAGCCGCTCCCGAGCCGGCTCGCTCATGTCGCCTCTCATGGCCTACGAGTGTTCACTGCTTCACCATCCGCGGTGCGGAACGGCACGCCGCGTTCGGAGCACGTTGCACACACTGCGGTTGCCGCTGCTGGTACTTGATAGGCGTGATCATCTCCGCTGTGTGGCGCCGCGCCGCCACCCTCGTACTGGTGTGCCTGGCCGGACTCGTCCCGGCCGTCGCCACCCCCGCCTCCGCAGCCCCCCTGTCCCATCACAGTGCGCCGGCCCTGCGGCGTGACCTGCCCGAGCCGCCGGGCGCCGACGTCGCCCTCAAGGAGCTTGGCGAACTCAAGGTCGAGGAACCGCACCAGACGCCCGGTTACTCGCGGGCGAAGTTCTCACACTGGGCCAGGGTTTACGGGCAATGTGACGCCCGCGGAGTCGTCTTGTCGCGCGATGGAAAGGGCGTGACGCAGGACTCGCTGTGCCGGGCGGTCGCCGGCACCTGGTACAGCGCCTACGACGGCAAGACGCTCGACGCCGCCTCCAAGGTCGACGTTGACCACCTCGTCCCGATCTCCAACGCCTGGAAGTCCGGCGCGGATCTCTGGACTACGGACAAGCGCAAGGCTTTCGCCAACGATCTGACGCACTCGCAGCTGATCGCCGTCTCCGCCAGCTCCAACAGATCGAAAGGCGACCAGTCCCCGGACCAGTGGGCACCGCCGAACAAGGACTACTGGTGCACCTACGGGCGTGCCTGGACCGACATCAAGTATGTGTACGGGCTGAGCATCACGGCACCGGAGAAGAAGGCGCTCGAAAAGATGCTTGACACCTGCGACTGAGAGCGCTCGTCGGCAAGGCAGCCGACATCCTGAACCCGGCCTCCACCACCGAGGACGGGTTCAGGCGCGTCCGGGTGCGGCTACCCGTCACCCAAGGCCCAGCGACTGCAACGCAGTAGTCCAGTCCGTAGCGATCGCCCTCTGAGCTGCGGCCAACGTGGCCCGGCCCGCGCTGCACGTGGCAGCGCCCGGTTCAACGAGCTGCCGACGGTTCTGGTCAAGCGCCACCCCGCCTGGATCGCCGCCGAGATGCTGAAGAAGCGCACCGACGAAATCCTGCTGTTCACGACGCGCTTCGATGTGGAATGGACCAATATTCCGGCCGAGCGTGCGCTGCGGATGGTCAAGCTCCAGATGGCCGTGGGCGGTTGGCGATGAGTCACCACCGCCGACTGGTACCTGCACCGTCTGGTCCTACCTCGACACCGCCCGCAACCACGGCATCGACCTCCTTGACGCCCTCCGCGACGCCTTCACCGGGCAACCCCTGGATGCCACTCGCGACATCTGCGTGATGCGACACCCCTTGAACAGATACCGACCCGCCCGCTGCGCCCGGTGCCCGCGTCCTGTGGCGCAGCCTCGCCCTCGCCGGCCGTCGCACTGGGTAACCCGCTGTCTGTTCTGCGCTGAAGATCACTAAGTGACCGGGGTCACTGCATTGGTCTGGACCAATAGTTACTGTCCGGTACCGCGTGACGCGTACGCATCACGTAAAGCCATACATGAACGGATTTTCGTGAGTTTCCCCGGTCGTTTCAGACATTTGATACCCGCCTCCCGAACAAGGCGGGTATCCGCCGCCGTGGCAACGGCCATGGCTCTGTCCCTCGGCTCCGGAGTGGCAACTGCCGCCGCCGACGGCCCGGCGGCTATCAGGGAGCGGCCCGCAACAACACCGCCCCAGGTGCACGGCGCACCGGCCCAGGTGCACGGTGCGCCGGGCGCCGGACTCAGCGCCAGCGCGAACCGTCCGCCGAACACGCCCAAGGGGCCCGAGGTCGGCCCGCCGTTCAAGCAGACGGCAGGCATCTGGCAGACCGACACCACCGCACCCACCCTCCGCAACACCGTGGTGGACCCCGACGGCGACAAGACGACCAGCACCTTCGAGGTGTGGAACGCCGACAAGAACGGCAACGCCGCATCCAAGGTCAACCTCACCGACGCCAACAAGTGGGGCGTCCTCGTCTCCGGCTACACCGCCTCCGGCACCCCCACCAACGTCAACGTCCCCGCAGGCAAGCTGAAGGACGGCCAGACCTACCTGGTGCGCTCCTCCGCCTACGACGGCAGCGCCTACGAGACCGACTGGTCGCCCTGGTCCAAGTTCACGGTCGGCGTCCCCGTGGTACCCCCCGTCCCTCCCACCGGCGACCCGCACGACGAGGTTCCCGCCGACGTGAAGGCCAAGTGGCAGGCGCTGGCCAAGGACGCACTTGCCGCCTACGACCGCGAGCAGGCCGAGCTCGCCGACATCAGGGACCACAGCATCGACGCCGGTGCCGCCGCCGTCAAACAGCTCAACCTGAACACCGTCGTCCTGCCCGACAACGGCTATGTCGGCATCCCGCACCAGTTCATGGCCGCCCGCGTCTACGACTCCCGCGCCACCGACAACCCCACCGTGTCCCTGGTCGGCGGCTGCGACGGCGCCCTGCACTGCACGCAGAAGTTCCGCCTCGACTACACGCTGCGCGTCGACACGTTCTACTGCGTCACCCCCGGCGCCCCCGCGAACATCGGCACCAAGTGCAACGAAGGCGACGTGCGCTGGACCGGGTTCTCCGCCGAGGCTCAGACCGAAGAGTTCACCCGCACCTACAACCGGATCACCGACGGCTGGGACAAGTTCATGGGGCAGATGCTCGGTGACCTCCCCAAGACGTTCATGGCCTGCGTCTCCGGTGACACCGGCGGCCAGCCCCCCGTCATCGCACGCAAGACACAGGCCGCCCCCCGCGTCACCTCCGACCAGTGTGCCGAAACCGGAATGCAGCTCGGCGCACTCATCCCCCTCGCCGAGCTCGGCGGCGCCGCGAAGGTCACCTCCGACCCCCTCGTAGAGATCAACTACACCGCCGAGCAGGTCGCCAAGGCCAAGGGCTCCCTCAACGCCCTCAAGCTCGCCGAGGGCGGTAGCAACAAGTACGCCAGCGCCCTGAAGGAGGTCATCGACCGCGCGGTCAGGGCCGACAAGACCGGCGGCCTCTCGCTGACCTTCAAGAAGCTCGCCGATCTCCCCGAGATCACCAAGAACATGCCCCCCGAGGCCCAGAAGCTGATGGGCGGCTACAAGCCGTTCGGCAACCGGACCATGGAGGAGTGGTTCCACCAGTTCTGGAACACTGAGGACGGCTGGTACAGATACCCGTACTTCGACGGCTTCCAGGGCACGCCCACGAACTACTTCCCCAAGGCCGGTGAACTCATGGACCGCTTCGGCGGCACCGGCTACATCGACGAGAAGGGCGCGGCCAAGGGCGGAGGCTTCCTCGCCCCTAAGGACGGCACCCCCTACAGCCAGCGCGCCCTGCCCCCGGACAACGTCGTTGCCGAAGTCACCGACCGGGGCGGCTACCACGTCTACAAGTGGATCAAGCCCTGGACGGCAGCGGACGCAGCGGCCCACGGCAACATCCAGGGCGGTAAGATCGCACCCTGGTTCGACCAGCCCGGCGGCGGAACCCAGTACCTGCTCCCCAAGGGAACCAACGTCTTTTGGCTCCTGAAGTACAAGTACATCGAGGAAGTGAAGTAGTTGGACACCCTGCAACTCGGCCGGGCTCTGCGCTCGGCCGGTGTGGACCCCTCCACCTACCTCCTGAGCCCCCCCGGCGGAGACCCGCCGGGAACATGGCTGCTGGGCGGCGGCCTTGCCCTGGCCGGGTACGACGCCACGCAGTGGTGGGCCTTCGGCGGCGCGGACCTCACCCCCGGGCATTTCGGCACGCTGGGCGCCTACGGCTCCGAGGCCGAGGCGTGTGAGGCGTTCTACCGTGAGCTGACCCGCCCCGACGGGGCCCCGTTCGCCGAGGCCAAGGCCGCCCACAGAGAGCAGTGGGAACGCCAGCAGGACGAGGCCGACCAGGAAGCGGCCCGCCGAAACCCGCAGGCCGCAGAGCTGCGCGGGCACTGGCACCGCACCTGGGCCGATCGGGAGGCACAGGGCGAGGCGGCGATGACCGTCGCCGAACTCGACACCGCCCTCCAGCAGTTGGGCTGCCGCTCGAACTGGGCCCTGGGCGGATTCGATGCCCGGCCGTACTCCGAAGGGGCGGCCATGGCCGCCCCCGGGGCCGACGGGACCTGGTGGCTCGGCATCATCGGCGAACGCGGAGACCCCGCAAGCTTCCTCGCGGCCGGGCTGAGCGAAGCGGAAGCGTGCAAGTACATCCTCGGCAACGTGCTGACGGGGATGGGATTCGCCCAGCGGTTCACCGAAGCGCACAGGCGCGCCGGGGGTATCCGCCCCGGGCCGCTCCCGCCCTGGCCCAAGCCCGCGCCGTAAGCAGCCGCCGCGGCCCCGCGCTGTGACGTGCGGGATGAGCGGGTGTGGGCCCCCTTCCCGAGAAGGGGGCCCACTGTCGTGCTGCGGTCCGCGTGGCGGGCGGGCGGGGCGCACGGGACGCCCGCCGGCCGGCGAGGAGCTGAGCGCGCTGATCCTGCGTCTGGCCCGGGAGAACCCCGCGTGGGGATCGACGCGGATCCAGGGCGAGTTGCGACGCCTGGTCCACCGGGTCGGCGCCTGGACCGTGCGCCGGATCCTGCGCGCCGCGGGACTCGGCCCGGCACCGCGCCGCGGCCCGAACGGGGGTTCGTCGTGGCGGGAGTTCCTGCGGGCCCAGGCCTCGGGCGTGCTCGCCGCGGACTTCTTCCACGTCGACACGGTGCGGTTGAAACGGCTGTACGTATGCGCGGTCCTGGAGGTCGCCACCCGCACCGTGCACGTCCTCGGCGTCACCGCCCACCCGACCGGGGCCTGGGCTACCAGCTCGCCCGGCACCTCCTTGCCGACCTCGGCGAGCGTGCTTGCGGCTTCCGCTTCCTCCTGCGCGACCGCGACAGCCGCTACACCCAGGCGTTCGACGCCGTCTTCACCAGCGACGACATCAAAATCTTGAAGACCGCGCCGTAGGCACCGCGGATGAACGCCCACGCCGAGCGCTTCATCCGCACCGCGCGGGCCGAGTGCACCGACCAGCTGCTGGTCTACAACGAGCAGCACCTGCGCCGCGTCCTCACCGAGTACGCCACGCACTACAACTCCGGTCGGCCACACCGCGCCCTCCAGCTTCGGGCACCGGCCGACGACCCGGACGTCATTCCCTTCCCGGCCCAGCGGATCCACCGCCACGACATCCTCAGCGGACTCATCCACACGTACCGGAACACCGCCTGACGAAGATCACGACACCGCAGGTCGGCGCATGCACGGGACTTTTGGACCCCCGCCGGGGCTGTCAGAAAGCCACGGTGATCTTTCCTGTCATGCCGCCCTGGAGGAAGCGAGTGTGCGTGGCTTGGATTTCTTGGAGGCCGAAGGTGGAGTGCATGCGCACCTTGAGGGAGTCGTCGTCGACGAGTTTGGTCAGCTCGTTCAGTCCCGCGCTGTCCTCGCGCACCTGGCTCACTGTGGTACGCACATCGTGGGAGGACAGGTCCCTCCCGCGTCTTGTCGTCGACGGGATTGATGCTGGTCGTAACGGTCCGGATCAGCACCTCTCCGGGGCCGGGTTCGGGCTCGGGGGCATCGATGATATCGAGGACGGTATCCCTCCAGTTCGAGCCAGTTGCACACCGACTCCCGTACACCCGGGTCGTTGTCGGCCACCAGCACGTGCAGTTCAGAAGGGGACGTGTCTCTCTCGCTCAGGAGACGGGAGTGGGGCCCTGCATGTGCTCGCTGATCCACTGGATCAGTCCGGCGGACTCCATGTTCGGCACGTAGGTCGCGGCGTTGTGCTTGCCGCCCTGGATGACGTCCAGCTTGGTGTGTATAGGGCCCTTCGTGTAGGACTTCACGAAGTCCTCGATGGGTGGCATGGCCGCGGTCTCCTTGGTGCCGACCTCGAAGGCGAGGTAGACGTCCGGGTGTCCGGACTTGATCAGCTTCGGGGCGAGGGCCTTGGGGTTGTTCTCGGCCTTCTCCTGGTCGTGGCCCTTCCACAGGTGGGAGTCCGGGACGATGTCCGGGCCCGCCGCGATGACGGCCTTGAAGCCGTCGGGCTTCTGCAGCACGGACTTGAGGCCCGCGAAGCCGCCGGTGGAGGCGCCCATGAAGGCCCAGCCGTCGCGGGAGTTGACCGTGCGGAAGTTCTCCTTGACCAGGTCGGGCACGTCCTCGGTCAGCCAGGTGCTCATCTTTGGCTGGCCGGGGATGTCACTGCCGTCCCAGTACTGGCCCAGCTTGGGGTCCTTGGGGTCCCGGTCGTGGTCCTCGGGGTTGAGCACCGGCATGACGACGATGAACGGCAGGCTCTTGCCCTCCTTGGACCACTTGGAGATGCTCGCCTCCAGCTTGAGGTCGGGGCCCATCCAGTAGTTGTTCGGGTACCCGGAGCCGCCGGGCAGCGCGATCAGCACGGGGAAACCGCTCTTCGCGTACTGCGGGTCCTTGTACTGCGGCGGAACCCAGACCCACACCTTGCCCTTGAACCCGGACTTCTTGCCCTCGTACGTCGTGACGGCGATCTTGCTGCCGTCCTCCGGGACGGTGCCGGAGACGGTGAAATCGGCCTTCGGGCCCGTCGGCATGGACGCCTTGGAACTGCTTGTTCCGCTCCGTTCGCCGCCCTGCTTGTCGTCCTGGCCGAAGCTGATTGCGTCGCCCTTGTCGGAGAAGACCTCGAAGTAGTTGAGCACGGGCCACGAGGCAAGGCCGAGCACCGCCACGACGGCGGCTATGAGGACCCAGCGCTTGGTACGGTGGCCGGGCGGGCGGCCCTGAGCGGGCGTGGCCACGGTGTCGGGGGGTGTCATCGTCTGTGCTCCACGTGGTGCTCGTGACTGGGGGCAGGGCGGTCCGTCCGGCTTGTTCCTGGCGGTGACCAGCCCCGAAGGACAACGGGAACAGATATTTCAGAACCCGATAAGAGTTCTCTAAGAGCCCGGGCCGCGGGGCCACCCGGTCCCAGTTACGACCTCAACGGAATGACAAGCCGCGCCCCTGGTCGACTCGGGCTGCGCATAACCCCTTGCGGGTGGTGAAAGGTCCTCCCACCATTGCCCCATGACTAGCGCGTGGATGGGTGCCGAAGCCGCGGACGGGTTTCCCCACAAGGCATTCGAGGCGGCGTACTACGACGCTGTCGTGCGCACACCGGGGATCTACTCCGCTGATCTTCAGGCGGGTGTAGACATTACCGAGGTCAAGACCCAGATCACCACTGCGCTCCATGCAGTGGTGTACCGCCACCGCCGGGCACGCGAGACGGCCCTGGAACTGACCGACCTGGTGAACCTTCCGGGGGAGGAGCGCCTGAGCGACTGGCATTTCACCACCCAGACCCGCCTCTTCGAGTTCTTCGTCTCCCTCCACTCCACCTTCGAAAGCTCCTTCTACGGGCTCTACTTCGCTGCTCCCCGCCTTGACCGGCAGCGCTTCACCTTCGCTGACGATCCAGAGAGGTACCAGCGCGTCACGGGGAAGTCGACGACCGAGGCATTTCAGGCGGCATGGCCAAGCGACGTGCTCGCGAGGGCGATGTCGGACCTGAGGTCCGACTCCTTCTACGAGCGACTGGGCAAGGTCCGAAACCGCCTGGCACACCGGATCGCGCCGGGGTTCGAGCACAGGATCACTCTGTCCGCCGGAGTGGGGGCAACAAGCGGCGGATCACGCACGGGCGGGCAGGAATGTGAGAGTTACGAACTCGCGTGGCTGGGTGAACCGCTCGCCACGATGGTGCCTTCGACCTTGGCGCAGGCAGAGGAGAAGCTTGGTGCTCTGTGGAGCGCGGCTGCAACCTTCTTCGCTTCACGGCAGTGATGACGAGCTGACCGAGCGCTGGAAGGCCGCACGCCAGGACGGCGCACCGCCAGGTCAGTTTCGGCATTGGAGTTCGCGGGGTTGTGCCGATCACGAGGGCTGTGCGTCTACCGTGGTTCGTAGATTTCTGGGAGGCGTTGATGGGTGTCGTTGAGGGCAAGCATCGTTCTCCGATCGGGGACGACGGGCATCAGCCGAACCGGCCTGTACCGCCGCCACCGCCTCCGGCGCCCGCGCCGGACAAGAAGTAGACCGCGGTGTCCGTCGTTCAGGCCGACGTGCCTGCCCTCACCGATCGGCTGCTCGCCGACATCGCCGATCAGTTGGGACGGCCCGTGCCGGCCCGGTACGCAGCCGCGCTGCGGGCGGTGCCGCGGCATCTGTTCCTCCCGGACCGTCTATGGCTGCGTGACGGAACGGGCGGCTACCGGCCCTGCGACAGGAACACTGATCCGGACGACTGGTGGACGGCCGCGTACACCGACACACCGCTCGTCACCCAGTTCTCCGACCATGCCCCGTCATCGTCCGCATCCATGCCGTCGATGGTGCTGCGCACCCTGCTGCTCGCCGATGCCCCGCGCACGGCCAGGACGAAACCGGGAGCGGTGCTCGAGCTGGGTACCGGCACCGGCTTCAATGCCGCGCTACTGTGCGCCTTGTACGGGCAGGACCATGTCACCACGGTCGAGCTGGACCCGGTACTGGCCGACGAGGCCGAGGCGAACCTGAAGGCCGCAGGGCACGTGCCGGCTGTGGTCACTGGTGATGCGAGCGTCCGCCTGCCTGACCGAGCCCTGTTCGACCTGATGGTGGCGACGTTCTCCACCGATCATGTGCCCGACCTCTGGAGGGAGCGCTGTCGGCCTGGTGGGCAGATCGTGACACCGTGGTTCTCCGACTGGTGCGTGTACGGCACTCTCGCCCTCGTCACCACTGCAGGCCATCGAGCAGAGGGCCGTTTCCATCCGTTCGGCTCCTACATGCCCGTGCGCACCTCGACATCCGTGCCCGCCTCCAACACGCCACCAGAGGACAGCAGTTCGCCATCAAGGGTGCGGTCAACGACCAGTCTGTCGCCGTGGGCGGTGGCTGGCGGGGACCTGGACGCCGAGTTCCACCTCGGCCTCACCGTGCCCCGGGTGTCGTTCGCCTGGGACAGCACCGGCGAGCATGCCCCGATCCGCTTGTGGCTGCACGGAGCCGACGGCGTCTCGGTCGCGTCGGTCGACTACGACGGCCACCAGTCCGAGGAGTTCGCGGTTGTCCAGGAGGGACCGCGTCAGCTGTGGGACGAGACCACGGCTGCGTACGCGCGTTGGGAGCGGCTCGGGCGGCCGCCAGTCGACCGCCACGGACTGACCGTCTGTGAGGACGGCGTTCATCAGGTGTGGATCGACGCCCCGGAAGCCCTCCTCACAAGGTACTGAGATGCGAGGCGCTGCGGGCTGCTCGCCGGCCTTGATGGGTGAGCCGGTGTCATGCTGGTGCCGCGGCTGGTGACAGCCCGGTGAGGATTGCCGGTCGGAAGTTGATGGGCGTCGTGTGTTTTGCATTGTGAGTGCGTCATCTGTTTTCACTGTTGTGGGGGGTGGTTGTGGTGGGTGTTTGGTGTTGATGGTGTCGTTGGGTTGGTGAAGGGCGCTGTCGTTTCTCGGGGTGGGGCGGATGGCGTTTGTGTAGGCGCGAGTTGGCTGTTCCTGGGGCGGGGGAGCAGGTGGCTGGCTACGCTCGGTGGGTGCCTTCGTTTGCGGGTGACCCGCGTCATGAGAGGTGTTGAAGCCGAACGGATGGTGGCGGGCTGGTCTTGGTGCACTCGGGTCCGGCCGAAGCCCGTATCTGCGTTCGGGTGCTGAGCTGAAAACGGGAGTTCGCCCGTGATCTGGGAAGGGGGGCGTTCGTGAAGTACGGGTCCGTGCAGCGGCCCAGCCGTGTTGCTGTCATCGGGGTGGGCATCCTCGGCGCCAGCGTGGGCTGGAACCTGTCCCAGCACGGGGCCAAGGTGGTCTTCATCGATGCAGGCCTGCCGGGCGAAGGCGTCACGAACTGGTCGTTCTCGTGGGTCAACGCCAGCAACAAGACCGTGCGCAGGTCGTACTTCGACCTGAACGTTGCGGGCATGGCGACTTACCGTGAGCTTGCGGCGACCATCGGGCGGGACTCGTGGTGGTATCCCAGCGGCCACCTGCGCTGGGCAGACGAGCCCGCAGCCGAGGCGAAGGTTCTGAAAGCCGTCGAACTGCTGGCAGGCTGGGACTACCGGGTCGAGGTGTGCACGGGGGCCGAGGTGCGTCGCCGCTTCGAACCCGCTCTGGCGATGCCCGGCGATGTTCCGGTCCTGTTCTACCCCGACGAAGCCTGGGTGCACGGACGGCATCTCGTCAGCCGCCTGGTCGGCCAGGCCGTTGCATTCGGCGCCGAGCTCCGGACCGGCACTGCGGTCCGTGACGTCGGCACCGGTGCCGACGGGCGCACTCGGACAGTCGCTCTGTCCGACGGGAGCCGTCTCGACGTCGACACCGTCGTGAACGCAGCAGGCCCCAGTGCCTCCCACGTCGCCGAGCTCATCGCACGGCATTTGCCGATGCGCCGGGAACCCGGGGTTGTCACCCGGCTCAACTGTGCTCAGGTCCCGATCCACCGGGCCATGCACGCTCCTCACATCGAGATCCGTCCTGACGGAGACGCTTCGGTGGTCGTCCACAGCCGCGAGATCGACGCACTCATCGACACAGGCCAAGATCCAGCGGAACTCGCACAACTGCTCCACGAATCGGCGCGGCACGTCGTGCCCGAGCTCGGCAACGCCCGCATCGCACAGACACGGGTAAGCAACCGGCCCATCCTTGTAGACGGATTCCCCTCGGTGGGAGCGGTGCCGTCTGTGCCGGGCTACTACGAGGCCGTTTCTCACAGCGGCATCACGCTCGGGCCGATCATCGGCCGGCTGCTTGCTGCAGAGATTCTCAGCGGGAAGAGAGATGAGATGCTCGCAGACTTCCGTCCGGAGCGGTTCTCCCCGTGACAGCCTCCCTGCTGATGGCCGCCGCTTTCGTCTGGCGCATCGAGGCCGGGACCAACGGGCTGCTCTTCAGCGATCCGCTGGGAAGCGCGGGGCTGCCGTCCCTGACGGCCTTTGCCGAAGGCTGCAAGCTGCGCCCGCCCCAGCCGCCCTGCCCCAAACAACGCCGCAGCCGGAAAGAAACGACCCCGAGTCCGAAGCAGCCCGAAAAGACCATCTGGCCTGTGTACACCGCGCATTACGGGCGTCCATGGGCCATGACCGAACCCGACCTGATGCATGGCTGCCCGTACCCGCCTCCCCACACTCGGAAAACCATCGCCAGGCGGAAGAAGGGATGGCTGCCACCCGACTACGGACTGCGCGAGCTTCAACCCCCGCGCTGAGCAGGAAGATTGAAGGGTCGTGGTTGGGCGGTGCGCGGTTTCATTGGTCGTTGACAAACCGGTTGGTGGAGCGGGTAGCGGTACCCTTGATCATTTATCGTTGCTACATGCTGCATCATTTTGCGGGCGAGGTCGGCGAGGTCATGGCAGGAGTTTTCCCTCGGAGGGATGATCGCGCCATCTTCCCCGGAGGGGCAATGGAGGTGCGCTCAGTGCCGTGCCTCGTCTGGGGAGTTGTGTGGAATTGGGTTTTTGCGTCGTTGTCGGAGGTAGATGGCGATTCCTGCCACTATGGGCGGTCCGAGGACGGCCTTTACCACGGAGTTCGAGGCGAGCCAGGCGATGCTCCCGTCGTGGAATCCGAAGTGCCAGGTGGTCACGCATATCAGCCCGGCCACGGTCAGGGCCAGCACGGTTGCCAGGATGGTCTTGAGGAGGGTTTGTCTGCTCGTTGTTTCTGCACGCTTGTCGGTCATGTGCGTGAGCATAGGGAGACGGGACCGGGAGTGAGGCAGCAGCCCCTTGCAGCAGGCGGATCGTGGAGAAGGCGAAGCCGGAAGGGCCCGGGGCGGGGGAGCGAAGCGACTCCGCCTGCCGTGCGGAGCACGGCCCCAAGTCCGGGGCGAGCCCAGGATTTTACCGGCCCAACGGGGCCGGCTCGCGCGCTGAGGCTTGTCCGGGCACCTGTCTCAGGCTTTCTTCGGGTCGTTAGGAGGTCTGGTCTTGGCGTGGTGGGGATGTTGTCGGCGGCTTGGCCGATGTCACTTGAGGCCTCCGAGTGCGGTGACGGTTTTGATGATGACGGGGAGGAGGCTGGCGGTTCCGAGGAGGATTGCGGCGGTGCGGCGCATGAGGGGTTTCCTTTGATGCTGAGTAGTTGAGGTTGGCTCGGTGACTGGTCCAAGCTGCCGCATGACTGCTCAAGTCGGTGGGTGGACACGCGCCGGTTACCCGAACAGCGGCTCTCTTCCTGGTAGCCAGCCCGGTCCGCGTTAGCGGGCCGTAGGACTTGGAGGCGAAGCCGGAAAGCCCGGGCGGGGGAGCGCAGCGAGTCCGCCAGCCGAGCGGAGCGAGGCTCAAGTCCCAAGCAGAGCACGGGACTTGCGGCCCGAAGGGCCGGCCAAGCGAAGCGCGGCAACTGCGGTGCGCA
>NZ_JBITHR010000049.1:0-27337 GCF_044458185.1 Streptomyces sp. NPDC050485 | reverse complement strand
TCAGGTATGCCAGGCGAAGCAACACGAGTGATCATCCTGCCGCAACCACCAAGCAAGCCCGTGAGCAGCATGGACGACACTCTCGGCAGGCGCACCGTCACCTCACGGACTTACACGATCATTCAGACACACTCGCCCACCTGTCCAGGGCTGTTAATCGGACACTCCCAGACCACCCAGTCATTGGAGGTGCGGAGGCACGTCGCTGGCGGGCACGCCGCCGAGTGCGGGGATGACTGCGTAGAGGATGATCAGTCCCAGGAAGACGAGCTGGGCCATGACGATGAGGTCCGGGGATGCACAGCGGGTTCGGCGGAGCCGTTGGAAAAGGGGCTGGTCGCATGAACCTTGCTGGCGGCCCGCCCTTACGTCACGTACGGAATCGGTGGACGCCCACGGTGGGATTCCCTCGGGCTACCCGACTATGTGAAACAGCCCGATTCACCCATAGGCGTCAGGCTGCCAACCATGGTCGACGCACAGCGGATATTTAGATCCTGCAAGTCCCGAAGATGGCCTGACTTCGGGCCCTACCTGCTTGCCAGGAATTGGATCACGCTGCTGTGCATGACTATGACGAACGGGTTTCTGGCAGGAACGGCAGCCGCGCTGATGGCAGTTACAGGGTTCACCGGGGCCGCGCACGCGAGTTCGGGGACGAGCGGGACGGACCGGCAGCGGGTCCTAGACGAGCGGGACGGCAAGCTCACGCCAGAGAACCTGCGGAACAAGCAGGCCAAGGCCGCGCAGGAGAGGCGGGACGGCATCACGCCGATCGCCGGCTCCATCCCCCTGCAGGCCCGGACCGCGGCCGACGGAACGACCATGTACGTCCCGCAACTGGCCGACGGCACGCCGCTGCTCCAGGAAAATCCCTGTGGCGGGGTCAAAAAGTTCTGCATGTACTACAACTCCAACTTCCGTAACGCCTACCTGCCCTCGACAAGCAACATTTCCAACTTCGCCGGGTACGAATTCAGCGGGCGAGGTGACGGGGTGGGACAGGATGTGAAGAACAATGCCGCGTCCGTGATCGACCACCGGATCATTCCGCTGGTCGTCTACTACAACAGCGGCTACGCCGGCCCTCGGGACCGGGTGAACCCCAAGTCGGGCCGCAACCTGGACGAGACATACAACGAGAACGCCTCTGCCCGGTGGTGACACGGTCCTCTGCCAAAGTTGCGGCACACCGGCGACACCGGCGTGCCGCAACCCTGCTGCTTGCACTCCTCGTCACCGGGTGCGCCAACAGCCCGACACGACCGCCTGCCACATCCCGCGCACCATCGGCGGCTTCCCCCTCGGAGGCGGGCTCCGCCTCGGACGTCGAGCGACGTCTACCCATCGAGCAGTACACGCTCTCCGACGCAGAGATGGACCAGTGGGTCGATGCCGTGTACGCATCGACCGTCATCTGCATGCGCGGTTTCGGCCTCGCCTACAGCGAGTCCGTACCGCCCAGGGGGGAGCGGCTGGAACTCACCGACCGCCGCTACGGACTGGCGGACGTGACCCGGGCCCAGTCCCTCGGGTTCTGGCTGTCCACGCCCGGTGACGACAGCACGACGGACGCGACCGCGACCGCCGATGAGACCCGTGTCGCCTACGGAGGCGGCGGAAAGACCGACCGCTACCGGGGCAAGACGATTCCCGAAGGAGGCTGCTACGGGCAGGCGACCCGCCAGATATCCGGCGGCCCGGACCTCACGAAAGACCTCGACACCGCCAACGACGTGCAGTTGAAGTCATTCAAGGAATCCCGCAAGACCGCCCAGGTCAAAGTGGCGGAGCAACACTGGTCAGCCTGCATGAAAGGCAAGGGGCACGATCTGCCCGCCGATGTGTTCTCCGCCGCCAACAGTCTTCACCTGCCAGAAACCCGCCCCCGACCGGCCCCAGGCTCCGCCGAGGTCGTCATGGCCACCGACAGCGCCCGCTGCATCGGCCAGAGCGATCTCTTCCGCACCTGGTTCACCGCCGAATCCGCTGCGCAGCACAAGATGATCCAAGCCGATCCGGGCACCTTCGCCACCCTGCACGACCACATCCACTACGCACGCACACAGACAGCCAAGACACCCAGCGCCACACCGTCCACGGCAGGAAGGCCGTCGAGTTGAGCACAAACCACCCAGACCCCAACAGCGTGCCGAGCAGCCGCGGCCAAGTCGACGGGGTGAGGCTGGCAGAACTTGCCCGGCACTGCTCCGCAGCCGCACTCATCCTCGCAGACCTCGCCGCCGCCAGCCAGACGCCGTCAGCACCAGGAGCACCACGGCTCGATCCCATAGAGATCATCAGCCAACTCGCCGCACAGGACAGCCTCCTCCACGACATCACCCACGCCCTGACCGAGGCCCACGACATACTGGGAACCACCCACGGGAGCGTCTCATCAACGAGTCCGGCTCCTTCGGCATAGCCGAGATCGACAAGGACTGGAACCGTCCCCGGCCCGTGGACTGGCAACGCCACCGCCACGTCCTCGCAGGCGAGGATGCCGTCGTTCAGGCGCTCGCGCCCGAGTACCAGCAGATTCTGCGAGTGCTCGCCATGCCGTAGGCCGCCGGGTTCGAGATCGACGTCCTGGAGATCCGCGACCCGGCCCCGGTCCTCGGCGGCTCGGAGGAAGCCGTACGGGGCTGGCGGCTCGCGCTGCTGCAGACCGCCCTTCTGGAACACACCGCAGCCCACAACCTGCGCACCGTGATGACCTTCCACCAACGGGTCGAGGAAGCCGAAGCGTTCGCCAACAAGCTGCCCAAGACCGCCGCCGCTCTCTACACCACCGAGACCTCCAACCAAGCCCTGGCCGCCGCGGAGGCGTTGCCGAAGTCGTCGATCGACGCCAAGCTCTACGACCTGGAAACCGACCGCCACGTACCACCGGACCGCGTATGGGCGAACTGGCTCTGCGGCGACCACCTCGTGGCCGAACGACGCGAAGTACTACGCCAGTTCGCCAACGGCATCGACGCCACCGGGCACCGCGTCCACCGGGCTTTTCTCGCCTCCGTTCGCGTGCTCGGCGAGGGCGTCGACATCGTCGGCGAGCGGGGCGTCGAGGCCGTCTGCTTCGCCGACACCCGCGGCTCCCAGGTCGAAATCGTCCAGAACATCGGACGCGCCCTGCGCCCCAACCCCGGCGGGACGACGAAGTTCGCCCGGATCATCGTGCCGGTCTTCCTCGAACCCGGCGAAGACCCCCACGACATGATCGCCTCCGCCTCGTACGCGCCGCTCGTCGCCATCCTCCAAGGCCTGCGCAGCCATGACGAACACCTCGTCGAGCAGCTCGCCTCCCACGCCCTGACCCGCAGCGCGCACCAACGACGAGTGCACGTCAGGCGCGACGCGGACGGCCGCATCATCGGCGCCAACAGCAGCGACAGCGACGGGGACAGCGGTGACGGTGACAGTGGGGACCAGGAGGACGACACGCAGGCCGCTGTCGAGTCCGCGCTGCTCCGCTTCGGCCCGCGACGGCCAGAAGCGCTCGCCGGGACAGCCCGAAGCCCGCCCGCAGGCCGGTAGAAGACCTCGCGCTGGCGGCCCTTGAAGCAAAAGGACGCCTTTCCCCCCTCTGCCCGCCAGGGGCCGCTCCTTGTCCCGCCCAACGCATCGAACCCAACTCCTCGCACCACTAGCTGATCAGGAGTGCCGCGGCAGGCAGCAGAAGGACAACGGCGAGGGTGGCGGACGCCAGGAGGCATCCAGTCCTTTTGCCCCGCTCGACGAGGAAGGAAGCCGCGATGGCGCAACCCGCCATGATGAGGGCGATCAGCCATATCGGCAGGAGGGCTCCGAGACCCATTCTGTGGGACCTGCAATCTCATCCGTGGGTGTGAAACGGCCAGTCATCGGCGGCGTTTCGGGGCAACCAAGCTCGGGCGTGGTGAAGTCTCTGACAATGCTCCCGCGCCAGGTGTCAATGGCCTTGCCGCCACCCACAGGAGAATCAGAAGGGTGCGGGATCTTCGGCGGTCGCCTGACCTGACCGTGCTTTCGACCCCTCGCCGGCCACTGCCACGAAGTACACAGAGCTTGCCTGGTGACTCCTGCGTGACCCGTTCGCCTGGCAGCCGGACGCGGGGGCCGAAGGGGACACCTACGGGTGGTAGAGGGCGTGGGGACGGGTCAGGTCGGCAGGCCCGTCCTGGCCGAGATTGAGGAAGTAGTTCACCTGCCATGCCTGCGTGGTGCGGGCCTGCCGGTTGGTCGTGGTCACCCATGGCGGGTAGACGCGGAACCCCCGCTTTCCGCCGGAGCCGTTGCGGGAGACGATGTCGCGCTTGCTCAGCACCTCGCGCGGGAACACGAACTGCCCGAAGCCGTCGTCGTCCCGGCTGCTGATGACGAAGAGGTCTACCCCGTCGTCGGCGTCGAAGGGCCGGATCGGCCCCTCCTTGGACCGCTGCCACACGGTGACGAACTGGCCGACCTTCGTCGGGGTGGTCTTGGCCACGCGGAACCGGACTGAGAGGCCATCGAGCGTGAAGGCATGAGCCGCGTACTCGGCGCTCTCCGGTTCGGGCACCGGAAGTGAGCAGGCAAAACCGCTCGGGTCGTACACCAACGCCTTCGCCGCCAGAAGGTCATCGTGAAGCCCTGTCCATGGCTGATTCGTCACCATGCCGTCATCCTGCCAGGTTGATCGGCGAGCCGAAGATCAACAGGGTGTGGTCATGCGCTTCGACAAGCACACCTACGTCTTCCAGATCACCCCTCGATGCAAAGTCACGCTGACCTATGCAAGATCGCATGCAGCTCAACCCGTACTGGACAGTGACCGCGGGGCGACGCTGAAGAAGGTGCCATGATGTGCACACTTCCGTAAGGTGGTGTGCATGACGGAGACGACCTACTCGATCGTGGAAGCCCGCGCCCGCCTGGGCGCCATCGCGCGCGAGGTCAGCGCCACCCGGGAACCGGTCGCCATCACCGACCACGGGCAGACCATCGCCATACTGGTCAGCCCCGCCGACGCCCTCGAACTGCAGGAAATGCGGGCCCTGGCCGCCTACCGAGCCCGCCAGGAACGCGGCGAGAGCGCCGGCATCCCACACGACGAGGCATACCGCCGCGTGTTCGGCGGAGCTGAGGCGTGAGCTACGAGGTCACCTGGGAACCCGAGGCCCTCGCCCAGGCGGAGAAGTTCGCCAAGGACCACCCCAACGGGGTCCGCCAGGTCTTCACCGCCGTCGACCGCCTCGCAGACGACCCCCGTCCCGACGGTGCGTTCGGCAGCGCCGACATCCTGCGCATCCACGTCGGGATCTACCGCGTGCTGTACGAGATCAACGACCAGCAGATCCGCGTCAGCATCATCCACCTGGGACGCGTGCGCTGAACGACGACATGCCCGAAGGGGCGGCCTCCTGCGTGAGGCCACCCCTTCGGCGTTTCCAGGCCCGTCCCAGCGGCAGTCCGAGCGCCAGACCTACCGGTTCGAAAGGACGGTCTGGGGGGCCGGGCGAGTGCGGAGCCAGGCGCGGAGGCGTACGCCCTGACGGTGTTCGGCGAACGGCCAGCCTGACCTGTGCGGACGAGAGTACTCGGCACGGCACGCGGACGGCCCCGGCACCGGCTTCCTCCAACGGCAGCCTGTGCGTGCCGACAACCCCGTCACCCTATGCGACCTGCGCGTATTCGTGGATGACGGCACCAAGGCGGTCGCGTCGGCTGACTCGCGATGGGTCATTGACGGTGGGTGGTTCGGGCGCGCCGACATCATCGGGGCATCGCTGTCCGAGTGATCGGTGAGGCCGATGTCCCTTGTAGTGGCCGACGTACTCGTCGACGACGAGCTGCAGGTGACGTTCGCCGATGATCAGGACCCGGTCAGTGGCCGCGCGGCGCCAGGATCCCACCCAGCGCTCGGCGATTGCGTTCATCCGGGGCACACCCGGCAGGATGGGCACCACGCGGGCGCCGACGGCAGTGAAAGCCCTCAGTGAAATAGCCGGCGTTGTCCCGGATCAGGTACCCGATGCCGGCGGTGCGTGTGTCGTCCAGGGTCATCAGGAGGTCGCGGGCCCGCTGGGCCGCCCATGCAGCGGTGACGTGCCGGGTGACGCCGGCGATGTGCACCCGCCGGGTGCCGTGCCCGATGAAGAACAGGACGAACACGCGCCGCAGGAGCACGGTGTCCACATGGAAGACGTCGACGGCGAGGATCCCCTGGGCCTGGGCGGTGAGGAACTTCGACCAGGAGCGGTCGGCACGCCCGGGCACCGGATCGACCCCGGCCTGCTTCAAGATCTCCCAGATGGTGGAGGCGGCAACCTTCCAGCCCATGGTGCGCAGTTCACCGTGGATCCGGCGATACCCCCAGGTGTCGTTCTCGCGGGCCAGGCACAGTGCCAGAGCTCGCAAGGCAGCGGGCTTGGGTGGCCGCCCCGGCCCTCGGCGCGGACAGGTCCATTTCCGCGCGACCAGCCCCGCGTGCCAGCGCAGGACGGTGCGTGGAGTGACCAGGAGTCTCAGGCTGAGGCGCTGACGTCTGCTCAGAAGCCGGACCAGGGCTGCAACCACCGCCCGGTCACCGAGGGCGAAAGCCGGCTTCGGCCTGCCGCGTTCGAGAACGCTCAGCTGATGGCGCAGCACCAGCATCCCGACATCCTTGGCCGCGGAGGACCGCGCCAGCAGGCGCAGCCAGCCGAGCACGAGGCAGCCGAACCGGTAGACCAGACGGAACCTCACGATCCCCAAGGTGCGCCGACGGACTCCCGCACACACCCGACGTGATCACACCGTGATCCAGAAGCCGCAGCTCAGCGCAGGTGACCGGATTGTCGACACCCACAGGCTGCGGAGACTTCGACGGACAGTCAGGACGATGACCATCATCAGCGCCCATCCGCACCGTCGCAACTTCCCCCCTGCAACCGGGACTTCAGGGGCCTCAAGGGCGCTCACGCTGCTCGTCAGACCCCTATCTGGGGGTCAGGTGGCCGTCGCTCAGCTGGCCTTGTTACGACGCCGCCACCAGTGATTGCACATGGTCTGCAGGCAACCGGACAAGCGAGATCCCCACGGTGATCATCCAGCTGTAGAACACTCTTGTACGACAGTGGCGTCTCACCCTCCACGGGAGCGCCTGGCGCGCCGCCCGAACACCCTCAGCATGCCCCAACTCGCCTGCAGCACCGGCAGCTTGACGAAACCCTCGCACCTGTTCATCGCCGGCGGGAGATCACCCGGATATAATTGAGGCGATCTGCCCGGTGGCCTGATAGGAAACTCGGTTCTATACCCGAGGCCAGTGTGGATTCACTGCGAAGCTCCCAGTAGGGAATGGCGGCCAGTGTCAAGTCGTCGACCTGATAGGGGATGAGATCGTTCTCCAGCAACACGCGAAGGTACGTGCTGCGATGGTGAACATGGCACCGGTAATGATCGTCTATGGCCGCCACCTCCTGCGGATCGGACGGAACTGCATCGTTGTGACACCAGCTGATCAAGACATAGCGACCGCCACGCCTGAGAACTCGCGCGAATTCGGCAAACGCTTCGTCCGGCGATACGTGCATGGTCGTTTCGTTGGTGACCACGGCGTCGAAGTACCCGTCCGGGAAACCGGTATCAATCATGTTGCGGTCGTGGAACCGAACCTGCTCGCCAACCTGGAGTCGCTCCGCTTCGGTGCGCGCGAAACCGTTCTGGTATGTGGAGAAGTTCACGCCGTCGACCTGACAGTGCAGCGCGCGATTGAGCAGTAGCGCAGTGCCTCCGCGGCCGGACCCCGCGTCGAGCACGCGCGCAGAACTGGGCAGGTACTGCAACGCGTTTACGACGATCTGCACCTGGTCGGTCTCCATGCGATGCAGTTCGACGTTGATAGCTGTTTCCCGCTGCTCGCCCGCAAGCTCGAGCAGGCTACGGTCGAAGTCCCGGACCGCGAAATGATGATGGTAATAGCCATCAGTTTTGCCGAGGTCCAGATTGAGCGGGTCATTGCGCTTGGTGTCGTACAAATCGAATACCGATGCTTCGTACTCATTGCGGATCAGTGCGTGTGGACGCTCACCGGCTGAGCTGGTCATTCGATCCCCCAACTGGGTCGGATTGAATTGTGTGCGCACCCGAGGATGTTGCCGGCGGCGGCGAATCTTCAGGCGAGTTGGACGGTTGCACGGCGGCTTGCGCCTCGATCTCTGCACGGCCGATTCGATTTCGCGGACGACTGTGGTGATCGGCCGAGAGGTTCTGTCGCGGGACGCCGCTGCGGGGTCTCGAGTCGGCCTACGGTCACCGGCGAGGCGACATCCTGGCTGGCCGTACCACTGGCGCGTCTCACGATGTCGAATCGGCTACGTCGACCGCGATCCGCGGCGACCCGCGGATCGCGGTCGACGGGGTGATCTTTCTGGCAGAGACGTGATCAGGACGGATCGGTGTGGACGATCTGCATGGCGTCGGGCTGGCGGTGCCAGGTCGAGGAAAGAGGCACCTCGATCCGGCACGCGTTGGCCCAGGGCTTGGCGAACTCATACCGCGCATTGTTGGCGCGCACCGCATACAGTCCCCAGATGAAGGCCCGGTAGCCGTCGCCCACTCCTCTGTCGAGGGTGAGGGCACAGACACGGTTCGCAATGTTTCCCGCCCGGTAGTAGAGCCCCTCCAGGGCGTCCTCGCCCGTGTATCGCACCAGGGAGAAGACCTCGTGCTCACTCTTGTGCTTGGGGTAGGTCAGGACGTCGTGGGCGATGATGGTGGCCTCGGTCGTGAGGTTCAGCAACTCCTCGTCGACCACGACGTGGTCCCGCTTCTCTGTGCACAGCGAGAAGACGCAGCTCGCCGCATAGGCTCCGTCGATGTTGCGGACCCGCAGGTAGCCGAGGTAGCTGCTTTGGGCCAGGTCCAGCCATGCGCGGTACAGCGGCGAGGGGGTGTCCGCCACGTGCTCGACGTGCATGTACAGGCTGTCGTAGTACTCACGCTTCCAGCGTTCGCGCGCATCGCCGAGCGGCAGGAACAGGTAGTCGAGGATTTCCTCCATCGGTACCCCGCAGAGCACGATCTCCCGCGCGGCGATCTCCTCCTTGCTGAAGGCGCTATCGGGATGATCGCAGCACATCAGTCCGAGGTTGGCCAGCACTGCGGCTTCGAACGCCTTCCGGTCTGCAGCCACGGGGATCGGGTGCATGGCCCTGGCCCAGTTGTAGGCATCCACCCGATAGCGCGCCATCCGCTGCGGGTGCAGTCGGGTAGCGGAGAAATCCAGCGGCCACTCGGTGAACTCGATGGGCGTGAGATCCCACTCCTCCCTATAACCGACCCTCTCCCAACTGTGACCGTCGACGTTCAGGCGTGCCACAGCCGCCATCTGGTCTTCGATGATGCTCAAACCATCGAAACAGATCTGACCCGACACATCGTCAGGAAGCATTCTCGTCTGATCCTCTCCATGAGCTCTGTTGCTTACCGCTTATGACATGGTGCTGGCGCGTGGTGGGCCTTGGTCGGCGCCCACGACGCGGCCGTTGACGCGCAGCAGCCGCGACTGCCTGGTGCCACGCAAGGGCGCCGACATGATGGACACCGCCCCGGGCGGCTCCCGGCCGCATCCGCCGACCCGCCGGGTCACCGCCACCCCCTGGCGGGAACAGCCCGAAACCCGAACACGCATTCAGCCTCCTCCCCCGACCTGCCCGGCATCCCCACCGTGTAAGGGCGCACGGAAGCAGTGCACATGACATCGGTACATCCCCGCGCACCCCACCCACGCCCCGCACGCCGCGGTGCGCCCGGGCGCAAACCCCGCCCGGGGAAGCCCTGTTCACGAGGCCTGGCCGCGGATCGCGCCAGCGACAATCTCACTGAGATTCACGCCGGATACGGCATCGCCCCGCACCCAGAAGTCCGTGGACGCGGCCAGATCGGATGTCGGAATCGTCACGAACACCGGCATTCCGTAGATGCCGCGAAACGGCGCTATCAAGTTGCCTGCGGGCCCGTGGGATGATCTTGGTGTTGGTCGTCGTGGGAGGGGTTCGTGGCGGATGCTGGGACGGCGTCGTCACACAAGGGGTACCGGTTTCCGCCTGAGGTGATCGGTCACGCTGTGTGGCTGTATCACCGGTTCCCGCTCTCGTACCGCGAGGTCGAGGAGCTCCTCTTCGAACGCGGGGTCACCGTCTCCTACGAGTCCGTCCGATCCTGGTGCGCGACGCTCGGCCCTGCCTACGCGGCGCAGCTGCGCCACCGGCAGCCGAGGCCGGGCGACAAGTGGCACCTGGACGAGGTGTTCATCAAGGTCAACGGGCGGATGCGGTACCTGTGGCGGGCCGTCGACCAGGACGGGAACGTCCTCGACATCCTCGTGACGGACAAGCGCGACACGGCCGCGGCGAAGCGGTTCGTCCGCAAGCTCCTCAAGGATGCCGGGTACGTGCCCCGCGTGATCGTCACGGACAAGCTGCGCTCCTACGGTGCCGCCCACCGTCAGGTCATGCCGTCGGTGGAGCACCGCAGTTCGCAGTACCTCAACAATCGGTTCGAGAACTCCCATCAGCCCACGAGACAGCGCGAGCGCGCCATGAAGGGCTTCTGCTCCAGTGGTGCGGCCCAGAGATTCCTCGCCGCGCTCTCGAGGATCTCCACACTCTTCCGGCCCCACCGCCATGCGGAAACGCCGCGGACCAAGCTCAACTCGCTGCGCGTCCACACCCATACGGACCAGCCCCGAGCCCTCTCGTGCTTGGCTCCAAGTCAGGTCGCGCCAGGGGGCAGGCGTCTGCGCGGGCACGGACCCGTCGTGGACGAGGGAGCGTGCTGACGGCTAGATCGGGGCAGTTGATGGGCAGCGGCCTCGGTGTGGTCGCCGCGCGGCGGCGCGCTCTTCATCACAGAGGTGGCACAGATGACGCAGTGTTCCGGGGCGGCGCAGCACCCGATCCCGCCCGCGGTCCAGGAGGCGTACGGTCCGGCCGATCTCGGTGCGATGCCCCTGTTCGGCGGGGGATTCATCAACTTCGGCTACTGGCAGGGCATCGACCTCGACCAGCCGCTGACCGAGCAGGACCGGATCAGCAGCCAAGAGGCCATGTACCGCCATGTGCTCAGCAGCTTGGCGCCCGTTGAGGGGCTACGGGCCGTGGAGGTCGGCTCCGGTCTTGGGGCCGGCGCCGCGGTGGCGCTCGCGGAGTACGGCTTCGCGCACGTGACCGGCATGGACATCCATCCACAGCAGCTCAAGCGGGCGGAGCGGGCCAACTCCGTCCTGCTGGCCCGCCGGCCCAAACGGTTGTGCTTCGCACGCGGCGCAGCCGAGGACATGCCGTTCGGTGATGGCGAGTTCGACTGTCTGTACAGCGTCGAGGCGGCCCAGCACTTCCGCGACATCGGTGCGTTCGCCCGGGAGACCGCGCGCGTGCTGCGGCCCGGCGGCCGCGCCGTTGTCGCCGGCTTCTTCGTCCCCGGCGCCGATCCGGCCCGGGCCGGACGGCTGGCCGAACTGCTCGAGACCTTCGCCACCGGCCTGGACGTCGCGCACACCATCCCCTCCCTGGTCACCAGCCTCGAACAGGCCGGCCTGACCGGGGTCCGTGTCACCTCGATCGGGGCGTCTGTGTGGCCCGGCTGGGACCGCTGGCTGGCCACCATGTGGGAACCTGGCACCTGGCCCCGCAACTTCCTGCGGGCCTTCGAAGAAGGCACCCTCGACTACTTCACCGTCACCGCACAACGCCCCACGGCATGACGGATCCGGTTCGAATCGGACCCGCAGTCCGGCCCGGGAACACTGGCCTCCGTGGGGCTGGCTCGTCCCCCGGCAACGCGACTTCCGCCAGCTCAACGACGAACACCTACCGGCTCATCATGCCCACGAGCACGGCGACTGACCACGAAGGCCCGACCAGAGCCACTGCTTGACACCCATAGACATCTCAGGGAGGGCTGCCCGTAGTCGGTGGTGACGCTGGCGGGGTTCCGGAGTGCGGCGCGACGGCCTCCCCTGACACGCTCGTATCGTGGGGCGGGTTGGAGGGCGGTGTGGTTCCGCTTGAGGGGAGTTCGAGAGTCCTGGCGGGGTGCGGTGGGGCCTGTTGTACTGCGTGGTGTCACTGAACGGGCAGGACGATGAGGAGTACTTGATGAGCGCGAAGGATCCGAAGGTCGAGGCAATCGAGCAGTTCTTCACCGCCTACGCGGCCGGTGACATGGATGCGATGAGTGCCGTCCTGGCGGCTGACATCGAGTGGACGGTCTCCGGACGCCACCCCCTGTCGGGTGTCAAGCGAGGAGTGGCGGAGGTCCGCAGCCTCGTGGATCAACTCGGCAAAACCGCCTTCAAGGCCGACCCGATCTTCTTCGGCAGCAACGACGACTACGTGGTTGATGTCCACCGGAGCCGTACGGCCGAGGGCATAGGCAACATGGACACGGTCTCAGCACTGGTGTGGCACTTCAACACCGACGGCCAGGTCGACCGAGTCATCAACCTCAGCAGCGACCAGCATCAAATCGACAACTTCATCTGGGACAACTTCGCTCTGGCCCCGCTTCCGGACCGCCTGGGCTGACCGTCACCACTAGAGAGTCACTCCGGAGTCTCCACCGAACCCGGAACGGTTCAGAACCGCGTGGGCTCCGTCGCGCAGCTTTCCGGCTGGGTGACCACCGTTCTGTAAGCGACACGAGCCCGGACCCTCCACGTCCACCACCGCCATCAGGACGCCCTGGGCGAACTCGACGCCTGTGCACGGCAGATGCAGGAGGGCGCTACGACAACCCCGCCCCGGTCCCCTGACGCTCCCACGCCGCGCTCGTCCACCAATGGCTCGGCAATGACGACACCGCGAGGGACCTGGCCGACGAAGAACTCGTCCTCGCACGCCGCTGGGGCAGCCCCGACACGATCGCCACCAGTCTGCGCACCCTCGGCCCACTGCGCACCGGTGCTGAGGCCGTCACCGCCCTCTCGGAGGCCACCGCTCTCCTTGAGGCCACCCCCGCCCGGTACGCAGTGGCTGCGCGGCTACGAAGCCGCCGCCCGCTACCAGAAGCCGGAAGGGGACTTGGAGGTGCCCTACGAACACCTGGAAGGCGCCTACCCGCTCGGCCGTTGGCTCTCCGACCAGCGACGCGCCTTGCGGGCCGGGCAGATGAGCGGGGAGCGGGGAGCGGGGAGCGGGGAGCGGGGAGCGGGGAGCGGGCCAAGGATCTCGAAGCGGTGGGGATCGTGTGGGACACCGCCGATGCGGTGTTCGCGGAGAACCTCGCGGCTGCGCGTGCGTACTTCGCGGAGGCTGGCACTTTGGCCGCGCCCCGGCACGCCACCGCGCTCGACAAGCCGGTCGGGCAGTGGCTCACCAACATCCGCAAGCCCTGCGGACTCGGCAAGGACCCAGTACGCGCCGAGCGGCGGGCCGAGCAGCTCGCGGCAGTCGACAAGGAATGGAACCCGGCACTGCTCGGGTGGACTGTCGACTGGCAGCGCCACTACGTCGGCCTGGCGACGCTGCTGGCGGACGGGGCGCTACTGACGGGCATCGTGCCCGGGGTGACCTACCGCGGTGACGACATCGGACGCTGGCTCACCCGCCAGCAACGCGACTTCACCCGGCTCAACGAGGAACAGCACAAGCGGCTCGCCAAGCTGGGTGTGCAACCGGCCGTCCAGGCCCGTACTGAGGCGGGGCTGGGCAACGCGGCGTTCCAACGGGGCCTGACGGCACTTGCCCAGTACGTCGAACGTGAGCAACGGGCCGTTGTCCCGCGTCAGCACACCGAACAGATCACCATCGACGGCCAGGACCACGAAGTGCGGCTCGGAGTGTGGATCTCGAACCAGAAGAGCCGCCGGGACAAGCTCAGCGGTGGCCAGCTCGCACGGCTCGCCGAGCTCGGACTCGACTGGACGTAGGAAGGCCGGTGACCGGGACGGGTCGTGGTGGGGCGGCTCCGCCTGCAGGCGGCGGGAGCGGAGCCGCCATCACGACCGTATGGGCAGCCGGCCACTCCCGCACCCACACTGACGCAGATGCCACCGGCGGGCCACCGAGGCCACGTCGCGGTGGGCAACTCGCCGAGCCCGCACTGGACTGGACGCAGGACAGCGGGTGACTGGAACGGGCCGGATCAGGATGAGTGCACAAGGGTCCCGAGGTCGCAGCCCCGGGACCCTGCACACCCAAAACCCCCGCCGGCCGGGCCGACTGCCGGGGAATACGCGTCCAAGCCCGGCATTGAGCAGCCCGCCGAGCCCGGGGCTGGCCTAAATGGGCGCAATTTGTGACGTGTTGTGCATGGTTCTCGTTCCAGGGGTGTCCGGTGGATCAGGGTCGGACACAAAGGGGCCACGGCGGCTGGTGCGGTGCACCTCAAGGCGCTGGAGCGTCTCCCATGGGGGTCCCCCCTGGCCCTTAAGGCCTTGAGGGAGGAGCTCTCAGTACGCTCCGGCAACGCGGCGAGGTGCCGTGCCGGCCGCCGCGACCCTGCCCATGACCCAACCGGACACCCCCTCATAAGGGGCGCGGCAGGTTTCCCACACGGCAGCCTGTCACCCCTCTCGCTGATCCACCGAATGGGAGCATGATCGTGATCAAGCAGGTTCTCGCCGGGGCGATTTTCGCCGCCGCCGCAACGATGGCCGTCGCCGCACCCGCCTCGGCGCAGGGTGCCTCGGACTTCGGCACCCGCAACGGCAACACCGTCATCGCGGGTGAGGCGGGCGGCATCGGCAACACCTACGGTGCCCCGCTCATCAACGTCGACCTCCGCTGCGCCGTGCCGCTGCCCGAGGGCGAGGGCATCGGCGGACACGCCCTCGGCAGCCCCAAGGCCGCCTGCAACATCGCACCCGTCAACCAGTACCAGGCCCCGCAGAAGCTCCTCTGACGCTTCGACCACCACGCCTGGCCCGCGGCCCCCTGCCACGCAGGGGGCCGCGGGCACACCCGGGGCCTTGTGGGCAGGCCAACTGCACACCGAACAGACCGTCATGGACAGCCAGAACCACGACGCCAGGCCCGCAATGGGCTGGGCGGGGGATGCGGAGTGACCGGGACCGCACAGAGTCGTTGAACGGGCGCAAGATCACGTTAGAGAGTGCCCCCAAGGGTCCCGGGGTCTGACCAGTCGCCCCGGGACCCGGCACACTCACCCACTGCGCCGGACCGGACCGGGCACCGGACAGTCGCGTCCGCACCGGCGGCACCGGCGGCCAAGCACGTCCGCTTCTGCGGGTCCGCACGCGGCAGAGGCCCAAGGCCACAGCGGGCCCAGCGCCCCCACCACCACCCACAGCCCGGCCTTCTGCCCGGCCCCATCAGAGCGGGCACAGACATTGCGGGCGCGCCGGCCTGGTGACTGCTACGCACAGCGAGTTGAGCATTGGCCCAAATGAGCACGATTTGTGACGTGTTGTGCATGTTCCTCGTTCCAGGGACGACAGGCTCCCCACTCCCCCAGGGCGAGCCTGTCACCCCTTACTGACCCACCGAACGGGAGCATCACCGTGATCAAGCAGGTTCTCGCCGGAGCGGCCCTCGCCACGGGCGCAACGATGGCCGTCACCGCACCCGCCTCGGCACAGACCACCGGGCCCCAGGCCCTGAACCCCACCAACACGCTCACGAGCGTCTTCTCCACCGGTGTCGGGCAGGGCCCCACCGCGAACGGCACCGGCGCCTTCGGGACCAGCAACGGCAACACCACCATCACCGGCGAGTCGGGCGGCGTCCTCAACAACCACGGAGCCCCGCTCGGCAACCTCGACGGACGCTGCCTGGTGCCGCTGCCCGAGGGCGAGGGCATCGGCGGACACGCCTTCGCCACCATCAAGAACCAGTGCAACCTCGCACCCGCCACCCAGTACCAGGCTCCGCAGAAGCTCCTCTGACACACCACCCGGCGCACGGGTCCCCCACCACAAAACCCGACACGACTGAACGGACAGCAGCCCGCGCAGCCCGCGCGGGCCCGCCATGGGCCGGGCGGGGGAAGCAGGGTGACCGGGGACTGCATCGAGTCGTTGAACGGACGCAAGATCACGATAGAGAGTGCCCCAAGGGTCCCGAGGCCTCACAAGCCCCGGGACCCTGCACACTCCCGCCGGCCGGGCCGGTACACCGGACATACACGTCCATACCGGCGTCATCGGCGGTCAAGGACGTTCCCTTTATGGTGCGGCCCCTCTGGGCGACCGCGATCAGACCGCGTGACCACAGTCACCCAACAAGAGCCGCACCCTTCGCGTTTGCGGCTCCGCCCGCGACCCCGGGAAGCCGCCGCCGGACAGCAGGCACACCAGCGCCCGCCCCTCCCTATTGGTCTGAATGCGCACAATTAGTGACGTATTCTGCATGCTCCTCGTTCCAGGAGCGACAGGCTGCCCACAGGGCCTGTCACCCCTTACTGCCCCACCGAACCGGGAGCACCACCATGATCAAGAAGATTCTCGCCGGAGCAGCCTTCGCCACCGCCGCAACCATGGCCATCGCCGCACCCGCCTCGGCAAACAACCCAAAGCCCCAGACCAACACCACCCCCACCACCACACTCCAGATCCCCACCAGCGCACTCC
The DNA here is from genome assembly GCF_044458185.1 of Streptomyces sp. NPDC050485. Taxonomy (NCBI): domain Bacteria; kingdom Bacillati; phylum Actinomycetota; class Actinomycetes; order Kitasatosporales; family Streptomycetaceae; genus Streptomyces; species Streptomyces sp. NPDC050485. Next base: position 10,803 of record NZ_JBITHR010000049.1, on the reverse strand, counting down.
AGAGCTTCCTCGCCGCCTATGCCCCGCAGGGCCCCACCACGAGCGGCACCGGCACCAGCACCAGCACCGGTTGCAATTGCGGCACCGGCACGAGCGGTGCCGGCACCACCGGTACCGGTAGCGGCACCACCGTGCCCGGAACCGGAATCACCGTGCCCGGCACTGGCACTGGCACTGGCACTGGCACCACCGTGCCCGGAACCGGAATCACCCTGCCCGGCACTGGCACTGGCACTGGCACTGGCACCACCGTGCCCGGAACCGGAATCACCCTGCCCGGCACCGGTACCACCGGGAGCGGCATCGATGCCACCGCGAGCGGTGACGGTGCCACGGACTTCGGGACCCGCAACGGTGACACCGTCATCACGGGCGAAGACGGAGCGGGCGGCATCCTCAACACATACGGCGCCTCACTCATCAACGTCGACCTCCGCTGCGCGGTACCGCTGCCCGAGGGCGAGGGCATCGGCGGCCACGCCCTCGGCGGCCCCAAGGCCGCCTGCAACACCGCACCCGTCGACCAGTACCAGGGCCCGCAGAAGCTCCTCTGACACACCGCCCGGCGTACGGGTCTCCCACCAGAAAACCCGACACGACTGAATAAACAACAGCTCGCCCAGCCCGCCGCACCGGCATGGACTGGGCGGATGAAGCGGGGCGAACAGGCTGGGAAGAGGCGTTGCACCGACGGAGACACACCAGGGTCCCGAGGCCTGAGCAGCCCCGGGACCCTGGTGCACCCCTCACCCCAGCCCCTACGCGCAGGCCACGGCGCGACTACCCGCAAAACAGCCCATCCGGCCCACGGCGCACCAAGCTCCCGGCGCTTCTTTACGCACCGTCCCCTCTGTCCTGGCCGCCGTTGTCCTGGCTTTGGTCCCCGCCGTTGTCCCGACCTTGGTCCCCGCCGTTGTCCCGACCTTGGTCCCCGCCGTTGTCCGGGCCTTGGTCCCGGCCGCCGTGCTCCTGACCGTTCTCCGGGCCTTGGTCCCGGCCTTGTTCCTGGCCAGGGCCGTTGTCCGCTGCGGCCACCCCACCGAAGCCGCCGTCGTCGGCGAAGCTGACACCGACACCGAGGACGGACAGACCCGCAACCGCTGCCGCTACCACCGCAGCCCGCTGAAACATACGCATCATTCGACCCTTCCCTATCTGGGTGTGAAGCCCCGACCTGGCTACTTACCGTTGTCACATACATACAAGCTGTAGCCATTTGGGATCTCGGCTAACCACCGTCCGGCGCCCCGCCCGAAATCCCGCACCACTGGGTGAGCCAGCTACAAGACGCTGCCGTACGGCTTGCCCCGCCTCTCCTCGTTGGGCTTGCCCGAGGCGGGCCCAGCGGCGGAACAGGCCGCGACGGGGCTTGCCCGGCTCCTGGTCGCGGTCCTCCTCCGGCTCCGGGTATGCGGGAGTCGGCTCCCAGGCGGCTTCGGCGCCGGCCTTCTCCCGCGTGACGTCGTCGGCGCGGCAGTTCCCGCACGCGGACGGGTCCCCGGCCGTCCAGTGGCCACCGCGCGCGGTGATCTCCTCCCAGCGCTGGTCGGTGAACTTCTGCCCGCACCGCTTGCACACGGGGCGCTGCGCCTCCCGCTCAGCGGCACGGCGCCGCTCCTCCTCCGCATCGGCGGGGCGGCCTGGCGGCGGTAGAGGACGTCGCCCCGGGCAGTTCGAGGACCACCACGCACGGCTGCTCGGCGTGCTGCTGTCCACCGTCGACCACCTGACCGGCCAAATCCACGAGCTTGACCGTCTCATCGCCCAGACCCTGGAAGAGATCACCACCCCGCCCGACGGTCCGGACACCGGGGACGGGCCGGCCACCACCGTGAGCGCGCGGGTCCTGGCCGAACGGCTGGACGCGGTCCCCGGGATCGGGCCGACCACCGCGCAGATCAACCTTGCCGAGATCGGTGCGGACATGAGCCGCTTTCCCACCCCCGAACACCTCGTCTCGTGGGCGAAGTTGTGCCCCCGCACCATTCAGTCCGGCGCAAAGAACACGACGGGCCCGGCCGGTCAGGGCAACCCCTGGCTCAAGGGCGCGCTCGGCGAGGCCGCCAACGCCGCCGCCCGCACCGACACCTTCCTCGGCGCCCGCTACCGCCGCATCGTCAAACGCCGCGGACACGCCAAGGCCCTGGTCGCCGTCGCCCGCTCGATGCTCGTCATCGCCTGGCACCTGATCAACGACCCGGACGCCTCCTACCAAGAGCTCGGCGTCGACTGGCATCGGCGCCATCTCGATCCCGCCCGCAAGACCCGCGATCTCGTCCGCCAGCTCCAGGCCCTCGGCCACCAGGTCACCCTCACCCCGACATCAGCCTGACCGCCCATCCCACCGACATCCGGTCCGCAAGCGGCCCGGAGGCTGTCGCCTGCCCTCCCGAACGTCGATTTTCCGTTCAGCGTCAACGCCGTCAGCGAGGCGTTCCACAGCGTGCTCAAGGTCGAGTACGTCCACCGCAACAGCTTCGCCACCCGCGCCGAGGCCCGGCTGAGGATCGCGACCTGGATCACCGGCTTCTACAAGACCCGCCGACTACACAGCGTATGCGGGTACCAGAGCCCGATCGACTACGAACGAGACCACCAGGCCGACACCACCGTGGAGTTGGCCGCTTGAAGGATCTCCACGACGCGAGGGGATTGACACCACGCTCGGTTACCTGTCACGGGGTGGGCCGTTCATTAACGGCACGTCGGCCGTAAGTTCAGCGTGACTGAGGGTCTTTCACCGGGAATCCACGGCATCTTCGGCGGGCAGGCTCGAAAGGCTGGGAAGCACAAAAATGCCACAGCAATGCGGAGTGAGCTTTGAACTTCCTCCAGCGGATGTCCGGCATCGCCACCCAAGCGACGGACGCCGATAGGTACGGCCGGACTTCGTCAGGTCGTCGTGAACGAGACGACCGGGCTCGCCGCGCAGCGGTAGCCGGAGCGAGAGCGACACGGGCGCAGCCGACCAGGGCGCTGGCGGGTCGTTCATCGTCGTAGTCCTGCGGCCAGGGAGCAGTTGGTGATCCAGGGCGAGGTCAGCCGTCGAGTACGCCCGCCAAGGTCGTGCCGTGTCCGGTGGCTTCTGGCGTAACCGCTGCGGAGCGGCTCTTCCACATCAGGGTCGTGCTGGGGGCGCGCTGCGGGTAGATGTACGTGCCCGCGGCCGACGGGATGGCGAGTGCCGGGCCGGCCGCGGGTGTGTATCCGCGGGAGGCGAAGAACTCGACTGCGCGGGGCCGTACTTCGGCGATCATGACGCGCGCCTTCCTGGCCCAGGTACTCCTCGCACGCAGTAAGAGCCTGTGTCTAAGCAACGCGGACGCGGCCCCGTGGCGGCGGCTGCGGGGTTCGTCGGCCAGTTGGCGGATGCCCACGCTGCGAGCCGGAGTGTTGCGGCGCCCTGGCCGGGCCGTCGGTGTTCATCGGCGTTCGCTTAACAGATCGGATGGTGCCGGACACCGGCGGACGCACCTCAACGCGGGCGGGACGAGGCCGCCGCAGTTAGCCGGACAGGTGCCGAGCTTGCGGGACCACGTGGGTCACGAGACCAGCCGGGGCTGGCCCGCTGCTCGATGGGCCACGGCTTCCAGCAGGCGCGGGATCCTCTGTGGGACCGGCACCAGGTGGTCGTAGACCAATCCCATCGGCGCGATCGTTCGGTGCTCGCCGTCCGGGCTGACGACGTCAACGACCAGCTCCCAGCCCGTCGGAAGCGCTTCGTCCGAGCGCGCCCGGCAGGTGCCACCGTAGGCCTCCATCAGCACCACCGTGACGAAGGCGGTCAGGTCGGCATGCAGAGTGATCCAGTCTTCCGCCTCGAACGCGTCGAGCGGCAACCGTTGCACGTAGTCGTCCAGGACCTCGACCGCGCTCAGCGGGTCGACGTCGAACGCGGCAGCTGCCTGCTCACCGGCGAGATGTTCCACCAGGTCCCGGACCGCCGGCCAGCAACCGCTCATGAACTCGTTGATGTCGACCACCGCCCGAGTCTGACACCCCGGCCGCGGCGCACACACGAAGGGCCCCGTGCCGCTGCTGCGGCGGGGACCCTGTCTCGGTTCGTGGGTACGTAGCTGGGGCGGTGCGGTCCCCGTCAGGAAGCCTTGGCCTGGGCGTGCTTGAGGGTGCGCAGGATGAGCCACTGGTCGCCCCAGGCCATCGCGGTGCCGATGACCGTCATGACGATGCCGAGGGTGAGCTGGCCCGTGGCGGCGCCGAGCGCGAGCCCGGCGACGCCGAGTCCGTAGCGGACAACGAAGCGCACGGCCAGCAGGCCCAGGGCCAGGAAGCGGGTGCGCTTGTTCTTCCACAGCGCCTTCATGGAGCGGATGCGGGCCCTCAGGACGGTGAACGCGAGCACGATCTGCACGATCGCAACCACCGGGATCAACGCGTAGAGCACGGGGTAGGCGCGGGCGATGTCGAAGATCCCGGCGAAGAGCCCCACCAGCGGGAAGTACCAGTTCGGCAGCCCCCTGAGCGGAGCCATGCCCTCCGCCGCCGTGCCCTCGACCTGAGTGGTGGCCTGGACCGGCATCTCCGTCACGACCGTGGCACTCATGGCGTTCCCCTCACGTCTTCCCAGTGACCGCCGGCCCCTGCCGACACCACCGATACTCCCGTCCAGGGCAGGTCCCGCGACAGAGCGAAGAATCCCGAGAGCCGCAGGACAAATGTCCTGGCCGCCTGCCGTGGTGATGCCGCTCCCCCCTGCCTTCCGCCTGCTGAACCCACGACCCGGAACGACCATGGAGTCACGTTCCCCGGCGAACCGGCGGCCTCGCTCGAACTGGTCCACCGCCCCGTCGGCGAACGCGTCGACGTGGGCACCGGTTTCGACCGCCTCGCGATCCAGGTGGACACACTGGCCGCCACCCTGGAGCGGCTGACCGACGTCGGCCTGGAGCCGGGACCTGCCCAGTACCCGGGCGGCCCTCGCGGCCCGAAGACGTCGTGGCTCACCGACCCGGATGGCTACCGGATCGAGTTGGTGGAGTGGCCGCCTGGACACCCTGACGGCGTCACCGCCGCGGACTTCTCCTTAGCGGTCCGGTGAGCGGAGTCAAGAAGCTTCGCCTCGGCACGGCGCGGCGCAGCCTGAGGCGGCATCCCCGCCCCATCCACAAGCCTTGACAATTGCTCATGGCACACGAGTACCCGTACTCATGACCAGGCCGCCGCACCGCGATGAACTAGCGGTATGTCTCGCTCCCTGCCACTCATCTGGATGCTGCGCACTGTTGCGCTGCTCGCCGTCGTGGGCACGGCGACGGCCTGCGCCGACCGTGTCGACCCTTCCGCGTGGTCGGACAGTCAGGCGTGGGCTGCGATGTATCCGTCGGCCCTGGACGTAGTGAAGGCCGTTGACCCGCGCACCGAGCCGGAGGAGTTCGCCGACGGGCACGACGCGTGTCACCCGTCGGACTTCATCGGCGACTCCCTGGACGAACGTGAGGTAATCCGGGCCGCGTCGATCACTCTCTCTTTGCCCCCGCTGGACAGGCGTTCACCGACCCAGCTCGCGCGCGACGGCGTCACCCACATGGAACGCAAAGGGTGGAAGGGGCCCCGCCCCGACAACATTCCAGCACTGGACGGTCAGGCTTCCGTGGATCTGACACTGCCCGGGTCGGGCAGAGCCACTGTTTCCGCGACCCGCGAACGGCCCACCACGATCCCGGCCTTCAACCAGGTGACCATCAGTCTCCACACCGACTGTCTCCGCAACTCAAGTTGGCACAGGTGAGCACTCTCCTCCCGGCGCCCGCCGGGCTCGGACCAGAGTCGCCCGCTCAGCGGCGCGGATGGCCGTGCAAGGCAGGCTGGTCCTCCCGGCCCGGCAGCCCAGCCACCCCGAACAGCACGATCCGCTCGAACCCCAACAAGCTGATCGCCGCATCCGTGACGGGCTGTTCGGGCGGCACGTCCGCCGACGGCCCCACCCAACCGGGCCCGGCATCGAACCCCGGCTCGCCTCCCCCGGGCGGGGCCCCGACAGCGCTGTAGTACGGGCCCGGCCCGCAAACCAAGTACGGCCGTGCAGCCACAGCCGGCCCCGGGCAGCTGCACATCCGGAAGATCCGGCGGCGGGCGAGCGGCGGACACCGCCACGGGACGGACCGGCGCCGAGCGGACACGGAGGACCGGAGTGGAGCCCCGGCTCGGGGACGGGGTGCAATGATCCCCTTCATGTCGAACAGTCATACAGATACCGGCACAGTGCCGTCTTGGACGTCCTCGGAACGCAAGCTGACGACTGCGAGTGCCTACGTCGTCGGCATCCTGACCATCACGGGCTGGGCAGCGGCGATGTGGCTGGCGTTGATACCGGTCGCGGGGAGCAACGGCAGCGCGACTCAGCAGTGCGGTGTTCCAGCTCTGTTCAACCGGGCGTCCGAGCAGAAAAAGCTCAGCCCGCATGACGACGGTACAGGCCTGTTCGATGCCTCCGCAGCCCGCTACTGGGCCGACGTGTGCGCGGATGCCGTGGGCAGCCGGATCAACAGCGCCGTGGGAACCACCGTCATCACCCTCCCCCTGTCCGCCCTCTGGATCTGGTGCGTCTCCTCTCTCAAACGTCCGCGACAGGACCAGGAATGGCCGGAGCACGCACCGGACCCGACCCCGTTGAGCCCCTGACGCGGCCTAACAGTCGACCTGGCGCTGCAGGACCAGCAACTGGTGCCGCAGCGCGAGGATCTCGATGTCTTTGTCCCGCTCGCTCATCGGCAGCAGGCGCAGGAGCGTGAAGGTGTTGGTCATGGCGAGGTAGGCCAGGCGCAGCAGCACGACAGATCATGATGCCGCCCGACCCCGGTCCACGTGAACCACACAGGTGCGAGCAGCGCGGTATCAGAGGGGCCTGTTATCGACGATCAAGCTCTTGACCTGGCCGGATGATTTATCGGCACCCGCAGAGCCGGACCGCCTCGCACTGCTGCCCAAGCACGAAGGCAACGTGCGAGCCAGGATTGACGACCTGAACGCGAGCCTCGAAGTCATCCACGGCAAGGCCTCAACCTACGAGCAGCATCTTCGCGGCGGGACAGCGGTCGGGCTCTGGTCGCCGACACCGCCTCGGTGACCCTTCCAGCCGTCCAGGGAGCGAGGCGCACCTCTACCGCGAACACGCCTTTCGCGGAAGCCATCTCATTTGAGAACGCCGAAGCGGGCTTTCTCAGACGAGATCGCAGTCCAGCAGGTCAGCAGGTCAGCAGCCTGCTACTCGTCAGATGCGTTGCGACAGGACAAGTGTCCTGTCGCAATGCAGCCGGCGGATTCTCAATCGTCCCATCCGTGTTATCGGATTCTCACTGCGTCGCGCCTGAGCGGCGGGTTTCGCTTCGTTCGGAGGCCCGTCGTGCGGTAACTCGCCACGCGGCAGCCGGTCCGTCGCCGCACGGTGGTGTCGGCGGAGCCGACGGTCTCGGTACGACCTGCGAGGGCACGACTACTGCCGCGGTGCCGGCGGTGCATTGCCTCACTTGCGTGTTCAGACACTGCATCGCTCCGACTCCGCTCCCACCGCGACTGCATGCAGTAGAGATGCTGGCCATGCGGTGCCCGCGCGGGACGGTGAACCCCGGGGCCCCTGGGGCTGTCCCCACCCCCGATCCGGGCGGTCGCCCCATCGCGCTGCCCCGCATGCCCCGGACACCATGGGGGCAGCGCAGGATGACGCGTCGACCCAAGTACGACGCGCGGCGCCGGACCATGACGGCACTCACCACCGAGGACGCACACATGACCCGATACCAACGCGCGTTGGGCGGCCTACTCGCACTGGTCGCGGTGGCCGGCGGCACGGCGTGCGCGCGGGGCGACGACACCTCGGCGTGGCAAAACGCCGCACAAGCCACCACCGATGACGCCACCGCCGACCACCCCCCGCTCCGCGCGCTCCTGCACCGGCTCACCACGAAGGACGGCGGTCCCGGTGCGCTCATCGCGCTCCAGCGCGGGCCCGGCGGCGCGGTGCTGACCAGCGGCGTCGCGGACGTGAAGAGCCACGCGCCGATGCGCCGGGACAGCCGGTTCCGGATCGGCAGCATGACCAAGCCGTTCGTGGCGACCGTCGTGCTCCAACTGGTGGGCGAGGGCCGCGTGGTCCTCGACGCACCGGTGGAGCGCTACCTGCCCGGCGTCGTCCGCGGCCACGGCAACGACGGACGCAGGATCACGATCCGTCAGCTCCTCCAGCACACCAGCGGCATCCCCGACTACCTCGACTACCTCAAGCCGGAGGTCGTCCTCAACGACCCACTGGCGCACTACGACTCCCGCGACCTCGTGAAGCTCGCGCTCGCCCACCCTCCGGCCTTCGAGTCCGGCACCAATTGGGCCTACTCCAACACGGGTTACCTGCTGGCCGGCATGCTCATCGAGCGGGTGACCGGCCACCCGTACGGCGACGAGATCCGCCGACGCGTCATCAAACCGCTCGGACTGCGTCAGACGTCCGTCCCGGTCGACGGTTCGGAGATCCGCGGGCCGCACCCGCGCGGCTACGCCCGGCCGGGCAAGGACGCGCCGCTCAAGGACATCACCGCACTCAACCCCACGCTCGCGGGCCCGAGCGGCTCCATGATCTCCAGCGGCGCCGACTTCAACCGCTTCCTGGACGCACTCCTGCGCGGCAAGCTGCTTGCCCCCACCCAACTCCACGAAATGATGAGGACCCGTCCGACCGGCAACCCGGACGGCGGGGCCTACGGCCTCGGCCTGGAGAGCCACCCCCTGCCCTGCGGCGACCTCGCCTGGGGGCACGACGGCGGCATCCCCGGCTACCAGAGCACAGGCGCCGCCACGGCCGACGGCAGGCAGGCCACGGCCATGGTGAACCTCTACCCGGGCGGCACCAACGCCCAGAACGACGACATGACATCCGCCGTCCAGACGGCACTCTGCGAGGGCCGCTCTTCGAGCCCGCCGCTAGTCTAAGCGGACACTGGCCACCGAACTGAGACTGAACAGCTTGGCCACGGCGTGAGACAGCCCGAGAACCCGCAGGCCAGGGGCACGCACTTGGCCATGAGCCGCGAGATCCTACAACAGCCTATGCCGCAGACCGCCGTCCGGCACATGCTGGCCGGACAGCTGCCGCCCCCGGCCAGAAACGGCAAGGTCCCGGGCGGGGCTGATGCCATGGGTGGAGTAGGGTTGCGTGCATCGACGCGGGGTGGAGCAGCTCGGTAGCTCGCTGGGCTCATAACCCAGAGGTCGCAGGTTCAAATCCTGTCCCCGCTACTACACGGCGAAGGGCCGGGAACCCCCGAGAGGGTTCCCGGCCCTTCGTGTGCTCTGGCCTGCAGGCGGGTGCTGCCCGGCCGGCGGGACGGGTCAGGCTGCCGCCGGAGCGCCCTCTGCGCGTATTTCCTCCACCACGGCCTCGGGGACGTCCCCGCCGACGGGGACCTCGACGATGCGGACCACAGCTCCCTCGGCCTGGAGCCTTGTCTGCGCATCCTCGGCCGCGCCCAGCGAGTAGTTCAAGGCTGACGTCGACGCTTTTCCGCTCGGCTCCCGCCACACCAGCTTGTAGTTCTTCACCGACAGCCCCTTCACGAAGTTCAGGCCCGCCCCGCGGGCGAACACCTGATCCATCCTGGCAGCAGGTGTCCGTCTCAGATGATCTGGACTGTGGGCAGAGCCCTGACCTGCGGCGACCAGATCGCTTGCGACGCCTGGTCGCCGAGAATCTCAGTTGGTCTGGTCTCGGGCGCTTGGATGCCGGTTGCTGTCTCAATTGATATGGTCCGGCCCCGCCGTGGCGAACTGACACCTCTCGGTAGGATCTCCTGATCATGGACGTGGTCACGGGAGACGAGATGGTCGCCATCCCGCCGGGGCAGGTAACGCTGTCGGACCGGCGGACGCAGCGCAGTTGGTCGGTCGAGCTTGTGCCCTACCAGCTCGCGGCATTCCCGGTCACCCAGGCGCTGTATGCACAGATCACCGGCCTGCGGCCGAGCACCGCCCACGGGGACCAGTTGCCCGTTGAGTGCGTTTCCTGGTGGGACGCGGCACGGTTCTGCAACACCCTGTCCCTGCGCGACGGGTTGACGACCGCCTACCACCTGCGTGCCGACGGCGAAGGCATCGAGTGGGACGCATCCGCCGACGGGTACCGGCTGCCGACCGAAGCCGAGTGGGAGCACGCCTGCCGTGCCGGTACGACCGGCCCGCAGTACGCGCCGCTCGACGAGATCGCCTGGTACCGCGGCAACTCGCGCGAGCGCATCCACGCCGCGGGCGGCAAACACCCCAACCCGTGGGGCCTTTACGACATGCTCGGCAACGTCTGGGACTGGTGCTGGGACGTCTACGACGCCGAGGTCTACGGCACCTACCGGGTGCTCCGCGGCGGTGGCTGGTTCGATGAGCACTGGAGTTGCCGGGCCTCTGCGCGGCGCCGCAGCCACCCGACATTCCAGGTCGACGACGTAGGATTCCGCATCGCACGCTCCATCGTGTGACGACCGGTTCCCGCGAGGCGTCGAACGCGACGTCCGCCGCCCCGGCCAACGGACGGCGCACCTCTCTCCCACACAAGGGACAACCACGCCGCTTCGTAGGCCAGACCTCCGCCGACTCCCACCCATTGCGAGTCAGTCGGCCTCGATGAAGCATCGAACGATCTGGTGGACCCGATCACCTGAGACGTCTGAGCCGCCCCGAAGTTCTCGGACAGTGGTCCCCGATAGGGTCATGGTCAGGAACGGCGGAGAGAGCACGTGACACCAAAGCGTAGGAAGTTCAGTCCCGAATTCAGGGACGAGGCAGTCAAGATGGTGATCGTGG
>NZ_JBITHR010000048.1:0-27386 GCF_044458185.1 Streptomyces sp. NPDC050485 | reverse complement strand
GGGTCCGGGGGGGGGTCTTTCACCGCGGCGGGGCCCCGGGGGGGGGGGCGGGGGGGCGCCCCCCCCCCCCCCCCCCCCGGGCGGCCCGGGGGGGGGGGGGGGGGGCCGTGGGCCCCCCCCCGCCCTTCCGCCACTTCAGAAGCAGGCTCTCAGGACCCCAGGATCGTGGTCAGGAACTCGCCCGTCCACGCGAGCAGTTCCCGCCCCACCACCGGCTTCCCGCCGATCTTCCCGGCGGTCGGCCGGGGCACCAGGATCTGCCGGGTGGGCACCTTGATGACCGTACGCGGGTAGAGCCGCTTGAGGCGCAGCTCCTGCGACTCCCTCAACTCCACCGGTGCGAAGCGGATGTTGGCGCCCTGGAGCACGATCTCGCCGACCCCGCAGGCGCGGGCCAGCATGCGAAGCCCCGCGACCAGAAGCAGGTTCTCGACCGGCTCGGGCAGCTTGCCGTACCGGTCGGTGAGCTCCTCCCGTACGGCCTTGACGTCCTCCTCGGAGTTGGCCGAGGCGATCGCCCGGTAGGCCTGGAGGCGCAGCCGCTCGCCCGGCGCGTAGTCGTGCGGGACGTGCGCGTCGACCGGCAGCTCGATCTTGACCTCCAGCGGCGCCTCCTCCTGCTCGCCGCCCTCCAGCTGCGCCCGGTAGTCGGCGACGGCCTCGCCGACCATCCGGACGTACAGGTCGAAGCCGACGCCCGCGATGTGCCCGGACTGCTCGCCGCCGAGCAGATTGCCCGCGCCGCGGATCTCCAGGTCCTTCATCGCCACGTACATGCCCGCGCCCATCTCGGTGTGCTGGGCGATGGTGGCGAGCCGCTCGTGCGCGGTCTCGGTCAGCGGCTTCTCCGGCGGATACAGGAAGTAGGAGTACCCGCGCTCGCGCCCACGGCCGACCCGGCCGCGCAACTGGTGGAGCTGGGACAGGCCGAAGTTGTCGCCGCGCTCCACGATCAGCGTGTTCGCGTTGGAGATGTCGATGCCCGACTCCACGATCGTGGTCGAGACGAGCACGTCGAACTTCTTCTCCCAGAAGTCGACCACGACCTGCTCCAGCTGGGACTCGCCCATCTGCCCGTGCGCGGTCCGGATGCGCGCCTCGGGCACGATCTCACGCAGCCGGGCCGCCGCCCGGTCGATGGACTCGACCCGGTTGTGGATGTAGAAGACCTGGCCCTCGCGCAGCAGTTCACGCCGGATCGCGGCGCCGATCTGCTTCTGCTCGTACGGCCCGACGAAGGTGAGCACCGGGTGGCGCTCCTCCGGCGGGGTGGTGATCGTGGACATCTCGCGGATGCCGGTCACGGCCATTTCGAGCGTACGGGGAATGGGCGTCGCCGACATCGTCAGCACGTCCACATTGGCGCGGAGCTTCTTCAACTGCTCCTTGTGCTCGACGCCGAAGCGCTGCTCCTCGTCCACGATGACCAGGCCCAGGTCCTTGAACCTGGTCTCGGCGGAGAACAGCCGGTGGGTGCCGATGACCAGGTCGACGGAGCCGTCCCGGAGCCCTTCGAGGGTCGCCTTCGCCTCGGCGTCGGACTGGAAACGGCTCAACGCCCGTACCACGACCGGGAATTGGGCGTACCGCTCGGTGAACGTGCCGAAGTGCTGCTGGACGAGGAGCGTGGTCGGCACGAGCACGGCGACCTGCTTGCCGTCCTGGACGGCCTTGAACGCGGCCCGCACCGCGATCTCCGTCTTTCCGTAGCCGACGTCGCCGCAGATCAGCCGGTCCATCGGGACCGTCTTCTCCATGTCCTCCTTGACCTCGGCGATCGTGGACAGCTGGTCGGGGGTCTCCGCGTACGGGAACGCGTCCTCCAGCTCGCGCTGCCAGGGGGTGTCCGCGCCGAAGGCGTGGCCGGGCGCCGCCATCCGCGCGCTGTACAGCTTGATGAGGTCGGCGGCGATCTCCTTGACGGCCTTCTTGGCGCGCGCCTTGGTCTTGGTCCAGTCGGCGCCGCCGAGCCGGTGCAGGGTGGGGGCCTCGCCGCCGACGTACTTGGTGACCTGCTCCAGCTGGTCGGTGGGGATGTACAGCCGGTCGCCGGGCTGGCCGCGCTTGGCGGGCGCGTACTCGACCAGGAGGTACTCGCGGGTCGCGCCCTGCACGGTGCGCTGCACCATCTCCAGGTAGCGGCCCACGCCGTGCTGCTCGTGCACGATGTAGTCGCCCACTTCGAGGGTGAGCGGGTCGATGGTCTTGCGGCGCCGGGCCGGCATGCGGCCCAGGTCCTTGCTGGCGGTGCGCTGGCCGGTGAGGTCGGTCTCGGTCAGGACGGCGAGCTTGAGCGCCGGGTCGATGAACCCGAAGTCGATCGCCCCGCAGGCGACTTGCACGACGGAGGGGGTCAACTCGGCCAGTTCCGCGTCCAGTCGGGCCGGGATGCCCTCGCCGCCGAGGACCTCGACCGTGCGGGACGCCGGTCCGTGGCCCTCCGTCACGTACACCGTGCGCCAGCCGTCGGCGAGCCACTGCTTGGTGTCGGCGAGCGCGCGCTGGGTGTCGCCGCGGTACGTCTCCGGGGCGTGCATGCCGAGCTTGAGGGTGTCTTCGTCGAAATCCGCCTCGTCGGCGGCGAACGGCGACACCGACCACCACATCACGCCGAGCTCGCGGGCCCGGTCGCGGACGTCCGCGATGCCCCACAGGGAGGCCGCGTCCACATCGATGGGCGCCTGGCCTCCGCCGGCGCTGGCCGCCCACGACGCCTGCAGGAACTCCTGGCTGGTCGCCACCAGGTCGGCGGCTCTGGTCCGCACCCGCTCCGGGTCGCAGACGACGGCCATCGACCCCTTCGGCAGCACGTCGATCAACAGCTCCATGTCGTCCACGAGGACCGGCGCGAGGGACTCCATGCCCTCCACCGCGATCCCCTCGGCGATCTTGCCGAGGAGTTCGCCGAGCTCCGGGTGCTCCTCGGCGAGGGCCGCCGCCCGGGTGCGTACGTCCTCGGTGAGCAGCAGCTCACGGCAGGGCGGCGCCCACAGACCGTGCTCGGCGACCTCAAGGGAACGCTGGTCGGCGACCTTGAAGTACCGGATCTCCTCGACGTCGTCGCCCCAGAACTCCACCCGCAGCGGGTGTTCCTCGGTCGGCGGGAACACGTCCAGGATGCCGCCGCGGACCGCGAACTCGCCGCGCTTCTCCACGAGTTCGACCCGTGCGTACGCCGCTGCCGCGAGTCCCGCCACGATGGCGCCCAGATCGGCGGACTGCCCGGTGCGCAGCGCCACCGGCTCCAGGTCGCCGAGCCCCTTCACCTGGGGTTGCAGTACGGAGCGGATCGGCGCGACCACCACGCTGACCGGGCCCGCCGACGGGTCGTCCGTGCTCGGGTGCGCGAGGCGGCGCAGCACGGCGAGCCGGCGGCCCACGGTGTCGCTGCGCGGCGAGAGCCGTTCGTGCGGCAGCGTCTCCCACGAGGGGTACTCGGCCACCTGGTCGGGGGGCAGCAGGGACCGCAGCGCGGCGGCGAGGTCCTCGGCCTCCCGGCCCGTCGCGGTCACCGCGAGCACCGGGCGCCCGGCCTCGCGCGCCAGGGCCGCCACCGCGAAGGGGCGGGCGGCGGGCGGGCCGACCAGGTCGACGTGCATCCGGTGACCGTCGGTGGCGGCCTTCACCGCTTCGGCGAGCGCGGGGTCTCGTACAACGGCGTCCAGCAGACCGTGCAGGCTCATGAAGGGCATCCATCCCGGGGAGTGGGCAACGCGAACCGCCCGACACGTCTGACGGGCCGGGGGGCTTCCAGCGTACGACGCTGCACTGACACCCGCCGTCCAGTCCTGGCCAGTGCCACGCCCCCGAACCCCGCCCTGGGGGGCTCCGCTCCTCAAGCTCCCCCAAGGACCTCGTCCAGGGGGGACCCCCAGGGGCTGATTTTCGCCGATCAACGTTAAAACTTGACGTGCGGTGTCAACCGGATGCGGCCGCGGGGGCGTATACCCCGTGAGATCTGTCCAGTCACGGGAGCCGCATTGACCGACGAGGAGTTCGAGGAGTTCTACGCTCACTCCGTAAAACCGCTGGTCGGCCAGGTGTATCTGATGACCGGCGACCTCCACGAGGCCCAGGACGTGGTCCAGGAGGCATTCGTGCGGGCCTGGGGCCGCCGAGCCCGCCTCGACGCCGGGGCCGGGCCCGAGGCATGGGTGCGCACCGTGGCGTGGCGGCTCGCCGTGAGCCGGTGGCGGCGCGGCCGCCGGGCCGCCGAGGCCTGGCGGCGGCACAGCGAGGCCGCCCCCGCCGCCCCCGAACCGGACCCCACAACCGTCGCCCTGACCGACGCCCTGCGCGGCCTGTCCGACCGCCAGCGCCGCGTCGCCGTACTGCACTACGTGTGCGATCTGAGCGTGGCCCAGGTCGCACACGAGACGGGCATCTCCGCCGGCACCGTCAAGACCCACCTTTCGCGCGCCCGGGCCGCCCTCGCGCCCCGCCTCTTGGAGGAGGAACACGGTGTCTGACTTCCACCGGGACGAGCAGTCCCTGGCCCGCGCGCTGAAGCGGGCCGCCGACGCGGGCGGCCGGCGCATCGTGCCCGAACCTGCCGAGCGGGTCGCGGCGCGCGGGCTGCGGCGCCGCCGCCGCAACCTCGCCGCCCTCGCCGCGTGCGCGGTGTGCCTGCTCGCCGGGTCCGGCGCCGCCGTCGGGCTGCGCCTCCAGCAGGGAGGGCCGGCGCTGCCCGCGTCCACCCCGACCGGCGGCTCGCCCGCCCTCCGCCCGACCGGCGGCTCGCCCACCCTCCAGATCTCCACGCCGTCGTACGGCTCCCCCTCGCCGGTCCCCTCGCTTTCGTCCCCCGACTCCCTTTCCCCGTCCCCCGATCCCTCCTTCGCGGACCCGCCCCCCTCCGGCACCGTCACCCCGACCACCCCCAACCACTGAGCCAAGGAGCCCCACGTTGTCCGGAGTGCTGCTCGCCGCGCCCGAACCCACGCAGCAGACCAGCGGCGAGGCCGCGCAGCGGGCCCGGCTGCCGGGCCGAATACTCCAGCGGCGGGCAGCCGACCCCTATCTGCTCGCCGCCGCGCTCTTCACCGCGTACACCGCGCTGTCCGTGCTCCGCTACCGACGGATGGAGACGCTCTCCTGGGACCTGGGCATCTTCGAGCAAGTGGTCCGCGCCTACGCCCACTTCCAGGCGCCGGTCGCCGATCTGAAGGGGCCCGGCGCCAACATCCTCGGCGACCACTTCAGTCCGGTGACCGCGCTGCTCGCCCCCGCCTACCGGCTGTTCCCCACCCCTGTGACGCTGCTCGTCGCGCAGTCCGCGCTGTTCGCGCTGGCCGCCGTCCCGGTGGCGCGCGCCTCGGCGCGGCTGCTGGGCCGCGGTCCCGGGCTCGCGGTCGGGGTCGCGTTCGGCCTGTCGTGGGGGATGCAGCGCGCGGCCGACTTCGACTTCCACGAGATCTGCTTCGCCGTCCCGCTGATCGCCTTCTCGCTTGAGGCGCTGCTGCGCGAACGCTGGCGCGCCGCGCTCCTGTACGCGCTGCCCCTGGTCCTGGTGAAGGAGGACCTGGGTCTGACGACCGCCGCGCTCGCCGTCGTCGTCGCGGTGCGGGCCCGCCGCGTCTCGCCGCGCGCCGTGCGATGGGCGGCGGCCGTGGCCGCCTTCGGGACGGTGGCCGCCCTGGTCACCTTCACCGTCGTCATCCCCGCCTTCAACTCGGGGGACGGGTACGACTACTGGAGCAAGATGGACGGCGCGGGCCCGCTGGCCGCCGGGGACACCAAGCTGCGCACCCTGCTCTGGATCCTGGTCCCCACCACCGGCCTGCTCGCGCCGCGTTCCCCGCTGCTGCTCGCCGCGCTGCCCACCATCGGCTGGCGCTTCGTGTCCTCGGACGACCACTACTGGTCCACCGACTGGCACTACAGCGCGGTCCTGATGCCCGTCCTCGCGCTCGCGCTCGCCGACGCGGCGGCCACCGCCCGCCGCAGCCCGCGCCCCTGGCTGCGCTCGTACGCCCGCAACCTGCCGTTCTGCGCGGCGGCCGCCGCCCTCGCCTTGACCCCCTCGCTGCCGCTGGCCGCGCTGACCGAGTCGGCCACGTACCGCAAACGTCCCCAAGTGGCCGCCGTGGAGCGCCTGTTGGACCGGATCCCCGACGGCGCGACGGTGGAGGCGGACGTCGGGCCGATCGCCCGGCTCACCTCCCGCTGCCGGGTGTTCTGGGTGGGCGACGCCCGCCCGGTGACCCCGCGCTACATCGCGATCGACAACGCCGACGGCTGGGCGGGCGACCCCGTGGAGTACGCCAGAACGCTGCACCCCGGTGCCGTATACACGGTCACCGGGGTGGCAGCGGGTTATGTGGTGCTGCGCCTTCAGGCCTGACTAGTCGCTGGCGATCGCGTTCAGGACGTTCATCCGCCCCGCCCGGAAGGCGGGTATCAGCGCGGCGAACAGGCCGACGAACGCCGAGGCGACGAACACGGTGAGGATGGTCGGCCAGGGGATCTCCAGGACGCCCATGCCCTGAAGCGCGAGCAGCTTCTGGGCGGTGGTGCCCCAGCCCATGCCGAGCCCGAGGCCGAGCAGCGCGCCGAACAGGGCGATCACCACCGACTCCAGACGGATCATCCGGCGCAGCTGGCGGCGCGACAGGCCGATCGCGCGCATCAGGCCGATCTCCCTGGTCCGCTCGACCACCGACAGGGCGAGGGTGTTCACCACACCGAGCACCGCGACGATGATCGCGAGGGCGAGCAGTCCGTACACGATGTTCAGGAGCTGGCCGATCTGGTCCTTCAGGGTCTGCTTGAAGTCGGCCTGGTTCTGCACCTTGTACTGCGGATACGCCTTCAGCGACTCCTTCAGCGCGGCGTAGGCGTCCTTCGCCTTGCCGTTCTGCGCCTTGGCGAACATCAGCATGTTCTTGGGCATCTTGTCGGCCGGCATGTACTGGGCGGCGGTCGTGACGTTGGTGTACATCGCGCGCTTGTCGACGTTGGTGTCGTCCGAGGTGATCGCCGCGACCTTCAGCCTGGCCGTGCGGCCGCCCTTGAAGGCGACGGTCAGCGCGTCGCCGACCTTGACGCCGTGCGCCTTGGCGTAGGTGTCGCCGACCGACATGGCGTTCGTGCCGTACGCCGCCGCGAGGTCGCCGTCGACGGTCTTGCGCCGCAGGTCCTGCTGGTACGTCGGGTCGGCGGCGGTGACGTGCTCGTCGTCGGTCTTGCCGTCCGGGGCGGTCAGCTTGGCTTCCAGCGACTTGTAGCCGGTGACGTGCTCGATGCCCGGGGTCCCCTTCAGGGCGTCGGCGGCCTGCGGCACGATCGGCTGGCCGGTGCTGGAGGACACGATGAAGTCCGCGCCGACCGACTTGTCGAGCTCGTCGGTGGCGGAGGCCACCATCGAGGAGCCGACCACCGAGAGGCAGGCCACCAGCGCGAGGCCGATCATCAGGGCCGCGCCGGTCGCGCCGGTGCGCCGCGGGTTGCGCAGCGCGTTGCGCTCGGCCATCCGCCCGACCGGGCCGAACATCCGCAGCACCAGCGCGCTGATCACCCGGACCACACCGCCCGCGAGCAGCGGCCCGATGACCACGAAACCGATCAGGGTGAGGACGACGCCGAGGCCGAGCAGGCCCGAACCGGCCGACGCCTTCGAGGAGTTGGCGGCGCCGAGCAGCGCCGCGCCGCCCGCACCGGTCAGGACCAGACCGATGACGGCCCGGATCACACCGGCCTTGCCGTCGGCCGGGGTGCCCGCGTCGCGCAGCGCGGCCATCGGGGAGATCTTCCCGGCCCGCCGGGCCGGCACATAGGCGGCGACGACCGTCACCACGACGCCGAGCACCAGGCCGATCACGGGCGTCGTCCAGGTGACCGTGAGGTCACGGGTGGACAGCTCCATGCCCAGGGAGCCCATCAGCTTCATCAGGCCGACCGCGAGACCGACTCCCGCGCCCACCCCGAGGATCGAGCCGAACACGCCGAGCAGCAGCGCTTCGAGCAGCACCGAGCGGTTGACCTGCTTGCGGCTGGAGCCGATGGCCCGCATCAGACCGATCTCGCGGGTGCGCTGGGCGACCAGCATCGAGAACGTGTTGATGATCAGGAAGATGCCGACGAGGAAGGCGATCCCGGCGAAGCCGAGCATCGCGTACTTCATCACGTCGAGGAAGGAGCCGACGTCGGAGCGGTTGGCGTCCGCGGCCTCCTTCGCGGTCTGCAGCTTGTACGGGCCCGCGCCGAGCGCGGCCGCCACGTTCTGCTTGAGCTGCTCGTCGCTCACCCCGCTCGCGGCGGTGACGTTGATGTCGGTGAACTGGCCGGTGGCGCCCAGGAGTTCGCGCTGCGCGGTCGCGGTGTCGAAGTAGACGATCGCGGCACCGGGGTTGGTCACCTTGAACGTGGCGATGCCGGTGATCTTCGCGGTGAAGTCGCCGGTGACGGCGATGGTGCGCAGCTCGTCACCGAGCTTCAGGTGGTGCTTGGCGGCGGTGTCGGCGTCGACCATCATCTCGGTCGGCCCGCGCGGAGCGCGGCCGGAGGTGATCTCCATCGCCTTGAGGTCGTTGTCGGTCCAGTTGCCGGCGATGGTCGGGGCGCCGGTGGAGGAGCCCATGTTCTCGTTCTTGGCGTTGACGACCGTGACGTTCGGGCTGCCGACGGCGCCCTCGGCCTTCTGCACGCCGGACGCCTTCTTGACCTGCTCGACCACCGAGGCGGGCAGCACCTCGGGCTTGCCGGTCTGGGAGCGGGCGCCCTGGCTGGCGTCGCCCGACTTGGGGCTGACGGTGACGTTGGAGGCGGTCGCCGCGAACAGCTTGTCGAAGGTGGTGTTCATGGTGTCGGTGAAGACGAGCGTGCCGCACACGAACGCCACCGAGAGCAGGACCGCGACGGCGGAGAGCGCCATCCGTCCCTTGTGCGCGAGGAAGTTGCGCATCGAGGTCTTGAGCACGGTCACGACGTCCGCCCCCGCGCGTCGAAGTCCTTCATGCGGTCGAGCACGGACTCGGCGGTCGGCCGGAACATCTCGTCCACGATCCGGCCGTCGGCGAGGTAGAGCACCCGGTCCGCGTAGGAGGCGGCCACCGGGTCGTGGGTGACCATCACGATGGTCTGGCCCAGCTCGTCCACGGACTGGCGCAGGAAGCCGAGGACTTCGGCGCCCGCCCGCGAGTCCAGGTTTCCGGTCGGCTCGTCACCGAAGATGATCTCCGGCCGGGCCGCCAGCGCCCGCGCCACGGCGACGCGCTGCTGCTGGCCGCCCGACAGCTGGGTCGGCCGGTGCTTGAGCCGCCCCGCCAGGCCCACGGTCTCCACCACCCGCTCCAGCCACTGCGCATCGGGCCTGCGCCCGGCGATGTCCATCGGCAGCGTGATGTTCTCCAGCGCGTTCAGCGTCGGCAGCAGGTTGAACGCCTGGAAGATGAACCCGATCCGGTCCCGGCGCAGCTGGGTCAGCTTCTTGTCCTTGAGGCCGGTGATCTCGGTCTCGTCCAGGTAGATCTGACCGCCGGTCACCGTGTCGAGCCCGGCCAGGCAGTGCATCAGCGTGGACTTGCCGGAGCCGGACGGGCCCATGATCGCGGTGAACTGGCCGCGGGCTATGTCGACATCGACGTGGTCGAGCGCCACCACCCGGGTCTCGCCCGATCCGTACGCCTTCACGACCTGGCGCGCCCGTGCCGCGACCGCCGTACGCCCTCCAGTGTCCCCGTGCCTGGGAATGGTCACAGCCGTTGTCACGGTAATTCTCCTTGGTCGTCTTTCAGCCAGTCGTGCTGACGTACGTCTTGAGTGTCCCGGCCGGTCGGGGCCCGGCACATTGGTGCCCGGCACCCTCTTCGAGGTGGGGTTATCCCCACCCCCCGGCCGCGGTTGCGACGTAAGACCACCGTAAGGAATGAGCCCCCGTGTCCACGTCCTCCGCCGGGACGACGAGCCCCTGCCCCTAAGTAGGGAGCACCCCTTAGGGGTCTACGTCTCCAGGACGAGCCCGTCTCGGGGCAGCCTCCGCCCCGGCCGTCGCGGCGATGGGGGTTCACCCTGCTCCTTTTGGAGCTCGGATGGGGGTCCCCCCTGCTCCTTTTGGAGTTTGGGGGAGGGTGAGAAGGTGTGCCCCAGCAGATGCGTGCACAGTGAAAGGATCTTGGTGAGCGCCTCCGGCACCACCCCCGGCACCGAAGCGATACCCGGCGCGGCACCGGACCCGGCCCCCGCACGGGGGCGCGGACCGGTCGTCGCGGCTCTCATGATGGGCATGGCACTGGCCGCCCTCGACGGCACGATCGTGTCGACCGCCGTCCCCCAGATCGTCGGCGACCTCGGCGGATTCGCCGTCTTCTCCTGGCTGTTCTCCGGCTACCTGCTCGCCGTGACCGTCACCCTGCCCGTCTACGGCAAGCTCTCCGACACCTTCGGCCGCAAACCCGTACTGATCACCGGCATCATCGTCTTCCTCGCCGGATCCGTGCTGTGCGCGTCCGCGTGGAACATGGCCGCGCTCATCGCCTTCCGCGTCGTGCAGGGCCTGGGCGGCGGCGCCCTCCAGGGCACCGTCCAGACGATCGCCGCCGACATGTACCCGCTCAAGGAACGCCCCAAGATCCAGGCCAAGTTGTCCACGGTCTGGGCGGTCTCCGCGATCGCCGGGCCCGCGCTCGGCGGGCTCCTCGCCACCTACGCCGACTGGCGCTGGATCTTCCTCGTCAACCTGCCGGTCGGCGCGGCCGCCCTGTGGCTGGTCGCCCGCCACCTCGTCGAGCCCGCCCGCCAACGCCCCGCCACCCGGCCCCGCATCGACTGGGCCGGCGCCCTCTGCGTCTTCGCCACCGGCGCCCTGCTGCTGACCGCACTGGTGCAGGGCGGAGTCGGCTGGCCCTGGCTCTCGGCTCCCTCACTCGCACTGCTCGCCGCCAGCGCCGCACTCGCCGCGCTGACCGTGTACGTGGAGCGCAGGGCCGCCGAACCCGTCATACCCGGCTGGGTGTGGCGCCGGCGCACCATCGCCGCCGTCAACCTGGCACTCGGCGCACTCGGCCTGCTCATCATCGCCCCGACCGTCTTCCTGCCCACCTACGCCCAGTCCGTCCTCGGCCTCAACCCGACCGCCGCGGGCTTCGTCCTGTCCGTGATGACCCTGAGCTGGCCCATCTCCGCCGCACTCTCCAGCCGCGTCTACACCCGCATCGGCTTCCGCAACAGCGCGATCACCGGCATCGCCCTGGCCGCGCTGATCCTGCTCGCCTTCCCCCTGCTGCCCTTCCCCGGCCAGGCCTGGCAACCCGCGCTGATCATGCTGCTGCTCGGCGCCGCGCTCGGCCTGTTCCAACTCCCCCTGATCGTCGGCGTGCAGTCGACGGTCGGCTGGTCCGAGCGCGGCACCACGACCGCGTCCGTACTGTTCTGCCGCCAGGTCGGCCAGTCGCTCGGCGCGGCCCTGTTCGGCGCGGTCGCCAACACCACCATCGCCACCCGCCTCGCCCACGCCCCGATGCCCGGACTCCCCAGCGACCTCGACTCGGTCTCGCGCGCCCTGCAACACCCGGCGGACCTGACCGCCGAGGCCGCCGACTATCTGCGCCGGGCGGTGGCGGACGCCGTCGACCACGTCTACATCGGCGCCGCCATCGCGGCCGTACTGGCCCTGCTGGTCCTGCTCTTCCTGGCCCCACGCCACTTCCCGGTCCTGACCGCGGACCAGCCCGACGACTGAGAGCCTGACTCTGAACGACCGAGGGGGCCGAGCGGGGAGCCGCACCCCGGCGGCCGGACTCCGCGAGTCGACCGGGCGCGATCCGCCCCCGCGCCGCTCAGTCCTCCGCCGGGCCCCGCCCCGTCAGCGCCGCCAAGCTGGCGCGTACATGCGACAGGTGCGCCCGCACCTCCTCGCTGGTCTCGGCGTGCTCCCGCAGCACCCGCTCCGTCTCCCGTACGGTCCGCTCCTCGGCGACCCGCGCCCCCGCCACCAGTTCCGCGCCGCGCGCCTCGGCGTCCTCCTGGCCGTGCCGGGCGTTCTCCTCGGTCTCCGCGAATGCGCGGCGCGCCTCGTCCAGGCGGGCCTGCGCGGCGGCGGCCAGCTCGGCGTGGCGGGCCGTCAACTCGGCCTCGGCGGCGGCCAGTTCACGCTCGGCCGCCTCCAGCACCTCCGCCTGCTCCCGGCGCTGCCCGGCCAGCACCGCCGCGCAGCGCCGCCGCGTCTCGGCCAGCGCGGCCGCCGCCTCGGCCTGCCGCTGCCCGGCCTCGGCCCGGGCCGCGCCCCGGGTGTCGTCCGCCTCGGTGCGGGCCGCGAGCAGGATCCGCTCGGCCAGCGCCTCGGCGGCCGCGAGCACCTCATCGGCGTGCGCCCGCGCCGCGTCCCTAGCCGCCCGCCCCGCCTCCTCGGCGGCCTGCCTCCGAGCGGCCGACGCCTCCACGGCCGTGGCCCGCACCTCGTCGCCCTCCTCGACGGACAGCGCGAACAGCGTCCCGGCGCGGCCGCCGAGCGCCTCGTACGTCTGCGGGGCGAGCGCGCCGACCTGCTCCCGCAGCGCGCCCGCCCGCGCCCCCAGTTCCTCGGCCAGGGCGGCGAGCCGGGCCTCGCGCTCCCGCGCCACGTCCCGCTCCCGAGCGAGCCCGGCGAGCGCCCGGTCGACCTGCTCGGGACGGTAACCGCGGCCCCGGCCGACCCCGAACGGCTGCTCCGACGGCGACGGCGGCATCGATGCTGCGCTCATCCCAGAAGCTCCTCTCCCGTACCCACCGACGATCCGGCGACGGCCGATCCCGCGACCGCCGATCCGGTGACCGAAGCGAAGTGGTCATAACACGACACTCCGCCCACACTCCATGCACAAGGATGCGCCCAAGGGCGCCAGAAGGCGCAATCGCGGGCGGCCCGCACGGCCGAGGCGCCCACCGCGACCACACGGCGAGCGCCTCGGCACCTCGAACAGGGCACGGGAATCAGGGCACGGTCAGAGCAGCCCGTCCCACATCTGCTCAAGCAGCACCGACCACCAGCTCTCCGGCGAAGCGAGCGCCGCCGGGTCGAGCGCGGCCAACTGCGCCTGGAAGTCGACCGTCCAGCGGCCCGCCTGCTCGGGGTTGAGCCCGAACCGCAGCCGCCACATCCGGCCGAGCAGCGCCAGACACCGTACGAACTCGGGCAGCCCCGAGTTCACGAACTGCGGCGGCACCGACTGACCGCCGGGCCCCGCCTCCACCGGCACCGCCACGATGTTCGCGGTCCCGTACTGGACACAGATCGCCCGCCCGAAGTCCGAACCCATCACCAGGTACGACCCCGCGTCCGCGGCCGGCTGCACACCGCGTTGCTGCGCCAGCTCGGCCAGCGTCGGCACCGGCTGACCGGGCACGGCCTGCGCCCAGAAGAACGGCCCGAAGTCCACCGGCAGACCCGCCCACACCAGCGTCACGGCCACGGCCTCCGGCACGCCCTGACGCGACACCGCCCGCTGGTCGAAGCGGAAGACACCCTGCGGGCCGAACGCGCCCGCCAGCTCGTGCGCCACGCCCTCCGGCGGCAGCGGCGGCAGCGGCTGCACCGGCACCAAAGGCGCCCGCACCGGCTGCGGCCTGGCCGGACCGTCCGCGACCTGCGCCAACTCGCCCTGGTGGGTGAGCAGATGCTGGACGCCCTGACGGCGCGAGGCATGGTCCTTACCGTAGGGAGCCACGTTCGTGATCCGCACCTGCGGCCACTGCTCGCGGATCATCCGCGCACAGTATCCGCCCGGCAGCTCGCACGACTCCAGCTCGGTGTGCAACTCCAGCACATGGTCCGCGGGCACGTTCATCGCCCGCAGCTCATGGAAGATCTGCCACTCCGGATGCGGAATGCCGGGCGCCGAACGGCGGATGAGCTGCTGCTCGGAACCGTCGGGCGCGCGGTAGCGCAGCACGGCCTGATACCCGGGACCGACCGTCGGCAGCCCGGTCGGGGGCTGCTGCGGATAGCCGTACGCGGGCGGCGGCGTCTGCGGTACGGGCCCACCCGGCGGCATCCCGGGAGGACCGGGCGGCATGGGGGCGCCGGGCGCACCAGGGGCTCCCGGCGGACCGGGGGGCATCGGCGCACCAGGACCCCCAGGCCCCATCTGCGCGGGCCCCGCCAACATCGTCGCCGCCTGATGCACACCACCAGGCGGCGTACCCGGCACACCGGGCGCACCCGGAGGCATCGGAGCACCGGGCGGCATCGGAGCGCCGGGCGCACCAGGGGCTCCCGGCGGACCGGGAGGCATCGGAGCACCCGGACCACCAGGACCCATCTGCGCGGGCCCCGCCAACATCGTCGCCGCCTGATGCACACCACCAGGCGGCGTACCCGGCACACCAGGCGCACCAGGCATCCCGGGAGGACCGGGCGGCATCGGAGCACCCGGCGCACCAGGGGCACCAGGGGCACCAGGGGCACCAGGGTGCATCGGAGCACCGGGCGCACCCGGAGGCATTGGCGCGCCAGGGCCACCCGGGCCCAGCTGGCTCGGGTCGGCCAGCATCGTCGCCGCCTGGTGCACACCGCCCGGCGAGGGCGGTGGCGGCGTCGGCGGGCCGGGCGGCTGCGGACCGTCGGGGCCGAGCTGCGACACCAGCTGCGTCGGCAGATAGCCGCCGGCCGGCGCACCCGGCGGCGGAGTCGAACCCGGCACCGGAGCGGCGGGCAGCCGCGCACCGGGCGTGCCCGGCGCACCCGGCGGCGGCGGAGTCGTAGAACCCCCGCCCCGCGCCGCCCGCGCACCCGGCGGCGGCCCAACTGCCTTGCTGGTGGCGGCATCCGCGATGTCCCCCGCACCCGAAGGCCCACCAGGACCCGTCGGCCGGACAGGCGGAACAGACGCGGCCGGAGCGCCCGGAGCCACCACCGGAGCACCCGGCAGCGGCGCACCCTCCGGGTCGATCGCGGGCGCCAGCGCCGTCGGCGGAAGCTGGCTGCCGCCCGCGATCAACGCGGTCTTGGCCTCCGGCGGCGCCTTCGGCGGCACGGCGTCTCCATCGTCCGAACCGGACAGCGCGGGCGCGAACACCGTCGCCGGCAGCGGCACCGAACCGTCCTCCGAACCGGCATTGGTGTCCGTACCCGCCCAGGGCGTACCCCCGGCGGGCGTACCCTGCGCGGCAGCGGCGGGCGCGGGCCACGCCGCCCCACCCGAAGCACCCCCACCCGAAGCGGGCGCGGAAGGCGCGGGCGAAGACGCGGCCGGCGCACCGGACCCGGCCGCACTCTCGCCCCGACGGTCCGGAATCCCCAGCTTGTCCGCCGCCTCCTGGAGCCACTCCGGCGGACTCAACAGGAACGACGTCTGATTCAGATCGATCCGCGCCGGAGCCTCGGGCACCGGCGAAACGTCCTCCGGCACCCCGTACTCCTCCTCGTACCGGCGGATCACCTCACCCACCGCCAACCCCGGCCACAGCGTCGCCTCACCGCTGTCCCGGGCGATCACCAGACGCTGCGCACCGCCGCCGCCAGACGGACCGTTCTCGCGGTCCTCGGCCCACACCACGAAACCCAGCTCGAACTCCCGCACCCGCACCTCCCGGTGCTGATACGCGGGCACATCGCCGTTGATCCACTCTTCCGCGCGCTCCTGCGCCTGAGCAAAAGTCACCATCGGCCGGCTCACTCCCCTACCGAGGTCGTCCCGACAGCGCGCGCGAAGCCGCCGTCCACCATCAGATTCGCCACGGTCTCCAGCTCCGGCGGATTGCCCGCGAGGCGGGCCAGGAACCCGTCGAAGTCGTCCCCGCAGGGCAGCAGCAACTGCTCCACCCGCTCGTTCACACTCAGCCCGTCCCGGTCCCGCGCGTCGTCGTACGCGCAGAACCACACCGAACCGGCCGCCGCACCCTTCACCTTCACCGCCAGGATGCCGCCCTGCACGAAGGCGACACCCAGATAGTCCTTGGTGAGATGGTCGCGCAGACACTTGTTGACGTACACCAGGTCATTGACCGCGGCCTCGTCGCGCACCGTGAAGAACGGCTGGTCGACCAGGAGCCCCAGCTCGGCGTCGAGCGCCGCCCCGACCGGGGCACAACCACCCGCCGCCTTCAGGAACGAGCGGTACGCACCCGGCAGCCGGTACCCCAAGTCCTCCTCCACACCCAGGAGTTGGGACTCCGACACCGACACCGAGCCCTTCGGGAGACCGAAGTGCGCGGGCCGCGTCTCCTGCAGCGGACGCGTACCGCGCTTGCCGTGCTCGACCTGCGTCGTCGCCAGACCGCCGTAATGACGCAGCAGCGCCTTCACCTCGACCGGCACCAACTCAAGCCGCCGGCCACCCGGCACGTGGTGCCAGGTCCAGCCGTGCGGCGTCGCCACCGCCGGAATCGTGTCCCACAGCTCATGGCCCGCGGCGGCCAGCGCCGCGTTCGCCGACACGTAGTCGGTCAACCGGAGCTCGTCCACCCCGAAACCCTCGGGCGGCTCCGCTATCTCCGCCGCCGCGCGGGCGTACGCCGAGAAATCCGGGAAGCCGTGCTCATCCACCGGCACCCCTCTGGGATGCCGGGAGGCCCGGACCGGATCCGGGAAGTGCACGACCTGCCCGGCATAGGCCGCGTTCGGTGGCGCGGCATGCTGCCCGAGCCGACCTGTCGTCATGGCGGTTGCCCCCTGCTGCGTGCTGGCGTCTGGCTGGTGAGGACCAGACTATGCGGTGAGGCAATACCGGGTACCGGCCCCGCAATTCGGTCACCACCCGTCACAGCCGCATCACCGTCCGCCCCCGACGCGCGGGTTTCCACGCCCCAGCTTCCGTACCAGCGGCCGCATTTGGCAGGCTGTCCCCGCAACTCGGGGGCGCTGACACCCGCGGCTGAAGCCGCGGGCAGTGGGAGGGACACAGCACCATGCACACCGCACCACGCGAAACATCCGCCACAAACGCGATAAATACGACACCCGGCGATCCACGCCTCAACTGGAGCGCCACCACCACCGCGCCCGCACCCTTACTGCGCCACCGCCGCGACGGCATCCTCCCCGCCGTCGCCGCCGCACTCTCCGTCCGCGGCGAAACCCTCACCTGCACCGCGGGCAAAGGCGAACAACCCCCCGTCCTGCACGCCCTCGTCCAGGACTACCTCGACACCCTCACCAGCAACCAACGCGAACGCTTCACCGGCCGCTGCCCCGAAGCGATCCTGCTCTCCCGACACCTGACCAGCGTCGAGACCAACCGCTCCAAACGCGCCCAGCGCAAACCCCTCACCCACGGCGAAGCCCGCCGCGCCCTCAAACACGCCAAACTCACCGCCCGCCGCATACGCGAAGACGGCGACCCCCTCCACGGCAGCTACGCACCACCCTGCCGCTCCTGCACCGCCCTGCTCGCCCACTTCGGCGTACGCAGCGTCGAACCCTAAACCCCCACACCCTCTGCACGGAAAGGCCGCCGATGCCGGACATCTCCACCACCCGCTTCCCCGTCCCCGTCGACGCCGCCCTGCGCACCGCCGGCTGGCAACCCGGACGCTGGGACATCCGACAAGCCGAAGCCTGGGCCGACGTCCTGCGCGGCCACACCTCACCCGCCGGCCACCGCCACACCGTCTTCCCCGCCGCCGTCGAAGCCTGGGCCGAATTCGGCGGCCTACGCCTCACCGCCCCCGGCCCCGGCCGCCGCAACGCCCCCGCCACCCTGCGCTTCGACCCCCTCGCCGGCCTCCACCTCGCCCGCACCCTCGCCGACCTCGGCCGCGCCCTCGAAACCGACATCGCCCCGCTCGGCGAAGAAGGCGACCAGCAGGCCGTACTCGCCATCGACACCCACGGCCGCGTCTACTCCCTCGACCACACCGGCGACTGGTACCTCGGCCCCGACATCGACCACGCCCTCAACACCCTCATCACCGGCACCCAGCCCATCCGCCTCACCTCGGGCTGAACACCAACGGCACCCGGGGCGGACCGCGCGGGCAGGATGCACACGACACACCGTGGCAAGAGGGCGGGCGAGACGCACGGGGACGTACCGGGGGCAGCGGGCGCGGGCGAGACGCACGGGGGGTGGGCAGAAGGCACGGGCGAGACGCACGGGGACGCGCAGGATCCGCCGGACACGCACCCGCCAACCGGCAGCAGCGGGCCGGAGCACAACCCCGGACGCACCAGACGCGCACCGGTGCCGACCAGCGGAAACCGCTAAGAAACCACCGACGCCCGGTCCGGCAGCACCGCCGACACCCGGAACCCGCCCGCGTCCGTCACCCCCGACACGAACACCCCGCCCAGCGCCGTAACCCGCTCCCGCATCCCCACCAGACCATTGCCACCGCTCGGCAACCCCGCATCCGCCGTGACACCGTCCGCAGGCCCGTTCTCCACCTGCATCGCCACCTCGGCCTCCCGATGCGCAAGCCGCACCATCACCTTCGCGCCCGCCGCATGCTTGTGCACATTGGTCAGCGCCTCCTGGATCACCCGGTACGCCGTCTGCTCCACCAGCGCGTCATACCCCCGCGCCTCCCCCTGCACCAACAGCTCCACCACCATCCCGGCCTCCCGGGACTGCCCCACCAACGCCTCGATGTCCGCCAGACACGGACCCTCCTCCGCAGCCGCCGCAGCCGCGGCCGCCGCGAGCCCCACCGCCGCCAACGGCACCGGAACCACCGGCACCGCAACCGGCTGCTGATCCGCCGCCCGCAGCACCCCGAGCATCTCCCGCAACTCCGTCAACGCCTGCCGCCCCATGTCACCGACCAGCGCCGCATTCTTGACGGCCTTCTCCGGATCCTTGCGCGCCACCGCCTGCAACGCCGCCGCATGCACCACCATCAGCGACACCCGATGCGCCACCACATCGTGCATCTCCCGGGCAATCCGCGTCCGCTCCTCCGTACGCGCCCACTCAGCCCGCTCCTCAGCCCGGTCCGCGAGCAGCGACAACTCCCGCTCCAACGAATCCGCCCGCTCCCGCAACGACTCCATCAACCGCCGCCGCGCCCCTATATACAGCCCGTACAGAAGCGGCGGACCCGTGATCCCGAGCGACATCACCACCGACACCAGCGGCACATACCAATGCCCCGGGTCGTACTCACCGCGCGCCACACCCTGATGCATCCGCACGAACGTGACGATGAACGTCCCCGCCACCGACATCCCCGCCAGCGCCGCCGTAATCCGGCGCGGCACCTCAGAAGCGGCCAGCGTGTACAGCCCCACCACGCTCAGAATGAACCCCATGCTGGCCGGCGTCACAGCGATCGAGACCAGCACCACGGCAATCGGCCACCGCCGCCGCAGCAACAGCGAAGCCCCCGAAACCAGCCCGAGCAACACCCCGGCCGGCACGGGCAACCCCGCGTCCCGCGCGAAACTCACCCCCTCCGCCGCACACTCCAGCGCGGAGAACACCCCGAGCGAGACATCCAGCACCGCGCTGCGCCTGCGCTCCCACCACCACCAGCCACGGGAGGTCAACCCCGTGGCTTCCTGGTAAGCCCCCGTTGTGGTCATAGCACCCAGCCTACGGGCGGCCGCGAACGTTTTTCCGTCGGCTTGCACAGCACGAAATCTCATCGAACACGCCAGAAATGGGTGGCGATCCCACGATGTAGTGAATCGACCGGATATTCGAGCGGGCGTCCGCATCCCGGACGAGCGTGTCCGTATGACATCCACCACACCCGGCAAATACGCCGACTTCGAAGGCCTCCGCCAGCAGGCCATCGCACTGCGCCGCGAGGGACTGAGCCTGCGCCAGATACGCGACCGCCTGCACGTCGACAACAACGACATCCTCCACCGGCTGGTGAAGGGCGAGCCGCCGCCGGAGTGGACGAAGCGCCCCAACGCCAAGGACGACCTGCGCGACCGCGCGAGAGAGCTCCGCAAGGAGGGCATGACGTACGACCAGATCCAGGTCGAGCTCGGCTGCTCGAAGAGCTCGATATCGCTGTGGGTACGCGATCTGCCGAAGCCGGAACCCCGCTACACGGACGAGGAGCAGCGCACCCTGATGAACGAAGGCCTCGCCCGCCTTCGCTCAGCTCAGGACGCGGAGCGCCAAGCAGCCAAAAGGGCGGCGCGCGACGAGATCGGGCGACTCTCCGACCGGGAGCTCTTCATTGCTGGCGTGGCGCTCTACTGGGCCGAGGGAGCCAAGGACAAGACGTACCGCCGCAGCGAGCAACTGCAGTTCATCAACAGCGACCCCAACGTGATCAAGCTGTACCTGCGCTGGCTGGAGCTCCTGGGGGTCTCGCGTGAGCGCATGCGCTTCCGTGTCAGCATCCATGAGTCGGCGAATGTCGCCGAGGCCGAACAGTTCTGGGCCGACCTGGCCGGGGTGGACGCCTCGACCTTCCAGCGAGCCACGCTCAAGAGGCACAACCCGCGCACCACGCGAAAGAACGTCACTGAGGCTTACCGGGGCTGCCTGGTGATCTACGTGACCAAGGGCGCCGAGCTCTACCGTCGCATGGAAGGTGCTTGGTACGGCATAGTGTTGGGTGCCGATCCGGCGACCTGACCCAATGTCCGGTTTAGTCGGTTTTCATCCCTCGTGGTGTAATTGGCAGCACTGGGGCTTTTGGTGCCCTATGTCCGGGTTCGAGTCCTGGCGAGGGAGCAACGCAGTGGGTCCTGGCCGTCGAAGTCAGGACCCGCCGCATTTCCCCCGCCCCCACCCCGATTTCATCCGCGAAACCCCCCGGTATCCTTCGGTTGTCCACCCCCCGAAGCCGAAGGGCACCTCCGTGAGCGCAACCCGCCCGGCCGCCGTCGTCGTCCTCGCCGCGGGTGAGGGCACCCGCATGAAGTCGGCCACTCCCAAGGTTCTGCACGAGATCTGCGGGCGCTCGCTCGTCGGCCACGTCGTGGCAGCCTCCCGTGAGCTGGACCCCGAGCACCTCGTCGTGGTCGTGGGCCACGCCCGGGAGCAGGTCTCCGCCCACCTCGGTGCGATCGACGCCGGGGTGCGTACCGCGGTCCAGTACGAGCAGAACGGCACGGGGCACGCCGTCCGGATGGCGCTGGAGGAGCTGGGCCAGTCCATCGAGGGCACGGTCGTGGTGGTGTGCGGCGACACCCCGCTGCTGACGGGTGCGACGCTGGCCGAGCTGACCCGGGCGCACAACGCGGACGGCAACGCCGTCACCGTGCTGACCGCCGAGGTCGCCGACTCCACGGGTTACGGCCGCATCGTGCGGGACGACGTCTCCGGTGCGGTCACCGCGATCGTCGAGCACAAGGACGCGAGCGAGGCGCAGCGGGCGATCCGGGAGATCAATTCCGGGGTGTTCGCGTTCGATGGTGCGCTGCTGGCGGATGCGCTGGGCAAGGTGCGGACGGACAACAGTCAGGGTGAGGAGTATCTGACTGATGTGCTGGGGATTCTGCGGGAGGCGGGGCATCGGGTCGGGGCGTCGTTGGCGGGTGATTTCCGGGAGATTCTGGGGATCAACAATCGGGTGCAGTTGGCTGAGGCGCGTCGGTTGTTGAATGACCGGCTGCTGGAGCGGGCGATGTTGGCGGGTGTGACCGTCGTGGACCCTGCGACCACTTTTGTGGATGTGCAGGTGACGTTCGAGCAGGATGCGGTGGTGCTTCCGGGGACGCAGTTGCTGGGTTCGACGCATCTGGGTTCGGGTGCGGAGGTGGGGCCCAACTCCCGTCTGACGAACACTCTGGTCGGCAAGGATGCTCGGGTCGACAACGCGGTCTCGTACGACTCGGAGGTGGGTGAGGGTGCGACGGTCGGTCCGTACGCCTATCTGCGTCCGGGTACGCGTCTTGGTCTGAAGGCCAAGATCGGTACGTATGTGGAGACGAAGAACGCGACGATCGGTGCGGGGACGAAGGTTCCGCATCTCTCGTATGTCGGGGACGCGACGATCGGTGAGTACACCAATATCGGTGCGGCCAGCGTGTTCGTGAATTATGACGGTGAGGCCAAGCACCACACGACGATCGGTTCGCACTGCAAGACGGGTTCGGACAACATGTTTGTTGCTCCTGTCACAGTGGGGGACGGTGCGTACACCGCTGCGGGGTCGGTGATCACGAAGGATGTGCCGCCGGGTTCGCTGGCTGTCGCCCGTGGCCAGCAGCGGAATATTGAGGGTTGGGTGGAGCGTAAGCGTCCGGGTAGTGCTTCCGCGCAGGCTGCTCAGGCTGCGGCCGAGCAGCCGGGTGGGGAGAACTGACCGGATTCGGGTGCGTCTTTCACGGCGTACCGTGATAGGTGCACATATTCGGCTGGCTCGCCGCGAAAGGGACCGCGCGGGCGCAGCAGCATCGAACACGTCTGAGGAGACTGTGCTGTGACCGGGATCAAGACGACCGGCGAGAAGAAGCTGATGCTCTTCTCCGGCCGCGCCCACCCCGAGCTGGCCGAGGAGGTTGCGCACCAGTTGGGTGTGGGCCTCGTGCCGACGAAGGCCTTCGACTTTGCGAACGGTGAGATCTACGTTCGTTTTCAGGAGTCGGCCCGTGGTGCGGACTGCTTCCTGATCCAGAGCCACACGGCTCCGATCAATAAGTGGATCATGGAGCAGTTGATCATGATCGACGCCCTGAAGCGGGCGTCGGCGCGGTCCATCACCGTGATCGTTCCGTCGTACGGCTATGCCCGTCAGGACAAGAAGCACAAGGGCCGTGAGCCGATCTCGGCGCGTCTGGTGGCCGATCTGCTGAAGACGGCGGGTGCGGACCGCATCCTGACCGTCGATCTGCACACGGACCAGATCCAGGGCTTCTTCGACGGTCCGGTGGACCACCTGACCGCGCTGCCGGTCCTCGCGGACTACGTGGGTGCGAAGGTCGACCGTTCGAAGCTGACGATCGTGTCGCCGGACGCGGGCCGGGTGCGGGTCGCCGACCGCTGGTGCGACCGCCTTGACGCGCCGCTGGCGATCGTCCACAAGCGCCGTGACAAGGACGTCGCCAACACGGTGACGGTCCATGAGGTCGTCGGTGACGTGAAGGGCCGCGTCTGCGTCCTGGTGGACGACATGATCGACACGGGTGGCACGATCTGCGCCGCCGCGGACGCGCTGTTCGCGCACGGTGCGGAGGACGTCATCGTGACGGCCACGCACGGCATCCTGTCGGGTCCCGCCGCGGACCGGCTGAAGAACTCCAAGGTGAGCGAGTTCGTGTTCACGAATACGCTGCCGGACCCGTCGGACCTGGAGCTCGACAAGATCACGGTGCTTTCGATCGCTCCGTCGATCGCGCGTGCGGTGCGCGAGGTCTTCGAGGACGGCTCGGTGACGAGTCTCTTCGAGGAGAACTAGCTCGCAGTCGCGAACTGGCTTGTAGTTGTACGGAGTTGGGGCCGCGTCCGGTGTTCACCGGGCGTGGCCCCTTCTTCATGTCCGGGCTTCATGTCCGGGCTTCATGTC
Organism: Streptomyces sp. NPDC050485; assembly: GCF_044458185.1. Taxonomy (NCBI): domain Bacteria; kingdom Bacillati; phylum Actinomycetota; class Actinomycetes; order Kitasatosporales; family Streptomycetaceae; genus Streptomyces; species Streptomyces sp. NPDC050485. Next base: position 4,061 of record NZ_JBITHR010000048.1, on the reverse strand, counting down.
CGGGCTTCATGTCCGGGCTTCATGTCCGGGCTTCATGTCCGGGCTTCATGTCCGGGCTTCATGTCTGCGCTCGCGTTCATGCCCGCGCGCGCAGTGCGTCGACGGCGATTCGGGCGGCCCGGCCGATCGCGGCGTCGGCTGCGGGCAGGGTGGCGGCGGTGGAGGCGGCGCGGGTGAACACTGCGACGGCGTAGCGCCCGCCGTCGGGGTATTCGATCACTCCGGCTTCGTGGCGCAGGGTGGGCAGGGTGCCGGTCTTGCCGCAGACGCGTACGTCGTCGAAGGGGAATCCAGAGGCGAGGCGGTGGCTCCAGGTCTGGACGCCGAGGACGGCTCTGAGTTCCTCGCCCCATGCGCCGCCGCAGACTTCGTCACGCCAGATGGCGGCGAGCAGGGTGGCGATCTCCTTGGGGGTGGAGCGGTTGGTGCGGGTGGGGTCGAGGACGGTGAGGCGGGCGACGGCGGCGGGGTCGACGAGGGCCCCGGGGCCGGTTTCGCCGGTGTCGGTGACCATCGTGGCGTAGAGGGTGGCCTGGTTGTGGACGGCGGTGGTGCGGCGCAGTCCGAGGGCGGTCATGGTGGCGTTGACGGTGTCGAGGCCGAGGTGGTCCCAGAGGATGTCGGCGGCGGCGTTGTCGCTGACGGCGATGGTGAGGGAGGCGAGGTCGCGCAGGGAGAGCCGGGCGGCGTCGCGCATGACGGCGAGGCCGGTGGGTCCGGGGGCGCGGGGGGCTGCGGGGATGTCGACGGGGGTGGTGGGGTCGATGCGGCCTGCGGCGGCTTCGCGGTAGAGCGTGGCGATGAGGCAGAGCTTGTGGACGCTGGCGGTGGAGACGGGGGTGTCGGCGGCGAGGGTGATGTCGGCGCCGGTGTCGATGTCGGTGGCGCAGAGCGCTCCGGTGGTTCCGGCGTCGGTGAAGGCGGCGGTGATGCGGCCGCGTACGGGGGTGTTCACAGCGGGAACTCCGATGCGGGGCGGGGGAAGAGGCGCCGCTGGGTGGCGGTGGGGATGAGTCCTGCGTGGTCGCGCAGGACTTCGTGGGCGGCTTCGGTGAAGAGGCGGACGGCGGGTCCGTCGCGTCCGGCGGGCCAGGCGGTGGAGGTGCGCCAGGTGAGGGGGTTGGTGCGCAGGGGGCGCCAGGTGGTGCCGGGTTCGGGGGGTGGTTGGGGTACGAGGGCGGTGACGTGGGTGCCGGACAGGACGAGGGCGCGGGTGAATTCGAGGCCGGCGACTTCGCGGACGGCGGTGGGGGTGCAGCCGTGGCGGGCGCAGGCGGTGAGGGTTTCGTCGTGGAGGGCGGGGGCGGTGTGGCGGGGGAAGAGGACGAGTTCGCGGCCGTCGAGTTGGCGTACGTCGATCTCGGTGTGCTGGGCGAGGGGGTCGGTGTCGGCGAGGAGGGCGCCGAGTGGCTGGTGGAGTTGGGGGCCGAAGCGGAGGCCGGTGGCGGGGCAGGGGTGGCGGACGATGCCGGCGTCGAGGGTGCCGGCGGTGAGTTCGGCGGTCTGCTCGGCGGTGCCGAGTTCGCGGAGGTCGAGTTCGCCGCCGGGGCTGCGGGCGCGGTAGGCGGTGAGGAGGGCGGCGATGGTGGCGCCGCCGAGTTGGGGCGGGACGGCTGCGCGCAGGGTGCCGGCGGCGCCGCCCTGGACGTGGGTGACGAGGGTGCGGAGCCGGTCGGCGGCGTCGAGGAGGGGGTCGGTCTCGGCGAGGACGAGGCGGCCCGCGGGGGTGAGGGTGGCGCCGGTGCGGCCGCGGTCGAAGAGGCGGACGCCGAGTTCGCGTTCCAGGCGCTGGATGCGCTGGGAGAGGGAGGGCTGGGCGACGCGCAGGCGTTCGGCGGCGCGGCCGAAGTGCTGTTCCTCGGCGACGGTGCGGAAGTACCTGAGGTGCAGCAGCAGGTCCATGAGCGGCAAGGATAGGCGAATGGCTATGGCGGTGGATCCGATAGCCGGGTGGCTCGGGTTGATCCAATTGGGTCGTCGGGGGCTCGCCGGGTAGTCTGGGGAAGTTGCTCGGCGAGGGAGGCCGTACCTGGGGTACGGCGGTCCGTTATCGACGCGCTCTTCGTAGCAGGCCAGTCGTGGCCGGGTGACCGTCGTTTTCTGGATCACTTTCTACGAGGAGTGCACATGTCCGAGGTCAAGCTCGCCGCCGACGTCCGTACCAGCTTCGGCAAGGGCGCCGCCCGCAGCATCCGCCGTGAGAACAAGGTTCCCGGTGTCATCTACGGTCACGGCACCGAGCCGGTCCACGTGACCCTGCCGGGCCACGAGCTGCTGCTCGCGCTGCGTACCGCGAACGTTCTGCTGTCCCTGGACATCGACGGCAAGACCGAGCTCGCCATCCCGAAGGCCGTCCAGCGTGACGCGATCAAGGGTTACCTGGTCCACGTCGACCTGCTGCTCGTCAAGAAGGGCGAGAAGGTCACGGTCGAGGTCGCCGTGGAGACCGAGGGCGAGCTGGCCCCGGGCAGCTTCCTGGTCGAGAACGTGCTGAACACGCTGTCGGTCGAGGCCGAGGCCACCCACATCCCGACCTCGGTCACCGTGTCCATCGCGGGCCTGGAGGCCGGCGCGGCCATCCACGCCAAGGACATCAAGCTGCCGGCCGGCACCACCCTGGCCACCGACCCCGAGGCCGTCGTCATCCAGATCCTGGCCGCGCAGGCCGAGGAGCCGGCCGCCGAGACCGAGGCCGAGGGCGCCGAGGCCTGAGCCGCGCGCTCTGCCTGGGTTTCCGTGCCGGGCACGGACTCCGACGGGGCGGCGGGCCACACTTGGCCCGCCGCCCCGTTTTTTCCTGTGTACGTACGTGAGGAGACGCAGCCCCCATGGCGACCGAGATGACGACCGACGCGAACGCACCCTGGCTGATCGTGGGCCTCGGCAATCCCGGTCCGGAGTACGCCGCGAACCGGCACAACGTCGGGTTCATGGTCGCCGATCTGCTCGCGGAGCGGATGGGCGGCAGGTTCAAGGCGCACAAGGCGCGGGCGCAGGTGGTGGAGGGGCGGATCGGTCCGCCGGGCCCGTTCAACCGGCGGGTGGTGCTGGCGAAGCCGATGTCGTACATGAACCTGTCGGGTGGTCCGGTGACGGCGCTGCGGGACTTCTACAAGGTGCCGGTGGCCAATATCGTCGCCGTCCATGACGAACTGGACATCGACTACGGGGTGTTGAGGCTGAAGCTGGGCGGTGGCGACAACGGGCACAACGGTCTGAAGTCGATCACCAAGTCGCTGGGGGCGGACTATCACCGGGTGCGGTTCGGGATCGGGCGGCCGCCGGGGCGGATGCAGGTGGCGGACTTCGTGCTGAAGGATTTCTCCTCGGCGGAGCGCAAGGAGCTCGGCTACTTCGTGGACCGGGCGGCCGATGCGGCCGAGGCGCTGGTCATCGAGGGCCTGGAGCGGGCCCAGTCGACGTACAACTCCTGACAACTCCTTCCCAACCGCTGGGCTAAGGTTGACCGGGCGCGTCCGTACGCGTCAGGATCGCGCCCCATGACGAAGCGGAGCCGAACCTTCCTGCTCGCTGTGCGGCGGGCCGCGATGGCCCTGGTCGCCGCGCTGCTCCTGGTCGCCGGGGCCTGGTCGTCGTGGGGCACCGCCCAGCACGTGGTCCTCGCCAAGGGCCGCGACCACGGGACGCTGGCGGTGACGGGGTGCACGGGCGATGTGTGCAGCGGCCGCTACCGGCCTGCGGCGGGCTCGCCGTCGCACCCGGGTATGACGATCACCAAGTCGGTCGCGGTCCGGCGGGGCGAGGACGTGGCGGTGGTCGTCAAACCGGGCACGGACGAGGCGGTACGCAGCGACACGGCGGGCATCCTGTACGCCTGGCTCCCGCTGGCCGGCGCGCTGCTGCTGGCGGCGCTGGTCATCGGCGGCGGCGTCCGCCTGACCCGCACGGCGTGGGTGACGGGGTGCGTGGGGGCGGCCTTGATGGCGGCGACGTTCATCGCGCTGTAGCTGCCCTGGGGTCCGGGGGGGGGGGGGGGGGGGGGGGGGGGGGGGGGGGGGGGGGGGGGGGGGGGGCGGCGCCCCCCCGCCCGGGGGGGGGCG
>NZ_JBITHR010000047.1:0-28743 GCF_044458185.1 Streptomyces sp. NPDC050485 | reverse complement strand
CGTTGGTGCTGGCCACCTGGGGCACTACTCCTTCTCCGCCCTCGACTCAATGAATCATCCAGTATGCCTGACTTGACACACTTTGACAGAGAGGGGACCCCGCTGGAAATCGAAGGCACAGACCCGCCTCAAGCTGTTCCACTGACTGGCCTACTACAACCGGCAGCGCCGCCACTCCACCCTCGGTCACCTCACACCAGCCGGTTCGAACAACAACTCACCGCACCACATACGCTGTCACTCATCGCATGAAACCCGGTGTCCACTCCCGAGGTTGAGCCTCAGTCCCTCGGTGCACCGCACAGGCAGCCACTGAGACTCTCTGCATGAAGCCGGTGGTGACAGCTGATGATCCCTGCGGTTCAGCAACCACCAACCGAAACCACTCGAAACACCGTGACTGGCGAGAGCACGCCTGTGGCCCTCGCCGGGACGAGGGCCACAGAGCACAGTGGAACTACGACAGCGCCCCGGCATCACCCGGTCCGTCCGGGCGGGCCGGCGCGGAGTCACCCCGTCCGTCCGGGCGGTCCTGGGCAGAGTCACTCGGTGCGTCGGGGCGACCCTGGGCGGAGTCACCCCGTCCGTCCGGGCGATCCTGGGCAGAGTCACCCGGTGCGTCGGGGCGGTCCTGGGCGGAGTCGAGCTGACTGGGATCGTCAGTCATCCCGTTGGTGGCGTGCTGGCCGGTACCGGTGGCCATGCCGTCGTCGTCAGCAGCAGCTGCGGCGCCCGCCCCACCCAGGACGGTGACAGCGGCCAGGGTCGCAGCAGCAAGGACGGTACGGATACGCATGGAAGCCCTTTCGGCAGAGGTCTGATCGGACACGACAGAGGTGCCCCCGACCCTCCGGCGCACAACGTCGTCCGCGGTGCTCCCACCCGAAAGAGCGAGCGACTCCGTCGCGGACCTTGCGACTCCGAGGTCATGTGCCGTCGCGCCACGCCTCAGGAGCGGAAGCCGATCACGCCGAAACCCGGCCGTGTCTCGGCGTGACGCATCCAGTCGAGGCACTGCATGACGGCCTCCACGACTTCGGGATCCAGCAGCGGGGCCTGTCCCCGTCCCGAAGGATCACCGTGCCCACCAACCCCTCCCCCGCCGCCCCGACCGCTCCCGTACAGACCCCGGCCGCTCCCCCGGCACCGGTACCGGCGGCCTGGCCGGCCTCCCGGTGGAGGACCGCGGCGCTCGCCCCAGGCGCTCTCGCCTACCTCCTGTTCATGGCGATGGTGGTCGTCCTCTGGATCCAGTACCCGTCCGTCCGTGGACCGCTCCAGGTGACCGAAGGGATGCTTGTCTTCGCCACCATGGCCCAGCCCGCCTGAATCGGCGCGGTACGCCGACGATGACCCACCCCACCCACTTCCCATTACCGAAGTAGCAGCCTGCGGTGCCCTCATGAGGGCACCGCAACGGGTGCCGGACGCCATGGTGCTCCCGTGCGGAGCCGAGTGGTGTCCTACGCGTCGCCGACCGGCCCGCCACTCAGATCCCTGGGGGGTGCGGGGCAGGATGCCGCTGACCGCCCTGCGACGCGGGTGCAGTGCCCGGTCCAACAGGTCGAGCCCTTCGGTCACGGCGAGGAACGGCTTGTCCGCGAGGTGGACGCTCCACTCCAGTTCCCTGTCAAGATGCGCGTGTTGAGGCATCGACGCGGTCAGCCTCTTGCCACACACATAGTTGTGACGAGGTGCAGGATCTGACGTTTCGGAGGTCTTCAAGCCGCGTCGACGGGTGTGCTGAACCTCGGGGACGGCCCAATGAAAGAGCGAGATCTTCGTGGCGGCCGCTGCGGCACAATCACAGGATGATCGGCAAGCGAACCACCCATCGCACGGCGGACGGCGTCCGCATACCCGGCACCTGGCGGCACGCCTTCATCTGCAACGGCGGCACCTACTTCCTTACCGACCTCTTCATCTACGCCGACGGGCTCATCGACTGTTGGGGTCTGGTCACCGTCGAGGAGTTCCAGGAGAAGCTCCGCAGCGGTTGGGTGGCCACCACCCTCCCGGATGGAGCCGAGGCATCCGCGCACGATCTGGCCAGATGGAAGTTCAGCCAGCCACGCGCCTGGCTCACCCCCGACCTGCTCGTCGCCGAAGTACAGGACACCATCGACCAGCTGAACGGGCGGCCCGACTCAACGGGCCGCTGCCTCGCGGCTGTCGACACCTTCCTCGGCAACCGGACGGAGGAGAACCGGGCTGCGGCCCGCGCCGCGTTCCTGGCCATCCCGATGTCCCAGCGCCGCTACGCACTGGGCGACATGGACACCAAGGACTGGCCGCTGCGGGTGCTCGTGGCCGGGCCCGGCGGCCAGACCTATGTCCCGTTCGATCAGCCCATTACCCAGGAAGTCTACGACAGAGCGGTCGCCTACTTCGAGGACCGGGCCCGGTGGATGGATGAGCGGCGCACACGGGTCTCAGCGGACGGGCCGGTGGCCCCGCGCGCCCCGGCAATCAAGCTGTACCACTCGTATCCGAGCAAGTCCGTGGCGGACCCGGGCACACTGGCCCTGCGCAATGACTACCCCGCCCCGATCACCATCGGGGAGATCAGCTACCCCTCGGTCGCTCACGCCTACTGGGCTCTGTCCGTCACACAGCCCGAGGTCCGGACAGCAATCATGAACGCAGACACCTCCTCCGCCGCGCGCACGCTCGCGGCCGAGGCACCACGCCGCGAGGGCTGGGAGCAAGCCCGTACCGCCGTCATGACCAGCCTGCTGCGCGCCAAGTACGACCAACACCCCGACCTTGCCGAGATCCTTCTGGCAACGAACGACGCAACCGTGATCTACGACGACGCGGACTCGGCCTTCTGGGGTGACAACGCCGGCCGGGGCCGCAACTGGACGGACCGCATCCTCGAACTCGTCCGCTCCGAACTGTGTGCGCGGGGGGTCGGAATCCCGGGGCTCTGACCGCACCGGGCACGCGAGTCCCCAGGTTCCCGACAGCGTCAGGATCTGTCACTGAACCGGGTGTGCCCTCTCCGGGTTTCGACGATCCTGCTTCGTGGGGGGGGCACCGCCACACTCAAGGATCCGCTCAAAGCACGGCACCTTATCGACGCGGTCACGGGCTGGACCATCACCGCATTCGACGGCACCCGGCTCGCCGCCCCCCGATACCTCCCGCCGGGTTACCACCCAACCGACACCGTCTACCAGGACGACGCCGGCCAACGCCCCCTCCCGTCCCCCTTCGAACGCACCACAACCCCCGGCCCCGCCTGGACCCGCTTCTACCACAGCGACGCACAGCAGCCGTCCCTGAGCATCACGCAGATCAGCGGGAAGAGCCCCGAGGAAGCAGCCGGCACCGCCGTCACCGTCAACGGCTACCCCGGCCATCTCGACAACGACAAGAACAGCAATCGCGCAGTGACCTGGTCCGACGGCACATACACCTTCATCATCGACACAACAGGCCCCCAAGTGACCAACACTCAACCCCTGGACATCGCCAAGCAACTCAGCTGAAACTCGTTCCCACCATGCGCTGGTTCCGTCGAGGCCCCAGGTAGAGCAACGGTGAGTTACTCCGGCAGGGGTCCCCCGCCCCGGGGGCATTTGAAGAACGTGGATCTCCCCCGTCAGCCCTGGGCACTCTGCGGTTCTTGGCTGGCTGGGTCTGTCCCGCTCGAAAATACGATTCGGGGCTGTGGCCTGCTCGTTTGCTGATCCTGGCGAATGATCACGGCCCGCTGCTGTTCCGCGTAGCCGCGTGTCCAAGGACGCAGAGGTGTTGGCATTGCGGCATGAGAACGTGGTGCCGCCATCAGATCGCCCGGGTCCGGTACGAGCCGACCGACCGAGTCTGGCTCGCCGCACTCTCCCGGCTAATCCCTCGGGAGCGCCGGCGTCAGGTCTTCGCGGTCACCCCCACCACACTGCTTGCCTGGCACCGTCAATTCCTCGCCCGCAAGTGGACGTTCACCCAGCGCCGCCCCGGGCGACCTTCCACCAGGCCCATCGTCAAGCAGCTCGTCCTGCTCCTGACCCGCGAGAACAGCACCTGGGGCCACCGGCGGATCCAGGGCGCCCTCCCCCGCCTCGGCTACCCGATCGCCCCGTCCACCGTCTGGGAGATCCTCCACGCCGCCGACATCGCCCCCGCACCACAACGCTCCGGGCCGACCTGGCACCAGTTCCTCACCGCCCAGGCCCACGGCACTATCGCCGCCGACTTCCTCCACCTCGACACCGTGTCACTCAAGCGCCTGTACGCCCTGGTCTTCATCGAGCACGGCACCGGCGCCTCCACCTCGCCGGCATCACCGCCCACCCCACCTCCGCGTGGACCGTCCAGCAGGCCAGGAACTTCGCGATGACCCTGGGATGCCGGATCGACTCGCTGCGCTTCCTCATCTGGGACCGGGACAGCAAGTACACCCGCTCCTTCGACGCCGACGGCGTGGAGATCCAAGAAGCGTCACCTTTCGCTGAATGGCGTGTGCATGCCACCATGCCGACGGCCCGCCTGTCGGCATCAGCAGAGCCGCCCACGCAAGCCCTCACCTGAATGCCCCCGAACATCACCCACTTCCGCCGCTGCCGAGGCACGAGCCGCCACAAGCCACTAGCCTCGCGGCATAAGGCACAAGGCGACGGCTCGTGGCGCCCGCGAGGCCCGCCGGGCTTCTTCGTCGGCCCCGCGCGCCCCCGTACTCCCCCCCCCACGGAAGGCCCGCTCATGTCCCGCAGACGTCTCGCGCTCATGGCCGCCGGAGCCCTCGTCCTGGCTGCCGCCGCGCTTCCCCAGGTGGCCACAGCCGACACCCCCACCCCGCATCCCGACACCCTCGTCACCTACCGCGTACCGATCCGGCACACCCAGGACGCGCAAACCCTCGTCGCCGCCGGGTTCGACCTCCTGGAGCGCCGCCAGGGCAACGAGCTGTTCGTCCTGGGCGATCCGACGACCGCCGCCGCCCTGCGACACATCGGATTCAGCCCGACCGCCGTCAAGACCCAGCCGCGGCCGACCCCCAACACCGCCCGGCCCGCCGCCGGTGACACCTACAATGGCGGCTACCGCACCGTCGACGGGAACTACGCCCACCTCGACCAAGTCGCCGCGCAGCACCCGGACTTGGCCACGGTCATCACGTACGGGCAGTCCTGGCGGAAGAAGCAGGACAGCGCCAGTGGGCGGGACCTCAAGGCCATCTGCGTCACCAAGATGCGACCGGGGGACTGCGCGCTCAACCCCAACTCCACCAAGCCCCGCTTCTTCCTCATGGGGCAGATCCACGCCCGCGAGATCACCACCGGCGAGGTCGCCCTGCGGTGGATCGACGAGCTGACGACTCAGTACGGCAAGGACCCCGACATCACCAAGCTGATGGACACCACCGAGATGTGGGTCGTTCCCATCGCCAACCCGGACGGCGTCGACATCGTCGCCTCCGGCGGCGACAACCCCGTACTCCAGCGCAAGAACGCCGACAACTCCCACGGCGCGTCCTGCGGCCGGAGCGGCCAGATCGGCATCGACCTCAACCGCAACGCCAGTACCCACTGGGGCGGTCTGGGCACCTCACGGCAGCCGTGCGGCCAGGAGTACCTCGGCCCGGCCGCCGACTCCGAGCCGGAGAACACCGCCCTGGAAGGCCTGTTCCGGCAGCTGTACCCGGCCGTGCGCACCGGCACCGGGAACGGCGACCCCGCGCCGGCCGACGCCCGGGGCATGATGATCAGCCTCCACGGCGACGCGAACATGGTGCTGCTGCCCTGGGGGTTCGACCACACCGCGCACACCGGGAACGACTCCGCGCTGCGCGCCCTGGCAAGTGAGATGGGCTCGATCACGGGTTACAAGTCCGGGCAGGCCGGCGAGATCCTGTACGACGCGTCCGGCGGCACCGACGACTGGACCTTCGACAAACTCGGCCTCGCCAGCTTCACCATGGAGATCGGCGACAGCGACCGCCGCGGCTGCGACGGATTCACCCCGCCCTACTCCTGCCAGGACAGCTACTTCTGGCCCAAGCTGAAGCCCGCCCTGCTGTACGCGGCCCAGCACGCGGCGGCGCCCTACCAGACCACCGGTGCCGCCAAGCACTGATCCCGCCGACAGCGACAGCCGCCTTGTCCAGGTTCACCAAGCCCTGTTGCCGCCTGGGGCGTCATCCCCAAGCGAAGGCGCACGCATCATGTGCTGCCAGGACGCGTCGCGCCACATGTTGCGGCTCTGGCCGGTGAGCTTGCCGTCGGTGCCGGTGGAGTACGCGTACAGGGCGGCCCTGGGGCCGGCGGCCCCAGACGGCGAGGAGGCCGTCGCGGCCGGAGTTGTCGGCCTTGTACCGAGTGAGCTGGAGCATCTCGTTCCAGTTGGTCTTCTCGTCGATCCGCATCGGTCTGTTGTCGGCGAGCGTGCCACCGGCGGTGCCCGGGTACAGGCGCAGGGAGCCGTTCGGCCAGATCGCGGCGATGTCGGTGAGGCCGTCGCCGTTGAAGTCACCGGCGGTCATGACGGAGGTGACGTCCGGGATGATGGCCGCCAGGCGGGTCTGCTGGGCCCGCGCTGGTAACGGCCGACCAAGTGAATCCGTACGGCTCGGTTCCCGGAGTAGTGCCCGCCCTTGAGCACCTCGTGTCCGAAGTCGACCCCGACCTTGGGTTCCGTTTGTTCTTGCGGGCCATGAAGGCGCTATGGATCCCGATCGACAAACCCCAGCTAGACCGGTATATGACGATCGGTGAGCGTTTCGGCTTCAACGAAGCTGCCGTGCACCACGGTGAATTCCGCTCGGTCTCCAAGAGGCGCTGAGCGCGCCGACACAGCAGCGGCGGTGAGCCCTCTGAGGGCACGTTCATCAGTACGGAAAGACCAACCGGCCCATGTGAGCCGAGCACCCCGTGAACAGCTCGTCGGTCTGCTCATGGCCACCCGGCCACGGCCGGTCTACGGCGCTGGCCTCTGCCGGATGGCGAGCACAGCGGTGAACTCCGCGACCGCCTTTTCGTCGCTGGGGTCCAGGGGCCCGTACTCCGGCGGGAAGTACGGCACTTCCACATCGATCTTCGTCGGCTCCTACGACTATTCCTACGAGGTCGTCTCGGAGGAGGGTAAGAAGGTCGAGGTTAAAATCACGGTCGAGGACGAGACCACATTCAACTCTCTGGTGCATCCTCCGATCGCCCGCGATGCGTGGGACAAGTGGATCGGCGGCCCGGTCGACTCAGCCGCTGACTGGTTCGGCGGTCCTATGCGGACCAAGAAGCAGAGGGTCAGCTGGACTGAGGAACTGGAAGAGAAATGAAGTTGAAGTTGATCGTCCCACTCGTCGTGGTGGGCGTTGTTGGGCTGATCGTGGCGGCCTTCTGCCTCCTGAACCCTTTCGGAGGCTCGGCCAAATGTGATGATCTCGTGGGCTCCTGGTCCGGCAACCGCGGCGCAGAGCTGACTTTCCACAAGGACGGAACTCTCATCGCAGTGAATGTACCCCTCCGCTTCTCGTTCCCGGACGACTCCCCCACCGAGCCCTTCACCGGTAAGGGGACGTGGACCTTGGCGGAGAAGCCCGCTCTCGACGATCAGCAGATCGACCTGGCGCTCGGCCAGGATGACGGAGCCACGCGAGGCCTTCACCTGCGCGTCATGGGAGACGAAGGTCGAGACGGAATTTACATTCCGGTGTCCGAGGACTCCGCGAAGAAGTTCACCTTCAAGAAAACTCGCTAGAGTGCCGCCCCTGTAACGCTCCTACCGAGGGTCCGGTTTTCAGGATGGAGGTTCCCGCAGAACAATGTAGGGAGCGTTTCATGGGGCAGCGTTCTCGCGCTGGCGTTGCGCGAGGGCCCAGAGGGCTTCAGCACACACGTACCCCGAAGGTGACTTCGGGGTCTACGCGGGCGTCGGCAGGTCGAGTCGCGTGAAGTGTTCGGGCGTGAGCGCGCGCAGGAAGTCCGCCGCGTCGAAGGCCTCCCCGGCGGCGACCACGCCCGTCGCGCGGAGGCGTCCGTCGAGGACACGCGCGAGGGCCTCGACGACGAGCGGTGCCGTGACCGCGTAGATGTCACGGCCGCCCGCGACCGCGCGGCGCGTCTCGCTGCCCCTGCGGACGGCCGCCTCGACGAGGAACGTCTGCGCCGAGCGCCCGCTGCTGTCGGCGGGGACGGGCTCGGGTGTGGTCGCGTCCCGTACGTCCCGCAGCGGCGCGAGGTTCATCACGGCACGCACCTCGGGCGTCCGCACATGGCGCGAGACGGTCACCTGGTCGGCCGTCGCGAACGGAGCGGCGTCCTGCGTGCCGAACGGCTCGGGAAACTCCCACGGGAATTCCTGCGGCGTGTAGTCGAAGGGGCTCAACTTGCCTGCTGTGTAGGTGAGTTGCTGCCCTGCGTTGCTCTTGCCGGTGAGCCGACTGCCGAGGGTGGGCAGCCAGCTGTCGAGGGCGTACGCGAGGACCACCTCGTCCACCTCCGTCCAGTCGCCCAGGGCCGCGGTGGCCAGCAGGTCGCCAACGGCGCCGTAGAACGCGACCGAGGGCGCGAGGACGATGCCCGCCTCCTTCGCCCGTGCGTCGTACGTGTCGAACAGCGCGGCCGTGACGGCCTGTTCGGCGCCGACGTCCAGGTACGGGAGGCGGGCGCGCAGTGCCGCCTGGGCGACGGGGAGCGCGGTCGCGAGGAACGGACCCGCGCAGTTGACGACCGCCGAAGTGCCTTCCAGCGCGCGGTCGAGGGAGGCCCCGTCCCCGGTCGACGCGACGCGCACGGGTGCGTCGGGAGCGAGCGCGCCGAGCCCGTCGAGCTTCGCCGCGTCGCGGCCTACGAGCACGACTCTCGCACCCCGGTTCAGGAGCTCCTTCACGACGAAGCGGCCCGTGTGGCCTGCGGCCCCCATGACGGCGACAGGCCGCTCGTCGGGCCAGGTGACAGCGTGCGGAACAGACATGGGGGAAAGGGCGGAACTCATCGTTGGCTCCCGGTTTCTGCAGGTGGTAGGTGGTGTGACGCCATAGTGCGGGACCCGGATCCACATGCGCCAGCGGCCGGAATGACATGGGGCGTACAGTTTCGGACATGAGTACATCTGCGACTTCGGACGGCCGGACCGTGGCGCTCGCCGTCGCCGAGGGGAGCATGCTCTTCGAGGCCGCGGCGGCCTGCGAGGTGTTCGGCACCGACCACTCCGAGCTGGTCGATCCCTGGTACTCGTTCCGCGTGTGCGGCTCGCGGCAGGCCCGTGTCGGGGGCTGGCTCCGCGCCGACACCACCCACGGTCTGGATGCCCTCGCCTCCGCGCACACGGTGATCGTCCCGGCCCAGGACGACATCGAGGGCGACCCGCCGGGCGAGCTGATCGACGCCGTCCGCGCCGCGCACGCCGCCGGCGCCCGCATCGTCTCGCTGTGCACCGGGGCGTTCGTGCTGGCCGCGGCGGGGCTCCTCGACGGCCGCCGCGCCACCACACACTGGGCTCATGCCGACCTGCTCGCGGCGCGGTATCCGAAGGTGACGGTCGACGCCGGGGTGCTCTTCACCGACGAGGACGGCGTCCTCACCTCGGCGGGCAAGGCCGCCGGGATGGACCTGTGCCTGCACATCGTCCGCACCGACCACGGCGCGACGGTGGCCAACGCACTCGCCCGCCACCTCGTCGTACCGCCGCACCGGGACGGCGGCCAGGCCCAGTTCATCCCCGCGCCGGTGACCCACGGGCGCGACCACCCGCTCGCCGACCTGCTGCCCTGGGCCCTCGACCGCCTCGACCAGCCGCTCACGGTGGAGGACCTGGCCCGGCAGGCGGCCATGAGCAGCCGCAACCTGGCCCGGCACTTCCACACCGTCACCGGGACCTCGCCGCTGCGCTGGCTGCTGAGCCAGCGCGTACGGCTGGCTCAGGAGCTGCTGGAGTCGGGTGACGACAGCGTCGAGCACATCGCGGCGCGCACGGGCATGGGGACGTCCGCGACCCTGCGCCGCCACTTCGCCCGCGTCACGGGCCTGCCGCCCGAGGCATACCGGCGCACCTTCGGCATGCGTTGACATCCCCTCGGTCCGAGCACCGGCGCGGACCGAGGGGACACCGGCTTCAAGGGACGAACACGCTCCGGCTCCCGTTCGGGCGGTATGTCTCAACGGGTAGATCAACCAGGCGACCTGTCCCGTGCAGTTGGGCCCGGAGTGCACCTCGGCGACCGCGTCCGTGTGGTTGGTCACCACGGACGGCACGAAGTCCCCGAGGGGGAAGCAGCCGCTCGGATCCTCATGAGCCACACCGTCGATGATCAATACCCCCTCAGCCGCGTACGCGGCATTCGGAGTCCCCAGCGCGAGTGCCGCGGCCGCCGTGAACACACCGAGCGCCGTCACCATGCAGCTTGCGGGGCTCGAAAAGTCATCTCTGCAGCTCAAGCGGCATATCGGTACTCGCTGATGACCCCGCCGAGGATCGGGGTAGGCAGGAGTCCGGGATCACGAGCTGGTGCAAGACCGTCGGCTGCTCCCCGGCCTCGGGCGGTCGTTGGTCCCGTGATCGGTGTGGCCGATGCCTGTTGTAGTCCTGGTACTCGGCGAGGACCTGTCGGGTGTGGGCCTCGTTCGTAATGCAGGATGTGGTCGAGGACCTCGCACCGGATAGTGCCGATTACTCGCTCGCAGTGGGCGTTGAGATGCGGGGTATAGGCGGGCAGCTCCTCCACTGTCACGACCAGCACGTCGAACGCAGCGGTCACCGCCTGGGACAGGAAGCCACCCCGGCGGCCGAGCCAGGAACACATCATGCTCACGCGCGGCCCGCTCCCCACCAAGCCCCGCCCGCTCCCCCGGTGACAGATCACGGCGCAGCGCACGGCGCAACGTGGTCAGCGACGGCACAGCAGCCGGAGGTGACTGACGGGCAGCGCGCGAAGCCAGATCGCGGTGAACAGCCGCCACGTTCCCATCTGAAGCGCCACCAGCGCCCGGACCTCGGCAGTGACGACGAACCGGTCCGTCCTCACCCCACGAACACCAGGCGGGGCCGAGCACACCATCGGCGTGAAGCGGCTTGGCAAGCCACCGCCACCCGTCCGCTCCGATACCCCCAACGCCCCTGCGGCTACCCGGTGGTGTCGGTGATGGCCCGTCAGGTTGGTGGGTTTGTGCTGGTGGTGTGAGTGGTTGACCTGGATGTCGCTGGCCGCGGCCATGTTCAAGGAGGCGACGACGAGTTCGGCGTCGTGCCGCTCGCCCATGCGTAGCCGAGCAGGCGGCGCGAGAAGAGATCGATGACGCAGGCCAAATGCGGTTTGCCCTCGCCGGACCTCGCGCGGTCGTTGGTTCGTCTCGCCACTTGTAGAACCAGGACTCCGACACCCCCACAACCCGGCAGGCCACACGGTGCGGGATCTTGTACTCGGCCCTCTGGTCACCGATGAACGCGGCCACGGCCGCGGGGTCGGCCCCGGTCACTTCACCGAGAGCGGTAGGGTCGGCCCGGGGCGCGGTGCTGGCCTTGCGACCAGCTCGTTTCCCCGGGCCGCCCTCCGCACCCGCCGTGCCCGTTCCCGAGCAACGGGCGCTCCACAAGCCCCGGTTGGACGGATATCTCAGCCGGTGCTGGGCCACGGCGCGGGGATCTTTGTTCCCCGGTAGAGGTAACGGACGGTCTTCACCCTGGCGGGATCGAACAGCCGCACCTCGTCCGTGACGGGCCACCATCGGCCCCCGCAGTAGCGGCGGCGCAGATCCTTCCAGGTGCTTCGGCGGAACTTCCTTCGCAGCCACTTGATCACCCGCTGCCAGACGAAATGGCGCAGGTATCGGAAGGTGGCATGCGAGACACCGAAGCGGAAGTAGGCGGTCCAGCCCCGCAGCACCCGGTTGAGGCGGTGCAGCAGGACTTCCAGCGGCAGGTTGGTGTCCTGTCGGCACATAGTGCGCACCTTGTCCTTGACCGACGCGAGCGCCTTCTTGGACAGGTAGGTGTAGACGTAGTGCCGGTTAGTGCGGAAACGGAGATGGACATGTCTGATGCCGGCGGTCAGGTCGCTCCCGCGTCGAGAAGCTCCTGGAACGCCCGGTTCACTCGCAGCGACTTCTTGAGCTCCTTCACCGTGGCGCCGGGGATGGCCTGGGAGTACCCGGATGCGGCGTGCTGGTGGGCCATGACGAAGTCCTTGATCTTCGAGTCGCGGATGCCGGGGTGGTCCTCGGCGTACTGAAGGATTCCGTCGAACACATCGGGGATCAGGGCAGCGAAATCGTCGATGCAGACATCCCCGTCGCCGTCGAAGTACGAAGCGAACAACAGCCGCGTGTCGTCGTCGAAGAGCGCCCATCGGGCATCGTGCAGCGTCCCGATCCGTGCCTGGATCTGCGCCTCCCTCTCCAGGTCGCTCTGGCTGAGGACCTCGCGGAGCTGCTGTCCCTGCCCCGGTTTGATCTTGAAGATGAGGGTGAACTCGTTGGTGGGTCCCCGGCTCATTCCGGGCCGCCGATGCTGTGCCTGAGTCGCCATCGTGCACGGCCCTCTCTGCTCTGAAGTCCTTGGAACGGCATCACATGTCTGTCCCTGACGGCACGATCACTATCGGGATGGGGTGAGAGGTTCAGCGAAGGGAGGATCGACGGGGCGTCCCACGCCATCAGCATGGCGCCCTACGTGGACTGATGGGCCGTCGTGGCACATCCGGGGAGGCGGAAGATCACCCCCGTCGGCTCCCCGACCGGTCCCGGGGCATCTCCGAGGCCGACAGGACCTATGGCTCCGAGGGCTTCCCGGCGATGGCGTCGTAGACGCTGACGCGTAGGCGGCGTTGCCAGCCCTCGCGCTCCTCCCGGGCGAGCGACCGTTGGTCCTTGCGGCTGCCGGCCGGGTAGCGGGCCCGCGCCCACGGGGAGCCGGGACGGGCCAGCCGCAGCGCGCCGATCACCGCGAAGAGCGGTACGAGGATCCCGAGCAGGCCGGTGAACGCCTTGCCCTTGCTGAGCGTTACCAGCGCGAAGCCCGCGTTGACCACGACAACGGCCGCGTACATCCATGCGGAGACCGGCGCCCCGTCCACCGACGCGCCGTCGACACCGAAGGGCGCTGCCCCGAGCAGCAGCAGTCCGCAGACCGCCGCGCCGACGACCACGGCATCCACCGAGAGCCTGCCCTCCTCGGACCAGTAGACGTCCCTCAGGTGCAGGATCAGCGCGAACTCGTCCAGCACCAGCGCCGTCCCGATACCGAAGAGCGCCGCCTCGGTCTCGGCCCACGGATGCCTGCCGCCGATCGGGGAGGCCAGCCCCAGCCCTCCGATGATCATGAAGACGACGCCGAAGACCGCATGGTGGATGTGCAGCCCGCCGGGCGTGACGTTCTTCGGCCACCAGGACACCTCCGCCCGGATCATCCGGACACTGAACCGGATGAACAGGAACGCCCCGAGGAAGCCCAGCAGCAAGAACAACAGGGGCTGCTTGCCCGGGTCCAGGATCTCTCGCCGGTACCAGTCGCCCATCGCTCACGCCTCAGGCTTGGCGGGCGACCGGCCGCGCCGGCTGCGGGCGAGGGCCAGGAACCCGGCGACGACCACCACAGAGGTCACCACCCCCGCCAGTGTGCCGCCACGGAACCACGGCGCGTTCACGTCCATGACCCGCTGCCCGGCGTGCGAAGCGCTGCCCCGTCCGGCCACCACGCTCAGCGTCCACAGGTTCGGCAGCGCGAGCACCACAGCCAGGGCGAGCCAGCTGGCCGTTGCCTTCCATGACCGCCGCTTGTGCAGGCCGATCCAGGCCACGATCAACGGCAGCAGCGTGCAGGTGACGCCGAGCGCCAGACCGATCACCAGCCCGACGCCCAGATGGCCGCGCACCGCGTCACCTACCCGCTGCGACCACCAGCGCGGGATGGTCGCGGCCAGGATGAAGTAGGCCGCGACGAGAACGGCCAGCGCCACGGCGCCGGACAGCGCCCGCTTGCGCCAGTCGGGAGCACGCCCTGACGCCCCCGTCTGTCGTGACCTCATGATCCGATGCTGACACCGGACCGCCCCGCCCGCAGTGCAAGGGGCAGGTGTTGTTCCAGGTGCCCGCCACGACCGCGCCCTACGGTGGGCTTGTGACGGAACATGCGGTGGATGCGCAGGCAGCCGCAGCCCAGCTCAAGGAGCGGCTCTACGCGGCGATCACCATGATCTCCGTCGTCCTCGGGCTCGCGGGCAGCGGCCAGGTGGGTGACCTCGGTGCCGCGGCGACGGTGCTGACCGCCTCGGTGGGCCTGTGGCTGGCGGCGCTGGTCGCCGATCAGCAGGCGCATCGCGTGACGCACGGCGCTCTCGCCCGGGGACGGGAACTACGCGCGATGATCTTCGTCAGCAGCCCGCTGCTGCTGTCCGCGGTGGGCCCGCTCACGCTGATCGGCGTCTCGACACTGGGAGCGATGGGCCTGAACACCGCCCTGCTCACGGCGGCCGGGATCAACATCGCCACCTTGTTCGCGTGGGGGTGCTACGGCGGGATCCGCATGGGGGGAGGGACCGCATTCGCCCTCCTGGCCGGCGCGATCGACGCGGCGATCGGGACGGCGGTCGCAGTGGTGAAGGCCTCTGCGGGACACTGACGCCCGACCGCACCATGCCCCTTGCTTGGCGTCACTTCGTCACGGTGAGAGAACGAGGCGGACGGGATTGTCTTCCTTTACCTGCAGACGCCTGACCGCGTCCTCGACCCGGCTCAGTGGGAGGACGTCACTGACCGACCCCGACAGGTCGAGCCGTTTTGCCGCCGCGAGCTTGACCAGTAGGTGGAGGTCTTGCGGTTCGGAGCCCCAGGCGCCATGGACACTGTGCTGCAGTGCGTTGAAATGGTCGCCGTGCGGGATGGTGACAGGCCGCGAGCCCATGCCGATCAGGACGAGCCGCCCGTGCGGCGCCAGGAGGTCGTCGGCGCTGCTGTGTACGCTCGGATGGCCGACGAGGTCGATCGCCAGATCCAGGCCCAGTCCGCCCGTGGCCTCGCGGACTCGGGCCGGGAGGTCGGCGTCGGCAGGATCCAGGGCCAGGTCCGCGCCCACGTTCAGGGCCCGGCTGCGGGCCGCCGGCAGCGGGTCGAAGGCGATGATCGGTACTGCCCCGGCGAGGCGGGCGATCTGCACCGCGTGCACGCCGAGCCCACCCACTCCCCAGAGCCCGATGCTCTCCCCGATCCGGAGCCGGCCGTGGCGCACCAAGCCAGCATAGGGCGTGGACACGGCGTCCGGGATGATCGCCGCCTCCTCGAACGGCAGGCCGTCCGGGATGGGGACGAGTGACTGGTGACGCGTCACGGTGTACTCGGCCCAGCCGCCGTCGTAGCTGATCCCACGCGCCTGCGGCATCAGGCAGAAGCCTGTGTCGTGCAGGCAGTTGGGGCATGTGTCGCACCGATCGCCCGCAGTCAGGCAGACCCTGTCGCCCAGCTTCCACGCGGGCGGGACGCCGGCGCCGATCTCCGCGATGGTGCCCGCGACCTCGTGCCCAAGTGTCACCGCAGTCTGCTCGCGGTCACGGGTGACAGGCCTGGGCAGGGTGCCATCGATGATGTGTACGTCGGAGAGGCAGACGCCTGCCGCGCGGACCTTGAGCAGCACTTGCCCGCGCTTGGGTGTGGGGACGGGAACCTCCTGCAGTCCGAACAGACCGGTCACCAGGTCGAACCTGGCCGCCGTCATCACGGCGGCCTCACTTCCCAGCTGGGGAGTCATGAGGGGTCTCGCTCTTCTCCGCTTGACG
The DNA here is from genome assembly GCF_044458185.1 of Streptomyces sp. NPDC050485. Classification (NCBI taxonomy): domain Bacteria; kingdom Bacillati; phylum Actinomycetota; class Actinomycetes; order Kitasatosporales; family Streptomycetaceae; genus Streptomyces; species Streptomyces sp. NPDC050485. The sequence continues at coordinate 13,037 of NZ_JBITHR010000047.1, read as the reverse complement.
TTTGTGCGCAACCGTCCAAACTTGTACGGGACCGTACGGCCATGCGGGGAGCGAAGCGATGACCGACACACTGCCGTTCGAGGCCGACACGGCCCCGGCCGACGCCCGTCCGGCGTTCCCCCGAGGACTCCTCGGCGACGGTGTTCCGTCGGCAACAACCCCTGGACGAACTTCAACCGCGCCACCGGTCAGCCGCTGGGCTCGGTTCGGTCGAGGTCACGCTCGGGGTCGGCGGCTCATATTCTGACCGCTTGGACCGCTTGGCGATGAAGGCACCCGTGGCGGGTCGCTTCCGCCGAGTGAACATGCGGGTGGGTCGCAGCCCGGTATCCGTGGGCCTGGTGTCGCCGACATTCCTGACGCGCACGCAGTCGCTGCGCACCGACTGAACGCCCCGAAGCGGCCGCACCGGAACCCGGATACGACATGGGGGTCCTCAGGCAATGAAGGCCTCCGCCGACAAGACAGCCCCGCAGAGCACCCGTGCCCCGCACCTGCCCCTGGCCACCCGCCGGGAACTGGTCCTGGACGCGGCGCTGCGGGTGGCACTGCGGGAGGACGGCACGGTGTCGATGGAAAGTGTGGCCGCAGAGGCAGGGGTCGCCAAGACCCGTCGTCTACCGCTGCTTCGCCAACGGCGAGCACATGGTGGCCGCGCTGGGCGATCGCGAGAAGCGGCGCCTGGCGGAGGGGCTGGCCGCCGCGCCGGCCGCGGCAACCCCGATCACGGACCCGGCCCAGGCACTGCACCGGCTGATGGAGGCTTACTTCACCGCGGTGACAGGCGTCCCCGATAGCTACCGACTCGTCCACGGCCCGGCCGCACTAGCGGATCGGATCGGCGGAATCGACCAGGCTCGTGCCGGGGCAGGCGAGCACCTCACCTCCGTACTCACCGCCTGGCTGGACGACTCCGCCCCGGGCCTGTCGGCGGCCGGTGACCGTACCGCCTCCGGGCTCGCGGCCCTGGCCGTCGGGGTTGCCGAAGCCGGTGCCCGCCTGCTGCTCGACCCCGGGCAGAACTGGAAACCAACCGAACTCGCCGATCTGGCCACGGCAATGTTCACCGGAGGTGTCCCCCGCACTTTCGCGATCCCGGCGATCGGCGGCTTCCTACTGGCGCTCGGCCTGATGCTCTTCCCGCCGTCCTTCGACAACAACGGGCACTTCCAAGAGCAGATGTCGTGCGGCGTGCCCGCACTGTTCGACCAGCAGGCTTTCACGAAGCAGAAGTACGGCTCCGACGGTGAGCCCGGCGAACTCGGCACGTCCAGATGCGCCGCGACGGTCGCCGCCCGAGAGCACCAGGCCGTCGGCGCCCTGGCCGTAGCCACCCCGCTCGGCCTGCTCGCCCTGGCCCTCCACCTGCACCGCCGCACGGGCCCGGCCCGCTAGCCGTACTACGTCAACTCGCCCTGCGGCGACGTCTGTTGGGCCCTCTCAAAGATCAGCGGCACGGCCCGTCCGCTGCTGATCAGCCAGTGCTCGATGCCGTTCACGGCGACGAGCAGAGCTGCCGCGGAGCCGAGCGTGGCGATCCCCGGAAGCCAGGGCGCGGCCCCGCCGAGCGCGAGCAGCGCGAGCCCCCTGGCGAACCGGGTCAGGGAGGCGGCACCGAACAACCCGCCGGGTGTAACAGAAGGTGAGGGTGAAGAGCGCGGCGGCGAACCGATGGGGTACGTGGGTGGGTTCGACGACCATGCGATCCGCCCCGACCGAGACGAGCAACAACCCCAGAACCAGCACGAGATGCCCATAACTGAGCACATCACGTACGACGATGGACGGGGTGGGGTGGGTGCGCAGGGCGTGGGCGATGGCGGAGGCGACGAGGTGGAAGTAGGGCCACCACAGGGCACACCCGGTGAGAAAGGCGAGGGAGACGGAGAGCAGCTCAAGCACCCGAGCCGCCGCCCGGCGACCAGGCCCCCACGGAAACGACGTTCTCGCCAAGGGCGATGATGATGAAGAGCCCGAACCGCTCGGGCAGATGGTTGACCCCGAAGGCAAGTTGTCGCAGATGCCCGCTGAGTATGAGCGGAGCAAGAATCTCCGCGACCACGGCAACCGCCCAGCCGACAGTGCGCAGCCCGGAGGGCAGCACAGCGGTGCCGAACAGAACAAGGGCGAAGGCGAGTCCGGCCCGGTAGGGGTGAATGGTGTAGACAGCGCATTCGCGGCGGATGGCCTCCCCGATGAGCAGCCGCAGCGCGAGATAGCACCCGGCGTAGAGCAGCGCCTCGTAGCGGGTCTCCAGGGCGTGCGGGGCGGCAACGCTCATGCCGTACGTGGCGAGCCCGGCGAGCAGCAGGAACACCCGCTGCATGGTGGTCTCGTGCACGGCGTTCATGGCCATGATGACATCGACCCAGGCCCACCAGAGCGGCACCAGGACCAGCAGACAACTGCCCAGCGTCGCCCAGTCGGGCCGCTGCGCGAGAACATGCGCGATCTGACTCACCCCGAAGGCGAGCACCAGATCGTAGAAGAGCTCCGTCGAGGTGGCCCGGTCTCGCACATCGACGAACCCGGGCTCCACGGACCGTACTTGACCAGCGAGATGGACCACCGCTGCACCTACTCCCCTCGACCGACGGGAATGCTGGTTGCAGCGCCGAATGTGTCCGCGGCCCGGCACGGGGCCCGCGTCACGGGGTGGCGCGGGAGCACATTGCGGTAAGTCGCGGAGGGGGCTGTCCGAACTCGGTGGACATGGCCGGCGTTACGAGGTGAGCCGCGCCGGCAGGCACGCCCCTTGCATGTTGCCCCGGCTGGTCACCGGGGCGACACGGGCGATGGCGGCGCCTTTACAGGCCGAGCACGCCGAGCACGCCGTGGACGAGTCCAACGAGACCGCCAAGCAGATCTCCCAAACCTCCCATGACCATGTCCTTTCTGTGGAGGGTGTCGGGTTCATGCCGCTCTGACGCTACCCAGCACCGCCGGGTGGCACCCTCTAGGTCACCCATTCGTGGACGCCGACCCACAGCCCGGCCCGCCCCTAATAGGACTCCGTTAGGCCTCAAGGCGATCTTGTTGCTTTCCGCTGGTGGGTGCGGGGTAGCGGGCGGTGGCAGGTGGTGCAGGTGCCGGTCCAGCACCTCAGCGTGTCCTGGAGGAGGTCGAGGACGTGGTAGAGGGTGAGGCCGGCGTGGGGGCTTTTGGGGAGAGCCGCTGTTCGGTGAGGAAGGCGTGGGCGGCGGTGGCGAGGGTGACGTGGTGGTGCCAACCCGGCCAGGACCGGCCTTCGAAGTGGTCCAGTCCCAGGCCGTGTTTGAGTTCCCGGTAGTCGTGTTCGATGCGCCAGCGCAGCTTCGCCCAGCCGACCAGGTCCTCCAGCTTGGTGTCGGCGGGCAGGTTGGAGAACCAGTACTGGGTGGGCTCTTCGGCATCGGCGGGCCATTCGGCCAGCAGCCACAGGCCGGGCAGGACACCGTCCCACCAGCCCTGTTCGGCCGAGGCCCGGGACCGCAGCGGACGGACGATGGAATGACTTGCCGGGCGCACACGCTGGGCCGCGAAACGCGAGTGCATCGGGCCGCGGGAACCTTGTCGCCAGGTGACGTCGGTGAAGCCTCGGTGCCCCAGGTTGGCGGCGTGCGCGGACACGGCCAGGGGTGCCTGTCGGTAGCAGGGCTGGGGCCAGCACCCGTTGGTGCCTTTGCGGGCGGGTACCTCGGGGACTGCGTCGAGGGGGTGGGCGGTGACGTCGGCGCGGATGGACAGCACATAGCCCAGGCCGCGCTCGGTGAGCGCGGTGCGGAAGGCCGCGTTGGTCCCGTAGGCCGCGTCGGCGAGCACGACGCGGGGCGGTATGCCCCAGGCGGTGAGCTCGTCGAGGATGTCCAGGGCGAGCAGCCACTTCTCGCGGTGCCCGATGTTCGCCGGTACTTTGCACGCCCTGCGCCGCTCGTCATCAGCGGCCCACTCCTTGGGCAGGAACAGACGCCACTGCAAAGGGCACGAGGCCCTGGCGGTGACGGCATGCACGCTCACCGCCACCTGGCAGTTGGCCCGCTTGCCCAGCGCGCCGCAGGTACTGGCGGATCACGCCGGCCGACATCCGGCGACGCTCCGGCGGCGACCGGACCCTCATCGGCGTCACGCACCCAGGTCCGTAGCGTCTCGGGGTTGATTCAGATCGGCTCGCGACGTCCTTGAACGTTCGCCTGTCGGCCGAGGCCTGCCACAACGCGGTCGCGTCGGACCGGAACTCCGCACTGTACTTCGAGGCCCCGTTCGTCGGCGGCCGTGGCGTCGGCGACGAGCTCATCCTGGACGACGTCGTCGGCGTCCGGGTGGTACACGTCGGCGGTGCCGTCGAGCAGCGCCCGCGATGCGTTCCCACTCCGCGAGTTCAGCCGGTCGGTGTCCAGGTCCTCGCGCCGGGTGTCCTCCCGCTGGTCGAAGCGGGCGTCCTCGAGTGCGGCCGCGGCCTCCATGTACGTCATGCCCCGTGCGCGGCGGCGGCCCATCAGGCCCAGTCGACCGGCTCGGCCACGCCTCCGCCGGTGAGGGGGCGGCGCGGCCGCCGGGGCGCGGGAGTGTTCATCAGTGAGCTCACAGTGAGGCACCCGGGGGTGTACCAGCTCATGACAGCAACATCCCGCCCCAGCACCATTCACATGTCAGTGACATCCAGGTCAACCACACACACCACCAACAACAACCCACCAACCTGACGAGCCATCAGTTACACCACTCCACTGACACCAAACCGGCGCACCGCAGTTGAGCCGGAGAAGCAGGACTGGCGGCGCGGCTACGACGCCGCCGCCCGCTACCAGGACCGCGAAGGGGACCTGGAAGTCCCGTACGAGCACCTGGAAACACCGCGTTGGACAAGCCAGTGGGGCAGTGGCTCACCAACATCCGCAAGGCCGACGGGCTGGACGAGGACCCCGTCCGCGCCAAGCAGCGGGCTGAGCAGCTCGCGGCGGTCGACAAGGAATGGAACCCGGCACTGTTGGGGTGGTCGGTGGACTGGCAGCGCCACCACGTCGGCCTGGCCGCGCTGCTGACGGACGGGGCGCTGCTGACGGGCATCGTGCCCGGGGTGACGTACCGCGGTAACGACATCGGACGCCGGCTCACCCGCCAACGGCGCGACTTCCGCCGGCTCAACGCCGAGCAGCAAAAGCGGCTCGCCAAGCCGGGTGTGCAACCGGCCGTACAGGCCCGCACTGGGGCGGGGCGGGACAGCGCGGCGTTCACACGGGGCCCGGCACACTCAAGGCCCCGCCGGTCGGGTCGGCTGCCTCCCGGGACTGAAGCTGCGTGTACGGCCAGAGGCTGGCTAAGAAGGGGCACCCCGGACTCCGGGGTGCCCCTTCTTCGTTCGCGTACGCCGTTTCCCGTCACCGCGCCGCGAATCCCGCGCATGAGCGGCCCGGGCGACCCTTCAGCGTCCGGGTCGGGCCTCCGCGGCCCCCGCTTCCCAGCGGCGGCCGATGGCGCGGAGCAGGGCCGGGTACACCCCCAGGTACCGGAAGGGCTTGATGCCCAGCATGTACACCGCGCCGAGCAGCCCGTTCGGCTTCACCAGGACGGCCAGCTGCCCGCGGTAGCCGCCGGCTCCGTCGGGGACCCAGCCGATGTGCCGCACCGCCCGCACCGTCCGGTTGGAGATCTCGGACACCCACTCGTCGCGTGTCTGGTAGACGGAGCTGAACGTGCCGCCGGAGAGGTCCGGCCCGCGCGGCCCGGCGCAGAGGTCAGCGGGCAACCGGTCCCGCAGCGACGGCATCGCGGTGGCGCTGGGCTTGTCCCAGCCGAACAGTGCCCCCAGCTTCCACCGGACCGCGAAGAGCAGGCGCGTCACGGGAGACGAGACGTGTGTTCCGTCGTCGGCCGCGAGCTGGTCCACGAGGCGCGCGAGGTCGTCGGGGCCGCCTGGCGTCGGCAGCGCCCACACATCCTCCAGGCGGAAGTCACCGGCGATCTCATGGATCCGCCAAGGGCGGGAGGTGTGTGCGGTGGCGGGGAGTCTCATGACACGGGCCCCTATCTATACGATGGCGTATAGATAGAGACTAGCCACATCTGTACGGCACCGTATAGATGTGGGAGACGTGAGGGGAGGCACACCATGGGCGCGATCCGCACGCCTCGCGGCAAATGGATCGAGGAGGGGCTGCGGGCGCTCACCGCCGGCGGCCCGGAGGCCGTACGGATCGAGTCGCTGGCGCAGGCGCTCGGCGTCAGCAAGGGCGGCTTCTACGGGTACTTCGACAACCGGGCCGCGCTGCTCGCCGAGATGCTCGACACCTGGGAGCGCGAGGTGGCTGAAGCGGTGATCGAGCAGGTCGAGAGCGGTGAGGGGGACGCCAGGGCCAAGCTGGAGCGGCTGTTCGCGATCGCCTCGGCAGGCCACGGACCGACCACGGGCGTCGCGGCCGAGCTCGCGATCCGCGACTGGGCCCGGCGCGACGAAGCGGTCGCGGAGCGGCTGCGGCGCGTGGACAACCGCCGCATGGACTACCTGCGTTCACTGTTCGGCGCCTTCTGTCCGGACGAGGCCGAGGTCGAGGCGCGCTGCATGGTCGTCTGCTCACTGCGGATCGGGGAGCACTTCATCGCCGCCGACCACGGTGGTCTCAGCCGTGCGGAAGTGATGAAACTGACCAGAAAGTGGCTCCTGCGGTAGCCCCCTCCTCATCCCGCAGACCGCGACGGCTACTCGCCCTGGCGCACGCACCTTGACGCCGCCGACCAGCGAGTACGCGCGCACCTTGACCACCGGACCACCGGGCTCGCCCGTCACGCTCCGGCTGGGGCCGCCGACCAGCGAGAACCCGCCGACCTCGACCGCCGTACCGGCCGGGACCGTCAGGTCGACCCCGCCGTCCGCCGAACAGGCATCCGCCGCTTGCCCCCGCCAATCCACCACCACCTATGGAGAATCCTGTGGCTCTGCCCACAATGACCGCCGAACAGCGCACGGTGGTGATGGCGAAGGCGGCCGCCGTTCGTAAGGCCAGATCGGAACTGATCGAAAAGGTAAAAACAGGCGGGCTGACAATGGCCGAGGTACTCAAGAAGGCCGACACCGACGAAATCGTCAAAAGGACCAAGGTCGCGGCCGCTATCAAGGCACTTCCGGGGGTGGGCCCAGTGACGGCCGCCAAGCTTATGGATCCAGGCCGAGATCCCTGAGGACCGCCGCATCGGCGGCCTGGGCACCAGGCAGCGCGCAGCCCTGCTGGCCGCCCTCAAAGACTGAGACCCGTCCGGAGGTGCTGGGAGTGGGAGTACGCAGGTCATCCCGACCCGGGGATGACCTCGAGCGCGGCAGCCGTTGGTCACAGCAGCGCCGGCGCGAGGTCAGCGTTGTCTGGACAGTGCACCCTGGCCGTGTGCCGACCCCAGAACACCGGAGTCTGTAGGCAGCTGATCGCGGTGACTGACTCGGCGGCCGGTCGTTGAAGAGGACAGTCAAGGGAAGTGCACGAAGGGTCCCTGGTTGCCACGTGGCCGGGGACCCCGTGCTCTCCAGCAGCTCAGCCGGACCGGCGACCTGCTGGCCGGGAAACCGCGGTCGTTTCCGTCGCTGTCCGGCGGTCACCCCTCGCGCCGGCTGCTCAGCCGTGCGAGGATCGCGCCGCGCTCGGCCTCCTCCCGCACCAGGCTCCGCTGACGAACGGCCTCGTCACGGTGGGCCTCGATGGCCGCACGGACGAGTGCGGCCAGGATGTCCGGGAGGGCCTCGGCCAGCGTGGTGGTGTCCGAGAAGGAGCGGCGGTCGGTTGCCTTCGGCGGTGTGGTCGGCAGACCGTACGCGGCGACCTGTTCTTCGGTGACCGCGACCCGCTCGAAGGCGACCTCGGCGGCCGCCGCAGCAAACGCGACCACGTCCTGAGCCAGCGAGCTGAACATGTGCTCACCGTTTTCACACCGCCGGCCACGGCCGCATAGCAGCATCTTGCTTGCTGGTGAACCCGTCGAACCCACCTCCCGAGAAGCACGAAAATCCCGAACTCCGAGCGAGAAGCGACTGCGCGCAGTGCCTGGCGTGGACGCCGTACAGCACCGCGCGCAGGTCTCGTTCGGGCTGACGGACGACCGGGTGAACGGCGTGCTGCTGTACGCCACCACCTACCGGGCGGAGCTCGCACCACCGGTCACCGACTCCGCCCGCATGGACCTCTTCCCGCTGCGCCCCGGTGCCGGACATCCGGCACCACATCCAGCAGCTGGGCTTTCCGGCCACCACGCTGCAGTAGCAACTCAGCGCGCTGCCAACGGTGTTGGAGCTGATCAGGTCGGTCGGCAAGGCGCTGGCGGTGATCCTTGGACTGCTCTCCTTCGCCGGTGCGATCACCGTGACCGGCGCGTTCGCCCGGCAGCGCGTACGCGAGATCGACATTCTCAAGGCCGTCGGTTTCCGCACCCGGTTCGTACCGTTGATGCCCGTTCCGGAGACGGCGCGCGGCGTGCAGCGGCGCTTGCCCCACTGCCGCCATGAAGGACTGGCAACCGCGATGCGAAAGCACCCCACGACCTGCGACTCCGTACGCGCCGAAGCACCAACGGCGTCAAACCCGCCGCCAGGCGTTGCCGTCCCACTTCGCGCGGGGCACGGAGGCGGCGGGCACTGCCGCGACAATGCGAGCTTTATCACATAGAGGAAATTTGTCACACCGATTGATCCGCCGAGGGGTCTGGGTCGCGGGCTGCCGTTCCTTTACGGTGGACCGACATAAGGCGCAAATCGATATACCTGTTCATCCTCCTCGGAGGGCCGACGATCAGCGGACGGGCGAAGGAGCCCGCCCGAGTGTTGATCGCGATGCCCGGAGCGATCGCGACTCCCCGGGCGAATCCCCCTCAGTCAAACGCCCAGCAGGACCAAGCCGACTGCGGAACACGGCGGTCACCGTGTCCCCAACCGGCTGCCTGCCCGCGCTCGACCTTCCGCGCGCCTCATCGCGACCATCACCGAACCAGGCACCCGTGCGGTGCCCGACGGAGGTAGAACTGTGGCATCGGCCAAGCCCAAAACGTTGGCAGCCGCCGCTCTGATAGCGACGGTCGCAGCAGGCGCGCTCACGGCGTGCGGGCCCCACGGGGGCGCACGGAACACGGCGTCAGTGGTGCCGTCGTCCCCCGCGCCGTCCGCCTCCGCGGCATCGTCCCCCGCCTCGGCATCACCGACGTCGTCCCCCTCCCAGTCTCCGTCCTCGCCCCCCTCGGATTCCGGGTCCGGCACCCCCTCCGCCCGACCGTCCTCGGCGCCCCCGCAGGACCCCGGCACGACGAACGCCTCCGCGCCGGGGAAGGCACTGGGCGGCGGGCTGGTCTCCGACACCCTCCTCTCGCACACCGTGGGGAGCGGCGCCAAGGCGGTGGCGCTGACCTTCGACGACGGCCCGGATCCGCAGTGGACGCCGCAGGTGCTGGCGCTGCTGGCCCAGCACCACGCGAAGGCCACCTTCTGTGAGATCGGGCCCAACGCCCAGCGCTACCCGTACCTGACCAAGGAGATCAGCACGGCCGGGGACCGGCTGTGCGACCACTCGGTCCACCACAACGAGCAGCAGAGCCGCATGTCGCTCGACTACAACACGCACGAGATAGCCGACGCCCAGCGCGAGATAACCGACGCCGCAGGGACGGGCGCGAAGCTCATGTTCTACCGGGCACCCGGTGGCGACTTCAGCCCGATGATCCGCAACATCGCGGCCGAACACGGCCTGCGGCCGCTCGCCTGGAGCGACGACTCCAACGACTGGAAGCGTCCGGGGGTGAACGGCATCCTTCGCAGCATCAACCAGGATCTGCGGCCCGGCGCGATCATCCTGATGCACGACGGCGGCGGCGACCGCTCACAGAGCGTGCAGGCGCTCGCCCGCCTTCTCGACCAGCTCGACTCCCAGGGCTACACGTACAGCTTCCCGACCCCCTGAGCCACCGTCCGGATCTCCGGATCTTGAAGTACATCGCATCACCTGAACCGGGGTGTTGCGACGACCACTGGAACGGAAGGATCACGGTCGGACCTCACGCGTGCACCAGGCGGGTCGGGGAACGGACCGGACCGCCGTCGGGAGGCGGCCTCATGCCTCCGCGCGCTTCGCCCGTCTCCTCCCGCCCCTCGTCCTTGGAGCTCAGCGAGGAGCCGGCGGTCGCGTCGCTCACCGCCGCGACCATGGAGGAGGACCTTCGCACCCGGCTCCATCAACTCACCTGCCCCACCAGCAACTTGGCAACCCCGGTCAGGGGGTATCCACGCCGACGGTTCCGCCACCGCACCGGAGGCGAAGCACCGCCTCGCTGACCAGCCCCTCCCCCCTATAGCCGCGCGGGTCGGGAAGGCACGATGTGCTCAGCGTAGTCAACGCCGACGGCATGCCGACGGCTCCTCGCTCCTCGATGAGATCGTCCGGGAGGGCGCCCGGCGGATGCTGACCGCCGCGCTGAAAGCCGAAGTCAACGCGTATATAGCCGAGTTGGCCGAACTGTGCTGCGAGCGTGGGTACCGTCTGGTGGTCCGTAACGGCTACCACCAGCCGAGGATGTTGTCACCGCCGCAGGCGTGGTCGAGGTCAAGGCCCCGCAGGTCGACGACAAGCGGGTCGACGAGGCCACCGGCGGGCGCAAGCGGTTCTCCTCGGCGATCCTGCCGCCGTGGCGCCGCAATTCGCCGAAGATCAGCGACGTGCTGCCGCTGCTATACCTCCACGGCCTGTCCTCGGGCGACTGCGTGCCCGCGCTCAAGCACTTCCTGGGCAGCTCGGCCGGGCTCTCGCCGACCACCGTTACCCGCCTTACGGCGAAGTGGCAGGCCGGGCTTTCGGCGAGCGTGACCTGACCGGCAGCGACTACGTCTACGTCTGGGCCGACGGCATCCGTCTGCGCATCCGTCTGGAGGAGGGCAAGTCTTGTGTCCTGGTCCTGATGGGCGTGCGCACGACGGCACCCAGGAGCTGATCACCATGGCGGACGGCTTCCGTGAATCGGCCGAGTTCTGTGCCGACCTGTTGCGCGATGCCACCCGGCGCGGGATGCACGCCCCCGTCCTCGCGCGGTCGCCCCTCGCGCCGGCCGCTCAGCCGCGACTACCGGGCCGACCGCCAGCACGGCCGGTTGGACAATCCCACCAGCGCGGGGCTGAGTCATCCGGGGTGCTGGGGCTCGCGAAGTGGAATGGCAGGCCCAACCGTTCTGCCAGCGCCCGTCCTACCGTGCTCGCCTCTTCCGCCTCCGGCCAGGCAGGGAGCGGGCCGTCGAAAAGGCGCATATCCGTTCCGAATCGGATGAGCGCGAGGTGATACGCGGCTCTCGGCTCGATCGTGACGCCGAGCAGCTCGACGAACCACCCCTCGGTATCGCCGTCCCACACGGCCTCGATCGCTTCCGGGCGCCGGGGCAGCTCGCGGATCTTGGCGGTCAGGGCATCAACGTTCAAGGGCGCCGTCGGTGCACGGTCGAACCGCCGCCCCAGCACTGCATAGCGGTCAGTGATCAGATCGAGGCACTCGGGGATACTCGGGACCGGCTCCGGGCTGGCGTCGCGGATCACCTTGATCGCGTGGATGCGATGCTCCTTGAGCAGTAGGCCGTCGACTTGCTCCCGGACGTCAGTGGCCAACGCATCCCACACTGGGTTCTCCATGGCCGTATTCAAGCGTGAGGACCACCCTGGTGGGCAACACCTTTGTTGCTCTGGTGATCTACGAAGCAGCCCTCTGAGCTGGATTTTCTGTCACCTCTGCGCAGCAACTGGCATCAGCGTCATGGCGGGACAACCGAGGGCATGGTCCCCCAACTCATCTACATCAGCGAGGAGTTCGGAATCTCCTGCGGCGGCTTCGACGGACTCGCTGGCAAGCACGATGCCGCCGAGCGGGGCATCGCCGGCGACAAGATAACGTGCATTCTTCACATCGTTCACCCCGGCGCTTCGACGTGTGGCAGGACGCTGCGTCGGATCGTGTGAGCTGGGGTTCTTCCTCGCATCTCTGAGGCTGTCGTGATCGTTGCGACGCGTTGCCAGGAGATGGAGGCAACCCTTTGTGGGCCTTCGCCGGAGGCCACCGGCATCGACCGGCCGGTGGCGGGCCGCGGTGTGGTGATGGCCGGGCCGGGTACGGAGCCACATCGCGAGCCGGCCCGGGTCGGGAACGTGCTGACCGGGGTGCGGCAGTTCCTCTTGCACGGCATCACCGCGAAGGCCGTGCCGTCGGAGGTCCTGGTCCAGTTCTATGAGGTGGCGGAGGACTGGGACCTGCCCGAGGAGGCCTGCGGCGAGGGGATGGGCGGCTACCGGCTCAAGGCCCGCCACCGCGTCCAGGCGCCTCGCGAGCGCCCGGACCGGGCCACGGACGCCGAAGCGGTGGCCCTGTTCTCGGCCTGCCGCAATGCCCGGGACCGCTTCATCGGGCGACTGCTCGCCCGCGCCGGACTGCGTCGTGGGACCGCCGCGGGCTTGCGGCGCGAGGACATGCACTTCATGCGGGACTCCACCGCGCTCGGCTGCGCCAGCCCCCCTCCCACCTCCCGCGTGTCCGTTTTGGTCTGAATGGGCGCACTTTAAGACGTGTTCTGCATGTTCCGCGTTCGAGGGGGTGTCCTGTGGATGAGGGTCAGGTAGGTCGCGGCGTCTGGTGCGGTGCATCGCATGGCACCGGAGCGTCTTGACAGCGGAGCTGTCGGGGCGTTGCGGCAACGCGGCGAGGTGCCGTGCCAGACGCCGCGACCCTAAGGGCGGCAAGTTCCCCACGGGGCAGGCCTGTCACCCCTCACCGATCCACCGAATGGGAGCACAACGTGATCAAGCAGGTTCTCGCCGGAGCGGCCCTCGCCATTGCCGCAACGATGGCCGTCGCCGTGCCCGCCTCGGCAGACACCACGGGCTTCGGGACCCGTAACGGTGACACCGTCATCGCGGGCGGCGCGGGTGGCATCCTCAACACCTACGGTGCCTCGCTCGTCAACGTCGATCTCCGCTGCGCGGTACCGCTGCCCGAGGGCGAGGGCATCGGCGGACACGCCTTCGGCGGCCCCAAGGCCGCCTGCAACATCGCACCCGTCAACCA
>NZ_JBITHR010000046.1:0-30051 GCF_044458185.1 Streptomyces sp. NPDC050485 | reverse complement strand
CACCAGATCCGGCCGAACCCCCCACGACTCCACCAACCGGAACAACGCCACCTCAACCGCGAACAACGCCGGCTGCGTATAGGTGGTCTGGTTCAACAACGCGGGGTCATCACCGAAGACGACATCCCGCAACGGACGCTCCAGATGACCGTCCACATGAGCACACACCGCATCGAAGGCATCCGCGAACACTGGGAAGGCCACATACAGTTCACGCCCCATCCCCAGCCGCTGACTCCCCTGCCCCGAGAACAGGAACGCCACCTTGCGGTCCGAGGAAGCAGTGCCACGGAGCGCCGGGTCCGCCAGTCCGGCCGTGTCGCGCGCCGCCAGTGCGCGCAGCGCCGGCAGGAACTCCTCCCGAGCGGCGCCGAGCACCACCGCGCGGTGCTCCAGGGCAGCACGCGACGTGGCCAACGATAGGGCCACGTCGACCGGTTCCAGCTCCGGGTGGCTCTCGATGTGGGCGAGGAGGCGTTCCGCCTGGTCGCGGAGGGCTTCCGGGCTGGTACCGGCCATGAGCCACGGGACGACGCCCGGCTCGGGGCGTGCCTCGACGTCGGGGGCCGGGGTCTCCGACGGGGCCTGCTCGATGATGACGTGGGCGTTGGTGCCGCTCACGCCGAAGGAGGAGATTCCGGCGCGGCGGGTGCGCTCGGCGTCGGCCGTCCAGTCGACGGTTTCGGTCAGCAACTCGACCGAACCCGCCGACCAGTCGACATGCGGGGTCGGCGCGTCCACGTGCAGGGTCCTGGGGAGGACGCCGTGCCGCATCGCCTGCACCATCTTGATGATCCCGCCCACGCCGGCGGCGGCCTGCGTGTGCCCGATGTTCGACTTGAGGGAACCCAGCCGCAGCGGACGGCCGGCGGGCCGGTCCTGGCCGTACGTGGCGAGCAGGGCCTGCGCCTCGATCGGGTCGCCGAGCCTGGTGCCGGTGCCGTGCGCCTCCACCGCGTCCACGTCGGCCGGCGCGAGTCCGGCGCTGGCCAGCGCCTGGCGGATCACTCGCTGCTGTGCCGGCCCGTTGGGGGCCGTCAGGCCGTTCGAAGCGCCGTCCTGGTTCACGGCCGACCCGCGCACCACCGCCAGCACCTGGTGGCCCTTGCGCCGGGCGTCGGACAGCCGTTCCACCAGCAGCATGCCCGCGCCCTCGCCCCAGCCGGTCCCGTCGGCCGCGGCCGCGAAGGACTTGCAGCGGCCGTCTGCGGCGAGTCCGCGCTGCCGGCTGAACTCGATGAAGGCGTTGGGGCTGGACATCACCGTCACACCGCCGGCCAGGGCCAGGTCGCACTCGCCGCGCCGCAGGGCCTGGGCGGCGAGGTGCAGGGCGACCAGCGAGGACGAGCACGCCGTGTCCACCGTCAGCGTGGGCCCCTCAAGGCCGAAGGAGTAGGCGATCCGGCCGGAGACGACGCTGCCGGAGCTTCCGGTGCCGATGTAGCCCTCCAGGTCCTGCGGGACACTCAGCAGGCGCGCCGCGTAGTCCTGGTAGCCGGAGCCGATGAAGACGCCCGTGCTGCTGCCCCGCAGCGAGGTGGGGTCGAGGCCGCCCCGTTCGAACGCCTCCCAGGCGATTTCGAGGAGCAGCCGCTGCTGCGGGTCCATGGCGAGGGCCTCGCGCGGCGAGATCCCGAAGAACTGCGGGTCGAAGTCGGCGACGTCGTAGAGGAAGCCGCCGTCCTTGGCGTAGGTCGTGCCGGGCCGGTCGGGGTCCGGGTCGTAGAGGGAGTCCAGGTCCCAGCCCCGGTCGGCGGGGAAGCCGCCGATCGCGTCGCGGCCCTCGGCGACGAGGCGCCAGAGGTCCTCGGGGGTGCGCACGTCGCCCGGGTAGCGGCAGCTCATGGCGACGATCGCGATGGGCTCGTCGTCCTCGGTGGTGCGGGCCGCTGCCGAGGGGCGTGCGCTCACGGCTGCCTTGCCGGTGGCGGCCGCCGTCAGTTCGGTCAGCAGGTGTGCGGCCAGTACGGCCGGGGACGGGTGGTCGAAGACGAGGGTGGCCGGGAGGTGGACACCGGTCGCCATGTTCAGCCGGTTGCGCAGTTCGACGGCGGTCAGGGAGTCGAAGCCCAGTTCGCGGAAGGCGCGGTCGGCGGCGACCGCCTCCGTGTCCTGGTGGCCGAGTACGGCCGCCGCCTCGCGCCGTACGAGTCCGAGTACCGCGCGGGCCTGCTCGGGCCCGGTCAGGGTCATGGTCCGGCGGACGAACTCGGGCAGTTCGCCCTGGCCTGCCCCGTCCGGAGCCGAGTCCGCCGCGGCCGCGGCCAGCGCGGCGGCGGCTTCGGGGATCTCGCCGAGCAGCGGGCTGGGCCGCAGGAGGGTGAAGGAGGGGGCGAAGCGCTCCCACGCGACGTCGGCCACCGTCACCGCCGTCTCGTCGCCGTCCAGGGCTCCGCGCAGCGCCGCGAGTGCCGACGGCGGGTCGAGGGCGGGGAGTCCGCGCTTGCGCAGCCGCTCCTCGGCATCGCCGTCCTCGACCATTCCGCCGCCTGCCCACGGCCCCCAGGCCACGGCCGTGGCGGTGAGCCCGCGCGCCCGGCGGTGCTCGGCGAGCGCGTCGAGGGAGGCGTTCGCCACCGCGTACGCCGCCTGCCCGGCCGCGCCCCACACGCCGGAGATCGACGAGAAGAGGACGAAGGCGTCCAGCGGTCGGTCGCCCAGCAGGTCGTCCAGGTGCCGCGCGCCCGCCGCCTTGGCCGCGAGGACGTCCGCGAACTCCTGCGGCGTCGTCTCGGCCAGCATGCCGGGGGTGCCCACCCCGGCGGCGTGCACGACGGCGGTCAGCGGGTGCTCCCGGGGAAGGCCGTCGAGCAGCCGCGCCACCGCGTCCCGGTCGGCGATGTCGCAGGCCTCGATGGTGACCTTCGCGCCGCGCTCCTCCAGTTCGGCGCGGAGCGCGTCGGCGCCCGCCGCCGCTGCTCCACGCCGGCTGGTCAGCACCAGGTGCGCCGCGCCCGCGCCGGCCAGCCAGCGGGCCACGTGCGCGCCCAGGGCGCCGGTTCCACCGGTGATCACGACGGTCCCGCGCGGCTGCCACCCGGCGGACGCCTCAGGCCCGGCCGCGCCCTGCGGCGAGCGCAGCAGGCGTCGTACGAAGACGCCCGCGGCCCGTACCGCCAGCTGGTCCTCGGTCGCGTGGGCGCCGGCGAGCGCTGCCGCGAAGCGCCGTGCCGCGCGGTCGTCCAGCACGTCGGGCAGGTCCAGCAGGCCGCCCCAGCGGGCGGAGTGCTCCAGTGCCGCGGTGCGGCCGAGTGCCCAGACCTGTGCCTGGTGCGGGCTGCGGAGCGGGTCGGAGGAGCCCGTCGACACGGCGCCCCGGGTCACGCACCACAGGGGTGTGCCGAGGGCGGCGTCGCCGAGGGCCTGGATGAGCGCCAGGGTCGCGGCGAGTCCCTCCGAAAGTACGGGGTGCACCGGGTGCGGCTGCTCGTCGACGGCGAGCAGCGAGAGGACTCCGGCGACGGCCCCGCCGGCCACCGCGGTCCGCAACCGGTCGGCCAGGTCCTCCCGTCCGGAGCCCGGCTCCACGGGTACGGGGCGTACCTCGGCGCCGTGGTCGCGCAGGGCCCGCAGCGCGGCGGCCACCCAGGGGTCGTCGTCGGCGAGGCGCCCGGCGGGCACTGCGACGAGCCAGGTGCCGGGTAACCGGATCTCGGTGGGCGCGGCCGCGGCGGGCTTCCAGCCGGTCCGGTAGCGCCGGCCGTCCAGGGTGGACCGCTCGCGGTTCCTGCGTCGCCACATGGTGAGCGCGGGCAGCACCGAGCTGAGCGGCGCGTCGTCCGCCACATCGAGCCGCTGCGCGAACGCTTCGAGGTCGGAACGCTCCACGGCCTCCCAGAACCCGGCCTCTGCCGGGTCCACCGCCCCGGTATCGGGCTGCCCGCCCGAGAAGGCCGTCGACTCCAGCCAGTACCGGCGGCGCTGGAACGCGTACGTGGGCAGGTCGGGGAGTCCGGCGCTCCGCTCGCCGAGCAGTGCGGTCCAGTCGAGCGCGACACCGTGGACGTGGAGCTGGGCCAGCGCGGAGGCGACCGCGAGGTCCTCGGGGCGGTCCGTGCGGAGCACCGGCAGGGCCACCGCCGGCTGCGTGTCGAGCAGCGACTGTGCCAGAGCCGTCAGTACGCCGCCGGGGCCGATCTCGACGAACACCGACGCACCGGCGTCCGACAGCGCGCCCACCGCGTCCGCGAAGCGGACGGCCGCGCGGACCTGACGCACCCAGTACTCGGCGTCGGCCAGCTCCCCTGGCGTCACCGGACGGCCCGTGACCGTGGACACCACCGGAATGCCCGGCTCGGCGAAGGTCACGCCCTCGACGACCTTGCGGAAGTCGGCCAGCATCGGCTCCATCAACGGCGAGTGGAAGGCGTGCGAGACGGACAGCGCCTTCGTCTTGCGGCGTTCGGCCGACAGCCGCTCGACCACTGCGGCCACGGCGTCCTCGGCACCCGAAACCACCACAGCCGAGGGCCCGTTGACCGCGGCGATGCCCGCGCGGTCCTCGTACCCGGCCAGCAGGGCCCGTACCTCGTCCTCCGAGGCCTGAACGGCCACCATGACACCCCCGTCAGGGAGTGCCTGCATCAGGCGGCCGCGCGCGGCCACGAGCCTCGCCGCGTCGTCCAGCGACAGCGCACCCGCCACATGGGCCGCGGCGAACTCGCCCACCGAGTGCCCGGACAGCACATCGGGCCGCACACCCCACGACTCGACCAGCCGGAACAGCGCCACCTCGATGGCGAACAACGCGGGCTGCGTGCACGCCGTCCGGTTCAGCAGGTCCTCGTCCTGTCCGAACACCACGCTCTTCAAGGGCAGTTCGAGGTGGGCGTCCAGCGCGGAACACACCGCGTCGAACGCGTCGGCGAACACCGGGAAAGCGGCGTACAGCTCGCGCCCCATGCCCAGTCGCTGGCTGCCCTGCCCCGAGAACAGGAACGCCACCTTGCTCTTGCGTGCCGCCGTGCCCTCGAAGACCTGGCCCGTCGGCTCGTGGCGGGCGAAGGCCGTGAGAGCGGCGAGCAGTTCGTCGCGGTCCCGGCCCACGACGGCGGCGCGATGGGGCAGCCCCGCACGCGTCGTCACCAGCGCCTGGGCGATGTCGGCCGCCGGGGTCCGCGGGTGCTCCCGTACGTACGAGAGGAGTCGCCGGGCCTGTTCGGGAAGGGCCTCGGGGCTGCGGGCCGAGATCGGCCAGAGGAGGGGAGCCAGGGAGGGCCGGCCGGCCTCGGGGGCCGACTCTGCCGTCCCGTCCGCAGCCGGTTCGGTGGAGGGCTCTTCCAGGACGACGTGGGCGTTGGTGCCGCTCACGCCGAACGAGGACACGCCCGCCCGGCGCGGCCCCTCCCCCTGCGGCCACGCGACCGGCTCCGTCAGCAGCCGGACCGCGCCCGCCGACCAGTCCACGTGCGGCGACGGCTCATCGAGGTGCAGGGTGCCCGGAAGGACCCCGTGGTGCATCGCCATGACCATCTTGATGACACCCGCGACGCCCGCGGCGGCCTGGGTGTGGCCGATGTTCGACTTGAGCGCGCCGAGCAGCAGCGGCCGCGCGGCCGGTCGGTCCTGGCCGTACGTCGCCAGCAGCGCCTGGGCTTCGATGGGGTCGCCGAGCGAGGTGCCGGTGCCGTGCGCCTCGACGGCGTCCACGTCCGCCCCGGTGAGGCCGGCATTGGCCAGGGCCTGGCGGATGACCTTCTGCTGCGCGGGGCCGCTGGGGGCGGTCAGGCCGTTGGACGCGCCGTCCTGGTTGACCGCGCTGCCCCGGACCACGGCCAGGACACGGTGGCCGTTTCGCCGGGCGTCGGAGAGCCGCTCGACGAGCAGCATGCCGACGCCTTCGCTCCAGCCCGTGCCGTCGGCGGCGGCCGAGAACGGCTTGCACCGGCCGTCGGCCGCCAGCCCGCGCTGCCGGCTGAACTCCATGAACGCGCCGGGGGTGGACATCACCGTCACACCGCTGACCAGGGCCAGCGAGCATTCGCCCTTGCGCAGCGCCTGGGCGGCGAGGTGCAGGGCGACGAGCGACGAAGAGCACGCCGTGTCGACCGTGACCGCGGGCCCTTCGAGGCCGAAGGTGTAGGCGAGGCGTCCGGAGATGACGGCCGCGGCGTTGCCCGTGCCCAGGTATCCGTCGAAGTCCTCCGGGGAGGTGGACAGCCGCGCGTAGTCCTGGCCGTTGGTGCCGGCGAAGACTCCGGTGCGGCTGCCGCGCAGGGCCGCCGGGTCGATGCCGGCCCGCTCGAACGCTTCCCAGGCGGTCTCCAGGAGCAGTCGCTGCTGCGGGTCCATCATCAGCGCCTCGCGCGGCGAAATGCCGAAGAACCCGGCGTCGAACTCGCCGACGCCGTCCAGGAATCCGCCGTGCCGTACGTAGCAGGTGCCCGCGTGGTCCGGGTCGGGGTCGTACAGCGCGTCCAGGTCCCAGCCCCGGTCGGCGGGGAAGCCGGATATCGCGTCGCCGCCGTCCGCGACCAGCCGCCACAGTTCCTCGGGCGAGGTCACCCCGCCCGGGAAGCGGCAGCTCATCGCGACGATGGCGATGGGTTCACGGGAGTCGGCCGTCAGTTTGCGGTTCTGGCGGCGCAGCCGTTCGGTCTCCTGAAGGGAGGCCCGCAGTGCCTGAACGATCTTCTCGTCCGGTGTGGTCATCATGTGCTCCGTACTCAGGCCGTTGATCAGGATTCGCTGTCGCCAAGCGCCAGTTCGATGAGGTTTTCGAGGTCCATCTCCGCGATCGCGGAGTCGGCGTCCGGGCCGCTCGCGGGTTCGGATGCGCCGTGCGCGCCGTCCGGACGTGTCCCGCCGCCGGACGGCCGTGCCAGGTCCAGCAGGGCGTCCAGCAGCCCGGCTTCCCGCAGGCGGGCCGGCGAGATCGACGCGAGGGCCTGCCGTACGCGGGCTTCGTCCGGGTGGCCGTCGCCGGCTCCTTCGGGGAGCAGCTCGCCGAGCAGCCGGTCGGTGAGCGCGGCCGGGGTGGGGTGGTCGAAGACCATCGTCATCGGGAGCCGCAGCCCGGTCGCGGTGCCGATCCGGTTGCGGAGTTCGACCGCGGTGAGCGAGTCGAAGCCGAGGTCCCTGAAGGCGCGGTCGGGCTCGATCGCGTCCGTGCGCGGGTATCCCAGTACGGCGGCGGCCTCCTTCTGGACCAGCTCAAGCAGCAGGTCGTGCCGGTCCTCCGGGGTGCGGCCGGACAGCCTCCGCACGAGGTCCGCGGCGGCGGTGGTGGCGCCGTCGCCCCGGGCACTGCCGACGTCACCGTCGGCTTCGGCGCCGTCCAGCGCCGCCCGGGCCTCGGGGAGGCCGGCGAGCAGCGCGCTCGGCCGGCCGATCGTGAAGGACGGTGCGAACCTCGGCCAGTCGACGTCCGCCACCACCACCGCGGTCTCGTCGCGGTCCATGGCGAGTTGAAGCGCCGAGACCGCGAGGGCCGGGGAGAGCGAGGGCAGTCCGCTGCGCCGGAGGTACTCCTCGGCTCCGCCGTCGGCGGCCATTCCGCCCTCGGCCCAGGGGCCCCAGGCCACGGCGGTCGCGGCGAGTCCCCTGGCCCGGCGGTGCTGGGCGAGCGCGTCGAGGAAGGCGTTGCCCGCGGAGTAGGCGGCCTGGCTGCCGCTGCCCCACACTCCGGAGACGGACGAGAAGAGGATGAACGCGTCCAGCTCGCGGTCGGCGAGCAGTTCGTCCAGCTGAACCGCACCGGTGACCTTGGCCGATACGACGGCGGCGAGTTCCGGCAGGCTCGTGTCCGCGACGGCGGCGAACTGCGGAAGCCCTGCGGCGTGCACGACGGCGGTGAGCGGTGCCGGGTCGTCGGCGAGCCTGTCCAGCAGGTCCGCGAGTGCCGCACGGTCGGCGACATCGCATGCGGCGACCGTCACCCTCGCCCCCAACTCCCTGAGTTCGGCGGAGAGTTCGGACGCGCCTTCGGCCGCCGCACCGCGCCTGCTGGTGAGGACCAGGTGCTCGGCGCCGCCCCGGGCCAGCCACCGGGCGGCGTGCCCGCCGAGCGAGCCCGTACCGCCGGTGATCAGTACGGTGCCGCGCGGCTTCCAGACGCCGTCGGTGCCGCCCGTACCCCGGGGCATCCGTGCCAGCCTGCGCACCAGCACCCCGGAGGCGCGTACCGCGAGCTGGTCCTCGCCGCCGGCTCCGCCGAGCACGTCGGCCAGCCGCGCGAGCGCCCGCTCGTCCGGAGTCTCGGGCAGGTCGACCAGACCGCCCCAACGCTGCGGGGTCTCCAGCGCGACCGCCCGCCCGAGGCCCCATACGAGGGCCTGGAGCGGCCTCGTGACCGGCTGGGAGCCGCTCACCGACACGGCGCCGCCGGTGACGCACCACAGCGGCGCGTCCAGCTCAAGCGCGCCCAGGGCCTGCACGAGCGCGACGGTGGCCGTCAGGCCGGTCGGCAGGCCGGTGTGGACCGGGTGAGTACCTTCGTCGAGCGCCAGCAGGGACAGCACGCCGGCCACGGGTACCCCGCCCGCGGCCACCGCGTCCCGCAGCAGCGCGGTGAGCGCCTCGCGGTCGGCCCCCGGGTCGCAGACAGTGACGCACAGCGGCCCGGCACCCCGGTCGCGCAGCGTACGGGCGTACGGCTCGGCGGCCTCGGCGTCCGGGGCCACGACCAGCCAAGTGCCCGACAGCGGCCCGGACGGCGTGTCGGCGAGCGGCTGCCACACCGCGTGGTAGCGCCAGCCGTCCAGCGTGGAACGGGTGCGGCTCTCCTGGCGCCAGGTGGAGAGCGCCCCGAACAGCGAATCCAGCGACGCCCCGGTCTCCACGCCCAGCCGCTCGGCGAGTGCCTCGGGCCGCCCGCTCTCGACGGCCTCCCAGAACTCCGCTTCCGCCGCGCCGCCGGATCCGGCCCCGCCGGCAGCCACGGCGGGGGCCGCGGCCGTTTCGAGCCAGTAGTGCTCGCGCTGGAAGGCGTACGTGGGAAGGTCCACGCGTCGGGCACCGCGCCCGGCGAAGACGGCCGTCCAGTCGACGGGCCTTCCGTGGACGTGGAGTTGAGCGAGGGCAGTGGTGACCGCCACATCCTCGGCGCGGTCCGCACGCAGTACGGGGACGACGACGGGACCGTCATCAAGGACCGCCTGGGCCATGGCGGTCAGTACCCCGCCCGGCCCGATCTCCAGGAACGTACTCACGCCCTCGTCGGCGAGGG
Source organism: Streptomyces sp. NPDC050485 (assembly GCF_044458185.1). Classification (NCBI taxonomy): domain Bacteria; kingdom Bacillati; phylum Actinomycetota; class Actinomycetes; order Kitasatosporales; family Streptomycetaceae; genus Streptomyces; species Streptomyces sp. NPDC050485. The sequence continues at coordinate 20,885 of NZ_JBITHR010000046.1, read as the reverse complement.
AGGTGACAGCGTCCGCGAAACGGACCGCCTCCCGGACGTGACGCACCCAGTAGTCGGCGCAGCAGAACTCCTCCGCCGACACAGGGCGACCGGTGAGCGTGGAGACGACCGGCACGCGCGGGGCGCCGAAGGTGACCGTCTCCACGACCTTGCGGAAGTCGGCCAGCATCGAGTCCATGAGCGGAGAGTGGAACGCGTGCGAGACGGACAGCGCCTTCGTCTTGCGGCCCTGGGCCTCCAGGCGTCCGACGACCGCCGATACGGCGTCCCCGGATCCCGAAACCACCACCGCCGAGGGCCCGTTGACCGCCGCAATACCCGCACGGTCCTCGTACCCGGCCAGCAGGACCCGTACCTCCTCTTCCGAGGCCTGCACAGCGACCATGACACCCCCGTCAGGGAGTGCCTGCATCAGGCGGCCACGCGCGGCCACCAGCCGCGCCGCGTCTTCGAGCGAGAACACCCCCGCCACATGCGCGACGGCGAACTCGCCCACCGAATGCCCAGCCAGCAGATCCGGCCGGACCCCCCACGACTCCACCAACCGAAACAACGCGACCTCGACCGCGAACAACGCCGGCTGCGTATAGGTGGTCTGGTTCAGCAGTTCCGCGTCCTCACCGAAGACGACATCCCGCAACGGACGCTCCAGATGACCGTCCACATGAGCACACACCGCGTCGAAGGCATCCGCGAACACCGGGAAGGCCGCGTACAGTTCACGCCCCATCCCCAACCGCTGACTCCCCTGCCCCGAGAACAGGAACGCCGTACGTCCTTCCGCCGGGCGCGCGACGCCCCGTACGAGGTCCGCGGCCGACTCCCCCTTGCTCAGCGCCTGCAGGCCCGCTGCCAGTTCGCCCGTGGTCCGGCCGAGCACGACCGCGCGGTGTGTCATGGCGGTGCGGGACTCGGCCAGCGAGAGGGCGAGGTCCGCCGGAGCGAGGTCGGGGTGGTGCGCCGTGTGGGCCAGGAGGTTGCGCGCCTGTGCCCGCAGGGACGCTTCGTCCTTGCCGGACACCACCCAGGACAGGTACCGCTCTTCGGCGGGCGTCCCGTCACCTTCCGCTTCGCCGCGCGGGGTGGCCGGGGCCTGCTCGATGATGGTGTGGGCGTTGGTGCCGCTGACCCCGAAGGAGGAGACCGCCGCCCGGCGCGGGTGGCCGTTCTCCGTCCAGGCCACGGGCTCGGTGAGCAGGCGTACCGCGCCCGCCGACCAGTCGACGTGCGGCGACGGCGCATCCACGTGCAGCGTCTTCGGCAGCATGCCGTGCCGCAGTGCCATCACGGTCTTGATCACACTGGCCACGCCGGAAGCGGCCTGGGTATGGCCGATGTTCGACTTGAGCGAGCCCAGCCACAGCGGCCGGTCCTGCGGCCGGTCCTGACCGTACGTCGCCAGCAGCGCCTGCGCCTCGATCGGGTCGCCGAGCGCGGTGCCGGTGCCGTGCGCCTCGACCGCGTCCACGTCGGCGGTCGACAGCCCCGCGTTCGCGAGGGCCTGGCGGATCACCCGCTGCTGCGCCGGGCCGTTCGGGGCGGTCAGCCCGTTGGAGGCGCCGTCCTGGTTGACCGCGCTGCCCCGCACGACCGCCAGTACCGGGTGGCCGTTGCGCAGCGCGTCCGACAGGCGCTCCACCAGCAGCATGCCGACGCCCTCGCCCCAGCCCGTGCCGTCGGCCGAGGCCGCGAACGGCTTGCAGCGGCCGTCGGCGGCCAGCCCGCGCTGCCGGCTGAACTCGACGAAGGCGTTGGGGCTCGCCATCACGGCCGCGCCGCCGACCAGCGCGAGCTCGCACTCGCCCTGGCGCAGGGCCTGCGTGGCCAGGTGCAGCGCGACCAGCGAGGAGGAGCATGCCGTGTCCACGGTCATCGCGGGCCCCTCAAGACCGAGGGAGTACGCGATCCGGCCCGACATGACGCTGCTGGAGGCGCCGGTGAGGAGGTGTCCCTCGACACCGTCGGGCAGGTCGCCCAGCCCTGCGCCGTATCCCTGGTAGCCGGAGCCGATGAAGACGCCGGTTCGGCTGCCGCGCACCGAGGAGGGTGCGAGCCGGGCCCGTTCCAGGGCTTCCCAGGCGGCTTCCAGGAGCAGCCGCTGCTGCGGGTCCATGGCGAGGGCCTCGCGCGGGGAGATCCCGAAGAACGTGGAGTCGAAGTGGCCGGCGTCGTAGAGGAACGCGCCCTCGTTGACGTAGGTGGTGCCGGGGTGTTCGGGGTCCGGGTCGTAGAGGGCGTCGAGGTTCCAGCCTCGGTCGGCGGGGAACGTCGACACGGCGTCGACGCCGTCCACGAGGAGCTGCCACAGCTGCTCGGGTGAGTCCGCGCCGCCCGGGAACCGGCAGCTCATGGCGACGATCGCGATCGGCTCGTCGAGGGCCGCCCCAGAACGCGCCGTCGGCGCGGCGCCGCTCGCGCTGACGGTGCCGGCGTGGCCGGACATCTCGGCGGCCAGGAAGGCGGCGAGCGCGGCCGCGTTGGGGTGGTCGAAGACCAGGGTGGTCGGCAGCCGCAGTCCGGTGACCGCGTTCAGCCGGTTGCGCAGTTCGACAGCGGTGAGCGAGTCGAACCCGAGGTCCTTGAAGGACCGGTCGGAGGCCACCGCGTCCCGGCCCGAGTGGCCGAGCGCCGTGGCCACTTCAGCCCTGACGAGATCGAGAAGCAGGCGTCGGCGCTCCGGTTCCGCGAGGCCCGCGAGCTCGGCGCCGAGGGAGGACGCCGCGGTGTCGGCCCGGCCTCCGGCGCCCGCGGTCGACGACTCGGCCTCGGCGAGGGCCTCGCGTACCTCCGGCAGGTCGGCGAGGAGTGGACTGGGCCGTGCGACGGTGAATGCGGGCGCGAACCGGTCCCAGCTGACGTCCGCGACGACGACCGCGGTGTCGTCGTGGTCCAGCGCCCGCTGGAGGGCGGCGATCGCGGTGTCCGGGGACATCGCCGGCAGACCGCGGCGGCGCAGGTGTGCTTCCGCCTCGCCGTCGCCCACCATGCCGCCGTCCGCCCAGGGGCCCCAGGCCACCGCCGTGGCGGCGAGGCCGCGGGAGCGCCGCTGCTCGGCGAGTCCGTCGAGGTACGCGTTGGCGGCCGAGTAGGCGGCCTGGCTGCCGCTGCCCCACACGCCGGCCACCGACGAGAAGAGGACGAAGGCGTCCAGCGGTCGGTCACCGAGCAGTTGGTCGAGGTGCGTCGCGCCCGCCACCTTGGCGGAGACGACGTCCGCGAGGTCGCCGAGGCCCAGGGTGTCGGTGGGCGCGAACTGCGGCATGCCTGCCGCGTGCACCACCGCTGTCAGCGGATACCGGTCCTCGGGCAGCGACCAGAGCAGGTCGGCGACCGCCTCGCAGTCGGAGACGTCGCAGGCCACGACGGTGACCTTGGCGCCCAACTCTTCGATCTCGGCGACGAGTTCGGCTGCTCCGGGAGCCTCGGGGCCCCGCCGACTGGTCAGCACGACGTGTTCGGCGCCGCCCCGGGCCACGTGCCGCGCCACCTGCGCGCCCAGCGCGCCGGTACCGCCGGTGATCAGTACGGTGCCGCGCGGCTGCCAGGCCTTGTCCGCGGGTACGGCACCGGTGAGGGCACGCACCAGACGCCGGACGAAGACCCCGGAGGGCCGGACCGCGAGCTGATCCTCCGGGTCCTCCTGGTCCTGCGCAGCGGGTGCGGACAGCACGGACACCAGACGGCGTGCCGTCCGCTCGTCCAGCGCACCGGCCAGGTCGACAAGTCCGCCCCAGCGCTCGGGGAACTCCAGAGCCACCGAACGGCCGAGTCCCCAGACCATGCCCTGGTCAGGGCTGGTCAGCGGGTCCGAGCGGCCGACCGTGACCGCTCCCGTGGTGACGCACCAGAGCGGTGCGGACACCTCCGCGTCGCCCAGCGCCTGAACGAGCAGGGTGGTCAGGGCGAGACCGGTGGGCAGCTCCGGGTGTGCGGGGTGCGGCTCCTCGGCGAGCGCGAGCAGCGACAGGACGCCGACCGGTGAGGCGTCACCGGGCTCCAGGCGCAGGCGTCCGGCCAGCGCCTGCCGGTCCTCGTCGGCGCCTACGACCAGCGGTACGACGTCGGCGCCGTGGCGCGACAGGGCGGCCGTGACGTCGGCGACCATACGGTCCTCCTCGGCGCCCGTCGGGACGACGAGCAGCCAGGCACCGGTCAGTTCGGCCGCCTCCCGGCCGGTGAGCGGCTTCCACGAGATCCGGTAACGCCGGCCGTCGACGACGGACTGGTCCCGCTGCTGCCGGCGCCACTGGGACAGGGCGGGCAGTACGGAGCTGAGCGGAGAGTCCCCGTCGAGCTCCAACTGCGCGGTGAGGGCTGCCAGATCCTGGCTCTCCACCACGTCCCAGAACTCGGCCTCCGCCGGGTCGACCACCACGGGGCCGGTCTCGTGCGGGTCGGCGGGGAGCAGCCAGTACGGCGTGTGCCGGAAGGCGTAGGTGGGCAGGTCGACGCGCCGGGCGCCACGCCCGGCGAACACGGCCGTCCAGTCGACGGGCGTCCCGTGGACGTGGAGTTGAGCGAGGGCGGCGGTGACGGCCAGGTCCTCGGCGCGGTCCGCACGCAGCAGAGGAACCGTGACCGCGTGCTCGTCCACGGAGTCCTGCGCCATAGCGGTGAGTGCTCCGCCGGGGCCGATCTCCAGGAACGTACTCACGCCCTCGTCGGCGAGGGAGGTCACGGCATCCGCGAAACGAACCGCCTCACGGACGTGACGCACCCAGTAATCGACGGAACAGAACTCCTCCGCAGACACCACACACCCGGTGAGGGTGGAGACAAGAGGCACGCGCGGGGCGCCGAAGGCAACCGTCTCCACGACCTTGCGGAAGTCGCTGAGCACCGGATCCATCAACGGCGAGTGGAACGCGTGCGAGACGGACAACGCCTTCGTCTTACGGCCCTGAGCCTCCAGGCGTCCGACCACCGCCGCCACGGCATCCTCCGCACCCGAAACCACCACCGATGACGGCCCGTTGACGGCCGCGATACCCGCACGGTCCTCGTACCCGGCCAGAAGCGCCCGTACCTCATCCTCCGAGGCCTGCACCGCCACCATCACACCCCCACCCGGGAGCGCCTGCATCAGACGGCCCCGAGCCGCCACCAACCGCGCCGCATCCTCCAGCGAGAACACACCCACCACGTGGGCCGCCGCGAACTCACCCACCGAATGCCCCGCCACCAGATCCGGCCGAACCCCCCACGACTCCACCAACCGGAACAACGCCACCTCAACCGCGAACAACGCCGCCTGCGTATAGGTCGTCTGGCTCAGCAGCTCCGCGTCCTCACCGAACACCACACCTTTCAGGGGCTGTTCAAGGTGCGCATCCAGTGCGGAACACACCGCATCAAACGCTTCGGCGAACACCGGGAAGGCCGCGTACAACTCACGCCCCATCCCCAACCGCTGACTCCCCTGCCCCGAGAACAAGAACGCGGTCCGGCTGCCACCGGCGGACGCCGTTCCCTTCACGGTCTGCGCGCCGGAGGTGTCTCCGTGTGCCAGGGCGGTCAGCCCCCGGACCAGCGCTTCGCGGTCCGCTCCGATGACTGCCACGCGGTGCGGGAAGGAGGCGCGCGTGGTCGCCAGTGAGAGGGCGATGTCGGTCTCGTCGGTTCGGCGGGCGGACTGGACGTACCCGAGGAGGCGTTCCGCCTGGGCCCGCAGGCCGTTTTCGTCCTTCGCGGAGATCAGCCAGGGGACCGCCGGCCGGACGCCCGGCTCGGGGCGCGTCTCGTCGGCCGCTTCGGCCGCTGCCTGTTCGACGATGACGTGGGCGTTGGTGCCGCTGACGCCGAACGAGGACACTCCCGCCCGGCGCGGACGCCCGTACTCCGCCCACTCCACCGGCTCGGTCAGCAGCCGCACCGCACCCGCCGACCAGTCCACGTGCGGCGACGGCTCGTCAGCATGCAGCGTCTTCGGCAGCACACCATGCCGCATCGCCTCCACCATCTTGATCACACCCGCCACACCCGCAGCCGCCTGCGTATGACCGATGTTCGACTTGACCGTCCCCAGCCACAGCGGGCGGTCGGCGGCGCGGTCGTTGCCGTAGGCCTTCAGCAGGGCCTGCGCCTCGATCGGGTCGCCGAGCGTCGTTCCCGTGCCGTGTGCCTCGACCACGTCGACGTCACCGGCCGACAGGCCCGCGTTCGCCAGCGCCTGCCGGACCACCCGCTGTTGCGCGGGGCCGTTCGGAGCCGTCAGACCATTCGACGCACCGTCCTGGTTGATCGCCGAGCCCCGTACGACCGCCAGCACCCGGTGGCCGTTGCGGCGGGCGTCCGAAAGGCGCTCCACGAGCAGCATGCCCGCGCCCTCGGCCAGGCCGGTGCCGTCGGCCGATGCGGCGAAGGCGCGGCAGCGGGCGTCCTGGGACAGCCCGCGCTGGCGGCTGAAGCCGATCAGTGCGCCCGGGGTCGCCATGACGGTGACGCCGCCGGCCAGGGCCAGGTCGCACTCGCCCCGGCGCAGTGACTGCGCCGCCAGGTGCAGGGCGACCAGCGACGAGGAGCACGCCGTGTCCACCGTCACCGCCGGCCCCTCCAGACCGAACGTGTAGGCCACCCGGCCCGAGACGACGGAGGCGGAGTTGGCGGTGAGGAGGTGCCCCTCCATGCCCTCGCTGCCGTGCTGGGAGAGACCGATGGCGTAGTCCTGGCCGTTGGTACCGGCGAAGACTCCGGTGCGGCTGCCGCGCAGCGTGGCCGGGTCGATGCCGGCCCGCTCGAACGCCTCCCACGAGGTCTCCAGAAGCAACCGCTGCTGGGGGTCCATGGAGAGGGCCTCGCGTGGGGAGATCCCGAAGAATTCGGGGTCGAAGTCGCCCGCGTCGTGCAGGAATCCGCCTTCCCGGACGTAGCTGGTGCCCGGGTGGTCGGGGTCCGGGTCGTACAGCGCGTCGAGGTCCCAGCCCCGGTTGACGGGCAGGCCGGTGATGGCGTCGGTGCCGTTGGCCACCAGGTCCCAGAGGTCCTCCGGGCTGCGGACCTCGCCGGGCAGGCGGCAGCTCATCGCGACGATGGCGATGGGCTCGTCGGCGTCCGCGCCGGGGAGGCGGCCGGGCGCGGCGGGCGCGGCCGTGACGAGGGCCGTGCCCGGGTGGCCGCCGGGGATCTCGTCCAGCAGGTGGCCGGCGAGCGACGAGGGGGTGGGGTGGTCGAAGACGACGGTCGCGGGCAGCCGCACTCCGGTGGCGGTGGCGAGCCGGTTGCGGAGTTCCATCGCGGCCAGGGAGTCGAAGCCGAGTTCGCGGAAGGCCCGGCCGGGGTCGATGGCTTCGGGAGCGGAGTGGCCGAGTACGGCGGCGACCTGGTTGCGTACGAGCGCGAGCAGGGTGTCCTTGCGTTCGGCGGGCGGCAGCGCGGCCAGCCGGGAGAGCTCCGCGGAGTGGCCGCCGGGGCCGGACGCGGTCTCCGCGGAGCGCCGGGAGGGCGTGCGGATCAGCCCACGCAGCAGGGCCGGTACGGGGCCCGCCGCCGCTTGGGCGCGCATCGCGGCCAGGTCGAGGCGTACGGGCGCCAGGGCCGCGTCGTCCAGGGTCCGGGCGGTGTCGAGGAGGCGCAGGCCCTCTTCCGCGCCGAGCGGGATGAGACCGGCGCGGGCCATGCGGCGCAGGTCGCCCGTCTCCAGGCGGGTCTGGTCGCCGCGCTCGTCCCAGACGCCCCAGGCGAGGGCGGAGGCCGGGAGGCCCTGGGCGCGGCGCTGGTGGGCGAGAGCGTCCAGGAAGGCGTTGCCCGCCGCGTAGGCGGCCTGTCCGGCGCCGCCGAGCGTACCGGCGAAGGAGGAGAAGAGGACGAAGGCCGAGAGGTCCAGGTCGCGGGTGAGTGCGTGGAGGTTGAGCGCGGCGTCGACCTTGGGCCGCAGGACCTGGTCGAGGTCGTCCGGGGTGAGGGCGTCGACGAGTCCGCCGGCCACCACGGCTGCGGCGTGGACGACGACGGTGAGCGGCCGGTCGGCGGGCAGGCCCGCGAGGAGAGCCGCCAGGGCGTCCCGGTCGGCGGCGTCGCAGGCGGCGATGGTGACGGTGGCGCCGAGTGCCGCGAGTTCGTCCCGCAGTTCGGCGGCTCCGGCGGCGTCGGGGCCTCGGCGGCTGGTGAGGACGATGTTCCCGATGCCGTGGGTGGTGATGAGGTGCGCGGCGACGAGTTTGCCGAGCGCGCCGGTGCCTCCGGTGATCAGCGCGGTGCCCTGCGGGTCCAGGACGCGGGCGGGGGCGGGTTCGGTGGCGACGGGCACCCGGGCCAGCCGCGGTACGGACATCCGGCCCGCGCGCAGGGCCAGTTGGGGCTCCCCGGTGGCGACGGCCGCGGCGATGCGGCGCAGGGAGTCCGGCTCGCCGTCGGTGTCGGCCAGGATCAGGCGGTCCGCGTGTTCGGACTGGGCGGAGCGGATCAGACCCCACACGGGCGCGTGCGCGGGCCGCGTCTCCCGTACGCGGTCCTCGGCGGCGCGCGGTACCGGGACGGCGTCGCGGGTGAGCACGACCAGCCGGGAGTTGGCGAACCGTTCGTCGGCGAGCCAGGCCTGGACGAGAGCGAGGGCACTCCGCGCGGTCGCCCGGACGGCGTCGGCGTCGGATGCGTCGGATGGGTCGGCTGTGGGGACGACGGCGGCCACGGTCTCGGGCACGGGCGCGCCCGCCGCGATCGCTTCGGCGAGGGTGGCCAGGTCGGGGTGGGCGTCCGGCCGCAGGCCCGCGCTCCGTAGGGCGTCGGCGACCTCGTCGGCGTCCGCCTCCGGGGTGACGCCGACGACGGCCCAGTGCGCGGTGGCGCCGGGCGCGGCGTCCGCGAGCGGCAGGACGGGCCAGTCCACGCGGTAGAGGGATTCGTGGTGGTCGGTGAGCGCGGCCCGCAGGTGTTCCTCGCGCACTTCGCGGAAGGTGAGCGTGCCGACGCTGGCCACGGCCCGGCCGCTGCCGTCCGCGGCGGTGACGGCCACGGCGTCGGTGCCGACCGGTGTCAGCCGGACCCGCAGCCGGGTGGCTCCGGTGGTGTGCAGGCGTACGTTCTCCCAGGAGAAGGCCATCCGCCCGGTTCCCATGTCGCCGAGCGGGCCGAAGCCGACGCTGTGCAGCGCCGCGTCGAGCAGGGCCGGGTGCAGCCCGTACTTCGCGGCGTCGGACGGGGCAGCGGCGTCCGTGGGCAGAGCCACCTCGGCGAAGACCTCGTCGCCGCGGCGCCAGGCGGCGCGCAGGCCCTGGAAGACGGGGCCGTAAGCGAAGGAGCGGGCGGCGAGCTCGGGGTAGAAGTCGCCGAGTTCGACGGGGGTCGCGCCGGCGGGCGGCCAGACGGCCGGGTCCTCTGCGGGGGGCTGGGCGTCGGGGGCCGACGTCAGCACGCCGGTGCCGTGGCAGGTCCAGCTGTCCTCGGGAGCGGCGCTGTCGAGGCGCGAGTGGATGGTGAAGTTCCGGTCGCCCGATCCGTCGGCCGGGCCGACCGCGACCTGTACGACGACACCACCCTGCTCGGGCAGGATCAGCGGTGCCTGGAGGGTGAGTTCGGCCAGGCTGTCGCAGCCTACGTGGTCGCCCGCGCGGACTGCGAGTTCCACGAAGGCCGTACCGGGCAGGATGATCGCGCCCATCACGACGTGGTCGGCGAGCCAGGGGTGGGTGTGCGTGGCCAGCCGGCCCGTCAGTAGCAGGCCGTCGGAGTCGGCGAGGCTGACGACGGCGCCCAGCAGCGGGTGGTCGGACGAGGCGAGGCCGAGGCCCGCGGCGTCCGCGGCGGTGTGCGGGGCGTCGAGCCAGTACCGCTCGTACTGGAAGGCGTAGGTGGGCAGTTGGACCCGGCGGGCGCCGGTGCCGGCGAAGACGGCCGCCCAGTCGAGAGCGACGCCGTGGGTGTGGGCCTCGGCGGCGGAGCGCAGGAAGCGCGCGGCGCCTCCCTCGTCGCGGCGCAGCGTGCCGAGGGTGACGGCGTTGCCGCCCAGGTCGTCGAGGGTCTCCTGGATGCCGATGGTCAGCACCGGGTGCGCGCTGACCTCGATGAGGGCACTGTGCCCGTCCTGTACGAGGGCGCGGGTGACCTGTTCGAACCGCACGGTCTGGCGCAGGCTGCGGTACCAGTACTCGGCGTCGAGTCCGTCGGTGTCCACGACCGTGCCGGTGACCGTGGAGTAGAACGGCACGTCGCACGCCTGCGGAGTGATGTCGGCCAGCGCGTCGAGGACACGCTCGCGGACCGCCTCGACGTGCGCGGAGTGGGAGGCGTAGTCCACGGCGATCAGCCGGGCCCGGATGTCGTCGGCGTGCAGGGCGTCGCGCAGTTCGGTGAGCGCGTCGGAATCGCCCGAGACGACGATCGACGTCGGGCTGTTCACGGCGGCGACGGACAGCCGCTCGCCCCAGTGCGCCATCCTGGGCGTGAGCTGCTCCAGCGGCAGGGCGACGGACAGCATGCCGCCCCGGCCGGAGAGTGCGGTCAGCGCCTGGCTGCGCAGCGCCACCACCTTCGCGGCGTCCGCCAGGGAGAGCGCGCCGACGACGCACGCGGCGGCGATCTCGCCCTGGCTGTGGCCGGCGACCGCCGAGGGGCGGACGCCGTGGGAGCGCCACAGCTCGGCCAGCGAGACCATGACGGCGAACAGGACGGGCTGGACCACGTCGACCCGGTCGAAGCCGGGGGCTCCGGGCGCGCCCCGCAGGACGTCCGTCAGCGACCAGTCGACGTGGGGTGCGAGGGCCTCCTCGCACTGGCGGATGCGCTCGCGGAAGACCGGTGCGGTGTCGAGGAGTTCGACGGCCATGCCCACCCACTGGGAGCCCTGGCCGGGGAACACGAAGGCGACCTGCCGGGTGTCGTCCGCGGTGCCGCGCACCAGGCCGGTGCCGACGGCGTCGAGATCCCCGTCAGCGAGGGCGTCCAGGGCCCGGTCGAGGCCGGCCCGGTCCGGCGCGAGGAGCACGGCGCGGTGGGGGAAGGCGGTACGGGTGGTGGCGAGGGAGTACGCGATGTCGAGGGCGCCGTCGGCGGCGGGCTGTCCGGCGGCCAGGTGGGAGCGGAGCCGGGCGGCCTGTGCCGCGAGGGCCGCGGCGTTCTTGCCGGAGAGGGTCCACGGGATGAGGGGAAGCCCGGTGCCCGCCGCGTCGGCGGTGTGGGCCTCGCCGGAAGGTGCTCCGGCCGCGGGGGCCGCACCGGAGGGCGCTGCGGCTGCGGCTACAGCTTCGGCGTCCGGCTGTTCCGCGGTGGCGAGGTGCTGTTCGACGACGATGTGCGCGTTGGTGCCGCTGACGCCGAAGGCGGAGACGCCGGCGCGCCGGGGCCTGCCGGTGTCGGGCCAGGCGGCGTTCTCGGTGACCAGCGAGACGGCCCCGGCCGACCAGTCGACGTGCGGGGTCGGCTCGTCGGCGTGCAGGGTCTTCGGCAGCACGCCGTGGCGCAGCGCCTGCACCATCTTGATGATCCCGGCGACGCCGGCCGCCGCCTGGGTGTGCCCGAGGTTGGACTTGACGGAGCCGAGCCACAGCGGCTGGTCCCCCGGCCGGTCCTGGCCGTAGGTCGCCAGCAGCGCCTGGGCTTCGATCGGGTCGCCGAGCGTGGTGCCGGTGCCGTGGGCCTCGACGATGTCCACGTCGGACGGGGACAGCAGGGCATTGGCCAGGGCCTGGTGGATGACGCGCTGCTGGGCGGGACCGTTGGGCGCGGTGAGGCCGTTGCTCGCGCCGTCCTGGTTGACGGCGGAGCCCCGGACGACGGCCAGCACCGGGTGGCCCAGCCGGACCGCGTCGGAGAGCCGCTCGACGAGCAGCATGCCGACGCCCTCGGACCAGCCGGTGCCTTCGGCTGACGCCGAGAACGCCCGGCAGCGACCGTCGGGCGACAGCCCGCGCTGGCGGCTGAACTCGACGAACGTCGTCGGCCCGGCCATCACGGTCACACCGCCCGCGAGCGCCAGGTCGCACTCGCCCTGGCGCAGGGCCTGGACGGCGAGGTGCAGCGCCACGAGGGAGGAGGAGCAGGCCGTGTCGATGGTCACGGCCGGGCCTTCCAGTCCCAGGGTGTAGGCGATGCGGCCGGAGACGACGCTGCCGGTGTTGCCGGTGCTGACGTACCCCTCGACGCCTTCGGGCATCGCCGGGAGCCGGGAGACGTAGTCGTGGTACATGACTCCGGCGAACACCCCGGTGCGGCTGCCGCGCAGGGACAGCGGGTCCAGTTCGGCCCGCTCCACCGCCTCCCAGGAGGCCTCCAGGATGAGCCGCTGCTGGGGGTCCATGGCGAGGGCCTCGCGCGGGCCGATCCCGAAGAACGCGGGGTCGAACTCGCCTGCCTCGTAGAGGAATCCGCCTTCCTTCGCGTAGCTCGTCCCCGGGTTCTCGGGGTCCGGGTCGTAGAGCGCGTCGAGATCCCAGCCCCGGTCGGTGGGGAAGCCGGATATCGCGTCGCCGCCCGACGCGACCAGGTCCCACAGGTCCTCCGGGGACCGGACGCCGCCGGGGAAGCGGCAACTCATGCCCACGATCGCGATCGGTTCGCGGTTCTTGCTCTCGGCCTCACGCAGTCGCTGGCGCGCGTGACGCAGATCGACGGTGGCACGCTTGAGGTAGTCGCGGAGCTTGTTCACGTCTGTCGTCATCTGAATTCTGTTCCTCAACGCGAAGGGATGTCGTGCCGGTCGATCAGTGGGTGCCGAGCTCGCCGTCGAGCAGATCGAAGAGTTCTTCGTCGGAGGCCGCTTCGACCTCGATCGCGGTTTCGTTCCCGGAGTCGCGGCCGGTGTCGCGGCCTGCTTCGCGCCACTTCGCGAGCAGGACCTCCAGCCGCAGAGTGGCCGTGGCGCGCGTTCCCTCGTCGTACGGGGACCGCTCGAACGCGGCTTCCAGGCGGTGGATCTCGGAGAGCAGCGAGGGGGCCGTCTCCGCCCCATCGCCCTCGGCGGCCGGCAGCGCGGCGCCGAGGTGGTCCGCGAGGGCCGCCGGGGTGGGGTAGTCGAACAACAGGCTCGCCGGGAGGCGCAGCCCGGTGACCGCGCCGAGGTGGTTGCGCAGCTCGACTGCGGTCAGCGAGTCGAAGCCGAGGTCGCGGAATGCCTGGGTGGCGCCGATCGCTTCGGAGGAGGCGTGGCCCAGCACCACCGCGACCTGGGCCCGGACGACGCCGAGCAGGATCCGCCGGCGCTTCTCGTCCGACGCCCCCGACAGCTGCCCGGCGAGTGCGACCGTCCCGGCCGCGGGGGTCTGCGCCGGGCGGGCGGGCGCCCGCACCAGGCCGCGCAGCAGAGCGGGGAGCGGCTCGGTCCCGGCGCGGTGGCGCAGGGCGGGGAGGTTCAGCCGTACGGGCAGGAACACGGCGTCCGGGCCGGTACCGGTCGCCCCCGTCGAGGTCGCCGTGTCGAAGAGCGTGAGGCCCTCGTCCGGGGAGAGCGGCGACACCCCGGCCCGAGCCATCCGGGCGAGGGCTCCCGCGCCCACCTCGCCGGCCATCCCGTGCATGCCCCCGGCGTCCGCCCAGGGGCCCCAGGCGAGCGACACGCCCGGGAGTCCGGCCGCCCGGCGCGACTGCGCGAGGGCGTCCAGGAAGACGTTGGCCGCGGCGTAGTTGGCCTGGCCCGCGTTGCCGAACGTACCGGCGAGCGAGGAGAACAGGACGAAGGCCGCGAGGTCCATGTCCCGGGTCAGCTCGTGCAGATGGAGAGCCGCGTCCGCCTTGGGCCCCAGGACGTTGTCCAGCCGTTCGGCCGTCAGCGAGCCGACGAGCGCGTCGTCGAGCACTCCGGCGGCATGCACCACACCGGTCAGCGGGTGCGCGGCCGGGATGCCGTCGAGCACCGCGGCGAGCGCCGCCCGGTCCGCCGCGTCGCACGCCAGCGTGGCCACCTCGGCGCCCAGCGCCGCCAGTTCGGCGGCGAAGGCGGACGCGCCATCGGCGTTGGGTCCCCGGCGGCTGGTCAGCACCAGGTGCCGCACCCCGTGCGCCGACACCAGGTGCCTCGCCACGAGCCGGCCGAGCGCACCCGTCGCGCCCGTCACCAGGACGGTGCCCGCCGGGTTCAGCCCCAGCGACGGCGGCAGCCCCGGAGCCCCGGCGCCGGCCGCGCGTGCCAGCCTCGGCACGAACGCCCGGCCGTCCCGGAGGGCGGACTGCGGCTCGCCGGTGGCGAGTACGGCCGTCAGCCCGTCCGGGTGTGCGGAGTCCGCGTCCACCAGGACGAGGCGTTCGGGGTGCTCGGCCTGGACGGATCTGACCAGGCCCCACACGGCTGCCTGTGCCGGGTCCAGCCGCGCCGCGTCCTCGGCGTCCACGGCGACCGCGTTCCGGGTCACGATGACGAGCCGCCGCGCATCCGTCGCGTCGGCGTCGGGTGCCGTCAGCCACTCCTGTACGAGGGCCAGCGCGCGGCGGGCCACGGACCGTACGGTCTCGGACGGGCCGTCCGTTCCGAGCAGCACCACGCGATCGGCGGTCGGCGGTGCGTCCGGGTCCGGTGACTGGGGCAGGGGCAGCGCGGTCCAGTCGACCCGGAACAGAGAGTTCCGGGACCGCCCGGCCTGGGCGGCAGCGAGTTGCTCGGCGGAAATCGGCCGCAGGACGAGCGAGTCGACGGAGGTCCGGCTCCGGCCGGTGGCGTCAGCGGCCAGCAGCGAGACCGTGTCCGGACCGGCAGGGGCCAGCCGGATCCGCAGGGCCGCCACCGCTCCTGCCGACGGCACGGCGTGCGCCGTGACCCCGCTCCAGGAGAACGGAACCCGTGCCTGATCCACGGCATCCGCATCGGCATCGGGGCCGAGCAGGCCGGGGCCGAGGGCGACGGTGTGCAGCGCCGCGTCCAGCAACGCAGGGTGCAGACCGAAGCCGGACACGTCGGTCCCCGGGGGCAGTTCCACCTCGGCGAAGAGCGCGTCGTCCCGAGTCCACGCGGCGCGCACACCCCGGAACAGCGGGCCGTAGTCGAGCCCCAGGCCGGCCATCCGCTCGTACAGGGAGTCCAGTGCCTCCTCGGAGACGGCGACCGCCTCCGACGGGGGCCAGTCGGCCAGTGGGGCAGCGGTGTCGGCGGTCGCGGCGGTCGACAGCGTTCCGACAGCGTGGCTCGTCCACGGCTCATCGGACAGCGCCCCCTGGGTACGGGAGTAGATCTCCAGCGGGCGAGGGCTGTTGCCGTCGGCCGCCGCGACGCGTACCTGTACCTGGACAGCGGCATCGTCCGGCACGACGAGCGGGGCCCCGAGCGTCAGCTCGTCCAGCCGGTCGCACCCGACGGCCTCGTCGAGACCCGCGTGGAGCGCCAGGTCCACCAGGGCGGTGCCGGGGAGCAGTACGGCGCCCATCACCACGTGGTCGGCAAGCCAGGGGTGGGTCGCGAGCGACAACCGCCCGGTCAGTACGAGTCCGTCGCCGTCGGCGAGCGGAACCGCGGCTCCGAGCAGGGCATGGCCCGCCTCGGCCAGTCCGGCGGCTGCGACGTTCCCGGGTGCGGGGGCGGCTTCGAGCCAGTAGCGCTCGCGCTGGAAGGCGTAGGTGGGGAGGTCGACACGCCGGGCACCGCGCCCGGCGAACACGGCCGTCCAGTCGACGGCCCTTCCATGGACGTGGAGTTGAGCGAGGGCGGTAGTGACGGCCAGGTCCTCGGCGCGGTCCGCACGCAGCAGGGGAACCGTGACCGCGTGCTCGTCCACGGAGTCCTGGGCCATGGCGGTGAGTGCTCCGCCGGGGCCGATCTCCAGGAACGTACTCACGCCCTCGTCGGCGAGGGAGGTCACGGCATCCGCGAAACGAACCGCCTCGCGGACATGCCGCACCCAGTAATCGACGGAACAGAACTCCTCCGCAGACACCAAGTGGCCGGTAAGAGTGGAGACAAGAGGCACGCGGGGCGCGTCGAAGACGACTGTCTCCACGACCTTGCGGAAGTCGGCCAGCACCGGATCCATCAACGGCGAGTGGAACGCGTGCGAGACGGACAGCGCCTTCGTCTTGCGGCCGTCAGCCGTCAACTGCCCGACCACAGCAGTCACGGCATCCTCGGCACCCGAAACCACCACAGCCGAGGGCCCGTTGACGGCCGCGATACCCACACGGTCCCCGTACCCGGCCAGCAGTTCCAGCACCTCGTCCTCCGAGGCCTGCACCGCCACCATCACACCCCCACCCGGGAGCGCCTGCATCAGACGGCCACGAGCCGCCACGAGAGCCGCCGCGTCTTCGAGGGAGAACACACCTGCCACGTGGGCAGCCGCGAACTCACCCACCGAATGCCCCGCAAGGAAGTCCGGCTGCACCCCCCACGACTCCACCAACCGGAACAACGCCACCTCAACCGCGAACAACGCCGGCTGCGTATAGGTGGTCTGGCTCAGCAGCTCCGCGTCATCACCGAACACCACACCTTTCAGGGGCTGTTCAAGGTGCGCATCCAATGCGGAACACACCGCATCAAACGCTTCGGCGAACACCGGGAAGGCCGCGTACAACTCACGCCCCATCCCCAACCGCTGACTCCCCTGCCCCGAGAACAGGAACGCTCGCTTCGCACCGGGCACGGCAACGGCCTGCACCACGGACCGCGACGCGTCGCCGTTCGCGAGGGCCGCCAGCCCCTCCAGGGTGCCCGCCGCGTCCGGTGCCACAACGGCGGCGCGGTGCTCCAGGGCAGTGCGGCTGGTGGCCAGGGAGTACGCCACCTCGGCCGCTGCGCGGCTTCCGTCGTGTTCCGGTACGTGTTCCCTCGCGTACGACAGGAGCCGCCGCGCCTGCTCGCGCAGCGCGTCCGGGCTCTTGGCGGACAGTACCCAGGGCGCCGCGAACGGCGGCGCGGGCGTCGCCTCCGGATCGGACCCGGGCGCCGGTGCCTGTTCGAGGACGACGTGGGCGTTGGTGCCGCTGAAGCCGAACGAGGAGACCGCTCCCCGCCGGGGCCGGTCGCCTTCCGCCCAGGCGACGGGCTCGGTCAGCAGGCGTACGGCTCCGGACGACCAGTCCACATGCGGCGACGGCTCGTCAGCATGCAGCGTCTTCGGCAGCACACCATGCCGCATCGCCTCCACCATCTTGATGACCCCGCCCACCCCGGCAGCGGCCTGCGTGTGCCCGATGTTCGACTTCAACGAACCCAGCCACAACGGACGTTCCTCGGAACGACCTTGCCCGTACGTCGCAAGCAGCGCCTGCGCCTCGATCGGGTCACCCAGCTTCGTCCCCGTACCGTGCGCCTCCACCACATCCACATCCGCCGCCGACAACCCCGCACTCGCCAGAGCCTGTTCAATGACACGCTGCTGCGCCGGACCATTCGGAGCCGTCAGACCATTCGACGCACCGTCCTGATTCACCGCCGAACCCCGCACCACCGCCAAAACCGGGTGACCGTGACGGCGCGCGTCCGACAACCGCTCCACCAACAGCATGCCGACACCCTCGCCCCACCCGGTCCCGTCGGCGTTCGCGGAGAACGCCTTGCACCGGCCGTCGGCGGCCAGCCCGCGCTGGCGGCTGAACTCCACGAAGGCGCCCGGGCCGGCCATGACGGTCACACCGCCCGCCAGGGCCAGTTCGCACTCGCCCTGGCGCAGGGCCTGGACCGCCAGGTGCAGCGCGACGAGCGACGAGGAGCACGCCGTGTCCACCGTCACCGCGGGGCCCTCAAGGCCGAACGTGTAGGAGAGGCGGCCCGAGATGACGCTGCCCGAGTTGCCGGTGCCGAGGAAACCTTCCACCCCCTCGGGTACCGACTGGAGTGAGGAGGCGTAGTCGTGGTACATCACGCCCGTGAAGACACCGGTACGGGAACCACGCAGCGTGGCGGGATCGATTCCGGCCCGCTCGAACGCCTCCCACGACGTCTCCAGCAACAACCGCTGCTGCGGATCCATCGCGAGCGCCTCACGCGGCGAAATCCCGAAGAACGCCGCGTCGAACTCCCCCGCGTCGTAGAGGAACCCGCCCTTGCGGGTGGCGCTGGAGCCGGTGGAGCCGCTCGCGGAAAGGAGGTCGAGGTCCCATCCGCGGTCGACGGGGAAGTCGGATATGGCGTCTGTGCCCGCGGAGAGCAGCCGCCACAGGCCCTCGGGGGACCGCACGCCTCCGGGATACCGGCAGCTCATGGCGACGATGGCGATGGGCTCGTCTCCGGCGCCTCCTGCCGGGGTGGCCGCCCGGGCGGTCCCGGCCGGGCGGGCTCCAGCCAGTTGGCCGAGCAGATGGCGGGCGAGCGCGTCCGGGGTCGGGTAGTCGAAGACCAGCCCGGCGGGCAGCCGTACGCCGGTCGCCGAGACGAGGCGGTTACGGAGTTCGACAGCGGTGAGCGAGTCGAAGCCGAGCTCCCGGAACGCCTGGGTCGGCTGTACGGATCCGGGGCGGCCGTGGCCCAGTACGGCAGCCGCGTGCGCGCGTACGAGGTCGACGAGCAGCTCGATCCGCCGGCTCTCGGTCAGGCCCCGCAGCCGGTCCGACAGCGCGGACCGGGCGCCGTTCTCGGAGGTGGCCACGGCCGCCCCGGCACGGCGCACGGGAACGGGGACCAGGTCCCGCAGCAGCGCGGGCAGTGTCCCCGCACGGGCCTGCTCGCGCAGTACGGGCAGGTCCCAGCGGACGGGTACGAGCAGCGGCTCCGGGGAGCGCAGGGCGCTGTCGAGCAGCCCGAGGCCTTCTTCCGTCTCCAGTGCGACGAGTCCGGAGCGGCCGATGCGCCGGTGGTCGGCCTCGGCCAGGGTCGCGGTCAGTGCGCTGGTGCTGGCCCACAGGCCCCAGGCCAGCGACACGCCCGGCAGACCGGCTGCGCGGCGGGTGTGGGCCAGTGCGTCCAGGGCGGCGTTGGCAGCGGCGTAGTTGCCCTGGCCCGCGTTTCCGAAGACACCGGCGGCCGAGGAGAACAGCACGAAGGCCGACAGGTCCAGGCCCCGGGTCAGCTCGTCCAGATGCAGGGCGCCTGCCACCTTCGGGCCGAACACCCTCTGCACCCGCTCGGGCGTCAGAGCCGACACCACGCCGTCGTCGGTCACGCCCGCCGCGTGCACCACGCCCGTCAGCGGGTGTGCGGCCGGCAGCGAACCCAGCAGCCCGGCCAGCGCCTCCCGGTCGGCCACATCGCAGGCCACGGTGTCCACCACGGCGCCCAGGCCGCCCAGCTCGGCCGCGAACTCCTGCGCGCCGTCGGCTGCGGGACCGCGGCGGCTCGCCAGGACCAGCCGCCGGACGCCGTGCTCGGCCACCAGGTGGCGCGCCACCACGCGCCCCAGCACTCCGGACGCGCCGGTCACCAGTACCGTCCCGTGCGGCGCGAACACCGGGGCGTCGGGGGCCTCGCCGCCCGTGGGCGCTTCGGCCGCCCGCACCAGTCGGGGCGCGAGCAGTGCCTTTCCGCGTACCGCCACCTGCGGCTCGCCCGTGGCGGCCGCGGCGGCGAGCGCCGACAGGTCGGCGCCTTCGACATCGACATCGACATCGACGAGGACGAAGCGGCCCGGGTTCTCCGACTGCGCCGAGCGCACCAGCCCCCAGACGGCGGCCTGCCCGGGGTCCGCGCCGGAGGCCGGGTCGACGGCGACGGCGCCCCGGGTGACGATCAACAGGCGCGACGCCGCGTACCGCTCGTCCGAAAGCCAGTCCTGCACCAGGGTCAGCGCCGCCTGCGTGGCCGCGCCGGGCCGGGCTGCGGCGTCGGCCCCCGCACTACCCGGCACTGACACCGCCACCACGTCCGGGACGGGGGTGCCGTCGGCAGCCAGGCCGGCCAGCGTGTCGAGCAGGACGACGGGCAGGTCGGTGGCGGTAGCGGCACCGGAGCCGTCGGCCGGACCCCACTCCAGCCGGAACAGCCCGCCGCCGTGGCCTCCCCCGGCGGCAGCCAGCTGCTCCGCCGTCACCGGACGCAGGTCCAGGGACTCGACCGAGAGCACCGGACGGCCCGTGCCGTCCCCGAGGGACAGCGACACCGGGCCCTCCCCGACTGCCGCCGTGGACGACGCCGCAGACGTGACGCGCAGCCGCAGTCCGGTGGCCCCGGTCGTGTGGAGGCCGACCCCGTGCCAGGCGAACGGGATCCGGGGCTCGCCGGCCCGCGCCTCCAGGTCGCCGAGAGCCACCGCGTGGAGGGCCGCGTCGAACAGCGCGGGGTGCACACCGAATCCGGTGGCGTCGGTTCCCTCGGGCAGGGCGATCTCGGCGAAGAGCTCGTCCCCGCGCCGCCACCCGGCCCGGACGCCGCGGAACACCGGCCCGTACTCCAGGCCGAGCTCCGCCATGCGGTCGTACAGGGCGTCGGCATCGAGCGGCTCGGCTCCGGGCGGGGGCCACTCGGTGAGCGCGGGGTCCGAGGCCGCGTCCGGGCTCAGGTCCGGGCCGGTGCCCGCACCGGCCGACAGCAGTCCCGACGCGTGGCAGGTCCAGGCGTCCGCCGCCATGGCGTCGTCGTGCCGCGAGAACACCCGCACCGCGCGCCGACCGTTCGCGTCGGGGCCTGCGACGACCAACTGGAGCTGTACGCCGCCCTGTTCGGGCAGCACGAGCGGGGCCTCCAGCGTCAGTTCCTCGATCCGCCCGCACCCCACCTGGTCGCCGGCCCGGAACGCCAGCTCGACGAGCGCGGTTCCGGGCAGGAGCGCCGCGCCCATCACCACGTGATCGGCGAGCCAGGGGTGCGTGGCGAGCGACACCCGGCCCGTCAGCAGCACCCCCTCACCGTCGGCCAGGGTCACGACGGCACCGAGCAGTGGGTGATCGGCCGACCAGAGACCGGCTCCTGTGAGGTCGCCTGTGGCGGGCCGCGTCTCCAGCCGGTAGTGCTCGCGCTGGAAGGCGTAGGTGGGCAGGTCGACGCGCCGGGCGCCGCGCCCGGCGAACACGGCCGTCCAGTCGACGGGCGTGCCGTGGACGTGGAGTTGAGCGAGGGCGGTGGTGACCGCCACGTCCTCGGCGCGGTCCGCACGCAGCGCGGG
>NZ_JBITHR010000045.1:0-32083 GCF_044458185.1 Streptomyces sp. NPDC050485 | reverse complement strand
ACACCTCGGACGGAGACCCGAAGACGATCAGCTTCCCCAAGTCCGAGGCGGCCCGCCTCGCCCCGGCCCACCGGCAGGCCGCCCGGCCGTACTGAGTCGCTGACTTCTGGCCGTTGCGGGCCGTGTCGATCAGGTTGCGGACCTGATCACCCGGCGTCTGGTCGTCCTTGCCCAGAGCGGCGGCGGCGCGGGCCTGGACGTGGACGCGGTGCGCGCCGTCGTCTGCCAGGCCGTGCACGACGTCCGTATCGCCCCCCGCCCGCCGTACCGGCCGGGGAGCTGGCCGCGGAGCCAGCCGCGCCGGACGCCGATCTGGTGGTCGATCCGTTTGTTGCCGAGGGCCGGCGGGTGGCCGAGGAGCTCACGGCGATGGCGCACGCCATGGGTGAGCTGATGCTCGAAGTCGCCGGCCTACCTTGGCGATGATGAGGCCGCCGACCGTCTCGCGTTGCTCTGCGAGCAGATCGGCGAACCCCTCGAACGCGGTCTCGTGTCCCGCCGCTACGTTCTGTCCGGTGACCGCTACGGGACCGTTCTGTAGCCATCGGGGGCCATCGCGTCGTTGAGGACTGCTTCGCGCTCGCCCGGTTTCATCGTGGTGAGCGCGGAAACCGCCGTTTGTTGTCCCCAACTCGTATGTGAGCCAGGTCACTTGTGGTGTGTTCCGGGGAGCGGACCGCCCTGTCCCCGGCGGCCCAGGATGTCTCCCATGACCTTTG
This sequence comes from Streptomyces sp. NPDC050485, assembly GCF_044458185.1. Taxonomy (NCBI): domain Bacteria; kingdom Bacillati; phylum Actinomycetota; class Actinomycetes; order Kitasatosporales; family Streptomycetaceae; genus Streptomyces; species Streptomyces sp. NPDC050485. Next base: position 31,364 of record NZ_JBITHR010000045.1, on the reverse strand, counting down.
ACTTTGCGCGGCACATGGAAGAGATCGCTGCTTGGTACCGGGCGATCCTCACCGGTCTCTACCCCGATGGTCCCGACCGGGACGCGAAGGAAGTGGTCCTGATCCACCGCGACCAGTTCGCCCGGCTCGCTGAGTAGGATGCGACGCCGGCCGTAAGTGTGGCGGCGGTGCAGTGGAACCGGGCGGTACTCGTCCTAGCCGACGCCGAGCGCGATCTGGGACGGCCGGGCTGGCGGGGGGAGTGGACCGACGTGCACGAGTACTGCGTGCCCGGCAACGATATGGTCCTCGGCCCTTTCGGGCCGGAAGGGCCGTGAGGCGATGGTCCAACGCGCCTGAGTGCCCGAGGTCCCGGCAGTCGGCCCGGCCTGGCGGGGCCTTGAGTGTGCAGGGTCCCGGGGCTGGGTCGTTGGACCCCGGGACCCTGCGGGCACTTCAACCCTGGCCCCGGTTCAACGACCGTCCGCAGCCCGGGTCACCGCTCCCTGCACCCAGTCGATACCGGGCCTGGGGAACGCGTCCGGTGGGTCACGGCCGGGGTCACGGCGTCTGGCACGGCAACACACCAGCCGCCACACCCTCTGTTATCCCGACCCTGATCCACCGGACACCCCCTGGAACGAGAACCGTGCACAACAGGTCACACATTGCGCTCATTCGGGCCAGCACTGGTTTGTGGGGAGGCCGGGCGTCGTCGGGTGCTGGCCCGGCTGAGTGTCCGGGGCGAGGGGGAGCGCGGGACAGCGACGCAAGCGACCGTGGTGTGCAGGAGGCCGCCGACCGGGCTGGCCTGCCGGATAGCACACAAGGGGTCCCCGGCCACGTGACAACCGAGGACCCCTTGTGTGCTATCCGGCCCGTTCAACGACGGCCTGCGGGCCAGGTCACCCGGCTTCCCCCGTCCAGTCCAAGTCCAGTCCAGTCCGGTGCGGGCTCGGCGGGCTGCACCGTGCCGTCCCGGCCTTCGTGTAGATGTCGGACCGGTGGTGGCAGGCGCCTGGGAACCATCCGCGCCGGTGCGGGAGCGGGTGCAAGTGGTGGCCGATACGGTCGTAGTGGCGGCTCCGCTCCGTACGCAGGCGGAGCCGCCCCACCACGACCTGTCCCGGGTCACCGCGCCCTACGCCCAGTCGATACTGAGCTCGGCGAGCTGCGCGTCCGGCGGGTCGCTGTTCGCAGCGCCCGCCGGAAGGCTACGGCCCAGAACTACACCACCCCTGCCAGGACGGGGACGAGGGAGCCGAGGAGCTCGAAGAGGACGTCGGTAACGCCCTCGCCGCTGCTGGCCGTGTGGTCGGCGGCCAGAGCGGGGGCGGGAACGGCCAGGGCGATGACGCCCAGGGTGAGGGCTGCGGTGGTGGCGGCGCGGCGGAGGGTTTTCACAGGGGGACTCCTCGACAGGGCTGGTGGCCGGGCTGGATCGTGGGGGAGGCTGCCCCACTTGCTGAGAATCACGCCGCTGTCCGTGGGCGCACGGAGGCAGGCTGGGGGAGCCCCTTTAGGGGGCCAATGCGCCCGGGTCACCGTGCCTTACGCCCAGTCGAGTCCGAGCTCGGCGAGCCGTGCGAGCTGGGCACCGCTCAGCTTGTCCCGGCGGCTCTTCTGGTTCGAGATCCACACCCCCAGCCGCACCTCGTGGTCCTGGCCGTCGACGGTGATCTGTTCGGTGTGCTGACGCGGCACCACGGCCCGCTGCTCACGCTCGGCGTACTGGGCAAGCGCCGTCAGGCCCCGTTGGAACGCCGCGTTGCCCAGCCCCGCGCCGGGAGGGGCCCGTACGGCCGGTTGCACGCCCAGCTTGGCGAGCCGCTGCTGCTGTTCGGGATTGAGCCGGGCGAAGTCGCGCCGTTGGCGGGTGAGCCAGCGTCCGATGTCGTCACCGCGGTACGTCACCCCGGGCACGATGCCCTTCAACAGAGCCCCGTCCTTCAACAGGGCCTTCAGGCCGACGTGGTGGCGCTGCCAGTCCACTGTCCACCCGAGCTGGGCGGGGTTCCATTCCTTGTCGACTGCCGCGAGCTGCTCGGCACGCCGCTCGGCTCGTTTTGGGTCCTTGCCGAGTCCGCCGGGTTTGCGGATGTTGGTCAGCCACTGCCCGACCGGCTTGTCGAGCGCGGTGGCGTGCCGGGGCGCGGCCAGAGTGCCGGCCTCCGCGAAGTAGGCACGCGCAGCCGCGAGGTTCTCCGCGAACACCGCATCGGCGGTGTCCCACACGATCCCCAGCGCTTCCAGGTCCTTGGCCCGCTCCCCGCTCATCTGCCCGGCCCGCAAGGCGCGTCGCTGGTCGGACAGCCAACGGCCGAGCGGGCAGGCGCCTTCCAGGTGCTCGTAGGGCACCTCCAAGTCCCCTTCGCGCTCCTGGTAGCGGGCGGCGGCGTCGTAGCCACGCAGCCAGTCCTGTTTCTCCGGCTCGACCACACGGAACTTGATGAACTTGGCGACCATCACAGGGTCTCGGGGGCCGCGTGTCGGAGGTCGGTTGTGGCCGGTTTCGCCGCTGCCGCGCCCTGTGTGCCGTCCCTACGATGACGGGCGGACAGCGGACTTCCTTCGGATTGAGGATGGATCATGCCCGTTCTCGCGCACATCGGGAATCTCGGCCTCGATGGCACGCCCGGCCCGGCGGGGCGGGTGGGGCGGGTCGTGGACTACCTGCGGTTGCTGCCCCGCCGGCCAAATGCCCTGCTGGTGAGCGGTGATATCACCGCTCACGGGGATCCGGCCGCGTACGAGGAGGCGGCCGCCGTTCTCGACGTACCGTTCCCGGTGCTGTCGTGCCCGGGCAACCACGATGTCCGTGACGCCTAAGGCAAGGCGTTCCTCGGCTTGCCCGATGTGACCGGTCCGGTCAACGCGGTGCACATCATCGGCGGGGTCACCGTGCTGATGGCCGACTCGACGATCCCCGGACACGACGAAGGACGCCTCGCTCCCGCCACCCTCGACTGGATCACCGAAACCCTCAGCGGGCTGGCGCCCGACGCCCGGGCGGTCGTGGCCTTGCACCATTCGCCCGCCGTCATCCACGAGCCCGGCAAGGAGCACGACGGCCTGCGGCATCCCGAGGAACTCGCCGCTCTCCTGACCGGCGACCGCCGCGTCCTTGCGGTACTCACCGGCCACAAGTACGTTCCGATGGCTGCGGTGTTCGCCGGGCGCCCGCTGCTGGTGGCGCCGCCGATGACCTGGACCGGCCCGGTCGCCGACCACGATCGCCACGCCACCGCCCTCCCGCCGCAACTGGCCCTGCACTTCATCGACGACCGGAACCTGGCGACCCAGTTCCTCGTCCTGCCCTGACCCGCCCCCATCCCTGACCCCGAGCCGCGCGACTCAGGGGCTCCGCTATGGCGAGGTCCCTGAGCCGGTGCGCCTGCTGGGGTTGAGGCGACCGGTTCAACGGGTGCGGGGCCGGTGAGTTCCGGGTAAGGAGTCCGACTGCTGGTGCCGTGTCACGCCCAGTCCATCCCCAACTGTGTGAGTGCGTCCCGTTGTTCGGGGGTGAGTTTGTGGCGGCGGCTTTTGGTGTTGGAGACCCACACGCCCAGCTTCACGGTCACCGGCTCTGCCTCGCCGTCGACCGCGATCGGCTCGCTGTGGTCACGCGGCACCGGCCGGTCCGCACCCTCCCGTTCCACCCATTGCGTGAGGGCGGTCAGGCCGCGTTGGAATGCCTGCTGTGCCTTGGTCAGCCGCTTGGCCGCATGCTCGGCGGCCGGGGCGGGAGACGGCGCCTCAAGCGGCTGCACCCCCAGCTTGGTCAGCCGTTCCTGCTGTTCGGGCAGGAGCTGCGCCCAGGTGCTCGGCTGCTTCTGCCGCTCGAGCCACTTGCCCAGGTCGTCGCCCTCGAAGAGGACGCCGGGTTCGATGGCCGGGAGGATGCTGTCGGGTTCGTCGGCGGCGAGGTCGGTGAGGATGCGGTGGTGGCGTTGCCAGTCCAGGGGCCAGGGGCAGTTCCAGTCGGGGTCGATCGCAGTCAGCTGCTTCGCGCGTTCCGCCGCCCGTTCCGGGTCTTTGCCCAGGCCGTTTCTCTGTCCTTTCCGGCGGAGGTTGGCCATGTGTTCCCCGACCGGGGCCAGTTCGCTGTCGGTGTTGCCTCATACGGTGTCGCGCCTGGGGGCGAGGTGGCCGTGGGCGCGGTGATAAGAGCGCAGTACGGCGAGTTTCGTCTCCCAGGCTTCCTCGCCGGGCTCCCACACCATCCCGGCTTCGTCGAGCAGCTCCTTGCGGTGGTCGTCGAGTTCGCCCGCACGGTAGGTGCGCCGCTGCTGGTGGACCCACCTGCCCGTGGCCTCGGCCACGTCGAACAGCTCGCTGGTGGTGTGCCAGCTGATCACGAAGTGATCGACTGGGCCCGAGATCGGACCCTCCCGTTCCAGGTACACGCCGCCGTCGACGGTCTCCACCGCGAGCGGCAGCCCGGCCAGCCGCAGCGCCTGACAGATGCGCTCCACCAGGCACGCGGGCAGCAGTTGCTCCTCGGGGGTGAGCTTGCGATCCGGGTCGGACTCGTCCGCCTCGATGTCGAGCGCGCTCGTGTCGTCGGCCATGCTGCTCGGCCTGCCCTCAATTCCCCCCGGGCGAGGCGACGTTGGCCGGTTCGGCCCTCGGGAGCGCGGCGACGGTGGTCCTACCGTGGTAGCGATGCTCGTCCCCGTTTCCGGCGAGGGGCCGTGGCCGCCTTGCTGTTGCATCGAGCGAACTGGAGGCACGCGTGACTCCTCGCACGACTGTGAACCGAGAAGACGTCATTCGAAAGAACGTTGAGGTCGTAGCCGCCCACCTTGACCGTGAGGCCCGCGACATCGAGGCCGCGCTTGCTCTGTACACCGACGACGTGGTGTGGGAGGCCCCCTCCCGCGGTGTGATCCTGCGCGGAAAGGAACGGATCGCGGAAAACTATCGTGACCTGTTCGGGTGCCTGCACATCCACTCCACCACCCTCCTGCGGCAGATCGCCACGGAGGAGTGGGTTTTCAACGACAAGCTCCTGTCCGTCACGATCACCGGAGACCGGATCCCAGGTCTGGACTTTCCCGTCGGCATGAAGCTGTCCGTGCGCAAGCTCGGTGCCTTTCAGCTGCGCGATGGCCTGATCTGCCGGGAGATCTCTCACGAGTCCTGGCGGCCCGCCGGCAGCATCACCGACAACGACGACCTCCCGCCGGAAACCTGACCGGCATGCCGACAGCAGCACCGTAGGCCCCAGCTGGCTGCCCGTTCAGACCAGGCGGTGGCCATCTGGGCCGCTCAGCGCCGACGCGATCGAGGAGAGTCGGCCCGGGCCTGCATGCTTCCGAAGCGCAGCGCGATCACCCGCCAGAACTCTGGATGCGATGCCGCTCGGCGGGGTGCCCTGTCGGCGGTGGCCTCGGGGCCGGGGCGGTTCAGGCTCTCCCCACACCAGCCACGTGGCCAACGACTTCAACCTGAACAATTTCAGTGGAGTTCCCACCTCGCTCGGGGCAGTTCGGCCAGATAGTTGATCAAGTTGTGCAGAGCGGTCTCGCAGGACAGAGCTGTCGGTGCAGCTGGCCCGCCGGGGATCTTGCCGAGGGAGGTGGGGAAGGAGGCCGCGCCGTTGTAGGCGGTCATCAGTTTGGCGGCGTGCTGGATGACGCTGGGTGCGGCGAACGATGAACTGCGGACGAGCACGGCGTTGATGACCGTGTCGGCGACTGCGGGGTCTATCAACCGGGTGCGGAACACCGACTGGTCGAGGTCACGGAGTTCCTCGTCATGCGATGCGCGGGCGGCGAACGCGTCGCAGGCGATGTCGATGATGCGTTCCATCGGCAGCGCGGCGGGTCCGGCTGTGATCCAGCGGAGGCCGCGGGCGTTTTCGTCGCGGGCCAGTGCGGCAAGCGCGGCGGCGACGAGATTCTGGGCGACGAGGTCGAGGTGGGTGCCTGGGGTGCAGGGTAGAAAGGGAAGCTGCCCGGACAGTGCGAAGCCGAGCAGGTAGTGAAACGCCTGGAGGCGGGGGACCTCTCCGGTCAGGGAGTTGCCGATCACTGTGGAGATTCGGGCGATGCAGGCAGGCAGGCCCGATTCCTGGATGAGGATCTCGCCGGTGGCCTTGGAGGTGGCGTAGGCGTCGAAGGGGGTTCCGTCGCCTGCGCGGACGACGAAGGCGGTGGAGGCGTGCACGAGGCGCGCGCCGGCGTCCTCGGTGAACCGCAAGATGTGGCCGACGCCTCCTACATTGACCTTGTGCAGCTGCTCGGGCGGTGCAGTGAAGTTCACCGAAGCCGCGCAGTGTACGACGACATCGACTTTGGCCGCGAGGTCGCGGTAGTCGCGCGGGTGGAGCCCGAGCCAGGACTGGGTCACGTTGCCCCGGATGGCACCTGTGCCGACCGGCTTGTGGTGGGTGAGCGAGACGACGTCGTCCAGCTCGCTGAGCAGCGCCGAGCCGACCATGCCGGATGCTCCGGTGAGCAGGATCATGTGGTCCTCACCGTGGCGGAGTGGGTGTCCCAGCTGACGTTGTCGAGGTTGGTGACTTCGACGCTGCGCGGATGCACGCCACTGTGTCGGGCGATGTGCTCCTTGAGTGCGATGTGCGGTAGCCAGTCCGTCGCGCGAGTGGCGACGGGAAGGCCGTAGATCGCGTTGGCGGTCCCTGCAAGCGCGTCGATTTGTTCCACGTCCTGCCTGCGCAGCATGCCATCGGCCGTGGAGAGCAGCAGAGCGGGGTTGGGTTTGCCGTCGCGCAAGTAGGCGCGGCGTTCAGGACCGGAGACCTGGGCGAGCGGTCCGGCGGGGACAAGCATCTCGACGAGCTGGAACGCGACCAGGACGCGCTCGCCCTGGCACAGTTGCACATTGACCACGATGAGGTTCTCCGGCAGGACGCCGCCGAACCGGGCCTCCACCTCGATCTCGCCGCCGTCCGGCAGGGGGTCGAACACCACGAGTTCGGTGAGCAGGTGGGGGAACGCCAGCATGCCGTGTCCGGTATCCGGGGCCCATCGCCGGACGGCGTTGTGCGGAATGACGTGCAGAGCGGCGTCCAGCAGCCCTTGGTGGAGCAGACCCCGCGGCACCGAACCGCGCCTGGCGTCGAGCACGCCGCTGGAGCCTGCGCTGCCCATCCGCAGCGACGTCAGGTACTGGAAGCTCGGGCCGTGGAACAGGTCCGCCGACTCGTATGGGTCCGGCGCGTCCGCGCAGTGCGGCAGGGCTGGGAAGCGTTCCGGACGGGGTGGAACGTCGAAGCCGAGTGTCGCTGCAGCAGCCGGCACGAACCGCGACAGCGTACCGGCCTCATGCCATACCGCGAGACGCGCCGTATCCCCGAGACAGGTCAGCCGCAGCCGCGTCGGGCCCGTGACCGGCAGCCATCGCTGCATCCGAAGGTCGCGCAGCACCCGGACCTCGCGGCCGGCGCGGTCGCCGGCCGCTCGGGCCAGCAGATCGGCCGTCGACATCAGCGGTACGGCGGGAACTGTCCATGTGGGGCAGTGATCTGCCAGCCAGGTGTCGGACCGGGGGTCGAGCACCGTCTCGACGACCGTCGGTGAGTCCGGCTCCCCCGGCGTCACTCGCACGCGCAGGCGAGGCACGTGGTAAGCGCGGCGGCCGTCCACCCACAGCCATGCCTCGGCCTCGGCATGCCCGCCCTCGGTGCCCAGCACGACTGCCAGCACGTCCAGCTCGATCGTGACAAGTGAGTCCGCCGGTACCACCTGGCCGCGGTAGGTCCACGCCGCCGGCACGACCGGCTCGAACCGCAGCCCGTCGTCGACGCCGCGTTCGATGAGGAACCAGCACAACAGCTGGTACATCGCCTCCACGCCGAGCGAACCGGGTTGCACCGGGTCGTTGAAGAAATGCGGTGTGAAGTACCAGGCGTCGGCCCGCACATCGCATTCCGCTCGCAGGCGGCCGAGCCCTGCGCTGCCGCCGTCCGGCCAGTACCCGGTGATCCGGTCGAGCATCAGCAGCATCGGCCCGGGCAGCCGGGCCGAGTGACCGAAGAAGCGCCGGGGTCGTGACCTCAGGTCGATCACTGGACGATCACAAGGAAGGGCGAGCCGCGCGCGGTCGGCGTCCGTCACCGTCATCTCGCTGGGCGAGGCGAGTCGGGCAGCGGGAGTGAAGGCGAAGACCGCTGTACCGTCCAGCACCGGCACGCCGTCGGCCTCGCAACCGATGCGGAACGTCCCCAGTGCGGTGCCGTCCCAGCGGGCCAGCCCGAGCAGTTCCACTGTGGTGCGCAACATCCGTACGTCGGAGGGCACTTCACGGTTCGTCGCGAGATCGCCGTCGAGGTTGCGGACACAGATTTGCTCGTCGGAGGCGGTCCTGCCGTCCAAGTGTGCGGCAAGGAACCCGCATGGCTGCAGCGCGGCCTCCATCAGGGCGGCAATTGGCACGGTGCCGCTCTGCTCTCGGAACCATGCCTGCTCGGGCACGTCGTACTCGGCGACCAAGCGGCTGCCGGCCTGGGGGCTTCCCGGTGTGCCGGACACCTCGGCCACCCTGGTGATGAACAAGTACGGCGGTCCTGGCAGACGGTAGGAGTCGTCTCCGGCACCGGGGAAGACCTCGCTCATCGGGCCCCACGCGGCGGCGAGCATCGCGGCGTGGTCGTAGCGGACCTGGCCCACTGTCGCCGCGGCCGTATCGTGGTGGCCTCGCAGGCCGCTGAGTGCGCTGGGAGGCAGCGGGTCTCCGGTGCGCTGGACGGCGGGTGGGCCGAGGAGTCGCCAGTGCGGCAGGGGGGTGTCCTGGACGAGTCGTACGGCGAGCCGTTCGGCGCGCAGCACGACCCGGCCGTCGATCGTGCACACCGCGTCCGCGTGGACGGTCGTGTCCGTCGAGGACTGCACGGTGATGCTGTAGCGGGGCGTGTGCCCGGGCGTGTGGGCGAGCCAGCGGACCCGGGCGGGCTGGTCCGGTAGCGGCTCGAACCGCCAGCCGTCGCGGCGGATCGTGCAGCCGGTCGCGGCCAGGTGGAAGGCCAGCGCCTGGAAGCAGCCTTCCAGCAGCGCGGCCGGGACATGCCAGGTATCGGGTGGTGTCCGGCCGTCCGCGCACAGCGCGCGTGACCGGTCGAACGCGGTGATCTCGTGCAGCAGGAGTGTCCGGTGCGTGCCGATGCCGGGGCTGCGTACATGGGTGCGTGTCAGCTCCCATTCCTGGCCAGTGAAGCAGTCGGCCGGGCGTCCCTCGGCGAACGCTGTGACCGCCGCCGGTCCGAACGCGTCACCTACGTGTTCGGGCCCCCTGCCCAGGTCCAGGCCGGCGGACGTGGTGCCGTGCAGCGACAGTCGGCCGACGGTGCCCCCGTGGAAGGACGTCTCGGTGACGGTCAGCGAGTTCTGCAGTTGGTCGCCTGGGACGGGAAGCGGGCTGTGGAAGGTGAGCTCGCAGTCGAACGCGCCGTTCTGTCGTGGCAGCAGCGCCAGGACCTCCTGCAGTACCGCCCCGGCCATCATCCGGCCGGCCCTGTCGATGTACCAACCGCCGACCTCGACGTCGGTGCGGGCCGTGCGCGCTGGCCCCAGGGCGGCGGATGCGGGCGGACGTGGTGCCTGGAAATCGGCCTGCGCTGCGAGGAACCGCTCATGGAGGTCGGTGGCCAGGCGCAGTTGCTCGGAGACCACGGCAAGGGCATCGGTCGCCCCGGTCCAGTGCCGGTGCGACTGCGGAGGCCGAGGCATGATCTCGATACCGTCCACGTCATCCACGGGGCACCTCCCGCAGCCGCGCGAGCGCACGGCCGGCGGTGATGAACACTCGCGGGTCATGGGCAGGCGTGAGGATTTCCTCGGCAAAGGCGTGTGCACCGGCCTGGACCGGGATCAGGTCGATGCCACCGAGGCGGAAGACCTCAGCCAGCTCGGGGGTGACCATGCCGCCCTCCCATGGCCCCCACAGAACCGACCGGACCACCGCCTCGGGCCGCGCCAGCTGTTCTGCGACAAGCACGTGGTTGAGGGTCTCGTTGGCCATCGCGTAGTCGCACTGGCCGGCGTTGCCGGTCGCAGCCACCACCGACGAGAACGCGCACAACAGCCGCAATGGATCCTCCTGGGTGGCGGCCAGCAGTGCCCGCAGGCCGTCGACCTTGGTTCCGAAGACAAGGTCGAACTGTTCCTTCGTCTTGTGCTCCACCTGGCGGTCGGCCAGGACACCGGCCGCGTGCACGATCCCGGTGATCGGCCCCCACTGCGACCGGACGTCCGCGAGCGCTGCCCGCACCGCGCTCTCATCGCGCACGTCGGTGCGGAAGTAGCGGGCCTGGTCCAGCCCGTCGGTCCTGCCGTCGAGGCTGCGCCCGAGCAGGGCGAAGCGCGCGCGGTGGCGAGCACCGAGCGCGCGCAGGGCCGCGGCCGTGACGATGCCGGTTCCTCCGGACACGACGATCACGGGGTCCTGATCGAGATCGCCGTGGGCTGAGGGGTCAGGCGCGAGGTCGGGCACGTCGGCGAAGCCCAGTGTCCAGCGTGTCCTGTCCGCGGCGAGCGCGACGTCCAGGTCGGTGCCGCCCGCCAGGAGTTCGTCGACGATCGCCGCGGCAACCTCCTGTGCCGAGCGGGTGCCGCGCCCGCAATCGATGGCCTTGACCGAGGCCAGCGGCGACTCCCAGCGGATCGTGCGGGCGAGCGCGGCCAGGCCGCCGAGCCAGGGCCGCTGCGGGTTCCGGTGGCCGAATCCGCCACCGGTGTCCTGCACCGTCACGAAGGCGCCGCCCTCGACGCGCAGGCGGGGCGCGATGGCCTTCGCTGCGAGAAAGGCTTCCCGCTGGACGGCGAGAGCGTCGTCCACGGACGTGACGTCGGCGAGCCCGCCGAGGAACAACACGCTGGTGGTGGCCGCTGCGGTGATGTCTGCCGGGGTGCCGATCTCCGCGCGAACGCCGTGTTGGACGAGCAGCCGTACCGCCTGCTGAGCCACCCCCGTGCCGTCGGCGGTGACGAGCAGAGTTCCAAGGCCGCGCATCGGCGAGCCCGGTGCGGGCGTCTGTGTCAGCGTCGCCCTGTGCCGGAGAACCGTCCGGTCAGGGCCGGCCGCGGGCAGGGCTGGCGCGTCCAGCAGGGTGCGAAGGCGGTCTGCGACCTCGCCGACCGTGCGCAGTGTCAACAGCGGAGCGAGCTGCGCCCGGTCCAGGGTCTCCAGCTGCGGGATCAGCGGGCGCAGTGCCGCGAGCACCTGGGTTCGGGTGATCGAATCCAGGCCCAGGTCGGCCTCCAGCTCCATGTGCGGCGCGAGGATCTCCACCGGATATCCGGTCTTCTCGGCCATCACGGCCAGCACCAGTCTCTCCAACTCGTCCTTGTCGCCCGTCAGATGGGGGGCAGTGGCCTCGGCCGGTACAGGCACGGGGCTGCTCGGCAGGGGCGCGGTCGGGGGAGCGCCCGGTGCCGTGGCAGGGTCGTATGGGGGCGCAGGTGCGGGAACCGGCGCGGCCACGAAGGCCATAGGGGGCGCTGGTGAGGCCGACCACGACTTCATCGTGTCGATCGCCTTCTCGGCCATGCGCAGATAAGCCCCGTGCGCCCGGGCCACTTCCTGCTGGGCTTCCGCAACCGCGCGCAGCGTCTCGCCGTCCGTGGCGGAGAGGCTGGACAGCACGGGCGTCGGCGCGGCCGGTACGAAGTCCGCGTTCGGCGGGTAGAGCCTGCCGTAGTTGCCACCCCCGATGAGCACAGGCATCGCCGGCCGCGGGGGCTCGGGCCGGGCGGGGCCGGACCACAGTGCGGCGAAGTCGATGGGCACACCGAGCGTGCAGAGCCGTCCGAGCCCATCGAGCAGAGCGACCACGCCTCCCCTGCCCGCCCGGTCGAGGGTGACCAGGTGGATATCGGCGAGGGTCTGCCCGACCAGTCCGGTCAACGCGCCGCCCGGTCCCACCTCCACGAAGGTCCGCACCCCGTCGGCGTGCATCGCCCGCACCATATCGGTGAAACGGACGGGCGCGGCGAGGTGATCGGCGATCGCCTGCCGCACAGCGGAGGGCTCCACCGGATACACCCTGCCTGAGGCGTTCCCGTACACGTCCAGCAGAGGGGCCCGGATCGTCATGCCGGACAGGGACTCCAGCAGCGGCTCCGACGCCGACGCAACCAGCGGACTATGGAACCCCGCCGCAGTGTCGAGCCCGCGCACGGCCATTCCTGCCGCAGCGGCATGCTTGCGCACCAGCGCGCCCGCCTCGTCTGTTGCGGCCACGATGACCTGGTGCGGTGCGTTGTGACTGGCGATCCATGCTCCGCCAATTCCGTGCCGTGCCAAGAGCTCCGTCACCTCGCCGAAGCCGGCTTCCACGGCGATCATGACGCCGGACGCCCCGTGCATCAGCTCACCGCGCCGCGCGGCCAGTCGTAGCAGGGTGTCCTGGTCGAGCACGCGTGCCGCATGCAGGGCCACGAGTTCACCGAAGCTGTGCCCGGCCACGCAGTCCGGCCGGACGCCCACCGCATCGAGTACGGCCAACAGCGCGAGACTGTGGGCGGCAATCGCCGGCTGCGCCCACCTCGTGTCGGTGAGCTCCCGGCATTGCTGCTCTCGGCCGGCGTCGGTGAACGCCGGTCGGGGGAAGACGAGATGGGCTGCCTCGTGCCGGTTCCACACGGCGTGGGCCTGTGGAAAGTGCACCGCCAGGTCCGCTCCCATGCCGACGTACTGACTGCCTTGGCCAGGGAAGAGGAAGGCCGTCCGCCCCTGGGTGCGCCCGACTCCGAAGTGCACACCGGTGGGCGTCGAGAACGGGCGCGTACCGACGAGGCCGCGGGCCTGCTCCAGCTTCTCCGCGAGGTCCTCAGGGGACGACGTGACCATCGCCAACCGGAATTCGTCGTCGGCGCGGAAGGCGTCCTGGCTTCGCCGCGCGACCGCCGTCAGGCTGCCGGACAGGTCCAGGGCGAAGAGATCCTGCGGTGTTCCGGCGGACAGCACCACAAGTTCGGCCGGCCTCGCCTCACAGCGCACCGCCCGGTGACCGGCCTGCTCCTGGCCGGTGTACTCCTCAAGCGCGACATGGAAGTTCGAGCCGCCGAAGCCGAAGCTCGACACCGAGGCCCGCCGCGGATGGTCGGCTGCGTGGATCCACGGACGCGTCACCGTGTTGAGGTAGAAGGGGCTCTCCTCCAGTTGCAGCGCGGGGTTGGGGCGGCTGACCTTGATCGTCGGCGGTAGCACCTTGTGCTGGAGTGCCAGCGTTGCCTTGAGCAGCCCGGCCGCGCCCGCCGCCGCCTTGGTGTGCCCGATCTGGGACTTGACGGACCCCAGGGCGCACCACTGCCGGTCGGTACGGCCGCTCGCGTCGAACACCGCCCGCAGTGCAGCGATCTCGGCGGTGTCGCCGGCGGCCGTACCGGTACCGTGCGCCTCGACCAGACCGACTGTCTCCGGCCCGTACCCCGCGGTCGCGTAGGCACGGCGCAGGGCCAGCGCCTGCCCGGCGTCCAGCGGCGCGTAGACCGAGGTACCACTGCCGTCCGAGGACGAGCCGATGCCGCGGATCACGGCGTGCACACGGTCACCGTCGCGCTCGGCGTCGGCAAGACGTTTCAGCGCGAACATCGCGATGCCCTCACCCAGCATTGTGCCGTCCGCGTGCTCGTCAAACGGACGGCAGTCTCCGGTCGGTGACAGGGCCGGGGTCTTGCTGAAGCACAGGTACGTCATCGGGTCGCTGAGCGCGTCAACCCCGCCGGTGATCACCAGGTCCGAGCGGCCAAGCAGGAGGTCGTCGACCGCGACCGACAACGCGGCCAGCGAACTGGCACACGCCGCGTCCACGGTGAAGTTCCCGCCGTGCAGGTCGAACCGGTTCGCCACCCGGCCGGCTACGACGTTGCTCAGCAGCCCGGGAAACGTCGCCTCCTGCCAAGGCACCAAATAGGCGACGAACCGGTCGCAGACCGAGTCGGCATCCGCCTCGGACAGTCCGCTGTCGGTCAACACCCTGCGCAGTACCGGACGCCCGGTTCTGATGGCCATCTCACCCAGCAACTGCAGCGAAGCGCTGCCGAGGAACACGCCCGCCCGTTCCCCGTCGACCCGGCCGAGCCCGGCGTCACAGAGGCCGCTGAGCAAGCGCTCCGCGACGACGAGAGCCAACAGCTGAGCGGTGTCGGTCGCGGGCAGAGCTCGCGGCGGCACCCCGAACGCCATCGGGTCGAACTCGACCTCGGGCAGGAACGCCCCGCGCCGAGCATAGGTTTTGTCCGTCGCATGCGGGTCGGGATCATAGAAGTCCTCGACGAGCCAGCGGTCGGCTGGCACGTCGGACAGAAGGTCACGCCCCTCGATGACATTGCGCCAGAAGGCATCCACGTCGGGTGCGCCCGGCATGATCGCGCTGACGCCGACGATCGCGATCCGGTGATCCAAGCCCATAGCCTCTCCTCAAGCCAGCCTGCGGGGCCGGAAGTCGAACGCCTCGGCGGGAAGACGGACCCCGTACGTGCGGAGCTGGTGCACCCGGGTCAGTACTGCCGCACCCTGCAGCAGGTTCCGGGCGATCTGCGTGACAGTGCGCTGGCGCGGGTCGGCGAGGTGGCCGCCCGCCACCCAGCTGTTGAAGGCACCTGCTGCAGGGCTGCACCACAGCTGGTAGTCACTGCGGCGGCCGGGCTCACCCTGGACCGCCCAGGTGCTGGCGTTGCCCAGATACCAGCGGAACGTCAGCGCCATGCGGTGTCTGGGGTCCGCACCCGCCCTGGCGATCTCGGCGGGGTCGCGCTCCGACCAGTACTCCTCGGCCCGCTTCCATACCTCGTCCAGGGGCAGGCCGAAGATCTCACGCTCCAGCAACTCGCGTGTCGGCGCCGGAATCGACTCCAGTGACGGATGCTCGACGTACAGCTGGCGCAGCCGGGTCGCCCGAGCGGCGAACATGGTTCCCCGACGCAGCACCTGCACCTTCGCGCCGAGCTCGAACATGTCACTCGACGGCGCCATCGCCACGTCCGCCACTCCGGCCTGGGCAAGCATCGCCTTCGCCTCGTCACTGACGGCCGCCTCGACCGACATCTGGTTCACCGTGCCCGTCACGACGTACGCCGCGCCGAGCGCGTACGCCGCGGCCACCGCGCCCGGATCGCCGAGCCCACCCGCCGCGCCCACCCGCACCCCCGGGTTCTTGCGGCGCGCCAGCGCGAGGATGGTGGGCAGCACCGCAACCAGTGGACGGCCGTCGGTGTGCCCGCCGCTGTCCGCCTCCACCGTGATGTCGTCCGCCACCGGAATGCGGGCTGCCAGGCGCCCTTCCTCTTCGGTGAGTTGACCGCGCTCCACCAGCTGCCGCACCAACTGTGCGGGAGGGGGCGAGAGGAACAGTTCAGCGACTTCCGGCCGCGAGACCTTCGCGAACAGCGCGGTCCGCCGGGAAATCCGGCCCGTCGCGTCGGCACGCAGACCCGATGCCGCGCACCGCACCACGGCGGGCGTTATGTCCATGAACGCCGACACCGAGATCTTCGGTGCCCCGGCGCGGAGGAGAAGCTCCGCAACCGCGTTCTCCATCTGCAGATCGCCGGGGTGGTGGATGAGGTTGACTCCCCAGTTCCGCCGCCCTGCAAGGCCCTTGCGTAACCGGTCCAGAGCCTGGTCGAGCCGGGGCAGGCTCAACCCGGCCGCCCCGAAGAAGCCCAGCATCTCGTTCTGTGCCATCGCCTCGACCAGCTCGACGCTCGCGATGGCGTTCGCCATCTCCCCCGCGACGTAGGGAAAGCGAACACCGTGCACCTCCGTGAATGACCGGTCGCCCAGCCATTCCGGATACACGGCCGGCACCGTCCCGAGCACGGCGGGCCCCGGCCGGTCCGACAGTCCCAGCACCCCGTCGTGTTCGCGCGCAATCACGTGGACCTGCGTGGTGGCCCGCTGGGCCAGCTCGACCAGACCGATACCGGCGAAAACTCCGGTCACGTGTCAGGTACGCCCGAGCGCCCGGTTTCCCGGCGCCTTCGGGTCCAGGCTGATGACGAAATCGGTGACGGCCATAAGACACTCGGCGTAGCCGAGATAACCGTCTCCGTCGGCGTCCAGCACCCCCCACGCCTGTTCGGCATGCTTCTGGTCGATGCGCAGGACCTCGGTACCGAGCCGAATCGATTCCTCCCGGGAGATCCGCCCGTCATGGTCACTGTCGGACATCGCGAACGCCAGATTGGTGATCACACCGATGTACTGCAGTGTCTTGTCCGGAGTCTCCGCGACACTGTTCGCCATCACGGTGACGAACTGCTCCGCGTCGAGCCGCCTCACGTCCAGCACCCAGGCGGGCTTGATCACCAGCGCGTGCCAGATCCGGTTCACCGTGGCGACCATCTGTTGCGCCCGCGGCGAGTCGTTGCCATGTCCAGTCAGCCGCGCCAGCCGGTGCGCGAACTGCATCGTGTCCTCAGGGGTCACCACACCATCGCCGTCGTCGTCCAGGATCTCGAACATCCACAGCTGCTTGCGCCGCAGATACGGATCCTGCCCCGCCGCCACGCGCTCCGCCGCGGCGATCGTGATCGCCGCGGCAGGCTTGGCCATGGCCTCCGCCTCACCGAGCATTGCCGCGCTGGTTACAACGCCGGCCGTCAGGCCCGCTGTACCTCTCAGTACCGTCCTGCGCCTTACGTCGGTAGGCTCGTCGCTCCTGGGCGTCTCAGCCACCTCGAACCCCTCAGTCGCAGCATGCATATGCAACAACACGCTTGGTCATGATCTTGCGGACTGGAGGCTAACAGCAGCAGGTCCGTCGCAGGCCTACCCGCTCATTCATTTGGATTACTCCAGGGCCACATTGACTGCCCGCCCGACAAGGTGTGGTAAATGTTCCGCCGCGCGAGGCGTCCACTTGGAGTCCCGCACCAGACAATGGTCGCCCTGCGGCCCTGTCGCAAGCAGCTGCTCCATACAGCGGCATGGCCGACATCGCCCCGTACCAAGCCCCTCTCCGGCCGGAAGAAAGAAGCAGGCTGACAAGCTGATCGCTGCAGAACGAGCCGCCTGCCGAGGTCGGCGAGCGCGGCGAGCTGTTCAGTGTCAAGTCGGTCCGGCGCTGTTTCTGGTTGGTGATCCATACCCCGGTCCGGTGCGGGCCGTCGGGAAGGTACTCGACGTGGCCGTGCCCTGGCATACCGGCGGCTTCCCGTTCCAAGTACTGCGCCAGGGTCTGGATGCCTGCCTGGAAGGCGGCTGCGCCCCGCCCGGACGCCCCGCCGCCGATGCCGCGGGCGTCTTCATGCTCGTCATGCGGGTGCGTACGGCCTTGACGCCGAGTTCGCTGAGCCGAGCCTGCTGCTCGTCGTTGAGCCGGCCCCAGTCGCGGCGTTGGGTGGCGTACCAGCGTCCGATGTCCTCGCCGTGCCGGGTCACGCCCCGGGACGACAGCGGTCAGGCGGGCGCCGTCGGCGAGGAGTTGGGCGAGGTAGGCGTAGTTGCGCTGCCAGTCCACCGTCCAGCCGTGTTCGCCCGGGTTCCAGTGCGGATCGACCGCCGCGGGCGCCGGCGGCCGGGGTGCCGGTGATGCTGCTGGAGATCGACCGCCGTACCGAGGACGCCCACGAGCTCGTGCACAAGCTGCGCCGGTACTGGGAGTGGGGCCGGCTGCTGCCGCCGGACGCGGACGACAAGACGGTGCGCCTGGCCCGGTCCCGGCCGGACGCGATCGAGAACCTCGACCACGAACAGCGGCTGTGGCGCCGGGTCTACCCGCCGACCGGTCGGGAGGGCCTGCCGCCGGTGGCGTTCGTGTTCGCCGACACCACGGACGCCAAGGTCGACAACACCGTGAAGGTGTTGGAGGAGGCCGGTCGCCGGTACTGGGCACCGCGTCACCGCCCGGGACTACGGCCAGGCCGTGCCGGTCGTCTTCACCACCCTGGAGCGGCTCCAGGAGCACGGTGCGGACGCGGTGGTGTGGCGCCGTCTCGGCAGGGCCGATGTGCAGAAGCTGGCCGCCGCGCTCGACAACCCCGACGGCGAGGCCTTGTTCCGCCGCCAGGTCGCGCAGGCCGACGCGGCAGAGGAACACCAGCGCGCTGCCGACCGCGAGGCGCGGCGTCCGGTGTGCAAGCGGTGCGGGCAGAAGTTCACCGACCAGCGCTGGCAGGAGACCACCGCGCACGGCAGCGCCTGGAAGCCGGTGACCTGTCCGTGTGCAGGACGTGCCGCGCCGACGACGTCGCCCTGATGACGATTCCTGGAAACGACCAGTGTGGCTCGTCGTTCCCCAGTGAGGCGCCTGGGGCAACCGAGCCGGGGCCGCCCGCTTGTGGAGTGTGCGGGCCGTGCCGAGCGGTCAAGGGCGCCTCCGGCGGCGCGATGCGCTGGGCTTCGCCCACCCTGGACAGCTCGCCCCGCCCCTGGACCCGGCTGACTATCGGGCGGCCCCTCCCGTGTGGCGTCCCATACCTGGTCAAGTGCCGTATGGGTGGGGAGATCCATCGAGCAGGTCTGAGGTCACCAGAGATCACCAGGTGGCCGCTTCCAGCGAGCGTCATCAGCCCGGGAGCAAGCCGACACCGAGACCGCCTGGGAACCGTCTCCTGCACAGCCGGAGCCGGAGCCGGAGCCGGAGCCGGAGCCGGAGCCGGAGGACGACCGCGACCAGGAGCCGGGCATGCCCCGCCGTGGTCTGCTCCGCTGGCGGACCTGACCCGGGCAAGCCCAAGGGGAGCCTGGGCAAGCCGCCCCGAGCGGCGGCTTGCCCAACCCGGCCGTGCACTCGCCGCCGTCGTCCTTGAGGAAGCGACGGACGACAGGCACGGGCGTGAGCGCCCGCCCGGCGGGACGGTCCGTGAAGTCGGGACGTCGCGTACGGGAGGGAAGGGGCTGAACCGGCTGCGCGCCAGTACGAAGGCCGTAGACAGGGCTCATGAGACGCAGCAGAGAAGAGACCGCGCCCGGATCTGCCGGGCAGTATGTGGCACGCCCTGGCCCAGCTTCAGCGCACCCATCCCGACCCCGTGGGCCGCGTCGGGCTGCTCGCCCGGCAGGCCGGGCTGCTGTCCTTCGCCGCGGCCGGCGACACCATCCTCGCGGCCCGCGTGCAGCTGTCCGGCGCGGAGACGATGCACGAACTGAACGAGACTCTCCGCGCGCTGACCGGCGGCCTCCATGCCCACTTCACCGGCCCTGGCGTCGCCCTGGAAGTCACGCTCGGCAGACGGCAGGAGCTCGCACTGGATGCCGTCGGCCGGGAGCTCGGCGGACTGCGTCCTCGGCTCGACCGGGTTGCGGGCCGTTCGGGTGCGCGGACGGTGAAAATGACCGGGGTGCTGGAGGCAGCCTCGACCAGCAGGTGGGGCTGGGCCTTCGGAGGCGTGACCTCGCGATGTGACGCAGGTCACCGGAACTGGTTGAAGGTGGCGGAGAGGAACTGGACGTGAGGAGAAACGGACTGAGAGGTATCCATGCGCGAGCGCATACGAGCGGGTGACCGTGAGGCATTCGCCGAGCTCTACGAGGAGTATTCGCGAGGTGTCTACAACCATGCCTTCCGTCTGACGGGGAACTGGTCGACGGCGGAGGAGGTGATGTCCGATACCTTCCTGGAAGCCTGGCGTATCCGGGAGAAGGTAGAGCCCTGCGGCGGGTCCCTGCGACCGTGGCTGCTGGGCATCGCCACCAACAAGGCACGCAACGCCAATCGGCGGGTCCGCCGGCGGATCGCCTTCCTGACCCGCCGGCCGGAGACGGACGAGGTCGTGGACTTCGCGGACGCATCCGCGTCGCGAATCGACGACAGCCGCGAACTGGACGCCGTACGTCATGCGTTGACGCTGCTGCGCCGCCCCGAGGGGGAGGTCCTGGCCTTGTGTGTTTGGGCGGCCCTGGACTATGCCGAGGCCGGACAGGCCCTGGGAATACCCGTGGGCACCGTGCGCTCCCGCCTCTCCCGCGCCCGCGCCCGGCTGCGGAAGCTGACCGACGAACAGCTCAGCGTGCGTTCCGGGCGCACTTGCCCCACCGGCGCGACAGCGCAACCTACGGCTGTTCCACCGGCCCTGGCCATTCAGGAGGAGGCTCGATGACTACCGACGACCAGCAGGAACTTGCCCAACTGCTGCCCACCCCCGCGGAGCGGGATCTGCCTCCCGGCCGCCACCGCCACCACAAGGAGCTGCTCCTGCGCGCCATCGACGGTGACCGTTCCCGCACCCGCCGCCGGCTCATGCGCCCGCCCATCGTGTTGCCCCTTGCCGCAGCCGCCGTAGCGGCAGTCGTGCTGATCACCGTCCTGCCCGGGACGCACCCCCAGGGGGACTCCGCGACGAGGATCACGCCGGCGGCCCCCGGCACTGCCCACGGGGCGACAGCGCTGCTCGACCGGCTCGCCGCTGTGGCCTTGACGGTCCATGTCGGGCCGGTGCGGGACGACCAGTACGTATACACCCGCAGCAAGGCCACCACGACGGCACACATCAAGCCGGTCAAGACGGGCCCGCTCAAGGAGCGTGAGGACTGGCGGTCGCAGGATCCGCGCCCGACCAAGGACGCGGGGTTCTTCCGTGAGGACGGGAAGTACCTGCCCATCCGCAACAGTGGACCGACGCCGTCCGGCATCGATCGCCCCACCTACGGATGGCTGGCTTCCCTGCCCACCGACCCCGACGCCCTCTACCAGCGCATCCGCAAGGAAACCAGGTCCATAAAGGGCTTGGACTTCGATCAGGCCGTCTTCGAGTCCTTCGGCTACCTGCTGAGGGATACGGTGATGCCGCCCCAGACGCAGGCCGCCTTCTACAAGGCCGCAGCGAAGATCCCCGGCGTGGTGGAGCTGGCGGACGGCGCCGACGCGGACGGCCGCCACGGCCTCGCCATCGCGCGTGAGGACCACGACCGCGACCAGCGCACCGAATGGGTCTTCGACAAGGAGACCCTGGGGTTCCTCGGCCAGCGCACCTATCTCACCAAGACCAGCGAATGGGGAGAGGCAGGCACTCTGGTGTGGGCCAACGCGATCCTGGAACGGGCCGTCGTCGACAAGCCCCGCCAAGTCCCCTGACCCACGAACGGAGACACCTGGTCTCCACCCCGCTCGGCGCTGATCGCTGAGCAGCCTGGCCACGAAGATGACTGGCGGCTGACCTCACCGGCCAGCCACCAGTCATTTTCCTGTCGGCCCCAGAAGAACCGTACTTTTTCCGTACCGGCGGGTGTTGTTAGTTGATGTGGCGTCAGGCAGCGCTGGGAGGCGGGGCGCAGGCTGTGGATCGCGGCGATGCGTACGGGGCCGGCGCGTGGTCCGGGCTGGCGGGGCCTGGTGGAGCGGGCAAGTTGATCCGGGAGTGGGCTGCACTGGTGATCCGGGAGTTGCGGCGGGAGGTGTGCCGGGACCACTGCCGGAGGTTGGACGGGCCTTTTTGCGATCTTGGCCGTTCGTGCTGGTCAGACCCTGCGGGCAACGATGTTTTCGGTGCCGACACCTTCTTGTACGCGGTAGCCGTACAGGAGGTTGGGGTTCATGGAGGGGCGGCGCGGTGGCCGCGGTGGCGGACGTGGAGTCCGGCCGGCTCCGCGGCGAGGACGGCGTGAGCCGGGCCTGGACGGGGCGCTGTGGGCGCCTCAGGCGTCCGGGGGCGGCTCGGGGCCCTGTGCCGGGGAAGCGGTTGTTCGGCGGGTGGAGGGGCGTCTCGCGCTTACCGCGCCGAATGCGGTAGGCGCTGCGGTAGAGGCTGCACAACGGGCTGTACTAGAGGCTGCATCACTCCCTGTGACGCCCCATCATCTGAGCAGGTCAGGGCCCTTGGTAAGTGGTGGCTGGCATGCCGACTTCCCTCTGTACGCTCTGCCTGGCCTGTTCACCTGGGTGTGGTGGGGGCGGGGCGGCGCGTGTCGGTGGTGGCGCTGCGCTGGCCGGGTGGGGTGGGGGCGCCGGGCCGGTGGCCCGCCGCGATGTTGTAGAGCGTCACCGCGGCGGGCCGCGAAGTCTTCCACGACCCTGCCATTACACGGCGACACGAGAGTGTCGGTGACACCAGCTCCCCCCGCTCCGGGCCTGTGCGGTGCCGGCCCGGAGCGGAGAAGAGCGGGAGGCTCAGTTCCAGGTGATGAGGACAGCGCCGTCCTGGCCGTTCTGGCCAGCCTCGCCGCCGGCGCCCCTGGCGCCCCGTTCGCCGGTACCGCCGCCGACGCTGCCGTTGCCGCCCTGGCCTTGCGTGCTGCCCGGAGTGGCGTCTGCGCCACGGCCGCCCTTACCGCCATCCCCGCCCTTGCCGAAGCTCACGCCCTCGGCGTTGTGGCCGGGGGCACCGGCGGTCGTGCTGGCAGTGCCGGCTGCACCTGGCAGTCCGCCCGAACCGGCGCCGCTGCTGGTGCCGTTACGGCCGTCGTTGCCACGCTCTCCGGCCCCTCCGCTGGTGCCTGCGGGACCGTGCGCACCCTTCACGACCGTGACCGCGCCGACCCTGTAATTGTTATCGCACAGGCCCGCGCGCCGCTTGTCGTGGTCGGGTGCGGCGCCTCCTGCCCCGCCGTTGCCGCCCGTGCCGCCGTATCCGCCGCCGCCACGCCAGGAGGCGTAGCCGCCGGCGTTGTGCTCGGCCGCCCCCTTACTGCCGCCGCCCCCGCTATTCCCGTCAGAGGCGTTCACATTCCAGTAGCCGTTGGCGACGTAGGTGAGCCCCTCGCCGAGGCCGGGGCGCTTGGTGGCGCCGTCCTTACCGTTAATGCCGGGGTGACCGGCTGTCCCGTCGTTGCCGGAGTTCTGCCATGCGCCGCCAGCGCCACCCGCGCCGCCGGCACCGCCTTGCCCACCGCCTCCGCCGGCCCGGCCCGCCGCCACAACGATGTGGAACCGGTGGCCATGGCCATTCGCGGGCAGTTTGAGGGTGCAGCTGACGAAGGAACCGGCATCGCCGCCTCCACCACTGCCGCCTGCGCCGCCGCCGCCCCCGGCGCCGCCCCCACCGCCGGCGTGGTGCCTGCCTGCGCCGCCTCCTGCGCCTCCTCCTCCACCTCCGGTGCCGCTGCCGCCGGCACCGCCGCCGCCCCCGCCGCCGGGCCCCCAGACATAGACGGTGACCGAGGTCACCCCGGCCGGAACATCGAACGTGTGCCTGCCAGGTTTCGTGAAGAGCTCGCTGCCCGCGGCGTGCGCGGGGGGAGTGACCACCCCGGTCAGCGCCAAGGCCATGCCAGCGCCGACCGCGATGCTTCTGATCTTATGGCCGAACATCAGGCCACCCCTTTTCTTATTTGCGCCATGAAACGCTTTACTCGGCTGTCATTACAGGGGGCCCGATGAGCTGGGGTAGCGGCAGGCGGGCACGGTTCACCCGATGGAGCGCATGGGTAGCTGCCTTAAGCCAAGTCGATGCCTATTTCCGGCCAAGCGGCACGACCGGTGGCGAACCCTCTCTCGGATAAAGCCGCATGTCGGCGCCGGGGTGCCGCCAGGGGTGGCGTGCGACCGTCAAGTACCCCCCCCGGGAGACGCAGCCCAGAGGCCGGCGGCCCCGGGCGTGCGCGGGGACTGGTTCTGCCACTGCCGGCAGGCGCGTAGTTCGCCTGCGCCGATGGCGTAGCGGCCTGCGACCCGGCCGAGGAGCGAGAACACCGTCTCCTGGGCGAGCGGGGCTACCCGCAGCACTCCGGCCGGCCCAGCACCCCTCACCATTCCATTCCCAACTTTGTGAGCGTGGTGCGCTGTTCGGGGGTGAGCTTGTCCCGCCTCGATTTGGTGTTGGAGATCCATACGCCCAGCTTCACGACCGTCGGGTCCGTCTCGCCGTCGATCGTGATCTCTTCGCTGTGGCCGCGTGGTACTGGCCGGTCGGCGCCTTCCCGTTCCACCCACTGTGCGAGGGCCGCCAGGCCCCGCTGGAACGCTTGTTGCGCCTTGCTCGGGCCCTTCCCGCGCGCCTGGCTGCGGGGGCGGGAGACGGTGCCTGGGCGGGCTGCACGCCCAGCCGGGCCAGCCGATCCTGCTGCCCGGTCGACAACTGCGCCCAGGTGCCCGGCTGTTTCTGCTGCTCCAGCCACTTGCCGATGTCGTCACCGTCCATCAGCACGCCGGGCCGGATCTCGGGGAGGCTGCCGTCGGCGTCGACCAGGTCCGCCAGGACGCGGTAGTGGCGCTGCCAGTCCAGTGGCCACGGGCAGTCCCAGTCCGGGTCGATTGCCGTCAGCTGCTTCGCGCGCTCCTTCGCCCGCTCCGGGTCCTTGCCCAGGCCGTTCTTTGCGCCCTTCCGGCGGAGGTTGGCCATGTGCTGCCCGATGGGCACCATCGCCTCGCCCTCGCCCCACACCGCGTCCTGACGTGGCGCGAGGTG
The DNA here is from genome assembly GCF_044458185.1 of Streptomyces sp. NPDC050485. Taxonomy (NCBI): domain Bacteria; kingdom Bacillati; phylum Actinomycetota; class Actinomycetes; order Kitasatosporales; family Streptomycetaceae; genus Streptomyces; species Streptomyces sp. NPDC050485. The sequence continues at coordinate 7,134 of NZ_JBITHR010000045.1, read as the reverse complement.
CCCGGTCGCCCGCCGGTACGAGCGCAGCGCGGCGAGTTTGTTCTCCCACGCCTCCTCGCCCGGCTCCCACACCATCCCGGCCTCCGGCGCGTCCAGCAGGGTCTTGCGCCGCTCCTCCAGTTCCCCGGCCCGCAGGGCCCTGCGCTGCTGGTGCACCCACCGCCCGAGGGGGAAGTCCTTCGTGACGCCGACCTCGACCTCAACGTCGTAGGGGACGGCGTAGAGGCCGGTGATCTCGTTCTCCTGGCGCCAGCGGAGCAGGGCCTGGTAGCCCTCCAGCCACACGAGCGATTCTGGCTGGTAGACCCGGGTGCGCAGGAAGGCGGCGATGGTCGCGGCGTCGCGCGGGCTGGAGAAGTGCAGCAGCGCTGATTCGGCGGCGGCGTCGGTGCCGTCCTGCTCCTGCTCCTGGTCCTTGCCGTCGCCCTCGGCGCCGGCGCCGAGGATCCGGCCGTCCTGGTCGCGCTGGACGTGCACCTTGCGCGCGTGTTTGCTGCGGGTGAGGGCGCGGGAGGCGAGCTGTTCGACCAGGCGCTCGTCGTGGGAGCGCAGGCCTTGGAGCACGGCTGCGAGCGGTTTGAAGCTGGCGGAGGCGACCATGTCGGTCGGGTCCTCCCCGGCCTCCAGGAAGACGGGCACGATGATCCGCGCGATTTTCGTGGTGCCGTCGCGGTTGGGCCGGAGGGCGCGGCCGATGTTCTGGACGATCTCGACTTGTGAGCCGCGGGTGTCGGCGAAGCAGATCGCCTCGACGCCGCGTTCGCCGGTGATGTCGACGCCTTCCCCGAGGACTCGTACGGAGGCGAGGAACGCGCGGTGTACGCGCCGGTTGTTGGCGTCGATGCCGTTGGCGAACTGCCGCAGGGCCTCGCGCCGTTCGGCCACGAGGTGGTCGCCGCACAGCCACGCGGACCACACCCGGTCCGGCGGGACGTGACGGCCTGCCTCCAGCTCGTACAGTTCTGCATCGATCGACGACTTCGGCAGGCTCTCCGCCTTCGCGAGGGCTTCGTCGGACGCCTCGGTGACGTACAGCTCGGCGGCCGTCTTGGGCAGCTTGTCCGCGAACGCCTCGGCTTCCTCGACCCGGTGGTGGAACGTCATCACGGTCTTGAGGTTGTGCCGGGCGGCGTGTTCCAGGAGTGCGGTCTGCAGGAGTGCGAGGCGCCGGCCCCGGAGCGCTTCCTCCGACATCCCGGGTACGGGGGAGGGGTCGCGGATCTCCAGCACGTCGATCTCGAACCCGGCGAGGATCTCGCGCTCGATCGCCTCCGACAGCCCGAGCTCGGCGAGCCACGCGCCGTACGTCCCGTCCGGGTCGTCGGCCATGCTCGCGATCTCCAGCTCCTGGCCGTCCGCGCCCTTCTGCGGCCGGGCCGCGGCCAAGATGCGCGGTGTGGCGGTCAGGTAGAGCCGGAAGTCCGCAGGGATACGGGAGTTGTCGTGGATCGCCGCCCACGGCCGCCCGAGATCACCGGCGGTGCCGTGCGCCTCATCCACGATCGCGAGGTCAAAGCCCGCCATGCGCTGCCCGTACAGCCGCTCCCCGCCCGCGAGCGCGGCCTCCAGTGGCCCGCGAACCTTGTGCTGGCCCATGGGTGCGTCGATGTCCTCGCGGTCCACCAGGGAGGCGTAGGTGGCGAACACGACGACCGGCCCGGAGGCGGCCCACAGGGCGAGCTGGATCGGGTTGGTGGTGGTCCGTACGCCAAGCTCGTTCAGCACCGGGTCGTTCTCCAGCGAGCACACGGCGACCATCGGGGCCTGGTGTCCTACCAGGCGCCATGCCTGGGCGGTCTGGGCGAGCAGGTCCAGGGTAGGGACGGTGACGAGGACCCGGCCGTCCCGGAACGATTCCAGCGCGCACGCAGCGGCCGTGATCGTCTTCCCCGACCCGGTCGCGGACACGATCGTGCCCCGCGCCCCTTGCGGGGGCGGGCGGCATCGGCGCCATGATCGTGCTCCTGGTGGTCACCGGCGGAGGCCGCGCCCGCCGCCTCGCGCAGGCCTACCGCGCCAGTGCGGAGAACTGACGTGTCCGCCGCCGGGAGGCCCGAGAAGCCCGTCGATCAAACCGTCCCCGCACGCGCCAAGCTCGCGAGCTTCCTGCGCGCCCGCAAGACCGAAGCCGGACTGACCTACCAGCAGCTGAAACTGGCGACCTCGCGTAATCGTGAGTCGCGTATTCGTCAGTCGGTGAGGGCGCGTGCTCACTGTGGATCTTGTAAGGGCGGCTGCGATCTTCGCCTCGTCCCGCTCGGTCGCCTCGCGGGAGGGGACCTGTACGCTCCAGCCGATAACCGCGCGGAAACCCGGCCGTCGGCTGCGCGCAGTTGGAGACGACACCGCCTGCGCCACGGTCGGCTTACCCACCCACCCCTCACCCCCGCCCTCCACCACCGGTCCATCCGCCCCGTCACCGAGAACGTCGGTGTGCCCCATACCGGAAGCCCGCCCGGCTGAGCTGGTAGCGGCGGCGCGGTCTCGCCATCCTCAGCAGGACGACGGGGATGCCCGCGTATCCGACGAGGTAGTCGGGGGTGATCTGGCGGGGGGCCTCGGAGATCCAGGCCCGGCCGTCCGGGGAATCGACCGCGAACGCGGGCAGGATGCCGATGAGCCCATGGGCCTGCGCCAGCAGGTCTCCGTCGTCCAGGGCCAGGCCGGCGTCCCACAGGAACTCGGCGTTCCCCGCCAGTCCGTGGCACAGGGTCGGTCCGCTCCAGCGGGCCCCTAGGGCCACCGAACGGCAGGCGCGCCGGAGCGTCTCCGTCGGGTCCGGTTCGAGGCCGAGGCGACGGGCGTGCAGGAGCATCCGTCCGATGCCCGTCGCCCCGTGGCACCAGAACGGCGGGTGCGCCGGGTCGCCTTCCGCGATGGGCCAGGCGAGCCCGCTGAGGTCCTCCAGGCAGCGGATCGCCTGGCTGGTGATCCAGTCGGCGGCCTCGCGCGCGGTCTCCTCGTACCCGGACGCGCCGGTGGCTTCGTAGAGGTCGAGCAGGGCGTCGGCGATGCCCGCCGCACCGTGGGCATAGCCCAGGAGGCTCTTGCCGCTGATATCCCCGTAGCCCGGGGGGATGCGCCAGTGCGCGGTGCCGCGCCCGCCCTCGCACTGCCGCAGGAGGGTGTCGCCGCAGTGCACAGCCCGCTCGAGGCTCCGCCCGTCGCCGGTCTCGTCCCAGAGCATCAGGTGCACCAGCAGCCGACCGGCGAGACCGTGGAAGAGGTCGGGGGAGTCGTCGGGAGCCGCCGCGGGCTGCGCTTCGGCCCGCTCGAGAGCGAACCCGACGAGTTCCCCGTCGGCCAGCACCTGGCCGGCCCGCAGTAGGGCGGCAACGATGCCCATCTCCCCCACGTAGAGCCCGCGCGGCCGGTCCCCGGGGACGGTCGGCATGGCGTGGAGCGTCCGTGCGGCGGCGCGCAGGACGTCCGTGTGCCGCGGGACCCGCAGTTCCTGGGCTAGCTCGGCCAGCGCGAGGACCGTGCCGGCCATCCCGGTGTTGACGTCGCGGCCCACGAGCCCCTTGCCGACGTTGTACCGGCTGCGCCACGCCAGCCCCTGCTCGGAGGACTCCGCCTGGGCGCAGATGAAGTCACCTGATCGGTGGGCCAGTTCGAGCAGGTCCGACGCTCGCGTCCGGCCGGGGTCGGACGCGCCCGGTGGCGCGGGCGGCTTCGGCCGGCTCTCCCCGACCGTCAGCAGCGCCCGTCGCACCTCGCACACCGAGCCGAACCGCCGCTCGGGATTCGGATCCAGGCACCGCGACACGATCTTTGTCAGGGAGCCGTCGACGGCCGGCCTGAGCTGTCCGGGTGGTCTGGCGAGCAGGTCGTGTGGGTCAGGGGCCCGCGAGGGCTCGGCGCCGGTGGCCAGCAGGTAGAGCACCGCCCCCAGGGCGTAGATGTCGTCGGCCGGTGACACCGCGCCTCCTGCCCTGCACGCGGGCGAGAGGTAGCCGCGGGTCCCGGCCTCGGTGGGCCGGTCCGTGGCGCCGACGGGGCGGGCTAGCTCGAGATCGATGAGCCGTACCAAGCCGTCGGACGGGAGCACAATGTTGGCCGACTTGAGGTCCCCGTGCACGTGGCCAGCCTCGTGAAGCACGGATAGGGCGTCCGCGATGGCGGCTCCGAGCTCCACCACACGGGCGGTGGAACAGCCGTGACCCGATCCGGCGAGTCCCCGTACGTACCGGTCAAGCGTCTCCCCGCCGAGGTCCTCCGAGACGAGGACCAGTTCGTCGTCGTTCTCGACGACATCGAGGACCTCCGGGGTCGCCCGTCGTCCAGAGAGCTTGAGGAGCGCGGCCGCTTCCCGCCGCAGCGCCGTGGTGCCGTCGTCGGCCTCGCCACCGCGGCCCGCGGGTCGCTTCGCGGCGCGCTTCATGATGCACCCGCGGGGTGTGGCCAGATCGAGGGCCAGTTGGACGACGGTTTCGGGCGAGTGCGCCAGGGTCATGGCGGGCCTGTACCGGCCCGCTACCGTTCTCGCCAGCGCGAACGGGGCGCCCAGGCCGTTCCTGCGGAAGGGGTCGTCGGCCCAGTCCGGCACCGATGGGGTCATTCCCCGGAGATCCGGGACCAGGCGGCCGTCGGGGTCCAGCACGGCGAAAACGGCGTCGCCGAGCAGGGTCTGCATCCGGGTGCCGTCGAACCCGCCGTAGCGGTAGAAGACGATGCTCCCGTCCCCGTAGGAGCGGTCCGACGGGATGAGGGGACCGCGCATCCCCCGGGTGGCGGCCGCCAACGCGGCCGCCACCTCGAGGGCCGAATCCTCGCCCTGCGGATAGACGGTGATGAACTTTCCGACCTGAGAGATTCCCGCCGCCCCGCAGTTGAGCCGTTCGAGCCAGGCGAGGGATCCCATCACCTTGAAGGCGGCTCCCAGGGTGACTAGGGGAGGCAGGGCCCGTTGAAGGGTCTCGGCGGCCGTCGAGGCGTAGCTGGAGACGTGGAGCTTCCAGCCCTGCCGGGGGAGGGCAGGACCGTGCGGGAAGGCGGACACCCACGGCTGCAGGGGGCCGTCGGCCGGCACGATCCGCCAGTCGGACAGCTGGCCGCCGACCGCTTCCACGACGGAGTCAAGGAGCCACGGATCGGGCTGGTCCGCCGTCATCGGAGCGGCTTTCCCCGTCCTCACGTATCGGGTGCGTCGATCTTGATCGTGACGTAGCAGGTGGCTCCGCACCTCGAGGCGATGCAGGTGAAGTCGTTGCACCCGGAGGTGTGGAGGCATTCGCCCTCGATTTCGTCCCCGAGACCCCCGGCCCGTGCCACGCTGACTGTCTGCGAGAACTCCTCGACCGCATTCTCGGGAATCTGGAACTCGGCGAGAACGGAGCTGGGGTCATTGGCCAGGCGCGTACGGAACGCTTCGTCCGTCTCGGCCTGCGCGACAATCTGTGCCAGTCGAAGTCTGATGGCGACGACGTCTTCGGTCATGGCCGCCTCCCATAAGATGTCAGTGCTTCGCGCGGCAGAACCACCACCGATGCCCGACCTCGCAGTGAACCCCACCGCTCGCTTACCTACTGTTTCCAGTCTCTGCTGCGTCCCCGCTCACCGCTACTCGGGGTGTCGGTAAGAACGTTGTCAGGAGCCGCAAGCAGGAGCATCGGACCTGGTCAGAGCCATCTTCAGTGGGGTTCAGGTTTGCGGGCGCGTTCCAGAACGCGGTAGACCGTGGCGCCCCCGACGGAGGAGAGCTCAACGAGGTTGCAGGAAGGTGTGCTCGCCGGACTGGTGCTGCTGGATCACGTGGGTCGTGACATGTTCGTTAAGGGCACCCGTACCTGCGCCACAGGTCACCCGGCCGTACGGTGGAACTATGGACGCGGAATCGATCCTGGCCAACGCGTTCGCCCGTTCGCTCGGCGAGCGCTGGAAGAACCTCCAGCATCTGGAGACTCACGGCAGCGACCTGGACGAAGGCGTAGTACAGGCCATCGCCGAGGACGCTGCGGCTGCGGCGGTGAGCAACCTGTCGTGGCACATCGCCCTGGGGGAGTGCATCACCGCGCAGGCCATGTCCGTTCGGCTGGGGGTGCCCTCGGCCGTCATCGTTGAGGCCGTCTCTGATGGGCGTCTCGTCGGCCTGACCGGCCGGTACGAGACCTTCCTGCCGCTGTGGCAGTTCCATGACCAGGTTCCAGACAAGCATCCTATTTCCGTTATCACCAAAGTGTTGGAGGAGTTCTCCGGCGGGTTGGGCAGCGCGTTTTCTCCCGAGCTCGTGGTGCTGTGGGGTGCTACCGGGCAGCCGGAATTGGACAACCAGGAACCGCGGGCGGCGCTGTCCAAAGTCGCCCCGGAGCAATTGGTCTGGTCGGCGAAGGTCACAGTTGCCGGGCTGGCGCGATGAGCACGGCCAAGGTCGTTGAGTACACCCTGGAACCGGAGACCCACCTGTTCCGCATCTACCTGCGCGAGTTCGACGGACACCCCGGCAGTGCGGTGTGGTTCTGCGATGGCGTGAAGTACGACTGCCGATTCGACCTGCGGGGAGAACCCGGCACCTGCTATACGTCCTCCTCGCCGGAGGGTGCCTTCATCGAGGTGTTCTACCGGACCGCTGGCGTGGGCGTCCTGCAGAGTGAAGTCGACAAGCGGCTCATCGCCGACATGACCGTCACGCAGCCCTGTCAGCTGATACCGCTGAATGTGAACGCGAATCAGGGTGTGATGGGGATCAACCACGCCCTCCTTCATGAGATAGACGAAAAGTATCCGCTTAGCCGTGCCTTCGCGCAGAGGGTGTGGCACGCCGGTTGGAAGGGCGTGCGCTGGAACGGACTGCGCGACGCTACCGGAACGCGCGTCAACTTCGCGGTGTTCTCCGAGTTCAGCGGCGACCAGGAGGGCAAAGAGCTCGATATCGCGCGGACTGGGTCGATCGCGCAGAGCCTCGTTGCCCGAGTAGCCGCCGAGTTCAGGACGGGTGAGCTGGGGCCGTCCGGGCTGTACCCATTGAAGGACAGGAGCGACGAGATCTTCGGGTCTTGAGAGGCGCCGCCTTGTGGGTGTCGACAACCCGGTCACCTATGCTGAGCTGCGGCTTCTGGATCACGGTGTGATCACGTCGGGTGTGTGCGGGAGTCCGTCGGCGCACCTTGGGGATCGTGAGGTTCCGTCTGGTCT
>NZ_JBITHR010000044.1:0-33465 GCF_044458185.1 Streptomyces sp. NPDC050485 | reverse complement strand
CTGAACTTCCTACGCTTTGGTGTCACGTGCTCTCTCCGCCGTTCCTGACCATGATCCTATCGGGGACCACTGTCCGAGAACTTCGGGGCGGCTCAGATGAGGATGCAGGCGATGCTTGTGAACGCGAGGAAGTGGTCGGCCTTACGTTCGTAGCGGCGGTGGAGCCGGCGGCAGCCGGCCAGCCAGGACATGGTGCGCTCGATGGTCCAACGGTGGCGTCCCAGGCGGGTGGAGCTCTCGATTCCCCTGCGGGCGATGCGGTGGGTGATGCCCCGGCCGCGTAACCATCGGCGCAGGTGGTCGTAGTCGTATCCCTTGTCGGCATGCAGCTTTGCGGGACGGCGCCGCCGAGGTCCGCGGCGTGAGCGGATGGGCGGGATACCCCGCACAAGAGGTTCGAGCGCCTGGCTGTCGTGCAGGTTCGCGCCGGAGATGCCGACGGACAGGGGCAGGCCGGTCCGCTCGGTGATCAAGTGGATCTTCGCGCCTTTCTTGCCCCTGTCCACAGGATTCGGACCCGTCAGGTCCCCCCTTTGAGCGCCCGCATGTTCACCGAGTCGACGGCACATCGCGACCAGTCCAGCTCGCCCCTGGCGCCGAGTTCGTCCAGGACCAGGCGGTGCAGCTTCGCCCACACCCTGGCCTGGCTCCACTCGGTGAAACGGCGGTGGGCAGTCGCACCGGACGGACCGAACGCTGCACGCGGCAGCTGCTGCCACGTACAGCCCGACGTGGCCACGAAGATGATCGCGGCAGCACCTCACGGTCACCATGCCTCCGTCGGCCACCACCTTGCGGCCGCACCGGAGCAGGCGGAACCACCCGCTGGAACAACTCCCACAACTCATCCGGCACCAGCCGCTCAACAATCCCCACGGCCGCAGACTACCGAACACCCCAAATGAGATGACGTCTTATGGCGTTGTCGGGGACTTCGTCAGCGTCATCTGAGGCCTCCGATTGCGGTGACGGTTTGGATGAGGTACCCGGCGACGGTGGGGAGGTCGACGGCGCTGTCGCCGGGGGCGGGGGCGGGGGCGGTGGCGTTGGCTGTTGCGGTGGTGGCTGTGAGTCCGAGGATGCAGGCGGTTGCGAGGAGGATTGCGGCGGTGCGGCGCATGAGGGATTCCTCTTGTTGTTGAGGTAGTTGAGGTTGATTCGGTGACTGGTCCAAGCTGCCGTATGACTGCTCAAGTCGGTGGATGGACACGCGCCGGTCTACCCGAACGGGGGGTCATTCCGGCTCCGCCGGAATGAGGGCATGGGGGCGCAGCGAACATGCCGGTCCGGCTGAGCACGAACCTGTCATCGCATCTGCGCCCAGTTGTCACCAGTGCGCGCCATGGATCGTCACCGCGAAGACGCAGGTCGCAAGGAAGGCTGCACCTTGCCGGAGTGTGTTGATGGGGCCGAGATCGAGGGCGCTCAAACGACGACGTTCTTGCTGGACAGGATGCAGCGGATTCGCACAGCGGATGGAAGACCTCCTGCGCGCCCAAGAGATGCAGCACCTCACCGCCCGCATCACCGAGGGCTTCTGCTGGCCCTGGAGCGACCCGCACCGCCGCCGCCTGGTCGACGACATCACGATCGGCTCCTGGCACAAGCCGTGGAACCTGCGCAGCGAGTCCCGCCTCGACGGCGTCCCCCGTCCTGGCTGTGGGCCACCGACCCCGACGGGTTCGGCCAGGTCGGCTGCGTCTACACCGCCCAGCGCTTGCGGCCATACCATCGTGCACCTCGCTGCCTACCGCCGGCTTGTACAGCGGCGCCTGGCGGTCGCCGGCCGTTCGCCGCCGACCTCGGCGCCCCCCTCGATTCCCTGTGCTTCGTGCTCCGCGACCGCGACACCAAGTACACCGACTCCATCGATGCCGTCTTCAAGGCCCATGAGATGGACGTGCTGCTCAGCGCGCCGCAGGCCCCGCGGATGAACGCCCACTGCGAGCGAGTGATCGGAACCGTCCGACGCGAGGCTCTCGACCACGTTCTGATCATGAACGAGGCTCCAGCCCGACAGGTCCTCTCCGACTACCAGGACCACTACAACCGGCACCGGCCCCACCGATCCCGAGACCAACGACCGCCCCAGGCGCACGAGCAGCCCGCTGCAGTGAACGACTTCGAAGACCGCAGACTCCTGCCCACCCGCGTTCTCGGCGGCGTCATCAACGAGTACCGATACGCGGCTTGAGCTGCAGCGATGACTTTTCGAGCCGCACAGGGTCAGGGCGTGGGAGGCGAGCTGTTCGACGAGGTGTTCATCATGGCTGCGCAGCCCTTGGAGGATGGCGACGAGGGGGGCGAACGACGCGCTGGCGATCATGTCGTCGGGGTCTTCGCCGGGTTCGAGCAAGACGGGCACGGTGATGCGGGCGATCCCGTCATGGCCCGGTCAGCACACCTTCTTTGTCGGCGAGTACAGGTTGTATGCCTCGTCAGGGACGGATATGAACGCCTGGGCTTGGACGTAGCAGTCGACCCGCAAGTTGGTGGATTGCCCCCAGATGACGCCGCCGGCGTGCTGCCCGCTGGAGTCGCCGTACATGGGGCCGCTGAGCGGCATACAGAGCCAGCCCGGGGTGCCATACGGGGGTGCATCCCGCCCCGTCCAGCCGGGTCTCCACCAGTCAAGCCTCAGCTCCGCGAGCTGTGCCTCGGTGGGCTTTGGCTGCCGAGGCTTTGTAAGGTGAACTCAGCCGATCCAGGCACCAGTTGACACAGGAGGACATGATGGCTGCGGACGACGCCGATGGTACCTACGGCAAGCTGCTCGCCCTGCTCGACGAACACGGGGCCGCCTACCGGGTGATCGAACACGACCCGGAGGGCGGCACCGAGGCGGTCAGCCGGCTCCGTGGCCACACCCTCGACCAGGCCGCCAAGTGCATCATCGCGATGGTGAAGATCGGCAAGAAGGAGAAGCGCTACGCCCTGGTGGTCGTACCGGGGAACAAGCGGATCGACTTGGCGGCGGTGAAGGCGCTCTACGGCGGCAGCTACGTCTCCTTCGCCTCTCCCGACATCGCCGAGGAACTCGCCAAGTCGCCGAGCGGCACCATTCTTCCGTTCTCCTTCGACGAGCGGCTGGAGCTGATCGTCGACCCCGGGCTGCTGGTCCACCCCGAGTTCTACTTCAACGCCGCCCGCCTCGACCAGTCCCTCGCACTGTCCACGGCCGACTACCGGTCTATCGCCGAGCCCCGGGTGGAGGCGGTGTCGCTGGACTGACATGGCGCCGGCGTCGCCGGTGTCACTGGACCGCCGGGGTGAGTGCCAGGGCCATGCCCAGTCCGACGAGCACGGTGCCGATCACCTTGTTCAGCACGGCCTGCCGCTGTAGCAGCCGGGCGCGCAGGCTCTGGTTGGAGAAGAGGGTCGCGGCCAGCGCGAACCAGACCAGGTGAGCGACCGACATGAACAGGCCGTACCCGATCTGCTGGGCGACCGGGGTGTCGGCGCTGACCACCTGGGTGTAGGTGCTGAGCACGAAGAGCATGGTCTTCGGGTTGAGCGCGTTGGTCAGGAACCCGGTGCGCAGCGCCCCGGCCTTCGACGGGCCACTGCCGTCCGAGAGGCCGATGTCCACCTGGGCCTTGGTGACGAACGTCTTGTATCCGATGAACACCAGATACCCAGCGCCGACCAGCTTCATCGCCGTGAACAGGGCCGGGGTGCGTGTCACGAGCAGCCCCACGCCGAGCATGGTGTAGGTGACATGGACGAGCACCCCGAGGGAAATACCCACAGCCGCGAGGATCCCCGCGGTCCGTCCGTAAAGGTAGCTGTTGCGGACGGCCATTGCGAAGTCCGCCCCAGGACTGATGACAGCCAGAATAGTGATGACCGCTACGGCGATGAGCTGACCCATTTTCCCTGATTCCCGTTTTCTTGCTCCAATGGCATGAAGTGTGCGGGGCGCCGTCCGGCGTCCCGCACACCCGCCGATGTCAGACCTTGTGACGGTAGGTGATGACCAGTACGTCACGTGAGGCGGGGGTCCCGGGATCCAGCTGCTCGATGGGCGAGACGCCGTGGAAAACCCTTTCGTCGTTGACGAGAGCGAGATCGAGGGTTTCGGCCAGGCTGAATTTCTCCAGCGGCGTCTTCTCCAGATCGTAGATGGTGCTTTCGCCGCCGATGGCGTTGGTGCGGCCGATCATGGCCATGAGGACGAAGGTGACGCCGTCCCGGTGGATGCCCTCGGGGGTCGGCCTGCCGACCTCCTCGCCGTTCACCTCGATGCGGAACTGGTGCGCCTCGATGTGCCAGCCCGAGTAGGGGGCGAGGCGGCCGAATATGCCGGCGCCCAGCCGGACCAGGCTGTCCATCGTGCTGCCGCGCAGGATCTCGTCCTCGAACGGCTCGTAGTGCCGGGCGATTCCTCCGTTGAGGTTGTTGTAGTCCAGCGTCTGGTAGTGCGGCTGGTGGTCCTCCACCCGGTAGTCGTCGCTCGCCCGGGGCGCGCTCAGCGTGGCGTGCCGCCGGCGCCGGTAGCGGCCCCCGTCGGTCATGTGGCCGTCGAGCGGCATTCCGTTCCAGCTCTCGCGGAACGCGTCCAGGTCGGCCAGCGCGTTTTCAGAGCGCTCCAGAAGAAGCTCTTTCACCCGGTCGCCGGGGACCAGGTCGTAGCTTTTCCCGGAGAGTGATTCGCAGATTTCCTCAATACCTGAGTCGTATCGCGAAGACATGTCTCCCCCTTCATCTTCATGATCACTACGCCGTCGATCATGAGGTTTCGCGGGTCGACGTGTCAACAGGGTTCAGGGCCGCCGGGTAATCTTTTGTACGGACGCAACAATAGGTGGGTACTTCTCAGGGAAAATCGACTCAAAAGGGCGTTTCGGTCATGGCTGAATTACTGGCATCGGCTTTTCTGTGCCGTTGAGCCAAAGAGGCCACGAACGACCGTCCAAGTGGGGTGGTGTCAGCGGGTTGTGCGTCAATGAGGCTGTTGTGGGGCGGTAGCCCGGTGAGCTTTGCCTGGACGCCCTGCTGAACCTGGGCGGCTGGGTGAAGCCCGAGATGGTCGCACTGGCAACGCCTCCTGCTCGACATGGTCTTCGGCATCTTCAAGATGCTCGGCGACCGTTTCTCCCCGCGCTTCATGGACCTTCAGGACCAGCAGTTCTGGAAGGCCCAGATGCCCGGCGCCGAGTCGGCGGGAGGGTACGGGCTGGAGGCGACGCGGTGCGCGCCGTCGTCCGCCAGGCCGTGCACGACGTCCGCCCCGCCCGCCGAGCCGCCGACCGCACCGGGGGCTGATCCGGCGGCCGATCCGTTTGTTGCTGAAGGCCGGCGGGTGGTTGACGAGCTCGCGGCGACAGCGCACGCCATCGGTGAGCTGATGCTCGAAGTCGCCCCGGCCCACCTGTCCGATGATGAGTCCGCCGGCCGTCTCGCGGTGCTCTGCGCGCAGATCGGCGAACCCCTCGAACGCGGTCTCGCGTCCCGCCGCTACGTCCTGTCCGGAGACCGCCGTGCCCGGTACGGGACCGTCCTGTAGCAATTGAGGGTGTGTCAGAAAGTCACCCGTCTTCGGTGCTGCCGGGGGCCGCTTGGCCCCGTTGGTCAGGGCATGACGACGCTCAGGACGGATTCCGGGATGACGAAGGCGTGGAAGGACTACGCGCTGCATCTGCGGGAGGTCCTGCGGCAGTGTGGTGGCGGAGCGCCTCTGCGAGCGCTGGCGTGCCGAACTGGTCCGCCATCGGGACTGCGAGCAGTGCCGTACGTCAACACGGTGACGTACCGCCCGCGTCGCCCATCGACCCAAGTGCTCGTTGTGCCGAGAGGTGCCCGCACCGTTGGCTGGACGGTTGTTTTCAGTGGGGGAGTGTGACCGTAGGTGTGGACCCCCGGAATCGCTGACTGCCCGTCTGCCCAGGTCGGACCGGGTGGGCGAGCCTCTTTTGGAAACCTCTACGCGATAGCCGTGCGAAGTGGTCGGCTTCACAACCTCGCCAACCCGGCCAGGGTTCCCGAACTCACCCGACCCGGCCCCGGGCGCCCACCCGGATCGAAGAACCGGCACCCCGCCACCCGCTACGACGTGGGCAAGACCGTCAAACGCCCGGAGACACTGATCGAACGCGATCAAGCCCGACGATATGGATCAAGGAAAGGCGACCGGGACGGGCGGGACGCCGCTGTCGGCTCGGTTGCGTTCATCCGCTACGAGGTCAGTCCGGGAGTGGTCACCGTGACCGTGCTCCGGGTGATCCCGAGCCCGTAGAGCGCCAGCAGGCCGACTTCAGGCAGGCCCGTACGCCACGGCGCGGGCCAGGGCATGTCCAGCCGGTGATGTTGCCGAGGAACGCGGCGCCCCACCAGGGCAGGATGAGCAGGCCCGCGTAGTAGGACGGCCAGAGCAACAGCCACACCACCGCGTAGCCGGAGGCGGCGGTGATGACGGGCGGGATCAGGAAGTAGACCCACCGGGGGGCGCGGTGTACCGCCCGTACGGCGAGACGCCCAACAGCGAACGCGGTCAACGCGAACACGTTCAGGAACGCGATGGCTATGGCTGAGTCCATGGCCGGACCATATCCCGTGACCTGGCGGTTCGACGCGGGAGCGGCTCCGGCGACCGACCAGCCGGACCTCTTGTACGTCACGACGGCCGGAATCCGCCAAGTGGGAGCGCGGGCCGGTCAGTCCGGACGCCTCCGCTTAGAGTACGGCGGGCCATACCTGCGGCGGCCGGGGTCGCTGGGGAAACGCTCCGCATGATGCCGTGTCCGTTCGCGCGATCTGGCCAACGTGTGTCACATCTGTTCCCGCAGTCCCATCGGTCCCGCAGGCTCTTGCCTGTTGCCCGGGACGACCAACCGGGCGGGAGGGACACCATCATGCGAGCCATCAGACCACTGGCCGTCGCGGCCCTATCCTGCGGCGCCCTGCTGGGCGCGGCCATCCCGGCTTCGGCTACGCCTGCCACCGCCGCGGGAGCCGGGCGCGAGGTGCACACTGCTGTCGACAGCGGCCTCTACTCCGGGCCAGGCCTGAGCACCCCGCGCATCGGGACGGTGTGGGCCGGTGACAACTTCGCCGCGATCTGCCGGGTCAACGACAACAACGGCAAGCGCCTGCTCCTCGGCATTGAACGGCCCGGCCGCAACGGCGTGCAGTGGGCGAACACGGCGGGCTACGTCTGGGACGACGACGTCATCGGCGACACTGCCGACCTGCCGAGCTGCGACGGCTACGGCCGGAGGGTCACCCCCAACAAGGACACCGCCATGTATGCCGGTCCCGGCCTGAGCACGGGGCAGATCGGGACGGCGTGGGCCGGTGACGATGTCGCCGGGGTCTGCAAGATCAACGACAACAACGGCAAACGCTTGGTTCTCGGTATCGAACGGCCCGGCCGGAACGGCGTGCAGTGGGCGAACACGGTGGGCTATGTGTGGGACCTGGACATCCGGGAGTCCACCGGCGACCTGCCGGACTGCGGCACCGCGTAACCGGCCCGCGGCGACGCCTACGCCCGGAACACGGCAGCGGCCCCACCTCCCTTCGGTTCAAGGAGGTGGGGCCGATCAGGATCACGAGAAGGCCGTACCCACGTCCGGCGACCACCCGAACGAGCGACCTGGCGGACACTTGACGATCAAGCCGGAGGTTGAGGAAGAGGATTAGTTTAGGGCCCGTTCTCCAAGGACCGGGCTTCCACGCAGCCGACCACCTGATGGCCCGCACGCCCAAGCCTGAACGCGACGACCTTACTGACTTCGGCTCGTCAGGGTGATCCTTCTCAAAGTCGGTGATGTCGCTGGGGTGTTGGCTGTACTCCGCGGTGTGTGAGATATGCGGATGGGGGCGGGCTGGCCCTGTGGGCCGTCAGCGGCGCGAGGCGGTGCGAGGCGGTGCGGATGCAGGCGGCCGAGTTGTCAGAGCAGAGGATCAAGCCGCCGGAGGTGGCCCGGCGCCTGCGGGTGAGCTTGAAATGGCCTACCGCTGGCAACAGTTGTGGCGCCAGGGCGGCAGACCGGCGCTCACCTCGCAAGGCCCGAGCGGATCACGGTGCCGTCTGTCGCCGCGCTGTCTGGAAAAGCTCGTCGCCTGCCTGCCACAGGGACCGGCTGCGCACGGCTGGGTGGAGGACCAGGTGTGGACCGCCGCGAGGGTGGCCACGCTGATCGGCAGGAAGTTCCACGTCTCCTACGGCGTCTCGGGCGCCACCCGGTTGATGCACCCGTCTCGGTTTCTCCCCGCAGGTGCCCGCACGCAGGGTGGTCGAGCGCGACGAACAGGCCGTGACGGTGTGGAAGGAGGCGACCTGGGCCGAGGTAAAAGAGCCCGGGCGGCCTGCGGAGGCTACATCTGCTTCGAGGACGAGGCGGACCCGATGGACAACCTCGGCGCCCGCTTCATGGCCTCCCAGCGCCCGCACCTCTGACCTGCGTACGCCTGACCGGTGTTGAGGCAAGGCGACGTGGTGTGTGTGGTGACGAGGCGGGGGGAGTAACCGCGGACGGGAGCCCGTAAACAGCGGTGTCGTGGGTGATCGGCTCAGTGTGCGTGCGTGGTGAAGGCGCGTAGCATCCGGCAGCAGTCACATGCACACACATACCCCAGGGAGTCACGCAGTGCCGGACAGCATCACGCTCCAGTCGCAGTACGCAGTCCAGGTCCGGACGGACCTGGAGAGCAATGCCGCGGAACGCGAACGCATCAACTCCGAGATCGGTGTGCTCCAGGGGCAGTTGAAGGTCCTGGAGGACAACCATGCGCTGCTGACCGCGATGCAGCAGGCCCTCGGCACCCCCACGCCCCCGGCCGCCACGGCGCGGAAGAAGAAGAGCAGTGAGCCCGCACCTGCCGGGGGGCGGGTTCCGCGGGCACGTACCTCGGCCGAGACGCCCAGCACGGGAGCGAAGAAGCAGAGGAAGACCGCTGCGAAGACCCGGGCGAGGGGGAACGGCCCGACACTGCGCGACCTGGTCGCAGCCCACCTCACCCAGACGGGCAATCCGGCCTCGGCCGCCGAGATCACCACCATCCTGGCCGCCGCCCATCCCGAGCGGAACATCGCCGCCACCGTGGTGCGCAACACGCTCGAGAACCTCGTGGCAAAGGGAGTGGCGGAGCGCACCCGGCAGCGCCGCTCCGTCTTCTACAGCCTCCCCGCCGCCGCTGGTACCGGCACGCCTGCGGAACCCCAGGTCACCTCGTCCGGGGACCTGGCCGCCACCACGGAGGCAACTGCCTAAGAAGCTGTCCATATCCCCCAGATGGGTCGTCCCATGACCAATGAGGACCGCACCGTCGCAGGACATCGAACTGGCTGGGACAGCTGAACCGCAGGCCATCGTGGTGGTGGAGGACGAAGCGCAGCCCGCCAGCAAAGAGCGTGCGACCTGCAGTCCGCTGAACTCCGCGAGTTGCTCATGGAGCCGCGACGTCCGTTGACCCGCTCTCTGCCGGGATATGACGGCTTCTGACGGGCGGACGCCGCGAGCCATGTCGGTGGTGCTCAGCCACGGCGCCCGCGGCAGGCGGGACACGTTCTTTCATGTGGCCAGGGCGTCCTGGGCGAGCGGGGTGAGGCAGGGCGGCTCCGCGTACGTGCGAACGGGCCGCGGAGCCGCCGGGTGAACGCTGTCCGAGCGTTCACCCGGTGTGACGGTACGGGCAGCGGCCCTGGCAGGCGCCGAGGGACACACATGCGCCCTGGCCCAGGATTGGACGACGAGGAAGCTGTCGACCTGGGAGGCGTGGAGTTGATCCGGGCCGCGATGAGACGTGCGGCCTGCTCGCTCGGCTGGAAGGCGGAGACCGTCGGCTGGCCAGGCACGCGGCGCCCCGACCATCAGTCCTGGACCGGGATGACGCTCGCCACCGAGGGCCGGGCCGCCGGACTCCTCTTCCCGCAGATCACCCCAGGCGCCGGGCCTCGACGACCAGCTCGCCGCTCTTCCCCCTCCAGGCCGTCGCTCTCGGCCACGACGCCTCAGCCAACGCGGCCCTGCTGGACAAGACCGCTGCCCAGATCCTGGACTGATACCGGCGGGTCTCCGAAACCGGGCGGGCACCCTCTTGCCATGGTTCTACGCGTCGTAGTCGTACACGGTCACGGCGATGCCCCGGGCGATGAGTCGGTCCATGACGAGTGGTTCCACTCTCGGCCAGCTGCCGCCCGCCAGTCCGCAGCCGATCCTCGGCATGTGGACCGAGGCTTCCAGCTCAAGTGCCTTGTCGGCGAGCGCGGTGAGGGCCTTGTCGATGGCCTCGTACCGTACCGGCACGCCCTTGCTGCCGGTACGGATACCGTGCTGGCCCACCATGTTCGCCACCCACACGTAAGGGTCGACCTGGACGAACTGCACCGCGCCCAGGCCGAAGTCGTTGCCCGCACGCTCACGGTGCCAGCGCCGGTAGGCTCGCTCCGGCTCGGGCCAGCGGCGCGAGATGGCGACGACGAACCCCTTGCCCCAGCCGCCGAGATCGTTGCAGACATGCGCGATCAGCTTCACGCCTTTGCCGTGCGGCGCAGTGGCGTCCCCTCGTACATACACGATCCCCGTCATACCGCCAGCGTACGGGGCACTGCCGACAACCGATTCCTCCGTCAACAAGGAAATGAGGAAGCTGGATGAAGATCGCCGTATTGTCGGCCGGGTCGTGGGGGACGGCATTCGCGGCGGTCCTGGCCAACGCCGGTACCGATGCCGTGCTCCACGCCCGCCGCAACGAGATCGCCAACGCGATCAACAGCAGTCACACGAACCCCGCCTACCTGCCCGGGATCACCCTGCCCACGACGCTGCGCGCCACCACCGACCCCGCCAAAGCCCTTGCCGGCGCCGACTTCATGGTGGTGTCCATCCCGGCCCAGGAGGTGCGGACCAACCTCACCCAGTGGGCACCGCTGATCGAACCGCAGACTGTCGTGGTCAGCCTGATGAAGGGCATCGAAACCGGCAGCGGACTGCGCATGTCGGAGGTCATCGCGGAGGTGACCGGGGCGCCCGCGCACCGGGTGGCGGTCGTGTCCGGCCCGAACCTGGCGCGCGAGATCGCCGAGAAGCAGCCCGCCGCCTCCGTCATCGCCAGCACCGACCAGGCCGTCGCGAAAACCCTGCAACAGACCTGCATGACCCCCTACTTCCGCCCCTACACCAACACCGATGTCATCGGCTGTGAACTCGGCGGCGCTGTCAAGAACGTCGTCGCGCTCGCTGTCGGCCTCGCCAGCGGCATGGGCCTGGGCGACAACGCCAACGCCCTCCTCATGACCCGGGGTCTGGCCGAGACCGCCCGCCTCGCCACCGTTCTCGGCGCCGACCCGCTCACCTTCTCCGGCCTCGCCGGAGTCGGCGACCTCATCACCACCTGCTCCTCGCCCCTGTCCCGAAATCGTGCTTTCGGCGAACGCCTCGGACAGGGCATGAGCGTGGACGAAGCCACGATCGCCACCAAGCAGACGGCGGAGGGCGTGACGTCGTCCGCCGCGCTACTGGCCCTCGCACACCGGTACCGGGTGGAGATGCCCATCACCGAGGTCGTCGTCGACGTCATCGCGGGACGCATCAACGTCACGCAGGCAGCCGACCGCCTGATGTCCCGAGCACCGAAACCTGAACGACTTCACCGCCGAGCACCTCGTGCTGTTCCTGGCGCCGGACGACGTGGCCCGGCTCATCGCAGGCGTCTCCCAGCGTGCCGCCAAGGGCAGCACGCTGGCCCTGACCGCCGAAGTACACCCCGCGGGCCTCGACTCCACGCTCGTCGTCTCGATGGTGGACGACGTGATGTTCGCCGGCGCCAGCCCCCTGCACACCATCAAGTCTCGTGACGCCTGGCTCACCCTCCTCGACCAGCACGGCTGGCAGGTTCACGATGTGGCCAAGGTGACGGTGGTCAACCACTTCGAGCTGCCCATGACCGAGAAGCCCGCTCAGATCCAGACGCAGTTCCTCACCGCAACCGCGTAACAGGAGCACAGACCCCGCGTCTTGGCCCGCCCGTCGTCAAACGAATGACGACAGGCTCGGCGGGCGTCCAATGAGCCCGGACTTCCGGGGCCCGGCGGCGCCGCTGATCCAATCAGATCCGATGCCGGATGATGACAGGGTTTGCTGACAGCCAAGGTCGAATGCGACCACCGAGACGGGGAGCGGCATGGTGTGACTGAGCGCTCGACCTGGCCTGTGCGCACCACGGGTGGCCCGGCTGAGCGCGAGAGTCGGCCCGCCTCTTTCCCGGAGGTCAGCGACCCGCCGGCATCCACCGGGCCAGGCAGGCAATGCCCCGGCTCTGATGCCCCGGCCGCCGCCCCGGAGTGGAGCGCCTGGTGGGCGCCTCGCCGACCTGCCGCCCATCGTGATCGCCGACCTCTTCGGCATCGCCCCTGGTACGGCCAACCGATGGGCCCGCCTCGCCTACGGCAGTTGGACCGAATACCTGGCCGCCTGCCGCACCGCACTGCACCGGCCCCGTCGGGCAGTGCCCCAAGCCGGCGCCGCTTGGCGGTCGCCGCCGGGGACTTCCCCCGTGCAGGTGACCGGCGGGGGGCGGGTGAGGTAGCTGGGGAGGAGCGCGGACGGCCCGCTTCCCGTCCCACCTCGCGGGGCCTGGTCCCTTGACATCGCGGCGCCTGTTGTGGCTGGTCAGGGCGGTGAAAGGGCCTTTTTGGCCCTCGGTCATAGTGGGCGCCATGGACTATGACGTAGTGGTGGCCGGAGGCGGCCCGGTCGGACTGATGCTGGCCTGCGAGCTCCGGCTCGGAGGCGCGCGGGTGGCCGTCCTGGAGCGCCTCACCGAAGTGAACCCGACGATCAAGGGCGGGGCGATCACCACGCCCAGCGCCGAGGCGCTCTACCGCCGGGGCATGCTGCCCGCGCTGGCCGAGGTGCAGCGGCAGGCGATGGACCGCTTCCAGGCGTTCATGCGCGAGCGGAACGGCGGGGACGGAGGCGGGGCCGCGGGCCAAGGGCTCGGGTTCGTCGGGCACTTCGCCGGGATCATGCTGCGCGCCGACCTGGTCGACCGTACGGAGCCGGGCCTCGGCGACGCCGGACCCGCCGCCGAGATCGCTCTCGTGGCGCAGCAGGACATCGAGCGGCTGCTCGGTGAGCGGGCGGACGAGCTCGGCGTCGACGTGCGCCGGGGAGTGGAGCTGACCGGCTTCGACGCGGACGACGAGGGCGTCACGGTGCGGACGAGCGGCGGGGCGATACGCGCCGGCTGGCTCGTGGGCTGCGACGGCGGCCGCAGCACGGTCCGCAAGCTCGCGGGGTTCGAATTCCCCGGTACGGACCCGGAGATCACCTGTTACCAGGCGGTCGTGGAGATGACCGGCGCCGAGGACCTGACGGTCGGCTGGGCCGCCACGGACACCGGGGTGTACGCCCACGGGCCGATGCCGGGCCGCATCGTCACCGTGGAGTTCGACGGCCCGCCGGCCGACCGGGACGCGCCGGTCACCACCGAGGACCTCCAGGCGCGGCTGCGCCGCGTCTCCGGCGTGGACGTCACGATCACCGGGGTGCGGACCGCGACCCGCTTCACCGACCACGCCCGCCAGGTCACCGAGTACCGCAAGGGCCGGGTGCTGCTGGCGGGCGACGCGGCGCACGTGCACTCCGCGTTCGGCAGCCAGGGGCTGAGCCTGGGTATCGGGGACGCGATGAACCTCGGCTGGAAGCTCGCCGCGGTGATCGCCGGCCGGGCGCCGGAAGGGCTGCTGGACACGTACACCGCCGAGCGGCACCCGGTCGGCGCGTGGGTCCTGGACTGGACCCGGTCCCAGGTCGCGGCCATGCGCCCGGACCCGCAGTCCCGGGCCCTGCGCGAGATCGTCAGCGACTTGGCGGGGACGGTCACGGGCACCACGTACCTCACCGCGCGGCTCAACGGTGCCGGGGTGCGGTACGAGCTGCCGGGCAAGCACCCGCTGACCGGCCGCAGCACCCCGGACCTCGAACTCACCGACGGCAGCCGCCTCGCGGACCACCTCCACGGCGGCCGGGCGCTCCTGCTCGACCTCACCGACGACCCGGAGCTCCGGGCCCTCGCCGCGGGGTATGCCGGCCGCGTCGACACCCTGACGGCCGGCTGCCCGTCCCGCCCGGAACTGGCAGCGGTCCTCGTCCGTCCGGACGGCTTCACGGCCTGGGCGGCCGACGCGGGGGCGCAGGCGCCGACGTCGACGGCCGGGCTGGCGGAGGCGCTGGAGGAGTGGTTCGGCGTGCCGGAGGGCGCGGTGACGCCGGGCTGATCCGCCGCTCCGGGTGGGCGGGGGCGTGAACTGTGCCCCCTGCCCGCTGTGTTCGTGGTCTTCCACGATGGCCCGGGAATCCGGCCGCCGGACATCGTGGGAGCCGGTTCGGGCAGCACCGGCAAGGCCCCCGCACCGGCCGTGGTGCGAATGCGGACCGGCGCCGCCGATCGTCTTGCCCCGCTTGCGGGCGGACTCGTGGCCTTCGAGGGCGCGGTCGCGTTCGGTGACGAGCTGAGCGCCGTACCTGGCGAACCCCGCCAGGTACGGCGCTAGTCGCTGATCGACGAGTTGCGTGCGCGCCAGCAGCACCTGCCGGGGCTTGCCGAGCAGCGGCGTCAGTTCCTCGACATAGACCCTGACCTGGCCGGACGCGCCTACGTGCCGTCGCCCGGAGAAGCCCCGCCCCTGAAGGACGGGCCGCCCGGAGCCGTCCGGGCCCCGGCGACGTGCGCGGGGTGCCATCCCGACGGAGCCCACCCCCGTCTGCTCGGGCAGGCGTTCCGCCCGAAACTGGATTCGGGCCGCCGACGGGCGGCGCCCGGGCTCTCATTCGGCGGCCCTGGTGGCCGCGTCGACGCCGGACTCGGCGGAAGTTGCCGCGTTGCGCAAGCGGGTCCGAGAGCTTGAAGAAGAACGGGATATTCTGCGCGAAGCCGCCCGATATTTCGCGGGCGAGACACGCTGGTGACCCGCTTCCAGTTTGTCGCCGACCACCAGCGCCGGTTCGGCGTGAAGCGGCTGTGCACCGTCCTGGGTATCGCCCGCTCGAGCTTCTGCTACGGGCACTGCACCGCACCGGTCCGCGCGCTCCGGCAGGCCGCCGAGGCCGAGCTCGCGGCCCGGATACGCAAGGTCCACCGGGACTCCGACGGCGCCTACGGCGCCCCGAGGATGACCGCCGAACTCCGCGACGGCGGCGGTCAGGTGGTGAACCACAAGCGCATCGCTCGAGTCATGCGCGGCATCGGGTTGGCCGGAGTTCGTCTGCGGCCCGGCACCGCACCACGATCGCGGATCCGGCCGCGGCGAGGGTGCCGGACCTGATTGGCCGGGACTTCACGGCCGAGGTCCCGAACGCGAAGTACGTCGGCGACATCAGCTACTTGAGAGTCGGCGGCGGGAAGTTCTGCTGTCTCGCGACCGTCATCGATCTCTGTTCACGACGTCTGGCAGGGTGGGCGATCGCCGATCACATACGGGTCGAGCTCGTCACCGACGCCCTCGCGGCGGCCGAGCGGACTCGCGGCAGCCTCGCCGGGGCGGTGATGCACACCGATCACGCGGCCCAGTAGACGAGTCGGGCCTTCGCCGACGCCTGCCGCCGGGCCGGCGTCCGGCAGAGCATGAGCGCGGTCGGCAGCAGCGCGGACAACGCCGCCGCCGAATCGTTCAACGCGACCTTCAAAAGGGAAACGCTGAAGGGGCGAAAGTGCTGGTCAAACGAGCGCGAGGCCCGACTCGACGCCTTCCGCCGGCTGTCCCGCCACAACACCCGCCGCCGGCACTCCCGGCTCGGCCAGCGATCACCGATCGCTTACGAGAACACCTTCCACTCAACATCAACTACTCTGACCCGATCCGCATAGACGTGTTCAGGATCCGGGGTCAAGACCCGCCGAGGGGCGGGCCGACGTATGGACAGTCGAACGGCCGGTACGCGGGACCACGGTGGACCGGGGTTGCTCTGTGAACGAGCGGTCATCTGTCGGGGTTCACCTCTGCCCTCCGGTTGCGGCATGGTGGCTTGCGGGGATCGTGTCCGGATCGGTCGGGTACTGCTGTGCCGGCCGTCCCCGACCGGCGCGGCCACCAGACCGCAGAACATCTGCGACGGCTCCTCTATCACTGTCCCGAGCTCCGCCGAACCCACGAATTGGTACGCCGGTCGGCCGCCATGCTCGATGCCCAGGATGCCGCACCACTGCCGGGGTGGCTCGACCAGCTCAGCGCCAGCGGACTGGCCCCGCTCGCGGGCGCTGCGAAAGCTCTGGGCGAAGACCGGCACGCCGTCATCCAGGGGATCACCACCTCCTGTAACCCGGGGGTCAACGAAGGCCGCATCACGGACGTCAAGCTCCAGAAAAGGATCATGGCGGGACGCGCCGGCGTCCCGCTCGTGCGCCACCGAGTCGTTCTGATCGCCCACCAACGCCGCCGCTACGTGGACGGACTGGGAAATCGAGGCGCCGGGGGAACCGTGGAGCACTGGCCGACGACGGGCGTCCCGTCGTCGGCCGTGCTGCGCAAACCAGCCCGGCTGCGCACCATTCAGCAGCGCCGCCGCCGGCACGGACGCGTGATTGCCGGGCCCGATCCCGATCCATCAGCAGCCATAGCCTGTATGGCGCACCGCTGTCTTCCTCCCGAGTGACTCCGGTGGCGCGAGTCCCTGGATCGCTGATGTTTGTACGAAGGAGGACCAGGCGGAAAGCGAGAGACCATGGAGCGAAGGCACGAGCGCCTCGCGACACCCTGGGCCGCCGGGGTGGCCGGGGTGGTGTTCGCGATCCTGATGGCCGCGGCGATCGTCCTGATGCGCATCGCTCTGCCCGGCGGCGCCGGCGGGGACGACGTATCCGTCGATGCCGGACAGCGCAGCGCCGTGCGGACGGCGCTGGCGCTGCTCCCGTTCGCCGGTATCGCCTTCCTGTGGTTCATGGGCGCCCTGCGCGAGCAGGCCGGCGAGGGCGAGGACCGGTTCTTCTCCACCGTGTTCCTGGGCAGCGGCCTGGTCTTCGTCGCCACCCTGTTCGGCGCCGCCGCGGCAGCCGGAACCGTGCTCGAGGAGAGTCAGCAGCACCCTCCTTTCGGCCGGCACTTCGCCTACGCCCTGCTGACCACGTACGCCATGCGGATGGCGGCCGTGTTCATCATCACGACCTCGACCATCGGCCGCCGACACGGCGCCCTCCCGCGCCCGCTCGTCGCCCTCGGCTACCTGGCAGGCCTTGCGCTGCTCGTGGTGGGAGCGAACGCGCCCTGGTCCGAACTGGTCTTTCCGGCCTGGGCGTTGCTCCTCAGCTTGAACATGCTGCGGGGTCGGCGTCCCGCCCGGTCACAGTCGGCCACATCGACCTGAGCCGACCACACCGCTCACTCGAACGGTCGCCCTCTCGTCGCTTCATCCCATCCGGACACCGAGGGTGGTCACAGGGGGGCTGAGCGGGCCGTTGGAGAGGACCGATCCCGTGGTGAGGATTGCCGTCGACCTGAACCGCTGTCAGGGGTATGCGCAGTGCGCGTTCCTCGCGCCCGAGATCTTCGCCATGCATGGCGAGGAGGCACTGCTGTACAACCCGGAGGCCGACGAGGCACAGCGCGAGAAGCTGGCTCAGGCCGCCGCAGCGTGCCCCGTTCAGGCCATCCTGGTCGATGCGGTGGACGCCCCGGCCGAGGCGGTGTCCGGTGAACGGTGACGGATCCCTGGAACGGCTCAAGCGCGAAGGCCGCATCGTCGTCGTCGGCGCCTCGCTGGCGGGCCTGCGGGCTGCGGAAACCCTGCGTGACAAGGGCTTCGCGGGCTCTCTGACAATCATCGGTGACGAGCCCTACGAGCCGTACGACCGACCCCCGCTGTCCAAGCAGGTGCTGCTGGGCAAGGCGACCGCCGACCGCACTTCGCTGCCCAGGCGCCGGTCCGTTGATGCGACCTGGCGGCTCGGGGTCCCGGCCACCGGCCTGGACATGCCCGCCAAGCGGGTGCGGCTGGCCGACGGCGACGAAGTGCCGTACGACCGGCTGCTGATCGCCACCGGGGTACGGGCGCGACCGTGGCCTCACGAGGCCGAGGCGGAACTTGACGGTGTCTTCGTGCTGCGGACCCGTGACGACGCAGCCGCCCTCGCACGGCGGCTCGACGAGGGACCCAAACGGGTCTTCGTCCTCGGCGCCGGGTTCACCGGCTCGGAGATCGCCTCCGCCTGCTGCGAACGCGGCCTTCCGGTCACCGTCGCCGAGCGCGGCGCGGCGCCCCTGGTCGGCGCACTCGGCGGGGTGGTCGGCGCAGTCGCCGCCGAACTCCATCGCAAGCACGGCGTGGACCTGCGGTGCGGAGCCATGGTGACCGCTCTGGAGGGCGACGCCTCGGGACGTGTGCGCGCCGCGCATCTGTCCGACGGCTCCACCGTGGAGACCGACGTGGTGGTTGTCTCGCTCGGTGCCACCCGCAACACTGGTTGGCTCGCCGGATCCGGACTCGGGGCGGGCCCTCGCGGGATCGCGTGCGATGCCGGCTGCCGCGCGTTCGACATCCGCGGAATCGTGACCGACGACATCTATGTGGCGGGCGACGTCGCCCGCTCCCCGCACGCCTTGTTCGGCTACCAGTTCCTGTCCCTGGAGCACTGGGGCAATGCCGTCGCCCAGGCCGGGATCGCGGCGCACAACATGCTGAGCGAGAGTACCGACCGTCGCCCCCACATGTGGATGCCGGCCTTCTGGTCCTCGCAGTTCGGAGTCAACATCAAGTCGGTCGGGGTGCCGTCACTGGG
Organism: Streptomyces sp. NPDC050485; assembly: GCF_044458185.1. NCBI lineage: Bacteria > Bacillati > Actinomycetota > Actinomycetes > Kitasatosporales > Streptomycetaceae > Streptomyces > Streptomyces sp. NPDC050485. The sequence continues at coordinate 14,748 of NZ_JBITHR010000044.1, read as the reverse complement.
GACGGAGATCCTCATCTCGCAGGGTTCGCTGGAGGAGCGCCGGTTCGTCGGCGTCTACGGGTACCAGGGGCGCGTCATCGGTGCGGTCGCCTTCGACCATGGCCGGTGGATGCCGTTCTACCAGGAGTTGATCGAGACCACCGCACCGTTCCCGCCGAAGTTCCCCACGGTCGACCGGCACTTGGACGGACAGCAGCCGATGGACGCGGACTACCCCGACCCGTCGGTCCCCACTCACGGCCCCACCGTGACCCTCAGCGGATACTCGCCGGCCGACCGCCGGATGACGTTCACCCCTGCGCATTGACCCGCACGGCCACGAGGACTCGCCATGACGCAATCCCCCCTGCACCAGATCCTGGACTACGCCAACCGCGCCAATCCGTACCCGATTTACGAAGAGCTGCGGAAGACGCCGGTCCACCACGAGGAGGACGGGCCGTACGTCGTCAGCACCTACTACGAGATCCGCAGCCTCCTGCACGATCCCCGGATCAGTTCCGACGCCCGTAATCTGGCCTCGACCGCCCGCGACCCGCTGGCCGAGTCGTCCCAGGTGGACGAGAGCGCCCTGCCGCCCAGCTTCCTGCGGCTCGACCCTCCGGAACACGACCGGCTGCGACGTATGACGAACCGGCCCTTCGGCCCGCCGCACTCCCCCCACCGGGTCGACGGGATGCGCGGAGAACTCCATGGCATCGTCTCCGGCCTCATCGACGGCATCGGCGATCCGGGCCGGATCGACCTGGTGGACCAGTTCTCCTACCCCTTCCCCGTGACAGTGATCTGCCGGCTGCTCGGGATTCCGCGCGAGGACGAGGCGCGCTTCCACACCTGGGCGGACACGATCGCTGCGAGCCTGGACCCCGACCCGGACGCGGATTCCACCGAGCGGGGCAATACGTCGCACGACGCCCGGATGCAACTGGGCATGTACTTGGCCGGCCTGATCGAGGAGCGCCGCAAGAAACCCGGGAACGACATGCTTTCCGAGCTGGCGACGGCCAAGGGCGAAGACGGCTCGATGACCACGATGGAACTCCTCAGCACCGCGGCGCTGTTGCTGATCGCGGGCCACGAGACGACCGTCAACCTGGTCACCAACGGAATGCTGACCCTGCTGCGCAACCCCGATGTCCTGGAGCGGCTGCGCGCGGATCCACGGCTGGCCGTGCCCATCGTCGAGGAACTGCTGCGCTTTGAGCCGCCCGTACAACTGGTGCCGCAGCGCACCACCCTCGCCGACATCGAGGTCCGGGGCGTCACCATCCCCAAGGGCGCCTCTCTCTGGCTGGTCCTGGCGTCCGGCAACCGCGACCCTCAGCGCTTCGAGATTCCGGACCGCTTCGACCCGGACCGCGGGGACATCCAGCATCTCGGCCTGGGCAGCGGCATCCACAGCTGTTTCGGCGCACCTCTCGCCCGGCTGGAAGCCCAGTTCGCCCTGTCGGAACTGGCCCGGAGGCTGGAGAACCCACGTCTGCTGGAGGACCCGCCGCCGTACCGGCAGAACGCCGTGCTGCGCGGGCCGCGGCATCTGCCCATCTCTTGCGACGGGATCCGCCCTTAGAGGCAGGGTGCAGAACGCGGCGATCTTGTCCAGGTGGAGTCCGCCCTCCTCGGCGTGCCCGCGACGGCTGTCGGGGCCGGTGTGGGCGGCGGTGTACAGAGCGAGGAGCCGGGCGGTGGCGCCCAGTTTCCTCTTACGGAGCTTCCCGGTCGCCGACTGCTTTCTGGGCCCAGCCGGAGATCCTGGAGCGAGTGGTCCTACCAAAGGCGAACGGGCGGGACCGCTCGGGCAGCAGTGCGGGGACGGTGAACGCGGTGGCCTCGATCAGCTCCTGCAGCATGCGCACGAGCGGGCCGGCCCTCTGGATCCGGCGACGCTCGGGACGTCTGTTGCGGTCGCGCTCCTGCGGCAGGGAGCCCGGGAGCTGATCGACTCCATCGCACACTGACGCTCGTCCTGCGCAAGGCCCCATCCCACGGGGCAGATTCCAGCGGTCGTTGTCAGCCGTTGGGCTTGGTGACGGTGAGTGTGATCGGCTGATCCTGGTTGATGGCGGTTCCGGCGTCGGGGCTGCTGCCGGTGACGATCCAGTTGGTGGTGGCGGTGTCGTCCTGCATGGCGTCGTGTCCGTCGGGCGCGACGGCTTTGGCGACGGTGAAGCACAGCAGCGGCCCGGCGGCTGCTTGGGTGAGGGGTTTGCCGTTGAGGCCGTCGGGTACGGGCCGGGGCCACGCCATGCCGGAGCAGAGGGTGCCGAGTCCAGGCTTGGCGTCGGTGGGCTTGGCCGGCGTCGGGCTGCTGCATCCGGTGAGGAGCAGGCCCATGGCGGCGAGGACGAGAGCGGCGGTGCGGGTGTGGTTCACGGCCGCCTCCCCGCTGTGATCTGAGCCCCGAGGTGGGGCACGGTCTGCGTGGGGAAGAGCGTGGCGCGGCTGATGTAGCAGCCACGCCCCCGGGGGTCATTCAGTCGGCCGGTGTTGACGGTCAGGGCTGGCGGCTGGAAGGCGTCCATGTCCAGGGTTCCCGACATCCGGGTCACGAGGGTCACGCTCACGTCGCCAACTGTGCCCTGGAATCGGTCGGTTCCGGAGATCGAGTTGGTGGTGCCGTCGAGGAAGTTCTTGCCGTCCGTGGTGGCGCAGGTCCACGCGATTGTGCCGGTGACGATGCCGCCCTGGCATGCGGCTTGGTCGAAGCTGACGGTGAAGGTGGTCAGTTGGACGCCGCCTGACGGTTCGCCTTTCCCTTGATAGGTGCCGGATGCAAGGCAGTTCTGCGGGGCGGGTGCGGCTGCGGTCTGGGCGGGCACTGCGGTGGCCCGGCGATTGTGGGGTGCGCAGCCGGCGAGGAAGAGAACTGTTGTGGCAGCGGTGAGGGATACGGTCAGAGTGCGGTGGTTCATCTGGGCCCCCTGGGGTGAGGGGGCTATCCGACCGCTGAACGCTCGGGGCGGCGACCGGTGTTGCCGAGTCGTGACCCTTCGCGGTCGGTTCACTTGGGCGGGTGGCCTAACTGCTGACCGTTGGGGAGTTGACCGTCCATGGATGATCTCGCCTCCCCTGTGCCCGGTGCGTACCCGGACGCCCTCCGCCTGCCCCTGCTCACGCTCGCCGAGGCGCGGGAAGTCGTGCGGCTGTTGATGCACTTCGGCGGAAGGCCGAGTCGAACGAGGAGTGGGATGCCGCCTCGCTCGCCCTCGACATCGCCGCACGCCTCCCGTCAGAGTGACGGCGCAAAGTCCCTCGCCTTGATCTTGGCTCTGCGGCCGTCGTCGTGGTGAAAGACGATCCCCTCGCAGTTGCAGGCGGTTGCCAGTGCGAGCACCGCATCCAGGATGCATCCGAAGGTGAGCTGCGGGACGTCCACATGCCGCGCGAATGCGTGCTCGACCAGGAAGTGCTCGTCGGCATGCTCCGCGTTGATCTTTGGCCCGATGAGCTCGAAAGTGCCTGTAGTCCCGGGCTGTGGCCCGCAGTTCTCAACTGCCTCGGCGTGGAACTTGGCGAACGACGACTGCTCTATCGGCTCCCAGCCGACGGTCCGACCCGTGACCTCGTCAGTCGACAGGGCCACGTAGCCGGGCGGCATCGTCTTGCCGGGCTTGATCTCGCGGCGGGCCCTGTGAAGCTCGGAAAGTCATCGCCGCTGGTCAGGCGGCGTACCGGTACTCGTTGATGGCACCGCCGAGGACGCGGGTGTGCAGGAGTCTGCGGCCTCCGAGGTCGTGGACGGTGGGGGGCTGCCCGGAGGCATGAGGGGGTCGTTGATCTCGGGCTCGGTGAGGTCGATGCCCGTTGTAGTGCCGTTCGAAGTCGGTGAGGACTTGCCGGGCGTGGCCTCGTTCATGAGCGGGACGTGGTCGAGGGCCTCGCGGCGCACGGTGCCGATCACCTGGTCGCAGTGCGCGTTCATCCGAGGTGCCCGTGGCGCGCTGAGCGGTACGTCCATGTCCTCGGCTTCGAAGACGGCGTCGAAGGACTGGCCGTACTTGGCGTCGCGGTCGCGCAGCACGAAGCGCAGGGACTTCGTGCGCGTGTCGAGTTGATAGGCGAGATTGCGGGCCTGTTGCGTCGCCCAGGCTCGGCTGGGGTGGGCGGTGACGCCGGTGATGTGCAGTCTGCGGGTGCCGTGTTCGAGGAATGCCATGACGTACAGGCGCTTTCCGAGCATGGTGTCCATGTGGAAGAAGTCGGCTGCGATGATCCCTTGGGCTTGGGCGCTCAGGAACGCGCGCCAGCTGGGGCCGGACCGGCGCGGAGCCGGGTCGATGCCCGCGGCGTTCAGGATCCCCCAGACCGTGGACGCTGCGATCGGACGCCCCAGCCGGGCCAGTTCGCCCTGGATCCTTCGGTGTCCCCACTGGGGATTCTCGTCTGCCAAGCGCAGCACCAGTTTCCTGAGCGCGGCCGCAGTCGGGGGTCAGCCGGTGCGGCTGAGGCGGGCGGAGTAGTCCCACTTCTTGGCGATCAGTTCGCGGTGCCAGGCCAGCAGGGTGCCGGGCGTGACGGGGAAGACGTCGGCCCAGCGGCGGCGCGGTATCAGCGAGGACAGCGCGGAGAACCAGAACCGGTCGGCGGACTCGTAGCGGACCGGGCCCTTGAACTGACGGCGCAGGACTGTGTCCTCATGTCTCAGCACCAATAACTCGGCGTCCTTGGCGGTGTCTCGGCGCAGCAGGACCACCGGCATGGTCAGCATCGTGCGAGCAGCGCGGCACAACAGCGACAGATCATCGGGGCAGCGTCCCAGCCACCACCGACAACCATGGACACCGCTGTTCACCTGCAGCGACGACACAGCTCGTCCGCGCGCTCGGCCACGTCGCCCCGGCCGGAGTGCCCCATGCCGAGCGACGCCGGCACGGTGGGCTTCAGCGGACGCAGCGCAGCCGCCGCTTCCTCCAGTTCGTCGTCCGGAAGAGCGTCGATCCACTCGTGGAGCTCATCGCGCGTCGTCATACCCCCAGCGTACGCATTGGGCGGGGCGCGGACACGGGCCCACAGGCCGGATTGGTGGGGCGTCAACCGTCACAAGGCATGCATGGCCACGACCGCGGCCGCGGCGCCACGGCCCTGGGATCCCGGAGCCTGGTAAGCCCGCCGTTGGCGCTAAGGGCATGATCTTGGCCGCTCCTCCCCTGACGGCCGATCAGACGCACGGAAGCACTGACGCCCTAAGGCTTTTGCTTCAAGGGCCGCCAGCGCGAGGTCTTCTACCGGATACCAGCAGCCGCCCGGCTGCGCCGATCTTCCTCTACGCCTCAGGGACGGCCCGGTCTCGAAGCAGGGCCGTGCACGACGTCCGTATCGCCCCGTCCCCGCCGGTGCGCCGACCACACCGGCCGCCGACGATCCGGCGGTCGATCCTTCTGGGCGATGATGAGGCCGCAGGCCGTCTCGTACTGTTCTGCGAGCGGATCGGTGAACCCCTCGACCGCGGTCTCGCGTCCCGCCGCTACGTCCTGTCCGGCGACCGCCGCGCCCTGCACGGCACTGTCCTGTAACGGGTGCCCCGCCGGGGTGGCCGGGCATCGCTGGTGGGTGCGGGCCGTGTCGTGGCGTGCCTAGCGCCGGTGCCGGGCGGTCACAGCTGTCACTCGTCGGTGCAGAGGACCTGGTCGCGGGTGATCTGCACGGGTCGGGCGCCGGGGTCGCAGTTGCGGTGGATGTACAGGCCTTGGGCGCAGGTATAGAACTCCCCCTGCCCTCCGAGGGACATTGCCCCTTCCCGCTGGCAGGACCCGAAAGGCGTCGGATGGGGTGTTGCGGTGCTCGGGCTGGACAAGGGGATGACGGCTGCGCCGGCTAGGAGCAGGGCGGTGGCGATCGGGCGGACACGCATCGGGTTTCTCCCGTTCTCGTGGGGTGGGGCCTGCCCGGTCTAACGCGTGTCTAAGGCTCGGTGTTCGCCGACGCACCGGGAGGCCCGGCGGTCCCACTCAAAAGGGCGCGTGCCGGCGACGTGCTTCGAGCGGCCCCATGGTTGTCGTCACCGGGACCGGGGGTGGCCCGGATAGCCACTGACCGTGCCCGTCGACTGTCCGCAACCCCAGAAACCCCACCTACGCCCCGTCGATCCCGAGCCCGGCGAGCCGCTCCCCGTTCAGCTTGTCCCGCCTCGCCTTGGTGTTGGAGATCCACACGCCGAGCTTCACGACCATTGGCGCGGTCTCGCCCTCCATCGCGATCTCCTCCGCATGGGCCCTGGGGGCGCGGTGGTGGCCTTCGCGGGCGATGTACTGGGCGAGGGCTGCTACGCCCCGCTGGAACGCCGCTGATGCCTTCCTCGCCGTCTTCTTGCCGCCGTTCGCTGCCGGGGCCGGGGCCTTGGTGGGGAGCTCGACGGCTGGTTGGCGCGAGTCGGCTGTGCTTGGCCATGGGCTCGATGGCCCCGTGCTCGCTGCAGGCCATGACGTGCCAAACGGACGTTCGGCTCGCCGGATACCCTTCCTTGGCATGTCGGCATCAGACACAGGTGCCAAGCGAAGCGGAGAGGCTAGTGGCTCGTCTCGGTTCCTCGGGCAGCGCCATCTGGCTTGTGATCATGGTTTGTAGCCTGTCCTGGCGGCTACGTGCTGTCGAACTAGGAGGGGGGTACGGGGAATGGTGGGGTCGGCTGATGGACCGGGTGCGGAGCAGTCCGTCGGAACTCGGCTGAATCAGATACCCGCCCCCGGCGGTACGCCGGGCCTGTTGGGTAGTCAGAAGGACGTGGCTTCGACCCCGGCGCAGAAGCAAGCTGCTGCGCGCGCGATCGAAGAGCACATCGAGCCGGACACTCGGACGTCGGGCAGCTGGGCGGACGACGAAACAGCTGCCGTGGTGAAGGAGTTCGATGCGCGCGACGGCCACGGCTGGTTGGCCTCGGGTGCCCTCAAGAAGGCGCATAAAACCTGGGGGACCAGGTCAAATCCCTGATGGACAGGCTCAGTTCGGAGAAGGGCGCACTCCGCAGCAGCGACACCCTTTTCCAGAATACGGACGTCGGCGTGCACTCCCAGGTCCGTTCGTCCTCGCTCGACCACTACTGAAGCACGTCGCACCACGGGGAAAAGCATGCCGACCTACCACGAAATCCTGAGCACCGACCTGTCCAAGCTCACCACCGCGGCCGACCGGTGGGACGGCATGGCGGGAGAGTTCGAGAAGCGCGAGAAGGCGTACCGGCGCGATGTGCACGGCATATCGCTGGGAGATTCCTGGTCGGGACTGAGTGCCGACGCGCCCAACAAACGGTTCGACACCACGCTCAAGGAGTTCCAGTCCGCGCAGACGGAGGCCAAGGCGATCGCTTCGCTGCTGCGCGAGGCTCATGCGAATCTCGTGGATCTGACGGCCAAGCTCAAGACCGCCCGGCAGGAGGCCATCGACGCGAAGATGACGGTCTCGGACCAGGGCGTGGTCGCCTACGCCTACTCGACGCTCACCGAGAGCGACAAGAACGTGCTGCATCACGATCCCGACTATCAGGAGAGCGTCCGCAAGGCGGTCGGCTCCTGGCAGGACCGTATCGACCACGCGGTCCAGGCCGTGACCGACGCGGACAAAGGAATCGAGATCGCCTTCGGAGCAGTCGTGCTCGACTCGGACATCACGGACGGGACGATGGGCACCGGCTTCAACGGACAGGCCAAGGGCGACATCAGCAAATACACGGAACAGAAGCCGGTCGGCACGAAGAGCGACGGGTGGGACGCCGAGGGCAAGCTCAAACTGACGGGGCCCAGCGCCGGCTTCTCCATCACCACCGACCCCAAGTACGGGAAGGAGGGGTCGGTCAAGGCGTACGCCGACCTTTTCCATGTGACCGCGAAGGGCTCGTTGACCAAGGGTGATCTGAAGCTCTCCGGGGTCTCTGACGTCTACGGCGGAGCTAGGGCCACCGCCAACTATGGCTTCAACAACAAGGGTCTCGTCGCCAAGGCCGAGGTGTCCGCGGGAGTCCGGGACCTCGCGGAGACCCGGATGGACTACGGGGATCTCACAGGCGTTTACGGGCGTACCGATGGATTCGCGGGCGGCGAGGCCTCGGCCGGTCTCAAGCTGACCAAGGAGGAAGCCACGGTCGGCGCCAAGGCGTTCTACGTTCCTTTCCGAAGCCGTAGGCGCGGGAACGGGAGTTGAGATCACGTTCAATCCACACAAGTTCACCAAGGCCGTCGACGGCGCGGCTGACGCGGTCGGTGACGCGGTCGATACAGTCGGCGACGGCATCGGATCCTTCAGGAAAAGCCTCATCAACTTGCTCTGATTCACTTCCCTGGAAGGAGGACTGAAATGTCCACCGCACTGCCCATGCCCCTGGAGTTCCGGCTGCCGGAGGGCTGGCTCCCAGCCCGTCCGGCCGGGTTCGAGGCCGAGGAGGTGGCCTTCGCCGCGGTGCATCCGCGACCGGACGCCGGATTCGCCGCGAACATCACCATCGACGGAGGCTTCCCGCTGGAGGGGGTCACGCTGGTCCAGCTCGCCGACGCGTCGCTGGAGCAGCTTCGCCAGGGCGCCGAGTCGGTGGTGGTGGCCGACCGTCGCGAGGTCGGCCCCGAGGACGCGCCCGCCCTGACCCAGCGGCTGACCTTCTCAGCCGTCGTCGACGCAACGCCCCGCGACCTCGTCCAGTCCCAGGTGTACCTGTCCCTCGTCGACACCCGGGATCCTCACCAGCGCGCGCTGATCAGGCTCGCACTCACCGCCACCGCGGCCCAGCACGATGCGGTTCTGGGGGACTTCCAGGACTTCCTTCGTACCGTTCGGCCCGAAACCGCGGCAGGGGCACGGTGATGGGCCGTCTCAGGGACAGCTGGGGCCGCTATCGGGACCGCCGTATGGGCACCAAGTACCCCGACAGCGGCGTCACTTCACTTCCCGCCCAGGAGGTCCGGGCCGCGTTGCTCGCGCTCAACGGGACCGGTGTGCCGTTCCGTGTGCGCCATGCCTTCGGCGGGGAGAAGGCCGATCTGGTGGCGGAGTGGCAGATCGTGCTGCCCGCGATGGGGGACTCTGTCATCGGAGACCAGGTGGAGCGGTCCATGAAGGCCCGTATACGTCTGGCCGTCGCCGAACGCGAGGTACATGTCCTCGACGAGGTGCGGGAGGTGGCGCTGGTGGGGGACCCGCCCCGGCGAGGTGTGTCACGCCGGTGGAGCCGCGGACCGTACGTCGGGCGGCAGTGGGAGTACGAGAAGGGCCCGGACGGCCGTCGGCGCAAGGTGGTCCTGTTCGACTCGCGGGACATGCGCGATCCTCTGCGGAACACAGTCCTGGGAGCGGGCTGGACATGGCGGGGTGTGCGGAGCCTCTGACCGGCCACGAGGCGCCGGGCCGGGTGGCGCGGCACCGGGACGAGTAGCGCAGGTGGCGTCGGCGGGGCGCGAACTCGGCCTCGTCCACGGGGCAGGGAGACTCTGCGCCTGCCGAAAGCTCATCCGTGCAGGTCGCGGCCCTGTTCGCGTGCTGTATCACGCTGGGTCGGTCCTCGGCTGTCGGGAGCGTCCGGCCCGCGTCATGAGGACCGCTCGTGCAGTTCCGCCTCGCCTGCCTGACCGTTACCAACGTCTTCGCCGCGTTGTGTCTGCTGCCGGTGTCCGACCGGGACAAGGACGCGGAGATCCTCGCCCTGCGCCACCAGATCACCCTCCTCGAACGACAACTCGGTGCCGAGAAGGTCACATTCACCCGCAAGGACCGGGCCTTCCTGGCCGTGCTTCTCGTGCCGCTGCCCGCGAGGTCCTGCGGCGGCTGCGGCTGCTGGTCCACCCCGACCCGATCCTGCGCTGGCATCGCGACGTGATGAAGGGCCGTCACGCGAAGACCTGCCGCCCCAACAGGCGCGGACGCCCGCGCACCGTACGCTCCATCCGCGCCCTCGTGCTGCGCCTGGCCGGTGTGACCGGTCGTTAGTTTTGTGTGTGGGTGGGGTTTGTGGCCTTGGTTGGGACTGGTCGTTCGGGTGTCGCCAGTCCTCGGTCTGGTTGCCGGGGCGGAGCCGCCGGTCGCATGACCGCTCGCTTTACGAGAGCCGTACCGCGCAGTCTTTCTGCTCCAGGTAGTTGTCATCATTCTGGCTTGTGATCACGATGTTCCCCTGGAGGCTTGTCACCCGGGCGAGGGGGACAGGCACCGTTGAGTCCACCGCTCCTTGGACGGAGTTCGCGCTGACCCCCACGTCGCCCTGGTTGACCGTGAACCAGTCGCTTCCGCCGTTGTCGGCAGCGGTCCTTGCCCCGTTGCCGAGTGCTTCTGTAACGGAGTAGCTCTTGCCGTCGGCGCCAGTCACGGCCAGCTGGAAGATGATGCTGTAGGGGTTGCTACCTGTTGGTGGGTACGGCTGGCCGGAGTCGTTCAGTACCAAGGCGCTGTACGTTGATGTACCTGGCCCGTTCTGGGCGTCTGTGTACCGGATGATGCAGTTGGTGAGTCCTTGCTGGGCGCCATGGGCCAACGTCTTGGGTCTGGTGCTGCCGTTGCGCTTTTGTTGCGAGGGCTTGGCAGATGCAGAGTGGGAGGCTGGCGTGGGCCGCGGGGACGTGGTGACGCGCACGCTTGGACTGGCAGGCGGCTTGGCTTCGGCTGGTGCCTTCTTTTGTGGTCCGATGATGGCGCCGATGACTGCCAGCGCCGCGACGCCGAGAACGAGAGCGCCACCGCAGCCAAAGCACCCCTTCTCCCGGGCGGACATGCGTGACACGGGTACTGGTGGCTGCGACTGCTGGCCCCAACTGGGTGTGGTCATGCGGAACCCCTGCTGTGCGGAGAAGAGATGCACACACAGTGGCGGCAATCGGGCGAATCGCGGGTCGTGTTTGCCGGACCTTGGCAACTGCAGTCAGCGTTCACCGGCCCCGAGGGCTGGACGTGGCGAGGCCCCGGCTGAGTTCTGGAGAGTCTCGCGCGTGGCCCGCAGCTGAGCCACTCTGCGCGGCAAGCCTCTCCACGTCGCCGATGGCGACGGCATCCTGTCGCGCAGACTGGTGCAGCTCCCAGGTGGGCTTGATCCGCTTTGACGGACATCGGAAATCAGGGGCTTCGGCCCCAGAAGGATGATGTCCATCATGGAGAGCACCGCGGGGTAGTCGTACTGGCCGCGCGCCTGCCACCAGCGTCGGATCGACGAGGCGGCGAATGTGGCGGTGTTGTGGTCGGTGCCGACGTTCACCCAGCCGGTGTTCGCGGCCATGTCGTAGATCCCGTACGGGATGACGGACTCCATGTGCGGACCGGCGAAGAAGTTGTGGTCCTCGACTTCGACGGGCTGTCCAGCCGGCCGCCATTCCTGTCCGGGCATCGGCAGCTTCCCGATCTGTTCCTTCTTCTTCGCGTCCATGCTGATCACCGGCTCGCCCGCGGCCTGGTGTTCCTTGACCTGCTCGTTGATATAGCGGAACTGCGCGTCCCGGTCCGGGTGTTGATCGCCTTCCAGGGTCTTGGCGGTGCCCTGCAGGCTGAATCCATGCCCCTTGAGCAGCCGGCCCACCGTGGGCGCGGTCACCCGGTGCCCTTGCCGGGACAGCTCCGCGGCCAGGTGCCGCAGCGACTTCGTCGTCCAGCGCAGCGGCGACATCGGATCACCACGCTCGTCCGGTTCGACCAGTGCCATCAGCGCCGGAACCAGCCGCGGGTCGATAGCCTCGGCCCGCATACGCCCGCCACCAGGACGCCGGACACGTCCTTCGGGCAGCGGATCGACTCCGGCCTCAAGTTCGAACACGCCCTTGCGAACCGTCGTCTCGCTGACCTCGGCTATCCGAGCAACCACACCGACGCCTCCATGCCCGAGCGGCCGGGCCTCGGTCGCCAGCGCCAGACGCCGTTGACGCTCGTTCAGGTGCGGGAGCAGAACGTCGAACCGCCGCGCCAACTGGCTGCGGACCTCGTCGGATCTGCCCATACCACGTCAACGAGTTCGTCTCCGCGAAGCAACGCGTTGTTTCTTGACGGCTTCGGTGAATCACGCAGGTCTGGACGGTGGCCTTGGGCCAGGTCGCGGTGACCGCGTCGGGCAGGCCCTTCAGGCCGTCGCGGGCGACGATGCACACGTCCTCGACCCCGCGGTTGCGGAGCTCGGACAGCACGGCCATCCAGGTCGTGGCGCCTTCGCCCTCGTCGCCGGCCCACAGGCCGAGCACGTCCTTGCAGCCGTCCATGTCCACCCCGCCGGCCAGGTAGACCGGCCGGGAGGCCACGGACCCGGAGCGGATCTTCACCCACAGCGCGTCGATGTAGATGATCGGCCAGACCGCGTCCAGCGGGCGTGTCTGCCATGCTTCGAGCTCGTCGGTGACGGCGTCGGTGACTTTGCTGATCAGGTCTGGTGAGACCTCGATGCCGTACATGCCGGCCAGGTGGGAGCGGATGTCCCGCACCGACATGCCGCGCGCGTACAGCGACAGGACCTGGTCGTTGAACCCCGCCAGCCGCCTGGCGTGCTTGGGCGCCAGCTGCGGCTCGAAGCTCCCGTCGCGGTCCCTCGGCACCGCCAGTGTGACCGCCCCGGCGTCGGAGAGTACCGTCTTCGGCGACGTGCCGTTGCGGCTGTTGCCCGAGCCGCGGCCCGAGGGATCGTGCTTCTCGTAGCCGAGGTGCTCGGTCATCTCCGCGTCCAGGGCCCGTTCCAGCACGGCACGGGTGACCTCCGTCAGCAGGCCGCCCTCGCCCAGCAGGGCCGCACCCGAGGCGTCGGCACGGTCCATCAGCCGCTCGACGACCTCACCCACCAGCTCGTCCTCGACCGCCTCGACAGCCGGGATCCCGTTGTCGTTCATGCCAGTCCGTCCCGGCTGGTCAAGGCCCGCATCGGGACCCCGGCCAGCCTGTCACATTACGGACTGCTGGGGATCCAGGCTCTTGTCATCGCAGGGTGGTCAGTGCCGCCCCTTGATACATGGCTCCGGCGTTCCAGAGCAGGAAGGAGTTCATGCCGTCCCCGGCCGCCGCTCTGATCTGGTCGGCGACTTCGCTGGGGCCGTAGTGGACGCCCAGGGAGAAGTCCTGGAGCCAGGGGACGATCGTGGCTCCGGTGCCCTTGACCTGCTTGGTGAAGTCGGCCAGCGACCGGTTGACGATCTCGTACGGGCTGGCGTTCGGACTGGCGACCCCGTACTCCCCGGCGGCCCAGTGCGAGGGGTAGACCATGGGAGCGATGTAGTCGGCGTGTTGGGCCATGGCGGGGATGTCCTGGGCGATTTCGGTGGGCCGGGTGGCGGCGATGCCGAAGACCGAGACCCCGAGGTATCTCCCTTCGGGCTGGATGCTGCGCTGGGTTTCGGCGACGAACTCGGCGATGGACTTTTCGGGGGTCTTGTCGCCCAGGCCGGGGAAGCGCAGTGTGGAGAGCTTTCCGTCGGGGCGGCGCACGTAGTCGTACAGGATGTCGTCGAAGCCCAGCTTGGCCGCTTCGGTGGCCAGGGCGATGTTGTACTGGCGGACCTCGGGATCGGCGAAGTTGGTGAACGAGAGCGTGCCGTAGTGGCCGCCGTCGTACGGGCTGCCGTCAGGGGCCAGGACCAGGCGGTGGTCCTTGCCCTGGTGGTGGGATGCCTGGGCCAGGATGGGGTCGCGGAAGGCGACGATGCGGCCGATGACGCGGGCTCCCATGCCGTGCAGGGTGTCGATCACCTTGTGTGCGTCGTAGCGGTTCTTCACGGCGCCGATCTCGCGGGCCAGCGGCACGGAGGAGTCGTAGCCGACCTCGCCGTTTTCGTCCTTGATGTCGAGCTCGACGGCGTTGAGCTTCTTGTCTTTGACGAGCTGGAGAACCGGGTCGCGGACCTCAGACGAGGACCAGCCGATGGCGGTCAGGTGCGCGGCCCGGGTGAGGGGATAGGGCGCGACCGTGTTCACATGCTCGCGGGTGACGTTGCCGGCCGCGTCCGTGGCTGCCACCTCGATACGGGCGGGGGGCTTTTCGAGCCGCTGGGAGAAGGTGCCGTCGTTGCCGACGGGCACGGGCGCACCGGCTATGGAGACCTTCACCTGCCCGGCGTCCTCGACCCGGCCGCTTACCGTCACCGGTGCGCCGGGCCTGGTGGCTCGGGCGGGGGACAGCCGCAGTTTCGGGGCGGTGGTGTCCACGGTGAACGTCCGGGATATGTCGTGCAGGAAGGACAGGCCACTGTGGGATGTGGCCGTCAGTTCGTGCCTGCCCTCGGCGAGCGAGGGGGTGTCGAGTATGAGGCGGCCGTCGGCCCGGTGGGTGTGCACCGGTTTCCCGTCGAGCCGCACCTCCAGCTCGGCCAGGTCGGCCCCGTCCTTGGCTGTGATGGCAAGGCGCAGGTTGCTGACGTCGGCTCGGCCCAACACGTCCTTGCTGCTGAGCCCTTCGACCCGAAGCTGGCGGGAGGAGGACTGTATCGCGAAGGCCCCGAGCGCCGCGCAGACCGGGACCAGCAGGGAAATGGCTATGACGACGTATCGCGTTCGGGGTCGTTTTCCGCGCATGTTCACTCTGCCGTTCTCGAAAGAGGTTTCCTTGCGTTATGACATAGCCGCCACGCCGTCCGCCTAAGAGGTTTCGAGCGAGTAATCATGCATTCGGCCTATCGTGCCGGGGCGTGCGTCACGCTGTTGCCCGAGGATTGGAGACGACGGGAAGCATCTCGTTCACATCCGGAGGCATCATGCGTCAATCCCACCGAAGCGGCGGCGCGGGCATCGTCGCGTCGGCCATCCTGCTGCTCACCGCCTGCTCGGCAGCCCAATCCCCGCCGGAAGGGGGCCAGGACGGGCCGTCGGGACGGGCGCGCA
>NZ_JBITHR010000043.1:0-34367 GCF_044458185.1 Streptomyces sp. NPDC050485 | reverse complement strand
GAACACCCTGAGGTGCTGGACCGGCATCTGCACCACCTGCCAACAACCCCTGCCCAGCAGGACCCCAAGATCGAGACAGACCTAACGGAGTCCTAATAGGCCATGAAGTGACACGACGGGCTGTCATCACTGCCCTCCGGCACGGGCACTGCTCCGATGAACGGAGACCGGGTAGCGGATGATCGTCCTGAGCTTGTCCGGGGTGCTCCGCGTGGGGTTGGACAGGTAGATCTCATGGTGCTTGCCGGAGATCTGATACCCGTGCTGGTGCAGGTGGGAGACCAGCCGGTCCACCGTGCCGGCTTCCTCGCTGTAAGGACCTGAGTGCAGGATCTGGGCGCAGCGGCCTTCGGTCAGCTGTTGCAGCCGGATCTCCTGCAGAGCGGCGGTGGCCTTCTTCTTGGCCGTGGCAGCGATGGCCTGTGCCGCGAGTTCCCGCGTCACATCGGGTGGCTGCATGATCAGCATGGTCCAGTTCCACGTGTCCCGGCTCTGCGTGATCAGTTCCCTGTCCTCGGATCCCCACCACAGCCCCTCCAACGGCATCACCGGATAGGTGATCACCCCGGCCTTCTTCAACGCGAACCGGAGTGCGTACGAGACGCCGTACAACGCCTCCACCGCCTCCCGGTACACCGTCCCCGAAGGGTCACCCACCCCGTCCACGGCAAGGACAGCCAGTTGGGGAGCATCCAGCAGGGCGGGAGAGGCGGTCGCCGTATAGAGGGCCTTGTGCACCTTCTTGAAGTCGATCGTCCGCGCGGTCGTCATCACTCCTCTTCCATGGGGCTGTCGATGGGGACGACGATCCGTGTCACCAGATCGGCCGGATCGGTCGTCGTCGGGTCGGTCAGATAGGCCTCACGCACCAGGCGCCCCGGCCGCACGCCGCGCTCATGGATCCAGGCGAACACCGCGTAGTAGGTCAGGGCGAGATGCTCGTACGGCCCGTGGTGCTCCGCGACCACGACCCGGCCGGCGGCGAGGTGTTCCACCGTGGCGGGCGGCGCCGGAGCGTTCGTCTCAATGCCGACCACGACAGGTATCTGGGCCTGGAAGTCGACCGGGAACAGGCCCCACAGGGGCGGCGTCCACGCCACGTTCTCCGCGGCGGACATCACTTGCCCGATACACTGCGCGGTTGTGGCACCGATCTCTTCGGGACCGCACACCGCGCGTCTCACCAGCAAGCGTCGAGCCGGTTCGCTGCGCACCCGGACCTCCTGGCGGAGCAGCCCGTTCGACAGCACGCGGTCCAGGGCCTGCCATGTACGGCGCTGGGCGGCCATTCTGGCCTCCAACCGTGCCTGCTCCTCCCGCAGAAGGACCGTACGTGTGGCTTCGTCGCCCGCGAGCACCTCGGCGATGACCGCGAGCGGGACGTCGAGCCCACGCAACAGGGCAATCCCGGTCGCCTGGCGTACCTGTTCCCAGCTGTAGTACCGGTAGCCGGTGACGTCATCCACGCAGGCCGGTGCCAGCAGGCCCACCTGGTCGTAGTGACGTAGTTGCTTGACGCTCAAACGGCACAGCCGCGCAAATGCGCCAATCGGCAGCAAGTCCCTGTCCATGACCCGATCCTGGACCCTCCCACTAGGGGAAGGTCCAGACAGATTCACAGCATCCAGGCGACGACCACGATCGGCTTTGTCTCGACTGCTGAACTTCGCTTCTGTACAGAACAACAGAGGCCGTCCCGCCGCAAGCGCCCGCTTCTGGAGTGGCGTCAGGGGATGTCCAGGACCGCTTTGCCGTGGAGTCGGCGTTCGAGCAGGGCGCCGATGGCGTCACCGGCCTTGTCCCAGCCGCCGCGCCATGAGATCTGCGCGTCGAGCTCGCCGGCGGCGACTCTGGCCGCGAGCCAGGTCAGGTCCGAGGCGAGCCCCGTGCCGGCGAACAACGCGAAGGTGACGATCGAGCGGTCGTGCCGACCGCCGTCGGCGAAGAGGGCGCCGTACGGGAAGGTCTCGGCCTCGTGCGCGGAGTGCCCGACCGCGACCAGAGTGCCCCGCTCGACCAGCGTGCCGTAGGCGTCGACGAGTTGCTGTCCCCCGACCAGGTCCACGACGCCATCCACCGGCTTCTTGACCTGGAGCGGGCCGGCCACCACCTCGTGCGCCCCCTGTGTCCGCAGGCTGTCGCCGTGCTTGTCGGGGTTCCCGGTGGATGCGATGACGTGCGCTCCGCCGCGCCGGGCGAGCTGTACGGCATACCGGCCGGTGCCGCCGGTGGCGCCGGTGACAAGGACTCGCCTGCCCAGGATCGGCCCGATGCGATGCAGGGCACGCAGCGCGCTGGCGCCGGCTACGGGAACCGTGCTGGTGGCTCCGAGATCGGCTCCGTCCGGAACTGTGCCTATCAAGTCGGTGTCCACGGCGCGGAGTTCAGCCCATGCGCCTTCGGTGCCGAGTGTGACGACCGGAGTTCCGACCGGCGGGCCGGACCCGTCGGCGGCGGCCCGCTCCACCACCCCGGCCGCATCCCAGCCGAGGACAGTGCCCTCGGGCGCGTCCTGCAGGCTGAACCTGACCTCGCCGTAGTTGAGGGAGGTCGCCGTCACTCGCACCAGGGCCTGGTGCGGGGCGGGTTCGGGATCGGGGGCCTGACCGAGCCGAAGTCCGGCAGGGACGGAACGGTCGACGAGCAGAGCACGCATGGCTGTGCGCCCTTCGGTAGAGGTGAAGAACCACAGTTATGGCACTCAGGGGCATAAACGCGCAAGTGGCATTTACCCCTCAGGTACGCTGACCGCCATGAGGAACGTGCTTCCGCCGCGCGATCACGGCGACCGGCTCCCGCTGCGCGAACGCAAGAAGCTGCGCACACGACAAGCCTTGATCGACACTGCCCTGGAGCTGTTCACCGAGCGGGGTTTCGGCGGGGTGACCCTCGACGAGCTCTGTGATGCGGTGGAGATCTCCAAGCGCACGTTCTTCCGGTACTTCACCAGCAAGGAAGACGTGGCCATGGCGCCGACGCAGGACCTCTGGCTGGGCTTCCTCGACGACCTGGAAACCCGCGAGCCCGACGGTCGCCCGGTGCTGGAGATGCTGCAGGAAGCCCTGTTCGCCGCGCTGAACCTGATGACCGCCGACGACTGGGCCCACCGCGTCCTGCTCAGCCGCCGGCTGGCGGAGAAGACCCCGTCGATGGATGCGCACGGCCTGCACTTCTGTCACCGCATCAGCCGCACCGCGCTCGCCACCCTGCACCGTCGGCTCGACCTTGCCGACCCGGATGACCTGCGCCCACGGCTTGCCGTGGACATGCTGGTCGTCGCCTTCCACTGCGCACTGGGCACCTGGGTGTCCTCATCGGGCACTCCCATCCGCAGCGACCTCGCCGCCCACATGCGCGTCGCCTGTGCGGCCCTCCCCGGCAGCCTCACGCTGACCGTCAACCTGCGGCCCCAATAGGCGCCGCGAGAGAGGACCGGCACGGAGGCGCTCAGCTGCAGGGCGGGAGGTGGCTGGGGAATCGAGGCGAGCAGGCCTGTCCGGTGAGCCCGTCGTCAGCTCTCGGCTACACCACGGGCTCCGACGTCGGGTTGGCTACTGCGGAGTCGGCGTGCGACGTTCATGGGCTCGGCGGGCGTCAAGCAGTTCGGGCAGGTGTTCGCGGTTCCAGTCGCAGGAGGCAGCCATGGGCTTCAGCAGCGAGCGGCCGAGTGCAGTGAGTTCGTACTCGACTCGCTTCGGGATCTCGGCATAGGCGGTGCGCGTGAGCAGCCCGTCCCGTTCCATTGCCCGGAGCGATTCCGTGAGCACCTTCGGCGTGACGTTGGGCAAGGGCACCTGGAGTTCGGAGAAGCGTCGGGGACCCGCTTCGAGACAGGCGATGATCATCGCTGTCCACTTGTCGCCGATCCGGATCGGCGGGTTGATCGGGTCGCACGTGGCGAACATGTCGGGATCCAGCGGCTCTCTCACTCCGCCCACGGTACGTAACTATCGTTGCGGAAACCATGAGTTCAGCGGATACCGTCCACGGGACCGGCCGGCGATCGAGCGCCGGCCGTGCTGAACGGAGTGTCCACAGTGAGCAAAATCGTTGTCTTCGGTGCTGGCGGTCAGGCAGGGCGTCGTGCCGTCGCAGAGGCCGTTGCCCGTGGCCACCAGGTCACGGCGGTAGTCCGCGATCCGGCGAAATACCAGGATCTGACCGGCTATGGCGCGACAGTGATCCGCGGCGACGTCACCCAGGCGGACAGCGTGTCGAGGGTCGCTGCGGGACACGACGCGGCGATCAGCGCCGCCGCCCGGCTCGACATGCCGGCAGAAGAGTTCTACGTGAGCGCGGCACATGCCCTGCTCGATGGCCTGGCGCAGGCGAGTGTCGGCCGACTGCTACTGATCGGCATCGGCACCACCCTGGAGACCGAGCCCGGCGTAGCGGTTCACGACGCGCCCGGATTCCCGCCTGAGGGGCGGGCGTTCTCCCTCGGCCACGCAGCGGAACTTGACGTCTTGCGCGCCGCGGACACCGAGATCGACTGGCTGGTACTCACCCCGCCACCCACCGTCCTGGACAGCGATGCCGCGCGCACCGGCCGGTACCGGATCGGCGGCAACCAGGTCCTGCCGACTGACGAAGACACGAGCCTCTTCTCCTACGCCGACCTCGCGGTCGCGCTCGTCGACGAGATCGAGACCCCGAAACACCACCAGGCGCTGGTCGCCGTAGCACCCTGACGGAGGCGGGGCTGAAGGTCCCCTCGTAGCGTGGAGTCCGTGCTCGCAGGGGAAGTTGAGGTTGTAGCTCTCCTTCAGGGATGAGCTGAAGTCGGCATCAAGAGCAGCGCTACCCAACCCGCTGCCCCCGTTCACATGCGGCACCAGATCCTCGCCGGGCGTCGGCCGTCCTCGGTGCCGGCCTGGCCGAGCAGCCCCGCCCGACCGGACCCACGCGGCACTCGGGGTTGGTTCAGCAGCCCGTGGCGTTGTAATTCCAGAACGCGGCCCTGGTTTGTGGTCCGGCGATCCCATCGGGGTTTCCGGCGTTTTCGCCAACGGCGTTCAGGAACTTCTGCAGCGCTGTGATCGTGTTGGGTCCGACGGCCCCGTCGACGGTACCGGCGTCGTAGCCCCAGTCGTTGAGCATCCTCTGCGCTGCCATCCAGCTGTTGGTGCCCAGCTGCCCGTCGACGGTACCGGCGTCGAAGCCCCAGGCGTTCAGGCAGCTCTGCCAGTTCTGGGCCCTGGCTGTGTTCAGGCCGAGGTTGTTCACGGCGAGGGGGGAGACGTGCGGGCCGCTGACCGCGGGTCTGGCAGCCTGCTGGGGGGCCGCAAAGCCCGCACTCGCGCCCGCAAGACTCCCAGCGGCAATCCCGATGATGGCAGTCGTGGTGACGAGTGCCCTTGTCAGAGAAGATCGCATTGCTTCCTCTTTCGATCGGATTTGCAGGGCCTTTGACGCGACCGCCGTCGCCGGCCATCTGCGCCGGCCCAAGGGTTGCCGGTCTCGCGCGGCTGGAGCTAGTACCAATACGGCCTACTGCCACGTAGCGCCCACCAGTTCAGGTCACGTGCCAAGCAACTGCACCGCCTGACCCAACCCGTCCCTCGAAACGAGCTACACCCATACGGAGATCCGGGTCCTTGCCCGGCGGCCAGCCACCTGCCCGCCCCGAGGACCCCGCCTTACCCAGGGCCAACAGCACCTTGCCCGGAACCGATCCGCCCTGGAAGACGCCGGGCCCCGGCTTCGCCGCGCGGGCAGCCCGTGACCTCACAATCCCAACTGCCCCCGCCGCACCCGCAGACCAAGCCCCCACCATCGGCCCCGAGCTGCATGGTCGGACCCATGGCGGGAGCTTCCAGGACCGTGATGGGAGCTGTGGTGGGGGCGCAGCCGAGATCAGGTCATGCTGCCCCCTCCAGAAGGGTTTGCCGCAGCATGCCCAGCACCAGCTTCGACGCCATGGTCGGCGTAAGCCGCCAACAGCCGCCGGGCGCCAGCTGGGCAGCGCGGCGTTCCAACGGGGCCTGGCGGCGCTTTCCCAGTACGTCGAGCGCGAGCAACGGACCGTTGTTCCGCGTCAGCACACCGAACAGATCACCGTCGACGGCCAGGACCACGAAGTACGGCTCGGGGTGTGGGTCTCCAACCAGAAGAGCCACCGGGACAAGCTGAGCGGCGAGCAGCTCGCACAGCTCGCCGCACTCGGACTCGACTGGACGTAGGAAGGGCCGGTGACCTGGGCCTGAACCGGGGCCAGGGTTGAAGTGCCCAAAGGGTCACAGGGTCCGGACACAACCCCGGGACCCTTGCACGTCCGAGCACCGGCCGGACGAAATTCACTGTGCGGCCCGCGCGGCATACCGGGCGGGGTGGGGTGGGCGCGGCCTTGCCTGTCAGCGGACCACGGGCACACCCCACGCCACCGCCCCTACATGCCATCGGACCACATCCCCCTCAGATCACGGCCACAAGGGCACCGAGCAGCAGTCCGACAAATGTCACAGTCGCAGCCGTAGCTACGCCCAACATGTCGCCGACAACGGGCAAGAGCATTTCCTTCTCCTGTCATACGGGCCGCTCATCATCGCGGCCGGATGACAGGCCAACGACAACCCACCCCAGCCGGACACGGTGATCCTTCAACGGGACTTCACCCTTCCAGCGTGACACCACCCGGCGTCCCCGCACAGACCCCGCGTAGGCCGGCCACACGTGGGAGCGGTGTCGAGCGCAGTAGGCCCGGGGACATCAAGGCCGAGCTCGGCGGGTACGCCCGCTGGGACGTCAGGGCTGTCGACTGGCTGGAGAGCACGAGCGACTACCTCCCGGCGCGGCCCATCGTGCCGTCCCTCGTCCAGGGCGCCGGCGACCACCACCTCGTCCCGGACGACATGGCCGAGCGGCTGCGCGCCAGTGGCTTCGAGGTCCGGTACGTGCCGGACACCGGTCACTGCATCCACCGCGACGGCCTGGCCGGCTTCCTGGCCTCGCTTGACGGCTGGATCTGACGGTATGGCTCGGGTAGTTGACGGTCAGTCGGACCGGGCGCCGACGCGACGGGCGGCGCCCGACCTGCGTGGTAGCCTCGCCGAGTGAGCCCTGAACCCTTCGATCCGGCCGCTGGAAACACCTCTGCGACGGGTGGAGAACCACAGGCCGTGCACGGTTCGTTCGCCTTGCAGGCCGACTTCTCGGCGCCGTCGGCGCGGGTGTTCCGGGCGTTCGCCGAAGCCTCGCTGCGGAACCGCTGGTTCCGTCTCCCCGGCAGCTCGAAGACCGCCCGTCACGAGCTGGACTTCCGCGTCGGTGGCGGCGAAACCGCGAGCAACGTGTTCGTCTCTGGGGACGTCGAGGAGTTCCTCGAATGCCGGTCCCGGTTCATCGACATCCTGCCGGACCGGCGCATCGTCTACGTCTACGAGGCCCACGTGGACGGTCTGCGCCGCTGGGTCTCCCTCGTGACGGTCGAGCTCACCGCCCGGGACGGCGGAGCCCGCCTCGACTGGACCGAGCAGTACTCCTACCTCGTCCTGACCGGCGACGGTACTCAGGACACCGCTCATCTGCGGGGCGGCACCCGGCTGCTCCTCAACGGCCTGTCCACCGTGGTCGATCCGGAGCGCTACCAGGGTCTCCTGGCGAAGCGCCCCACCGACCTCGCCCCCGAGCCCGGCCCTCTGACCGTCACCCCCTGACCGACGGCCGGGCCCCGGCCGTCGTCCCGTAGAGACAACGGACCATCCGGACAGCGGACTTACGCGCAGGACCACTTCCTGCGGCATGCCGCGATTCTTGTCACCGCAGGAAGGGACACACGTGCAGAGGACCGGTGGAATATGAGCCAGGGGAACCTGCTGGCCATCAGCGACCTCCACGAAGCCGGGCCGTCCTACCAGGCCGGACGCCGACTGCCCGAGGTCCTCATCGATCACCAGGACCCGTGACGGCGCCCAGCCCAGGCCGACGGCCCGCTGCGTGAGTCCGTACTGCAGCCGGGTCGACTCCGCGTGGTCGATAACCTGCTGCGGGGTCGACTGGCGGACATAGACGACCGCGAGCCGGTCCAGATGCCAGGACTGGATCTTGCCGTCAAGCCGTTCCCACGGAGCTGGCATCGTCACCGTCACGGGGGTCACCCCCGTTCCGTCCGGCCGTGATCGTCCGGGGCATCAGCTCGGCCAGCAGCTGCACCACCAGCTGACGGCTCAGCTCTGGAACCGTCGCCCACCACGGGATCTGGGGAGTTCCGCGACGACGCCCTCGGTCTCATCGGCTTGCCGCTCCCGCAACTGCCGCACGACAGCCGCGGCTTGGAGCAAGCCGTCCACCCCTACGACCGGGACATTCCCTGCCCCGGAGTCATCTATGTGTGCATTACGGGTTGCTCCTTGAGCTGACAATCAATGCCCTCAAGGACTTCCGGGCCGTGGCCACGAGGTTCGACAAACGGGCGTACATCTTCCACGGCACCGTCGCCTCGATCCGACTCTGGCTCCGCCCATGATCTGTCCGGGCAGAGCCTAGGTCCGCAGATCCTTGTGGAAGACCGTGGAACTGTGCCGGACCGTCATGCCCACTCGCAGGTACAGGTCGAGCGCGCCGGTGTCCGAGTGCGTCCAGAGCGTGCAGGAACGGCGGCCCGCCCGGTGGAAGGCGCGGAACGCATGGCGCAGCAGGAGTCGTGCGACGCCGCGGCCCCGGTAGTCGTGGCGCACCGCGACCTGCTCGATATAGCCCTCGTCCGTCTCGGGCAAGTCCAATGACAGCGCGGCACCGACCAGTTGGCCGCCGTGGAATGCAAGCGGCGACAGGGCGGGCGCGAAGGTGGGCCGGTCGACGACATGCTTCGCCCACTCCGCATAGGACTGGCGCCGCTCTTGCCACTCATCGAATGCGTCCTGCACCAGCACATGCGTGGCGGGTTCGTCACCGGTGCGCAGTGGCCGGACCGTAATGCCGGACGGCGCTTTGGGCACCCGCGGTTCATCCGGCATGGCGAACTCCAGCAGCCAGGCCGTCACGAGCGGGGTGTATCCGCGCGAGCGCAGCAGCGCCACGGCGCCGGCGTCGTCGTCCGGGACTGTCTGCACGATGCCCTCGCTGTCCGCCTGGAGGGCCCGCTCCTCGGCCCAGCCCAGGAGTGCAGCACCCACGCCACAGCCACGATGGTCCGGATGCACGTGAACCTCGGAGCGCCGATCCACCCAGGCCCACGCGGCCAGTCGGCCACACCGGTCGTGGACGAGCACGGTGTCCGACGACGGGACCAGACCGGGCCGGGCGAAGACAGCGGCTACCGCCCCGGCATCGGCCTGCACCCGTCCGTACACCGCCCGCTCGCAGCCCGCGACCAACGCGTGGATCGCACCAACGTCGTCGGCAGTCGCAGCGCGTGAACGGTAGCCAGGCGGCAGCACCGGGGCAAGAACGGACATCAGCCGACGGTAGTGCGACGCCGATCACACCGTCCAGCCCTTTACAAGCTTACGAGAATGCTCGGTCACGACATGATCCGCCGGGCAGGCCTTAGCCTCCCTGAGCCCGTACATGGTCCGGTCCCGGGCCATCGCCACGACCCGGCTCGCACATGCCCAGCTCGCCCAGGGCGACGCCGACGCTGCTGCCCACCACCCCCGGGTCACCCGCATGCTCCAGGAGTTCGGCGCAGCCTTGCGCGCCACCGCTCCAGACAGCTCCACTGTGCACACCTGGACCGAGCACGCCGCCACCTGGAGGCCCACCGCATGACCACGGCACCCGCGATCGAACTCCGTACCGCCACCACCCTCGACACCATCCGCAGCGACCTGATCGACGTCTATGCGGAGGTGCGCGCACCACTGCTCCACCTGCCGAACTACGCGGTCACCGCGTTCGGTGAACGCCTCGACCGGCACGGCGGCGAGCCCGGTTTCGTCGCCGTTCTCGCCTACGCGGACGGGCATCCCGTCGGCTACGCCTACGGCAACCGGATCGAGCACGGTGACCGGCACTGGCAGCGCATCACCCCGCCGCCGACGCACGAGTACACCGAGCGCCCGGCCATGGCCCTCAAAGAGATCGGCGTCCGGCCCGCGTGGCGCGGCACGGGGACCGCTCGACGCATCCATGACGCTCTCCTCGCCAGCCGCGACGAGCCGCATGTGACGCTCATGGTCAACCCGGCGGCCGGTAACGGGAAGGTGCACCAGCTCTACCAGTCGTGGGGGTACAAAGACATCGGGCAGAGCCAGCCCTCAGCCGCCTCGCCACTCCTGACGGCGATGATCCGCGCCATTCACTGACACCAAACCGGCGCATCGCACCCCGGATCCCTTCAACGCCCACTCCGTCCCGCCCCGCGGCGTCTGCCCGAAGCGGGGGCCCGCGCGAGGAGTTCAGCTTACCTAAGGACCGGAGGCGGAATTGCCCAGCTGCGGCACCCCGGGCTGGCGCTTGAGCCGTTGAGGTGACCACGCCGCGGCGCCGGCGCCCCGGCACCCAAGATTGCACTCATCGCATTGCGGTGCAGTGCAGTGCGTGTAGTACGTGGTCCTCGGTCAGCGGCGCAGGACGTGGACGACGCGCTCCTTGCCCAGGATGGGGGCGTTCTCGCACCCTGCGGGGGTGACCAGGTAGGGGCCGACCCACTTGCGTGAGAAGCCCGTCGGGTCGTTCTGGTCGGGGTACGTACGCCGGTGCGGACGTACGAACCATTGGTGGCGGTAGACGCGGCCGGCGGTGTCCCGGGCCCCGTGATCGTCCCCGGGAGAGGGGCGAATGGACTGGCGGAGGGTGATGTAGCGGACTGGCGCATCGGGCCGCTCCGCGTTCATCCGACGGAGGCGCTTGCGGGCAGCTGAGTCGGGGCGTACCTCCTCGGCCTGCCACAGGCCGAGGCGTGCGTCGGCGGGCTGCCGGATCAGCAGCAGCGTGCCGAGCAGCGTGCGGATCACCTGGAGCGCGTCGTTCTCCGTCTCGCGGCGGTCTTCCTTGTCGACGTCATCGGGTCGCCCTTCGCCAGAGGGCTTCCACGAACCCGGCAGCTGTTCCCAGGGCGTCTCCGTATTCAACGGGACCGGCACGGCGCAGTTCATGCTGAGATCGCCGATGATCATAGACTCGAGGAAACGGTAGTCGAGGGTGCCGGCCTTGTCGTGGCGTTGCTCCAGGATGCGCCGATTGGGGCCCGCGTCGTCCAGGAGCAGGACGCGCAGCGACATCCCGACCCGGCACCAGAAGACGGCCCGGGGACTGCTGACCGTGTTGGCGCCCGGGGCCGGGGGTCGTCCGACCACACCAGGAGGCCCATCGGGTCGGGAAGGTCATCCACGTCGAAGGCGCAGACGGGCAGGCCCTCGCCGATCTGCCGGGCCAGCCACGTCATCTGGTCGTTGACGAAGTACAGCTCGGCGCCTTTCGCAGCCGCCTGCATCGTCCGGGCGTCGGTGAAACCGCCGACGTCGAAGGCAAGAGAACCGTGTGCCGCGTTCTCGTCCGTCCACCGGACCAGTTCCTGGCGCAGTTCCGGAACGTCGCAAGCCCGGAGGTGAGTTGTTGCCACGGCCCTCGAACTTAGCGCACCGCATTGGAGGTTGTATGCGCCTCGTTACTACGCGTGAGGTTCAGGGATTCGGTATACACGCTGCCCGTTGACGGATCCGAGGGCGGCGTTGACGACGGTAGGCGGGCTGCCGGCCGGCCGTGACCTCGCCCGCCCCGCTCCCCCGCTCCTTCTTCCTCGAACTCGAATTCGCCCAGGCCGGTCCGAGCGTCTCGGGCCGCTGGACGGACCCCGAGACCGCCGACCGCAAGTTCCGAGAGTGGCTGGGGACATACGGGAGCGGACCCGATCCGCTGCGCCAGCGCCGGTCCAATCCGGGCAAAGCCGTCCGCCCATTGCTCCTGCACACCTACGATGCCGTCGTGCGGAACACCAAGGCGTTCAAGGAAGCCGTTGCCCAAACGCTCGCGGAGCTGGCCCGCAAAGGGGTGACCCTGGCACCGGCGACCGTGGAGGACACGATCGAGGAGCGCATCAATACCGTGTCCCAGCAGCTCGGCATCCAAGTGCGCTCCGCCTGGCGCTACTTCGACGCCTCCGCCATGGCCGACAGCCTCGCGAAGAACGTACGCGCCTGTGAAGACAGCAGCGCCGAGAAGGACGTGGGGCACGCTCCGATGCCGCCGCCCGATAACCCCGAGCTCGCCCTGGTCCTCGCCGGCGTACCGGACTCCCTGGCCCAGACCGGGGGCGACTTGTACGCCGTCATCATCAGTGTGGCCGTCAAGGCCTGGATGGCCGGCCACATCCACGGTGAGGACGGCTGCACCGGCTGCGACGGCAGCCGCGGCCCGGCCGGACACGACTGGGAAGCCCGGATGCGCACCATCACCGAGATGCAGCCCACCATCACCAAGTGGTTCGACCGCGACGTGTGGACCGCCGCAGTCAACGACACCGGCTTCACCGTCACCCGCCGCTGACCCACAGGTCAGGCGCCACCGAACGTGCCGGGCACCGAGGTCCAGCTCCGGCAGACAACCCCAGCGTGGACGAAGAGCCGCGTCGGGGTGCGTCCTTCGATCGAGCGACTACACCCCCTGACA
This sequence comes from Streptomyces sp. NPDC050485, assembly GCF_044458185.1. Lineage (NCBI taxonomy): Bacteria > Bacillati > Actinomycetota > Actinomycetes > Kitasatosporales > Streptomycetaceae > Streptomyces > Streptomyces sp. NPDC050485. The sequence continues at coordinate 21,818 of NZ_JBITHR010000043.1, read as the reverse complement.
GCACGGCAGTTGGCGATCCGGCGGTAGCTTCGCCGTGTCGCCGTCATTTCTGGGGGTCTTTGATGTCTGTGCGCCGTATGACCGTCACCGCCGTCTCGCTGCTGCTGGCCGCATCGGTGGCGGGCTGTTCGAGCGGCAAGTCGTCCGACGGCGGGAAGCATCCCGTCCCGCCGTCGAGCCCGGCCGGGAGCCCGGCTCCGGCTCCGCCTGGTGGTGCTCCGGCGGCGCTGCAGTACGGGCCGGGCCGCAGACGAAGTACACCGTGCAGGCGCAGCCGGCGCCGGGCAGTTGCACGTACCGGTATACGGCGGACAAGCAGCCGCTGCCCGACCCGAAATGCACCCCCGGCGCGCTCAACCCGAAGGTGACTCAGGCGACGTTGAAGTCGACGGTCTGCACGTCCGGGTACACGGCCACGATCCGCCCGCCGGTCTCCATCACCGGCCCGGAGAAGACCGCCAACGCCAAGTCGTACGGCTACACCGGGCCCATGGGCGATGCCGAGTACGACCACCTGGTCTCCCTCGTCCTGGGCGGGGACCCTGATGACCCGCGCAACATCTGGACCGAGGACGATCGGGGATCGTTCGGCGCCCACGACAAGGACCGGCTGGAAAACTACCTTCATCGTGCCGTCTGCGCAGGGACGATGTCTCTTCACACAGCTCAAGTGGCTATTGCATCGGATTGAGTGAAGACGTACTGCGACGCCAAGCTCGGCGAATGCCCTACTCGCGTTCATTAGATGCAAGTTGAGGTGTCGGTGGCGGCTGATCCAGTCGGCTCCAGAGCCTTGACTTCCTTGCATCTGACGCATGATCCTGCATCACATGCAAGATTTATCACGGGATCCTGTGGGCTCCGCGGTGCTCACCGCAACGGCGCGAGAGACCCGTACCTTGCTGACAGGCGGCGTCTCGCTCCTTCACACTGAACAGGCCGTTCTGGAAACGGCGTTGGGCTGCTGGGTGATGCAGATGGAGTCCCGGAACCTGACGGCCGACTACATCGAGGATGCCCACCGCGCGGTGACGAGGTTTCACCAGTACACGAACGACTACCCGTGGAACTGGTCGGCCGGCGACCTGGAGTCGTGGTCCTCGGATCTGCTCAGCGGGCGGAAAGCCCGTACTGTTCGCGGCCTGCAGGGACACGTGGGCAGGTTCCTGGGCTACCTTCTCGATCCTGCCTATGAGTGGGTCTCGGTCTGCGAGCACTACTTCGATACGTATCCGGTTCAGATCTGCAGCGAGTGGAACACGATCCGGCAGCACGAGTCCGGTGACGAACCTGGTCCCCGACCGTTCACACGCGCCGAGTTGGCGGACTTCTTCGACTGCTGCGACACGAGGATCGATCGCGCCCGACGCGCCCGACGCAAGGGGACGCTCGCGGCAGCCCGTGACGCGGCGATGTTCAAGTCTCAGTACGGTTGGGGCCTGCGGCGCCGTGAAATCTGCCGCTTGGACCTTCGCGATGTGGAAGCCAACCCGCGGCACGCCGAGTTCGGCCGCGCGGGGGTGCTGGATGTTCGCTGGGGGAAGGGCAGCCGGGGCAAGGGCCCGAAGCGGCGGCCGGTGCTGACTGTGATGCCGTGGTCGGCGAGCGCGCTGATCCAGTACATCGATGTGGTGCGGCCGTGCTACGAGTGCGGGCCGGCCTTGTGGATGTCGGAACGGCGCCGGAGGGTGTCGGAGGCGTCGTATAACGAGCGATTCAGCGAGTACCGCGAGGAGTTGAAGTTCCCGGCCGAGCTGACGCCGCACGCCTTCCGCAGGAGCTACATCACGCACCTGCTCGAAGACGGCTGGGACCTTCGCTTCGTGCAGAAGCAGGTGGGACACGTCCACGCCACGACGACCACCATCTATTCGCATGTCAGCGACGGCTTCATGACCTCTACTTTGAACGACGCGCTGATGGACGGGGCGCCGGATGATCTGTGGATGGCGGGAGGGACCTGATGGCTGAACGTTCGGCTGCACGGAAGCCGACGGCGAAGGGGCGCCCGGCGGCGAGCCGGCCGGCGAACTACCACTGGCGGCTGCCGCAGTTGATGGAAGAGCGGGGCCTGCGCTCGACGGTCGAACTGGGCCCACTGCTGGCTGAGCGAGGCGTCGTCCTTTCAGATGCCCAGGTCTACCGGCTGGCCCAGTACACGCCGGAGCGGCTGAGTCTCAAAACGCTGTCGGCCTTGTGCGACATCTTCGAGTGCACGCCGAACGACCTGGTGGTCCCGTTCATCGAAGGCGCTCGGCCGCCGCTGACCACGGTGTCCGACAAGCCGAAGCGTCGGCACTCGGCAGACGCCGCAAAGCCGGCCGTGGCGGAACTGCCGGAATCGTTCACGCCGGTGAAGGCCGACCTGGGATCCACTCGACGGCGCCGATGAATGCCCACAGCTATGTCGCACCGGTGCGCCCTTGCGGCTTCTGCGGGCAACTCGCCCCGACCGCCCGCTACGCCGAGTCCGACGGCGCCCGGCTTGCCTCCTGCAGCGCATGCTCGCGCAAGCCCAGCGGGCCATGCACCGCCTGCGGGAAGACTGGCGCCCTCTACGGCCGCCGCCAGCGTGTCCCGCTCGTTTGCGGCTTCTGCTGGAGAGCCCACGTCGGGGCCTGCGCACGCTGCGGCGTTGCGACGGTGCTCATACCCACCGCCTACGGCCCCGCGTCCGTCTGTGAATCTTGCTACCGGCCGCGAGCCCGTCGCTGTGGGAGCTGTCTGAAGACCGGCGGCCGCATCAAGCTCCTCGCCCGCGACGGGGAGCCTGATCTGTGCGAGAACTGCTGGAGAGGGCCACGCACCGTCTGCGTGCTCCGCCGACGGGTACGCCGCTGCCCGACCGGCCAGAGGCCGGGCACCCCGGCCTGCGCCACCTGCGTCCCCCGTCGTCCTCAGCCATGCGGTCGATGCGGGCGGATGGACATGCCGTTCGCGGTGGCGGAAGACGTAGTGATCTGCTGGCCCTGCCACCGCCACACGAACACGGCCGCCTCGGCACCGGACAGCACTGATCAGGACCTGATGCGACGCGCGGGTGACCTCAAACGGCCCGCCGGGTGGAGGCGTGACTACGGCTGCCACGATTGCGGCACCAAGCACCCGCGATACACCTACGGCCGCTGCGACCACTGCGCGCTTGCCGCCGTCTTCGACCACTTCACGCCCGACGCACAGGCCAGACGCACGCTGGAGCCACTGCGTGAGGCCCTCCTGAGCGGGCCACGACCGAGCAGCTCGCTACGGTGGCTCAGGCGCAACCCGCAGCTACTGATCGACATGGGGAACGGCACGCTCCCGATCGAGCACGCCGCTCTCGACGCGCTGCCCCGCAGCCGCACAACCGAGACCATCCGTGGCCAGCTGGTGGCGACCGGCTGCCTGCCCAAGCGCAACACCTACGCCGCCGACTTCCAGAGCTGGCTGACGATCTACGTCAAGAACGTCGAACTCCCCGCCCACGGACTCGTCCTGCACGAGTACGGGACCTGGCGTCTCCTGCCGAGAATCCACCGGCCGCGGCTGAGCGTTCCCCAGACTTACTCCACCTTGCAGCTTGCCAAGAGCCGTATCAGAGCAGCGCACAGCTTCCTCATCTGGCTGCCCGAGCGAGCCACCGAGCTCAGCAGAGCCACCCAGGCCGACGTCGACGAGTTCATCAGCCAGAACAACCAGTTGGCAGGGGCGTTGGCGCCGTTCCTCACCTGGACGTCGAAGACCCGCAAGTCCCGGAAGCTCACCTGCTACACGCCGCCCAGCGATCACTCCGGGCCTGCCATCACCCCCGAGGAACGATGGCGACTGCTGCGGCGCCTGCTCCATGACGACGCCCTCCACCTGGCCGACCGCGTCATGGGTGCGATCATCTTGACCTACGCGATGCCGTTGACGAAGACGCTGATGATCCGGACCGATCAGGTCAGAATCACAGGCAACGCCGGCACCGGCATCGTGGAGGTCTACCTTCAGCTCGGCCCCACCGAAGTCCGCCTTCCCCCCGTGCTCGACGAGCTCGTGGCCCGGCAAGTACGCCAAGGCCGCCTTCCACACAAGGGACCGGCAATCGCTCCTGGCCCCTGGCTCTTCCCCGGGACCAAGGCAGGCCAGCCTGTGAGCCAGGCCCGCGCCGTGGTGCGTCTGCAACAGCTTGGACTCCACCCCGGACCCGGGAGGGCACGCGCCCTGCTCCACTTGGCCGCTCGTATCGAGGCGCCCCTGCTGGCCCAGTCTCTGGGCATCACCCCTGGTACAGCTGTCCGCTGGTCGGAGCTAGCTGGCCGCACCTACAACGGCTATGTCGCTCGCACGACGAAGAAAGCCATCGATGGGCCAAGCACGAGCGAAGAGGGACCGGAATGACCCATTGCCGACTCAGGAACACCTGACACTTCCACATCCGCCGTCGCCGGACCACAAGCCCGGCGGTGGCCCCAATAACCCCAAGGACGGCGTCGAGGCCAAACTGTCCAGCGCCGTCTGCCCCGGCAAGGTCCAGCTGGCCGCGGCACAGAACGCGATCGCGACGGACTGGACGACAGCACTGGCCAAGCTCGGCCTCACGTAAGGCCCGGGCAGCACAACAAGCCCGGTCAGCCCATGCCGGGGCCGGACAGCGACCCACCAGGCGACCAGCCCGCCCGCTCTGGTCCTGCCGGGATGCGAAGGGGCTCGGGCGAGAACCCGGCCCATTGGGGATGCCTGGCGGCAGAAGAATCCGGTTGAGGCGGGAACCGTGAGTCCGGTGAGGATACGTCCATGGACGGTGCAACAGACGATGTGAACCAGGCGATCGCGGGCGAGTTGCAGCTCATGGATCCGCGTGTCCGCGCCTCTTGGTCGCGGTCTTGGCGATCCAGATGGGGCTGCCGATCGGAGTGCCGAGGTCGGGGGCACCTTCGATCGCTCAAGGTACGTTGAGAACCTCCGGCATGAGAGGCCACGGGTACGACGTCAAGTGGAGGGTTTGCCCTCAGCCTGACGGTCGTGCTCCTCGCAGACCATCGCCCACACGGCGGGCGCGGAGATCCGGTCGGCGCTGGCGGTCTCCGTGGCACCGCCGTGCGGCATCTCCGCCGCGTTCATGTACGCGGGTATCCCGAGGTCGTCGCGCAGGCGCCGCAAGACCAGCTGCTCGACGGTGAACGCCTGCGTACCGGTCTCGAAATGCGCGGTGCGGAATACCTCCCAGCCGTCGCGCTCGAACGCCCCGAGGCGGTCGTATTTGGTCGTCAGGCCCGTGATGCCGACCTTGACCGCACGTGCCAGCCGGTAGTGCAGCACGTAGAGCAAGGCCGGGGCCGACAGATCGATGCCGTATGGGGAGCAGTACCGGCACCCGGTGCCCAGGTAGCGAACCGAACCGAGTGCCGGGGTCACGATGTTGTCGCATCGGGTGCAGCGGCAGCGCCACGGCTTCCGCGCCCCCGGATACGGGACCTGCGGCTCCAGCCCGGCGGCCCTCATGTCCGCGAACGCCTGTTCCTCACCAGCGTTCAGCCGGGCTACCGCCCAACTGGCATACCCGCACGGAGCGCACCCTCCTTGCCCGCCCCGTACTTGGTGCAACGTGGGTGTGACCTCGTTCTCACAGCTGGTGCAAAGACAACGCCACGGCCGCGCAGCACCGGGGTAGTCCTCCAGCGGCTCCAGCCCGGCAGCCTGCATGTCAGCTACGGCCTGCTCAGAGCCCGCCGCGATCCTGCGCAGTCCCATCGTTGCCCTGCCGCAGTGACGGCACCCGGAAGACAGGCCGGTCCGTATGGAGTTCAGAGCGGGGGCAACCACCGCCTGACAGCGGGTACAGCGCGAGCGCCACGGGGCCATGACCCCCGGGAAGTCGTCCACGGGCTCAAGCCCGGCCGCCCTGAGGTCGGCCAGCGCCTGCTGCTCCCCGGCCGCCACCCGCCGCAGGCCGACGGCCTTGTTCCCGCAGTGACGGCATCCGCAGGAACCGGTCCGGATGCTCCACAGCGTCGGCGTGACGATGCGCCCGCACCCCTTCACCCGCAGCGCCACGGGGTCCGGGCGTTCACGTAGTCCTCCAGCGGCTCCAGCCCGGCTGCGCGCATCTCGGCTGCCGCCTGTTCGGGGTCGAGGCTCCGCGAAGCGGCGGAGGCCGCGTTGCCGCAATGACGGCAGGCGCCTTGGCCCTTGCGGACGTTGGCGTACGAGGGCGTGACCACGGCGCCGCACGTGTCGCACTGGCATTTCCACGGATCACTGCTACGCCCTGGGTAGGGCACGAGGGGCGTCACTCCGGCCGCCAGCATGATCGCCTTGGCCATCTGCGGGTTGACTCTGCGCGGCACCGCTGCCCCCGTTGTCGTATCTCCCCGAATCGGTCGGCGAGTTTACCGAGGAAGCCCTTGCGCCGCGCTTGGGAAGATCCAGCCGGGGGAGAAACCGCGGCATATCAGCCTGTCGGGCACCACCGCTCATCGGTCTTGTTCAGGCTCAGCGGAACATCGCGCTTGGCGCTGCGGAAGACGATGCCGTCTTCATCACTGCAGGCGATCTGCTGGAACGCGGCGTCCGGGTCGCGACCGAGGCTTGTGCCAGATCAGACGTTCGGTGACGCCTCCGGCGCCCGTGGTCCTCTCGCTGACTGTGTGGTGTGGTTGTTGAGGGGGTCAGCAGAATTCCAGGGCGCAGAACTCAATACCCCCCTGGGGGTCGACGTGGTAGCCGGGCCGCTCGTAGCCGTGCACGAAGCGGTCCCTCGCAGGGCGGTCGTAGGAGTCGCGGCGGCGAAGGATGATGTCGCGGAGATCTCCCACGGTGAGGGAGATGCCGTTCTCGTTGGCGATCGTGACGTCGGTCTGACGCAGACATTTCGTCCAGGCGTTCAGACTGGTCAGGCCCAGGTCAGAGTGAGCGCGCATGAGGAACTTGCTGCCCTGGGCGGACTGGCCGATATGCAGGCCCTCGCCGCCCCGCTCACCGCCATCGAACGGGCCGAAGGCGTAGTAGTTGACGGACATGTTCGCCCCTCTCACTTCTTGACGGGTGTGGCAGATGGTTGTGGTCATGAGTCTGTCGGCAGACAACCGCCCTGGCCGTTCTCCGGCGGCCTCTCCTGGCTCCTCGGCTCGGGCCGTCATTGACCGATCCAGATGGGGCTGCCGATGCACACGATGTCGGCGATGGCCGTGCCCAGGTGGACAGGGCCGGGGGGGTACGCGTAGATCGTGGTGCCGACCTCGACCCGCAGCGGTTCGGAGCGCCCTTCGTGTTCCTGATGCGCGGCGGCGGCGAGGCCGACCAGGGGCCGGACCGCTCCGGGGGCCGCGAGCGCTTCGATGGCCGCCTCTTCGGTCTCCAGGTGGTCCACCGCCAGGAGTTGGAGCGCACGTGCCGCGTTGGGGTCGGTGAGGGCTTCCCGGGCGGCGTGCGGCAGTGTGCTGTGGCCGGGCTGGACGTTGCGGGAGGCTCCGAACAGGCACCAGCCCACGGTCACCGACGGCCCACGAGTGATCCCGGTATACAGCACCAGCCGCGGGTCGTCGAACCCTCTGGTCTCGCACAGGTCCGCGGTGGCATAGGTCGCGGCGGGCAGCTGAGGCAGCCCGGCCGGCCAGTCGGCGAGCAGCTGCTGCACCGAGGGAAGCCGCTGCTTGATCGCTTCGATAGCGGCGTTGTGGTCGACCGTAGGGGCCGGTCCTCTCACATTGTGGTGTTCTGTCTCAACTGCTCGTGACTGCGGTCCAGCCTGCTCTACCGCAGCCTGCGGAGGTGTCCTGTCGCGGTCCAGTTGGCAGATTCTCCATCGTTCTCATCCGCAGTGGCAGATTCTCACGGCTTCTCGTTCTGAGCTGCGAGTCTCTGTCCGGTCTCAGTGAAGCGGGGTGTCCTGTCGTATTGAAGCTGTCGGATTCTCGCTCGTTCTCGTTCGTGCTGCCGGATTCTCATTCGAGGCCCTCTGGGCGGCTGACCGCTTTCATCCCGGCGGTGCGGCTGCTCGGCAATCCAGCTGTGCCGGGTAACCATTCCGGGGCTTTGGCCGATCGAAATACGGGTGCGTACGCGCCGGTCTGAACTCGTATACTCGTGCGAGCTCAAGGAAGACGGGAGGTGGGGGGCAGTGAAGCTTGCTGAGGCACTGGCAGAACGTGCGGAGGCGACGCGTCGTGTGGAGCAGCTGCGTTCGCGCGTTGTCAGCAGCGCGCGGTATCAGGAGGGCGAGACGCCCGCCGAGGACGCGGCTCAGCTGCTGGCCGAGGCCGGCGAGGCGCTGAACACCCTCGAAGCGTTGATCCGGCGGATCAACCGGACCAATGCCACAGTGGAGATGGACCCGGACGGCACCCTCACCGACGCGCTCGCGCGCCGGGATGTCCTGCGGTTGCGCCACTCAGTGGTCAGCGCGGCGGCGGACGCGGCAGCGGGCACGGGGGAGCGTGGATACGGTCGGCAGCTTCGGTCCGAGTTGATGATGCTCTCCGCGCTACCCGTCGCGGAACTGCGCGCCCAAGCGGATGTGCTCGCCCGGGAGATCCGGGAGGTCGATGTGCGGATCCAGCGCACGAACTGGGAGGTCGACCTGTTGGACTGACCAGTCCAACAGGGTGGAGCAGGTAGTTGCTTCGGAGGCGTGCACACACCGAGGGCCGGCGGTTTCCCGGCCCACTCCTGGCGCGTGAAGAGCAACGCGGGGGTTCGACTCCCCATCAACAGCGCAGCTCAGCACGGAGTACAGGTAATGGTGCACATCGCACAGCACATCACCACGTGCAGATCCGGGCAGCGAGGGCGGGTTTGGGGATCTCCACCCGGCGGCACCAAGGAGAACGACAATCTCCGGCTCGGTTGACGATTTCGGCGGTAGTGCTGCCGGCTCAGCCGCGAACACGACTTCCGTGAATGCCAGGTCGTTTGAGAGCGCCAGCCAATGGTGTTCTCAAACGGCCTGGCATCTGCACCGGTCGCCGGACTACCAACTGCCAAATGCGCTGCGACAGGACAGGAGGGTCAGCTGCTCCTGCACCGCTTCAAGTCCCGCCCGGTAGGTACTCGCGGGCAGGTGCAGGTAGTCCAGTGAGCGGCGCCATCGTTCCAGGTGCAGCGTGTCGTGGGCCAGGGCCCGGTGAATGTCGCCCGCCATGGTCTGGAACTGCCGCACGGGGATCCGGTCGGATCCGCGAATTGGTAAGCAACCGCGATGCGTTGACCAGTGGTGTTGCAGCAGTGCGCACTGAGGGTGGGGCCCTGCGTCGATGCTCGGTGAGCAGCTGAGGGTGATGGGACGGCTGGCGTGGTCACGTTGGGTGAGCAGTGGAGCATTCTTGCCCGGTGTCGGCTTCGCCAGCGGATGGGAGAGTTTCAGAGGCTTCGCGAGGGATTTCGCACCCGGGTTGCCGGGCGTAAGAGACTGCGGTGGAGCGTTGTTAGTGGCCAGTTGGGATTCCCCACCGACGGCCAGTTAGTGGGGAGCTATCTGGCCGTCACGATCACGGCCAGTGATCGACTCGCGGGCTGTCTCACTTGCACCCCGGCTGACAGACTCTTCGACCATGACGAACAGCGGACTGTGGGTCGGCATTCTCACCGCGCTGACCGCGTTCGGAGCCAGCTACATCACCGCGCGGGCGGCCTTGCGCACAGCGCTGGCCCAAGCCCGAACAGCAGCACGGGCAGAGGCCCTTCGTGAGCAGCGGGACCAGCGCCGAGTCGCCTATCGGGAGATGATGAGCTGCGCGCACGCGTTCTCAGCGGTCACGTGGCAGATTGATGACGTCGACGCGGCGCGCGATCGTGAGAGCAAGGACCGGCTCCTGAAGCAGATGTACGAGCGCACAGGCCCGGCCATCGGGGACATGAACAGGGCGATGCATGAGGTCCGGCTCGACGGTCCTGCCGAGGTCTCCGCCGCGGCGGACCACGTGCGGAATATGGCACGACGCTTGCAGCCGCAGCTCAAGGCGCTCATCGGTGACGACAGTCCCGAGTGGCGGGACGAATACGACGCCGCTTACCGGGACTTCCGGGAAGCCTACGTCACGTTCATCGGCCTGGCGCGAGGAGCGCTGGAGGTCAAGGGCGAGGACAGATAGCCCCGTCTTCCTCAGCGCGATCAGATACGCGCATGCTGAGCGATTCTTCGGCCGCCGCCAGTACCGCTGAGGCGTGAGGCGGGCGTCGGCCACAAGGTGGCACGTTCGATGCATACGCAGAGTGACGCCATAACTGGCCGTACGTGGGAAATCCGAAGTGGCCGCTGTCAGAGCGTTCAATGCGGGTGAAACCTACGGCCGTTCGGCGATCCGCTGGCACAGGGCCTACACGCCAGTAGAGTTGCGGCTGTTGATCACACGGGTCTGCTCGGCGTGCCGTCGCCGGTGGAGGGATGGGAGACATATGGCGATGCCGGAGATACCGGAGCGCGATGTCAAGGCGGTGTCAGGCCGCTATCGGCTTCTGCTCGGTGTCGCGGTCGTGGCAGGATGCCTGACGCTCGCCGGGTGGATCTGGGCGCTCTGGCTCGCTCTCGTGCCGATCGGTGAACCGTTGGTCTCCAAGCCAAACCTGTCCTGCGGTTCGCCTGCTCTATTCGACGAGTCGGCCTTTGCCGACTCGAACGGCTTCCGCGGCGACGGGAAGTACTGGGCAGGCCAGTGTGCCGAGAAGGTGTCCTCACACGTGCGAGGAGCCGTCGGCATCTCCGTTGTGACGGCACCTCTGTCCGTGCTGTGGATCTGGAGTGCACTCAGTCTGCCCCGCGAGCGCGCCATGACTGAGGCCGAGTCCGCGAGCTGACCATTACCGACCGTAGCCATTGCGCGCCGAAGCCCGGATTTGCTGTTCCGCTGCTCACGAACTGCCTTCACTGCGCGGAGTTGTGGATCCTGCAGATCCGCAAGGCGGCTTCGAGGGAGCCGACTTCGCAGTTGCAGCGGTGGCAGAGCGCTCCGCGTACCCAGCCGTCTCCGTGATGTTGGTCGATCTCTGTGGAGGGGCGGCCGCAGATCGCACAGCGCGGGTGGGAGGCCAGGAACGCCCACGTGGCCGCCGCCGGCATCCGGCCGTACAGCTCCGCGTCGTTGCCCGGCATCAGTCCACCGGCCGTAGCCGGACCAGGCGCACCACCCGGTGGCGCCCCGTGGTCACCCGGACCTCGGCCACCAGCCCCTGCCACCGGATGTTCGTCGGGGCGGCCTGGCGGCCGGAGGCGGCCTCGCGGGGCAGGAGGTGGCCAGCGACGGCCTGGGCGACGTGGGCTGCGCGGACCGTGTCGAGGCGGGGCGAGGTCACCACCGGCTTGCCGTCGAGCAGGACCTGGACTGCCCGCGGCCGGCGCACCGGTCCGAGCACGGCGATGAGCGGGGCATCGACGGTGTCGGCGGTGCGCCACTTCACCCACGCCCTGGTCAGACGGGGGCTGTAGGGGGTGTCCCAGCGGCGCGAGACGATGCCTTCGACTCCGAGCGGGGCGAGGGCTTCGGCCCAGGCGAGCGCGGTGTCACGGTCGCACGGCCGGCTCGACCGGCTCGACCGGCTTCTTGGGCGGAGGCGGGCCGTCGGCGAACTCCCGGATCGCCGGCACCAGGCAGCGCCCTGATGGCCCGCGCATACCTGTTCTGGCGGACCGGATTCGGGCACTACGGCACGGCCGTGCCGGCCCGCCGCGCCAATGCTCGCCACTGCTTGGGCTGGGCCAAGGGGTGGACCAGCACCGAGATGGCCGAGCTCCTCAGCCAGTCACCCGTCGCCATCCCCGGCGCCGTCTACACCCACCCGACGGCGCTGCGGGACCGGGGGCTGCTGCGGCTGGACGACGCGGCCGTCGAACTCGACGGCCCCTGTCCCCCTCCCACCGGAACAGCCGCCGCCCGGAACTGACCGGCCAGGAATTCGTTGAACCGGTCGCCTCAACCCCAGTCAGAGGCACCGGCTCAGGGTCCCGACGCCGTTGCGGGACCCTGAGCCATTCCCGTACCCCCACCAAAGACCGCAAGGGGGCCCGGCGCCGCGCGGACATCCGGTAGCGGCGCGATCCCAACTCCCCACCACCCCACCCTTCTGTTTTCTGATCATTGAGCGCAGGGAGTCGGACAGGAGGGGATGGCTCGGCGGAGGAAGGGGGCGCATGCCGGACAGTCGTGGGGAGGAATCGGTCGGTGCATCGGGCGTGTCCCGCCCTGGTCTGGGCGGGTGGCGATGATGCCTCGGCTGCTGGACCTGACGGCCGCCCATGTACGGCTGGTGGCACAGGCGTTGGGGAAGCCGGAACGGACCGTATGGCGGTGGCGGCCCGCCGCCCGCCAGGACCAACCTGGCGCCCGTATGCCTCGGCTGAGAATCGATGGCAACGATCGTTGACCTCAGAGCCTGTGTCTAAACCCTGGCCGGTCAATGGCTCTTCGAGCCCAGCGGCCGTCCAGGGCGGGAGGCCGGCAGGCCCGTCACCTGCGTGTCTATCGTTTTGGTGTGAACGACACGACCGACGATCGACTCATCTGGGAACTGACTGGGTGGGATGCTGACGAACGCCCAGCTCACGTCACCGAACTCAGCCGGGAAGAGATCCTGCGCATCCGCGACCTCTTCGACCGCCGCCTTCCTCCGGCAGGGGAGGACGAGTGGCTCGCCTGCGCAGCTTACGAAGTGCCCCATGACCTGCAACTCCAGGTGCTGGCCCCGGTCCCCCGGCTGGAGTTCAAGCCAGGGCTGGAGTACTTCGTCGAGGGGGCTGTCCTTTCCGATTAGGTGGCCGGGCGGCTCCTCGCTGCTGCCGACGTCACACTCGTCGCGCTGATCCGGCCGGGGTTTAGACACAGGCTCTGAGCAGGTAGACGCTCAGAGAAGAACTCATGACACGAACTTACGAGAAGGCACTGACAGTGACGTCCGGGCCGGGACCGGTGCTGGAGGGAGGGCTCTCTGGGCCTCGCGGGTGGTGCGCAGGTGGACGGTGGACTGCGCTGGGCCCGGCTCCGCAGGCTGATGCATCGCCGCGCGCACCCATTCAAGCCCTTCACGAGGCCAGTTGACCCGATCCTCGCGGAAAGTCGTGTCAACGGCCTCTTGAGCGTCTCCAGTCAGGCGTGGATCTGCGGCGAATGCGTGCGCGGTCAGGCTGGTGAAGCTCCCAGCAGCCGGCGACGGCAGCTCCCCGGGAAAGCCGCTCGGCCCGCCTGCGTATGTCGGGCGGGCCGAGCGGACTCGCTCTACTCAGTCAGTGTGGCCAGTGCATCCCGGGCGGACGCTACGACGCCGGGCCAGGACCCAGAGGCTATGAACTCGGCATCCGATGCGGCGCGGCCAACCGTGTCCAGCGCGGAGTCCAGAGCGTGGGCCAGTGCCCTCATCGCCCTTACCTCGGCCTCCGTCGCCAGCGTGTACCCGAGGGCGGCCTCAGGGTCCGCAAGTACGGTGGTGTCGTCGTAGAGGGTGTTCACGTTGAGCGTGAAGTCGTCGTAGAAGTTCGGCTTCGGGTAGATCCGGTCGATCCATACCCGCTGCTGATAATCCGGGTCCGACAGTGCCCGGAGAGCCGAGATGACCTCGGCCCGCATCTCCGGCAACTTCACCTGAGCAGGCTTCACGGCTTGTTCCACTCCTTCCACTTGAGCCAGTCCGTGAGCGGGATGTGCGACTCGGGATTCTCCTTGATGGAACCCTCGATCGGCTTTCCGTCCCAGCCAAGCACCTTTCCGCCAGAGTTGATTACCACATGGTCGACCTGCTGATACTTCTGGGAGTTGTTGAGGTTCCCCTCGTCAATCCGTATTCCGTTGCCCTTACCGTCGTTCCAACGGTAGCCGACCCCCTTGTTATTGACGGTTTCGAACCCCTTCAGCTTCGAGGGAACCTTGTCGTAGGCTTCACAGGCCAGCCATCCGTCAAATCTTTCCGGTGGCCTTCTCTGCCTTGATGGCCTTGTTGATCTCTTCGACCTTGATGACGCTCTTGCCGGCCTTCATCCAGCGCAGAAGGATCACCGAACCCATCAGGCGTTCGGTGACACCCAAGCGATCACCAGTCGCCATGTCCTGGCCGGTGATCAGCTGGACGATGCCCTTGCCGTCGCCGATCCCGGGAAGGAGATCCAGGATGGCGCCGAACTTCGTCTGAACTACCTTGTCTTCCAGGGGAGAGCGGCCGTTGTTGAAGTCCTTCAGCGCTTCCGAGAAGTCAAAATCCTTCAGGACCGGCAGCTCGCGGAGCTTCAGCGCGCCGGCTGCGATCTCTGGCACGGCCTTGTTCAGATTGGCCATGGCCTTGTTCGACTGGTCGAGCCCCTGGTTGACGCGGTCCAGGCCGCTGTTGGCCTTGTTCACACCCCGGTTCATCTGGTCGAGCCCCTGGTTGATCTCCTTGACTCCGGCATTCATCGTGTCGAGGCTCGACTTCATCTCCTCGAAGCCCGCGTTCATGTCGGCGATGGCCTGGTGCAGCTCGGGGTTGGTGATGAAGTCTGAAATGGCATTTATCAACTCTGTTACGGCAATCAGGCCGCGGGCCAGAGTGGCAGTGTTCTCAATGACCTTGCCGGTGCCGAGGAGAATCTGCCGGTACTCCTTGTTGGCTTCCTCCCTCAAACGGTCGATCTCCGCTTGGACCTGCGAGGGGGGACTTTCCCGCTCGCCTCAAGCTTGCTAGAAGAAACTAGGTAATTTACATACTGGTTGATGTGCTTATCAATGTCGGCGTCTGCCCATGTCTGGCTACGGCCATCTCGAACTTCCTCCCGCACCGCGTGCACGACGATGACGATCGCGGGGATTCCATAGATGGAAACCTCGCCAAACTTGGCAATACATGTGATCCGCTGCGCGAGGGGCGTATTATCGCATGTGGTCCGGGGCCTGCTCGTTGAGGCAGAGGCAGCTGTGGCTGCACTCACGCCTCCCGTCAGCACGACAGTCAGCGCAGTCATGAGCGCGACAATCCTGAGTTTCCAGCGGTGCTTCATCAAACCTCTCCAGTGCAAAGCCATCCAAGCGCTGATCTGAGGGAGGCAGGTCGACCGACCTTGCCGCAGAGAACCGCTGCCGCACCGATATCAGGGACACACCCCCCTGAGCGCGCAAAATGATCATACAAGGCATCTCGCCACTCAGTGATCATCAGTTGAGGAACCGGATATAAAGCCAGCGAACGGTATAGACCGCCAGGCATGAGCGGAGACATGCACGAAGACCCACTCACTAAGAGGGCGCACCATGTGCCACTACGGCGTCACGAAACAGCAACACCGATAGCACGCCCCGGCGTTCGGCAGTCGGATAGGCCCCTCACCGTTGGGGGGGCTCATGAACCACACCCGCACCGCAGCCGTCGTCCTCGCCGCCGCAGGACTGCTCCTCACCGCATGCTCCAGCACCCGCCCAAAGCCGACGGCCGGCCCGGTGATGGTCGCCAAGTTCATCAAGTTCCGTGTGGTCGAGCCGGAGAAACAGGACTGGATCCGCGGCTACGAAGCCGCCGCCCGCTACCAGAAGCGGGAAGGGGACTTGGAGGTGCCCTACGAGCACCTGGAAGGCGCCTACCCGCTCGGCCGTTGGCTCTCCGACCAGCGACGCGCCTGCGGGCCGGACAGATGAACGGGAAGCGGGCCAAGGACCGGCACCGGAGTAAGCACCACCTCATCCGAGGGAATGGCACAGCTTCTCATTCCTGGGCCAATACCGGTGTGGCCCCGGGCCTGCTGATCACCGTTGTCTTCTGGGGCGCTGGGGCAGCGCCGTAGCGGGCGTGGGCGTGGTGGAGGTAGGGCGCGATCTGGGTAGTGGCCGCGTCGGGTTCGTTGGTCAGGGCGTTGATGATCTCCGGCGCCAGCGCGACAGGGTGCTGCATCTGCTCGTACAGGCCGACGGCGGTTTGCCGGTACCGCTGGCTGAGCAGTTCGGGATCGATGAAGTAGGGCGTCTGGATGCCGTAGATGACGGTGGTGTCGATTTCGTGGTCGGTCCAGTCCTGGATCGACTGGGTGAGTGTGCGGCGTTGGATGGGGGCCCGTTCGGGGGCCAGGTGGTCCAGCAAGCCCGGCGCTGGGGCCGACCCAAGGATCACCTGGGCGAGGTGGTCGGCGATGGCCGGCGCGCTGTGGAAGCCGTCGTGGAAGGTGCCGGTGGCGAACACCGCTCCGCAGGACGGCGCCCGGCCGAGCAGGGGCAGCCCGTCCAGCGTGACCGGGCGGCGCCCGAACAGCCAGCGTCGCACGTGGGAGTAGGCCAGGTGACGGTCGAAGAGTTCGTAGGTGTTCTTGAGGAGGTTGGCACAGACCCCGACGCGTGGACCTGCGATGGGGTGGAACGACACGATGTTGGTGGCGCCCACGTACTCACGCCCCTGCCCGTCCAGCGGGACCAGATGCATCCCGCAGGCGCCGGCCTGGTTGGGTGTACGCACCACCGAGCCGAAGCCGGGGAATCGCTCGCGTTGGGTTTCCACAGCCATCCCCGCACCGTGCAGCATGAGCGGGACCATCCCCGGTGGCAGCTGTGCGATGAACTGCTGGGTCTGGCTTCCGGCGGCCAGCACCACGGTGCCGGCCGCCAGTACCTCCCCGTCGTCCAGTTGCACCCCCGTCACCCGGCCGTTGCTCATCTCCAGGCGGCGCGCCTGCTGTGCCTCCACGTGGACGCCCAGACGATGCAGCGCGCGCTCCAGTGCGACCATCACCTCGCGCGCGTCCAAGGCTCCTTCCCGGGGCAGGTACAGCGCCTGTCGGGGGCGGGCGTTGCACGTCCGGGCACAACCCGGCGATGTCGGCGGGCTCGGCGTCCTGGTGTGGTTCGGCATGGGCCTGCGCGGCGGCGCGGATCGCCTCGAAATTGGCAACGACCTGGTCGGGCGCCCTGGCGCTCAGGACGACGAACGTCCCATCCGGCTGCTGCCGGCCGAGCTCAGGC
Organism: Streptomyces sp. NPDC050485; assembly: GCF_044458185.1. Classification (NCBI taxonomy): domain Bacteria; kingdom Bacillati; phylum Actinomycetota; class Actinomycetes; order Kitasatosporales; family Streptomycetaceae; genus Streptomyces; species Streptomyces sp. NPDC050485. The sequence goes on along the minus strand of NZ_JBITHR010000043.1, from coordinate 4,962 downwards.
GTGCCCGCGGCTTCGCGCAGCCGGTCCAGCCAGCCGGGCCACGCGCCCAGGGCCTGTTTCGCGAGCTGGAACTTGGCCTCCGCCGCTGGATGGTCAAAGGTGCGCTGGGTGACCTCGCCGAAACAGTTCAACATCGCCCCGGCAGCCATCGACGCGGCACCTGGCCTACCAAGCGGTCCGATGACAGCAACCTGTGTTCCCGGACCGCGTTGCACGACCTCCCAGGCGACAGCCATCCCGACGACGCCGTTCCCCACGATCACCACGTCGGCACTCCGCACGCGGGGCCTCCCTCATCTTCACCAACAGCCAAGTCCGCGACGCCGACAGCATTCCCTCCACCGGTGGAAACCGGGGCACGAAACGCTTGTGAGGGACCAAATGCGCCTGATCGCCTCACCAGGGCGCCCGGCAGGTCATCTGTCACCGATTCGCCCCGCTCCCACAAATCCACCCGCTGGGACTCCCTGCATCGCCGTCCGGAGATCAAGGGTTCTCGCACAGCTTCTGATCTTTCACAACGGGGCACGCGTCTTCGCACCGTTCGTCCACACCGCCCAGACCGGGCAGGAACGCGGCCGCAACAGATTCCGTCTGCAAGGATCCTTCTGACCGCATGCGCACTCGGTGCGGCAGGGCGATGACCGGCGACTCGGCGTGACCCAGTCCATGGGCAGAGTCGGATCTTGTTTCGACAACGCCGTGAGCGAAGCGTTCAACAGCGTGCTCAAGGTCGAGTACGTCCACCGGCGCACCTTCGCCACCCGCACCGAGGCGCGGCTGAAGATCGCCACCTGGATCACCGGCTTCTACAACACACGTCGGCTACACAGCGTGTGCGGGTACCAGAGCCCGATCGACTACGAACGAGACCATCAGGCCGACCCCGCCGTGGAGTTGGCCGCTTGAAAGATCTCCACGGCGCGAGGGGATTGACAGGGGAAAGAACTTCTGGTTCCGCGGCTGCGTAGGCCGATGAGACATCCGCCTGAGCCAACGACGCGTACCCGTACGCGGCGCGCCACCGCTTCGCGGCGAGCTTGCTCAGTTTGGTTGGACGGCAAAAAGCAAAGGCAAGGAGAAGAACTCTCTCCTTGCCACTCTCAACGTATAGCGCACTGGGGGGCTTGCCGCAAGACCCGGGTGGTGGCGCAGAATCGTCGGCCGGTACCACAACCTGCGGAAATGGGGGCACGACGTGCGTGTGTTGTTGTCGACGTCTGGGGGACGCGGTGACGTCGAACCAGTGGTGGGACCGGCAGTGCAGTTGCGGGTGCTCGGCGCGGAGGTGCGGGAGTGCGCGCCGTCCGACTGGTCAGAGCGGGTGGCCGACTCGTCAGAGGGAAGGCAACCAGGGATGAGGACGTGCCCGACAAGAGGTTCGACAGAGTTGGAGGCGCCGGTGATTCGATCGGCCACCGCAGTGCAACGGAGCACGGCTGCCTCGGAGGTGTCGCAGTGATTGAGCAGTACGTGTTGGATCTTCACGAGGTTGACGAGACGCAGGTCGCGGTCGTTGGCGGCAAGGGCGCGCACCTGGGCGGGCTGTCGCTGATCGAAGGCATCCGCGTTCCGGGTGGCTTTTGCGTGACGACGGACGCCTTCCGGCGGATCATGGCGGAAGCGCCGTCGATCGACGATCGGCTCGAACAGTTGTCGCGCTTGAACCCGGACGACCGGGAGGCGATCCGTACGCTCAGCGCGCAGATTCGCCGGACCATCGAAGGGATTGCCATCCCGGGCGATCTCGCGGCGGCGATCACCCGCGCGCTCGCCAAGCTCGGCGAGCAAGCCGCCTACGCCGTCCGATCCAGCGCGACGGCAGAGGACCTGCCGACGGCCTCCTTCGCCGGCCAGCAGGACACGTACCTGAACGTCGTGGGACCGACGGCGATCCTCCAGCACGTCAGCCGGTGCTGGGCCTCGCTGTTCACCGAGCGGGCCGTGACCTACCGCCAGCGGAACGGCATCGACCACCGTACGGTCCACATGGCCGTGGTCGTGCAGCAGATGGTCTTCCCGCATGCGGCCGGCATCCTGTTCACGGCCGACCCCGTCACGGGCAACCGGAGGGTCGCCACCGTGGACGCCGGCTTCGGGCTCGGCGAGGCCCTGGTCTCCGGCCTGGTGAATCCGGACGTCTTCACGGTGCGAGACGGCGAAGTCGTAGCCAAGGCGATCGCCGCCAAACAGCGTGCCATTCACGCCCTGCCGGCCGGCGGTACGCAAGAAGTGGCGATCGACTCGCAGCGGCAGGAGCAGCCGGCGCTGACGGATGCGCAGGTCGTGCGGCTCGTGCAGCTCGGGCGGCGGATCGAAGCGCACTTCGGCCGCCCGCAGGACATCGAATGGTGCCTGGTCGATGATGGCTTCCAGATCGTTCAGAGCCGGCCGGTCACGACGCTGTTTCCCATCCCCGAGACCGGCGACCAGGAGAATCACGTCTACGTCTCCGTTGGTCATGGGCAGATGATGACCGACCCCATGAAGCCCCTGGGGCTCTCCGTGTGGCAGCTGACGGCCATGGTGGCGATGCACGAGGCCGGCGGGAGGCTGTTCGTCGACGTCACCCGGCGCCTGGCCTCGCCCGCGAGCCGCGCCGGCCTCCTGGACGTCATGGGGAGAGGCGATCCGCTGGTCAGGGACGCTCTGGAGACCGTCCTCGACCGCGACGACTTCGTCCCGGCACTCCCGGACGCGGGTCCCGGCGGTCCGCCGGCCAGCGGTGCGTCCGCCCCGATCGAGACCGATCCGGCCATCGTCACCGGGCTGATCGAGCGCAGCCAGGTGTCCATCGCCGCCTTGGAGCGCGACATCCGCACGAAGACCGGACCGGCGCTGTTCGACTTCCTGCTGGAGGCCTTCGAGGAGCACAAGCGAGTGCTCACCGAGCCGCTGAACCTTCAGGCGATCATGGCGGGGATGGAGGCCACCTGGTGGCTCAACGACAAGCTGCAGGAGTGGCTGGGGGAGAAGAACGCGGCTGACACGCTAACGCTGTCCGCCCCCGACAATGTCACGTCCCAGATGGGACTGGCGCTGCTCGACGTCGCGGACGTGATCCGCCCGCATCCAGAGGTCGTGGCGTATCTACAGGGCGTCGAGGACGAGGGCTTCCTGGACGAGCTGGCGAAGCTCGCGGGCGGGACCGAAGCGCGCGACGCCATAGAGGCCTACCTTGACCGGTACGGCATGCGCTGCGTCGGCGAGATCGACATCACGAGGCCACGTTGGCGCGAGCGCCCCACCACGCTCGTGCCCGTGATCCTCGACAACGTCAGGAACTTCGAGCCAGGCGCCGCCGAGCGGCGCTTCGAGCAAGGTCGGCAGAAGGCGCAGAAGAAGGAACAGGACGTGCTGTCGCGCTTGCGGGCCCTGCCGGACGGGGACCAGAAAGCCGACGAGGCCAAGCGGATGATCGACCGGGTCAGAACCTTCATCGGGTACCGGGAGTACCCGAAGTACGGCATCGTCAGCCGCTACTTCGTCTACAAGCAGGCCCTGCTGGAGGAGGCCGAGCGCCTCGTGCAGGCCAACGTGCTTCCTGAGAAGGAGGACATCTTCTACCTCACGTTCCACGAACTCCACGACGTCGTGCGCTCGAACCAGGTGGATGACCAGCTCATCCAGCAGCGCAAGGACGCGTTCCGGTCGTACCACGCGCTCACACCGCCCCGGGTGCTCACATCGGATGGTGAGGCCGTCACCGGGGCGTACCGGCGCGACGACGTGCCGGCCGGCGCCCTGATCGGCCTACCGGTTTCCGCCGGGACCATCGAGGGAAGGGCCCGCGTCATCCTTGACATGGCGGAGGCCGATCTCGAAGCCGGCGACATCCTGGTCACGACCTTCACGGACCCCAGCTGGTCGCCGCTGTTCGTCCGAATCGCGGGCCTGGTGACGGAGGTGGGCGGCCTGATGACCCATGGCGCAGTGATCGCCCGGGAGTACGGCTTGCCGGCCGTCGTGGGCGTGGAGCAGGCCACCCGGCTGATCCGGGACGGGCAGCGGATCCGCGTGCACGGAACCGACGGGTACGTCGAGATCCTGCCTTGACCTGAACTTCACGAGATCCAGGCTCTCAACCGGCTCGACCAGCACACCAAGGACTGACAGCAGCGCTACGCGATCCGCGCCGGCATCGAGGCCACCCTCTCCCAGAACATCCGCAACTGCGGCCTGCGCCCGTCCCGTTACCGCGGCCTCGCCCGCACCCACGTCCAACACGTCCTGACCGCCCTGGCCTGCAACTCACCCGCATCACCGACTGGATCGCCGATCCGGCACCCACCCGCCGCCGATCAACACACTTCCACGCCCTGTGCGCCACCACCAACATCACCGACAGAGTCCTGGCATTGCGCCTAGCCGGGAACCTCAATCCACGGTCGCTTCCGTCGCTGTCTCGCGGCCCCTCGCGCCGGCCGCTCCTCGGCGTGCCGGACCGGCCCGGGCCGCTCACCCTGGATCCATGAGCAGCGCGCCCATCGTCGTGCACCGGATCCAGGGGGATGCCGGCCGCCGGGTCACCATCTGGGGCCGGATGCAAGGCGTGGTCTACAACGACGCCGACCTGATCGAGCTGCTCCGGATCGCTAACGTGCCCGAGGGGAAGGCCACCACGCGCATCGGCGCGTCCATCGCAGGCGGCACCGTGCGGTCTGCGGCCGGGGGCGTGGCGAGCGGGTCACGTACGGGCAGGGGTTTGCCGTGGCTGCGGTGCCGAACGCCGGTCCCTGGCGGCTCGTGCCCCGCCAGCGCCGAACCTCGTGAACCACCCTGTCAGTACTGCTCGGTCTCGACAAAACCGGCGTCCGCAGCGTCGGCGGCGGCGGTCGGGTCGAATCCGGGCGGGCTGTCCTTGAGACCCATGCCGGCCAGCTTCGCCTTGACCTCGTCGATCGACTTCGCACCGAAGTTGCGGATGTCGAGCAGGTCGGCCTCGGAGCGCGCCACGAGCTC
>NZ_JBITHR010000042.1:0-38536 GCF_044458185.1 Streptomyces sp. NPDC050485 | reverse complement strand
CCACGATCACCATCTTGACTGCCTCGTCCCTGAATTCGGGACTGAACTTCCTACGCTTTGGTGTCACGTGCTCTCTCCGCCGTTCCTGACCATGATCCTATCGGGGACCACTGTCCGAGAACTTCGGGGCGGCTCACTTCTCTGGAGAGAGACACGCCCAACGGAGTTGACGTCCGCGGTGTCCTTGGGTCTCCTGTTGCGATGTCTGACCTTCGCATCGAGCATCCGGACGGCGACGCCACACTCAAAGACTGGCAGCATGTCCACAACGTGATCATTCCTACCCACGTCCTTTCCCTGGACGAGGTACGGGAACGCGCCCTGCGCAACCGCCTGGAGATCGCGTATCTCGATGACGATCCCGTGGGCTGCAGCACGGTGCGCCCGCCGACAGACGAATCACGGACGGCCACCGTCATCGCCCGCGTGCTCGCCGCTCACCGCAGGCGTGGGTTCGGCGAGGAACTCTATGCGCGCGGACTCAACCAGGCCCGGGAACTGGGGGCCAAGGTGATCGAGACCGTCGTCCTGTCCTCCAACGAGGACGGACTGCGGTTCGCGCTGAAGCACGGCTTCGTCGAGACCGAGCGATACCTGCTGCGGGGGGACACCATCCCTTGGATCGACCTGCGGCTTTCCTGACCGGAACACACCTGACGCGCCCTCACGACCCAATCAGCTCGGTCCCTACGAAGGAGCTGCACCCAAAGCCAATTGACCCGTTTCCGGTCACGATCAGCGGCACAACCGGCCATTCACACGCGTGAACAGTGGGGCATTCACGGGGGATTCGATAGCGCTGCATATGATCTCTCTTCACGTTCCCGACCGGTCAGGAGTTCAACGTTCATGACAGGTGAGCGGGTTGTCCTCGTCACTGGTGGCGGTACCGGTATTGGTGCTGCCACTGCCCGGCAGTTGCGGGCGGGCGGTGACAGCGTCGTCATCGCCGGCCGGCGGCCCGAGCCGCTGCGTCAGGTCGCCGCCGAGACCGGGGCCTTGGCGTACCCCGCCGACATCACTGCCCCGGACGCGACCCAGAAGCTCGTCGAGACCGTGGTGGCCACCTACGGCCGACTTGACGGGGTGGTCCTCAACGCGGGCGTCGGGCGCAGCGGCGCGGTGGGTGATCTCTCGGACGAGACCTGGGAGTTGGTCCTGGAGACCAATCTGACGGGGCCTTTCCGGCTGCTGCGCGCTGCGCTCCCGCATCTGCTCGCGGCCCGTGGCTCGGTCGTGGCGGTGGCTTCCGTCTCCGCGCTCCGCAACGGGGCGGGCAACGCCGCTTATGCGACGTCCAAGGCGGCCCTCCTCCAGCTGTGCCGCTCGCTGGCCGTCGACTACGGCCGGGAGGGCCTGCGGGCCAACACCGTGTGCCCCGGCTGGGTACGCACCGAGATGGCAGACCGCCGCATGGCCCGGTTCGCAGAGGAGTTCGGGCGGCCGGGCGCCGGGGTCGATGAGGCATATGAGGAGGCGACGCGCCTGGTGCCCGCCGGGCGCCCGGCGGAGGCGGGCGAGGTCGCCGAGGCCATCACCTGGCTACTCTCGCCTGCCGCGTCGTTTGTCAACGGCGCGGTCCTCACGGTGGACGGCGGCGTAACGGCGCTCGACCCGGGCACCGCAGCCTTCGACTTCCGCCTCGAACCCCGCGGCACAGGCCACTGACCGGTCCGGACTTGGGAGTTGGAGCATGGTCCGCTGATCCATGGCTGGGCCGACCGGCAGTGAAGGTGACCCGCATCCGGTCGGTTTGCATGAACGCGGAGTCCGGGCGAGGTCGTGCATCCGCGCAGCTGCGGGGGTGACGCCTCGCCCTTGCAGGGACGGCTCCGTCGCTGGCGACGATGCACCGCGCGGTACGTGAGGACCTGCGCCAGGGACGCGTCCTGAACTCGGCCCTGGCCGCTCCGACGAGCCGGGATGCGAACTGCTATGACCGGGCCTTGGCCGAGCTCGCCCTGCCGGGCACCGTTGACGAGACCGCCCGAGCTGAAGCACAAGCCGTTGCGGTGGACAAGAACGGTCAGGAGCGTGACGCCGCCCCCGGGACAGGGCCGACACCGTTCGCCAGTGGCGTGCGCCTGTACGTGCCGGGTGCGCATGTGGTGGCGACCCGGCAGCTGGCCACTGTGACCGAGGCGCTTGCGCATACGGTCGCCGCCCGCGGGATCGCGTGCGTGTACGGGGACCTGGCCAGGGCAAGACCGTCGCGCTGTATCAGGCGCTGCGCCTGCTCCCGCACCGTGTGCCGGTCCACCGTGCGCCGGTAGGCGTGAAGCCGGCGCTCCCGCAGCTGCGGGCCGCGCTGCTCACCGCGTTCAGCCTCCCCGTGAAGGCGCTCACGAGCCGGGCCGACGCGGCTGACCGCGCGCGGCTCAAGGCACTGACGGAGCCCGGGGTGCTGGTCATCGACGATGTGCAGCGTATTGCCGCCCCGGAGCTGGATTACCTGCTCCTGCTCCTGCTCGGCGACGCCCCCACCATCCAAGCCTCCCTCGTGCTGTGCAGCGTCGGAGCCGACCGCACTCTGGCACGTGCTTCCGCCCTGGCCTCGAGAATCTTGACCTGGCAGCACACCTCACTCCTCGAAGCCACTCAAGTCCCCCACCGCGCTGCGCCTGTTCCACCCGCTGTGGCACACCGCCACCGACGAGGACCTGGTGCATGCGGACGGAAGCCGGCGTGTGCCGGTGCGCGTCCGCTTGCCACCGACGACCGTGACACCGCGCTCACCTGGGCCGGGGAACTCGTCCCGCTCGGAGCCGAAGGCATCGTCTCGCTGGTACGCCTGCGAATACGTCAACGGCTGGAAGAAGGGATGCGGGTTTCCGCTGTGTCATACGACGCTGCGAATTGCGCTTCCGCTGGGGCGAGGCGGGACGTCTTTCTGACATGTTCTTGATCCCGTTCCGAGACCTTCAGTGTTCACCGGTGCGGCTATTGTCCTGACGGTGCCGGCCACCAGGGTCCGGGCTGTCAAGGGGAGGGGTTCGGCATGGGATGGTTCAAGAACTGGGGACACAGCCAGATGCGGAAGGGTGCGATCGCCGCACGGGAACGAGGCGAAGCCACCTACGTCCACACCTTGGCCAATTCCTCGGACCAGATCCACCAGCGGTACATCACGGCGATCGAGTCCGAGGGCTGGAAGCTGACCAGCCGCCAGGAGAACCCGGCTACTCCGCGCCAGCGCTGGACTCTCACGTTCGAGCGCGCCCAGGCCTAGCCACCCTGCTCCGTGGCCAGACCGACCCGAGCAGTTGGCCAGGAGGCTGAGCCGGAAAGCCGGCGGGGGAGCGTAGCGAGCCCGGTGACCAGCGAAAAGAAGCTGGTGGGGAGCATTGTCAGTGGTGCCGGTTAGGTTTTCTTGGGACGGGGATGGTTCCGGGGCATCCAGCACGGGAGACTCAACGGCGGCAACCTCCCGGACTGCGCGGGGGTGGTGACGGCCTAACCGGCGCCCGGGGATAACAGGGCCATACGTACGCTCGCCAGCCCAGCCCCGTCAGCCTCCCCGGGAGGCGTGGCCCGCAGAGCGGGCCGTAGGGCCGGGGGGAGAGCCCGCAGTTCACCGGATTCGCTGCTCAGCGTGCCGCCTGACCCTGGACTGCCCGATGCCTCCGCTGCCAACCCGCGAACCCTGCCCGGGTCCCGTCGCGCAGCGGCATGGGGCTCTTCGCGTGCCCTGTGAACTCCCAGGGAGGGCGGTGTCAGTGCTCCATGGGACCGTGGGCGCTGAACGTGCTGCGAGGGAGGGCGTATGCGTGTGTTGCCTGGGATTGTTGGACGCGATGAGTTTGCTGCCCTGGTCATCCGGACCGACTACAGCGACGAAGCCGCATGGCGGGCAGTGGCGGCGGATCTGATGCGGCCGTGGGGCGTGAACGGCGAGTACGAGGCCTTCGTACATCTTGTCGATGATCCGGTCTGGGCCGACGCCACACCTGATGAGGTCCTTGCTGCCCTCAGCCGGGACAAGGAACTGAGCGTGGTGTTCGTCGCTGACCAGGTGACCGTTCAGTCCGCCCAGCGCGCGCTTCTGGCGCTCAACGTGCGGGCCGAGGAGGAGGAAGGCCTCGACCCGATGTACTACCAGGAACTCATAGACTCCCCGTCGCCGCGTGAGTTCCGTACCGCTCCGGCCGCCGCCCACGACGTCCACGCGAATCTCTCGATCGCGAACATGGTTTTCAGGAGTTCGCTGTGGCGGCCTCCACCGACCCCGAGGGCATCCTCCGGCCCCTCCGGTGACGCAACATTGGCGGGCCGGCCATCTTGTTCGCCGCCAGCCAGCGGCCACAGCCACTGTTCGCGACGAGGGCTGTCCGGGCGCCAAGAAGTTTTCGGCGTCTCATCGGACAGCTCGTTCGGGGATCGTCGGAAGAACCTTCTCAGCGATGCCGAGGAGAGCGCTGTCGTCGGGGAGGGCGCCGGACGTGCTCCACACGGTGACCTCGTAGTAGCCGCCTCGGTCCACCCGGTCCAGGGCCACGGACAGCGTCCTGGCCAGGGGGCCTTGTTCGACCGGTCCGCCGGATCCGCCACCCCCGAGACTGATCTTGAATGCCATGGTGTGATCCGAGTACAGGACTGCGGGCCGGCCAAGAACCGTAAGCGTCTTGATGTCCTTCTCATTGCCGAACTTCATCATCTTCACGTACTGGGCTGTCGACAGCTCGTTGTAAGTGGCCGAAAGATTCACGGTGTACGTGCCGAACCTGACCTCGGCCTCCGGCAGGGCGACCTTCCCGTCCGTCAGGGGAGCGGTGTTGCTGGTACCCGAGACCGTGGTCGCAATCTCTCCGGGCGTGCCAAGCAGCCGGGCCAGGTCGGGCCGGTTGAGCGCCTTGCACAGCTCGTCACCGGTCGCAGCCCGGGGCGTCTCCTGGTATGCCTTCGGCAGCTCCTTGTGTTCCCCGGCCGGACACGAGGCGGGCTGCGGCGTGCTGTCATCGGACGGCAGCATGCGTGGAGCCATCCACAGCGCGGCCGCGAGTGCCCCGACCACGACCACGGCCGCGATGGCCTGGCCCCACACGTTGGGCTCCTTCTGCGGAGTGACCGGGCCGGGTCGCGGCACCGCTTCGGCCTGGGTTTGAGCGGCAGCATCAGCGGCCGCCCCGTCTGCGGGGGCCGCCGGACCCGGGTTGCGGCGTGCGCGCAGGGCACGGAGCACCACGTGGACGCGTATCGCGGTGAGCACGAGGAACACCGCGCCGAGACCAGCCGCGACCTGGTCGTGATCACGGACGGCGAGATACATGATGCGTACGCCGAGAACGGATCCGACCGCGATGAGCAGCGGCTCGCGGACCCAGAAGGGCAGGAGTCGGAGGAGGAAGCCGAGCATCTGGCGATCTCACCATGGCAAGATCACGTCCGCTGTGGTGGAAGCCACAGTTCCAGGAACGTAACGTACAGGGCCTTGCCACGGAGACCGTCACTCAGCCTCTCGTAACCCTGTCACCTGGGATGACAGATGCCGGGCATGGGGTCGTCGGGTCCGAACACGGCGCCGTCCCAGATGTCTTGGGGGCTGAAACCGGATGCGGCCCGAGGGACCAGATAGGCGGCCGCGATCTCCTTGCGGTGCGAGGCAACGCCGATCGCCGAGAATCTCATTCTGCAGTTCAGGCGGCATGTTGGTACTCATGGATGATGCCACCGAGTCGGTCGTGTCGGTGTATGTCGAGGTGGGCGATCCAGTTCGGATCGGTGATCGGTTCGGGGAGCGCCGTTGGCGGGGCTCAGTTGCCGCTGAAGGACGGTCATCTGGTGGCGCAGGAGGGCGAGGATCTCCACATCCTTTCGCGGTCGCTCATCGGCAGCAGCCGCAGCGCGGTGAAGGCGTGGGTAATGGCCAAGTAGGCGAAGCGGATCAGCGCAAGCGGTGATCATCCCGCGTCCCAGCGGCGTAGCCGCGAGCGGAGTGACCTGCACGGACAGGATTTCCGGCAGGCGCAGGGTTACCCGCCTGCCACGCGGCCAGCCGCACATGCGTGAGGTCGTCCATCCGGAAGGGCTGCTGCACAAGGACCACCTCGACGACGGAGGGGTGGGGCTGCTGGCGAAGGCATGCGCGGCGGTTGCAGGGAAGTACGGGCACCGTGCCTTCGCCCTACTGCTGTTGACTCTTTACCCCTACTTGGTGTGTGTCTTCTCCGCCGCCATGTTGTTCGCCCTGCAGATCGGCCTGCAACCGTCGCGCGCGGCAATTCTCGTGCCTGCACAGGTTGTTGTGGGGAACAGCATGTGCTGATCGCCGGGACGGTGACTTTCGGTGAGCGCTTGCCCGCGAAGCACGTACGTCTGGTGTTACGCCTGACGGCAGTGGTCGTATCCCTGACGCTGGCGGTACGGAACGCCGGTCCGACGGCGCAGCCCGTAAAGGACGGCCGGATTTCGGTGTTTGAACGGACCGGGCGGCCAGCCGGAGCCAACTCGCCTGTCACTCCTGTGAGTTAACTCATTCGTGGGGACCGCCCGTGGACACCGGGGAGCCGCGGAATCACAACGTAAGTCCTGCCCATCGATCGAAGCCGTGCTACATCGATATCCCGTCGTCGTTTCCCCTCGCGCTGACAGCGCTGGCGCCGCTCTTCTAGATTCCCTGTCGTGAAAAAACAATTTCAGCGCCCTGTCGGGCGTCGTGGTTTCATCGGCGCCGCCGCCGCGTTGACCGCTGGGGCCGCGGCCTCGGGGACCTTGCTGGGGACCGCGCCTGACGCCCGTGCGGCTGACCGGGTGAGCGATGCCAGCCACGATCTCGCCCGCGAACTCCTCCTGGTGGGCGACGGGGGCGAGGACCTGAAACTCCGTTACCTGAACGTCCTCATCGACCACGGGCTCCCCAGGACAGCCACACCCCGCGACATCCTCGTGGTGGGTGCCGGAATCGCCGGTATGGTCACCGCACTCCTTCTGAAAGAAGCCGGACACCGCGTCACTATCCTGGAAGCCAACGCCAACCGGGCCGGAGGCCGCATCAAGACCTTCCGTGGAGTGTTCTCCGACAAAAGTCTCCACGCGGAGGCGGGGGCCATGCGGCTGCCGGACTTCCACCCACTGGTACTGGCGCTCGCCGACAAACTCCGCATCAAGCGCCACCTGTTCTACAACGCGGACGTGGCCCCCGGCGCGCGCGGCACCGGAACCGTTCCACCAGTGGTCCACACCTCCTTCACCGGCCAGCGGTGGACCAACGGCGCGCCCACCAAGTTCACCGCGCCTGCGGCGATGCAGCGCAGCCTCATCCGGGTCAACGGAGTCCAAGTGACCCGCGGCGAGTACGTCAGGTCACCGCAGCAAGTCAACGGCTCCTTCGGAACGTCGGTCCCCACCACCATGTCGCAGACGCTGGACAAGGCATTCGCGCCGGTGACGGTCGCGCAACACGGCACGATCGATGAGCAGGTCGCCGCGTGGGCGAAGGTCATCCACGATTTCGACGACTATTCCGTCCACCGATATCTGGCGGAGTACGCGGGCTGGGACCTGGCCCGGATCGAGGCGGCAGGCACCCTGGAGAACCAGACGTCGCGCCTCCACTACTCCCTGATGAACGCGCTGTTCGACCGGGCCATCATCAACCCGTCGTCCCGCTACTGGGAGTTGGAAGGCGGCACCGCGTCACTCACCGACGCTCTCGCCGCCCGCCTGAAAGGAACCATCCGGTACAACCGCCGGATGACCAAGCTGACGCAGACGACGCGGGGAGTGCGGATCGAGACGACGGCCGAGTCCGGTACCGAGGATTCGTGCGACGGCGCTCCCCGGCCGCCCCAGCAGGTGTTCGAAGGCGACTACGCCATCATTACCGCGCCGTTCTCGGCGGTGCGGTTCTGTGAGTTCGAGCCCGCCTTGTCGTACCCGAAGCGCCGGGCCGTCATCGAGCTCCACTACGACTCGGCGACGAAGGTGCTGCTGGAGTTCAAGAACCGGTTCTGGGAGCGAGGCCCGCAGGGTTTCACCGGCGGCGGATGCGTTTCCGACAGCCCGAACCGGTTCACCTACTTTCCCTCTCTGGTGGAGGGATCCAGGGGAGGAGTGGTCCTCGCCTCGTACACGTGGTCTGATGACGCCATGCGGTGGGACTCCCTCACCGACGGTGAACGGTATGCCTTCGCGCTCGACAACATGGCGAAGATGTTCGGGCCGCAGGTCTACCGGGAGTTCACCGGTGTGGGCGCCACGCAGTCATGGGCCAGGGCCCGTTATGCGCTGGGGGAGGCGGTCATCTTCACGCCCGGACAGCTTCACGAGCACCACGCGAGCGCCCGCACCGTCGAAGGCCGGGTCCACTTTGCCGGCGAGCACACCAGCCTCAAACCGGCCTGGATCGAAGGGGCGTTGGAGAGCGCCCTACGCGCAAGCCTCGAAGTCCATGGCCGTCGGTGACTTGGCCTGTGGGGTTGTCCCCTGTCCCGCTTCCAGCCGGAAGATCATCACGATCGCCCGCCGTGGACAGCCACCTTTCACTGAATCCTTGCACTTCATGCGGGGTGCGGGGTGCGGGGATGCCGAAGCCAGTCGGCTGATCGGTTTGTCAAGCGCCGGAGCGGTGCGCTGGTGTTCGTATGCGCGTGCGGCGCGAGCTGGAGTGTGACGTTGCCGCAGGAGTGGACGGATCGTGGCGGGGACCCCCTGGGGGCCCACCCACCGGAGCCGGCCGCCCGTGGTGCGGATCGTGCCCCTGCTGCACCGCGCGGGGGCGGCCGGCGCTAAGCACGCTCCGCAGAAGGCGGCCGGCCACGGTGCCTGCTGGCGAGTCCGGCGATGGTCCCGGTCAGCGGGGGGCGACGGCATCATCGCCGTGTCCGACGGCAGCCAGGTGTGACCGAGCGGCTTGGTCGGCGGGTTTCGCCGACCAAGGCGCTCAGGATCGCCCGGCCCACGCGGGGCCACCCGCCAAGCGGGGAGGTTGCCGGGTCGGTGTGCGAGCCGGTGCCGGTTTCTATGCGGCAGTGCCGAGGACCGGAAGGTAGCCGTCCGCCTGGCCTGCGGCCGTGGGGTGATAGGACTCGTCCAGCGGGTAGGTGACGCTGTGGAGCCAGGGGGAACCGGAGCAGAGTTCGTGGTCGGCGAACGTCGCGTTGACGTCGCCGAAGGCGAACCTGTGGCCAGCGGCGCGCCTGGCAGTGACGCCGTTGAGGTCGTCGGCGGCGGCGTCCACGGCGGCACGTGACTTCTCGGTGAGTCCCTCGATGCAGGAGCCGTTGAGCTTGTAGAGGTGGGGATATCCCAAGACGACAACGTGAGCGTGGGGAGCCTTGTTGCGGACCGCGGCGTAGACCGCGTCGAGCTTTCCGGGGAGCGTGTTCTTGATGTACGTGCGGGCTTGGTCGATGCGCGCCAGGCAGGCGCTCTCGCCCTGGAGGCTGCAGGTCGTCATGGTGTCGACGAATCCGGCGTCGTTGGCGCCGACAGTGATGCTCACCAGATCCGTAGAACTGTTCAGCGGCCCCAGTTGACCGCTGACGACATCACCGGTGCTGGCGCCGGAGCAGGCAGTGAAGGCAAAGGACGCCGGTCGGTGCGCGGCGCTCCACAGGGCCGGGTAGGACCTGATGCTGCGCTTGCAGGAGCCACTGTCGCTGTCATAGCTGCCTGCTCCGAGGCCCGAGGCGTAGGAGTCTCCGAGGGCGACGTAGTGGGCTGTGTGTGGCGCCTGAGAGGCTACAGGGGATTCGGCGGTCGCTGCGCCTGCGCCGATGAGAACGGCGGACAGCGAGCAGAGGACCAGGGCGGACCGAGGGCGCCTAGCGTGAACGCCCCGACGGGCCGAAGACGACAGCCAGCGGTGCACATGGGAGAAGCCAGTCATATCCCGAACAACGAGCCCCAGATCGCCACGACACGGTGCGGAGCCCCTGCCTCGGAGGGGCCAGGTGCTGAGCCGTGACACGGTAGTTGGAACCGATAAGACGTGGTGATCTGGCCGTTCCGAGCGTGCGTGACATGCTTGTTGGGACCGTTTTGCCAAGCTTCTTGGCACCACGCGGTCAATTCTCATTCATGTTGGGACCACTGCCGACGATCCCGCCCCGGGTAGCGGAGACGGCTACGCTCCTGGATGGCATGGAAGAGCGAGGTTTGATCATGCGGCGGCTGAGCTGCGCGTTCCCGCCCTGGCGGCGCTCTGGGGCCTGACGCCGAGCCGCCTGACGGGCCGTCACCTTCTGGCCGTCACCTTCTGGACCTGTTCAGCCCCGCCGACGATGCCCAACTGGCCACGCTGGAGGCGGCGTTGAAGACAGGGCGGCGCTCCCGTTATCCCCTGCGGGTGTGCTGGGCGGCGCGCGGTGCGTCGTACGAGGGACAGCTCATGGTCGAGCCGGTCAGCGACCCCGGCGGTGGGCCGTCGCCGTTGCTCGCCATCCTGCGCGTCGACGAGGAGCGGCCCGCCCCCGACGAAGGCCCCGTGTACCGGCTCACCCCGCAGGAGGCCCGCATCCTGGCGCTGGTCGCCGCAGGCCGCACCACATCGGTGATCGACCGCACGGTCGGCCTCAGCGCCGACGGCGTCAACTACCACCTCGTACGGATGGGGCGGCGCCTGGATGTGCCGAACCGGACGGCGCTGGTGGCCAAGGCGTACGTACTCGGCGTGCTGTCACCCACGGCCTGGCCGCCCGAGCCGTCACCGTGAGGACAGTTCAGCAGCCCGTCCGAACATCCGCTGCGGCTCTGTCAACGTATGGTGCCTGATGGGGAGTTGAGGTGTGCTGGGGGGGCGGGATTCATGTTGTCGTCAGACGGTGGCTGCGCAGCCGGTGACCTGGCGCCAGGTGGTGAAGCGGTGGTGCATTTCGGTGCGGTAGTCACGGGTGGGTGAGCAGGTCGCTCCACGAAGGCGGTTCAGCAGTCGTCCCCTGGTCTTGCTGCCGCGCGGAACCAGCGCAGGGCGCAGGTTAGCCCTTCTTCGAGAGGCACCCGTGGTTCCCAGTGCAGCAGCGTGCGTGCGAGGGCGATGTCCGGACAGCGGACTCTCGGATCGTCGGGCATCGGTGGATCGAAGACGATCGGCGACGACGAGCCGGCCAGGGCACGGACCGTTTCCGCGATGCTCAGCACACTGAGTTCCCGCGGGCTCCCGATGTTGACCGGGCCGGCGTGGCTGGAGCGCAGGAGCCGGACCATGCCGTCGACGGTGTCGTCCACGTAGCACAGTGATCGGGTCTGCCCGCCGTCTCCCTGCACGGTGATGGGTACGCCACGCAGCGCCTGGGTGACGAAGGCCGGGATCATACGGCCGTCGTCCGGGCGCATGCGCGGTCCGTAGCAGTTGAAGATCCTCACGATCGCCGTGTCCGATGCGTAGGCCCTGCGGTAGGCCACGGTGAGGGCCTCGCCGAACCACTTGGCCTCGTCGTAGACACTGCGTGGGCCGATGGGGTTGACGTTGCCCCAGTAGCTCTCGGGCTGGGGGTGGACCAGCGGGTCGCCGTATACCTCGCTCGTAGAGGCGAACAGGAAGCTCGCCGCGTTCCGCCGCGCCAGCTCCAACAAGTTACGTGTGCCCGAGGAGCCGGCACACAGGGTCTCGACCGGCCTGCGCAGGTACGCCCGGGGCGAGGCGGGGGAGGCCAGGTGCAGCACGGCGTCGACGTGCCCGACGTCGGGTGGGGGCTCGGTGACGTCCACGTGGGCGCAGCGGAACCGGGTGTCGGCCCGCAGGTGCTGGACGTTGTCCGCGCTGCCCGTGCTCATGTTGTCCAGGCAGAGGACCTCGTATCCCTCGGCGAGGAGGCGTTCGCACAGGTGCGAGCCCAGAAATCCCGCGCCGCCGGCCACCACGGCTCGCGGAGGTCGTCCCACTGTGTCCTCCGGGTGCTTCAGGGGCGGGGGCCGGCCGAATGCGCTGCT
The DNA here is from genome assembly GCF_044458185.1 of Streptomyces sp. NPDC050485. Lineage (NCBI taxonomy): Bacteria > Bacillati > Actinomycetota > Actinomycetes > Kitasatosporales > Streptomycetaceae > Streptomyces > Streptomyces sp. NPDC050485. The sequence goes on along the minus strand of NZ_JBITHR010000042.1, from coordinate 26,668 downwards.
ATGTGTGCCTCGATGGCTTGGCAGGCGCTCTCTACGCCCGATTCCGCCCGGATCTGTTCGCCGAGCCGCACGGCTGTCTCCCGCATCCGGCGGTCGTGCAGGGCGGTGGTGATGGCGTCGCCGAGCGAGGTCGCGGTGAGCTTGCGGGCCGGGAGGGGGCGGGGCCCCGCGCCCAGTGCGTGGATCCGGGCTCCCCACATGGGCTGGTCGAGGAAGTGCGGACAGACGACGGTCGGCAGTCCGGCGCCGAGGGTGCTGGAGCCGCCGTGGTGCACCACGGCGGCCATGTGGGGGGAAGAGCCAGGTGTGCGGGACGTCCTGCACGACGTGGACGGTCTCGTCGCACGGATGTACGGCCGGGTCGCCCAGGTAGACGCCGCGTGCCCCGGCACGGCGCAGCGCTGCCCGTACCAGGTGGAAGGTGGTGGCCGGGTCGGCTGGGACCATGCTGCCGAAGCCGACGTAGACCGGCGGCGGGCCCTCGGCGAGAAAGGAGGCGAGCGCGGTCGGGGGCGCCCAGTCCGGCGGGGGGTCCAGGAGCCAGTAGCCGGTGACGTCCACGCAGTCCGGCCAGTCTGGAGGGCGAGGCAGTACGGCCTGGCTGTAGCAGTGGACCGTGGGCATGGGGGTTCGCCGGACCAGGCCGCGCGGCCCGGTGAACGGGATCGGAGCAAGGCCAAGGGTGTGCTTGCGCCAGTCGTTGATGTGACGGCGTGCCAGGAGCCAGATGGCTTCCTCCAGGAGGAGGTGGCCGAGCAGATTTCCGGCCGGACCGAGTGAGCGGGGAAGTGCCAGGGGCGGGAAGTGACGCGTGGGTTCGAACGGCATGAACGAGGCCAGCACAGCGGGGATGCCGTCCCGCTCGGCGAGGCTGTAGGCAGGGAACGCGAAGGGGGAGAAGACGACCGCGTCGGCTGCGTCCCGCATGGCGGCCGTCAATTGGCCGAGCAGGAGGTCCTTCAGTGGCAGGGAGAGGTGTCCGCCCATCCTGGCGAAGCCCAGCACGTTGGATCCCGTGGTCTGCCAGCGTTGCCCTTCGTCCGTGGTGAACAGGGACTGGGCGTCGAAGTCGACGGGTTCCCAGGGCAGTTCCGTGCCCTGGAGCAGGCTCGCGTAGCGGCGGGGCACCACCATGCGCACCCGGTGGCCGCGCCGTGCCAGCCCGATACCGAGCGCGACATACGGCTGGGTGTCGCCCCGCGACCCCACGGCGACGATGTCGATGCGCCGGCTCCCGCATACGGCCGTCATGGCTGCACTCCGGACAAGGGAGCGACCGGGTCGTATTCCCGCTGCGCCGCGTACCAGCCCAGCGCACGGCACATGGCCTTGTGCCAGCTAGGCGCCAGCAAGCCGTCCAGGGCACCCCAGGCCGCGTCGAGGGCCCGTCGGGTGTCGTCGAGGCATGCCTGCACGGCTCCGCACTCGTACAGCAGCGTGACGATCGCGTCGATGCCCGTCGCGCCGGTACCGGCGCGCATGACGGCATAGATGTTCTGGCGCTCCCTACTGCCGAGCAGACCGAGCGCGTGGGCCACGGGCAGTGTTGCCTTGCAGGCGCGCAGGTCCTCGGCGGGGAGCTTGGCCGACCGGCCGGCACGGTGGTCGGTGAGGGTGCCGCAGCCCCGGAGATCGGCGATGTCGTCGCTGGCCTGGTAGGAGGTGCCCACGGCCTCGAAGTAGTCGCCGATCGCGCGGATCTTCTCCTCCTCGGCCCTGGCGAGCAGGGCGGCAGCCTCGGCGAAGCGCCGCACCGGCACACCGGACTTCAACCGGTGGACGGTGCGGATGCAGTCGAGCAGCAGAGCGTTGCGACCGTCGGTGACGGCCTGTGCCAGCACGGAGTCCAGGCCGGTGATGTCCAGCGCCTGGCCTGCGTGGGAGGCACGGAGGGCCGAGAGGTACAACCGGTACAGGCGCAGGGTCGTGGCGGAGTCCAGGGCCGGCAGCTGCCGCAGGAAGGCGTCGAAGGTGAAGTAGGCGGCCGTGCCGGCGTTGATGGTGACGGGGATGCCGAACACCCGGTGTGCGGCCGGCCTGCCGCGTCGCAGGGGCGAGCCGTCCTCGATGTCGTCGACGATGAGCGAGCCGGTGTGCAGCACTTCGGTCATGGCGGCGAGGGGCAGATACGGTTCGGGATCGTGGCCCAGCAGGCAGAACACGACCGAGGTCGCGTAGGCCCGCCATGAGCGCCCGGGGTTGTCCAGCAGATGTCTCACCGGAGCCGCGAGTGCCGCGTGCAGCCGCTGCTGCGTCCCGGTGTCGAGCGGGACGGGCTCCTCGTCGGTGCCGGACAGCAAGCCGATCGCCTGCCGGTCACCGGGGTCGACGGGGTCGACGGCCGTCATCGCGCCGGCCGTGATGGCCGTGGCCCGGCCTATGTACCGCTCGAAGTCCGCGATGGTGTTGGGGGGCAGGACCTCCAGATACCCCTGGCCGGTCACCGGACGGGTGTCCATGGTGCCTTGGACGGTGACCGGGCCCTCCCGATAGGCGCGGCCCCTCGCCAGGGTGAGGATCTCGTGCGCGCCTTTGGCGGCGCGCAGCGTGACTTCCGCCCCCAGCTCCGGCACCGTCAGCAGGCCGCTGGTCGGGTAGGTGTTCAGGGAGGTCAGCGACGTCCAGCTGTGGTCGCCGCGCCAGGTACAGCGGTGGTGGGTTGCGGAGCCGTCCGGTGCCACGGCCGTCGCCATGACGTCACAGGCGTCGGTGGTGCGCCCGGCGGGAGAGACGGATCGGCCTTCGAACACGCTGAGTTCCCAGCCGTTGTCGAGCTGAAGACCAGCCCAAACCCAGGCACGATCCGGGACGTCGGGTCCACGCCGCGCCCGGTGCCAGGCTCCGGTCCATGACTGCTCGGACCATGCCTCCCCGGTGACAGGAACCGCTGCGGAGCCGTGGGGGCGCAGCGTGCCGACGGCCGACAACCGGGGAGAGAACACGAGAGTCACCGCCTCGCTCCCATCGTGGAAGCGGACCCTGGGCCGCCCCGGACGGTGCTGTTGTGTGATGGCCGGCTTCCCCGGCCTCAGGCACAACCGGGCGTGTACGCCGTCGCGCAGCAGGAGGTGGAAGGCACCCTCGCCGTCCTGCCGCAGCGTGGCGACATCCCCGAAGCCAAAGCGCGGCCCGTCCATGTCTGCACTGATCGCCTCGTCCATGAGCCGGTCGGGCCGTACGGGCCGGTCGGCGGGCAGGTCCAGGAGGGCCGCCCGGACACGGGGATCCAGCGCCAGGTCGCCGTCGATCTCCCTGCGGATACCGTGCCAGTAGGGCCGGTCCATCCAGGAGCGGACCCGGCGTGCACCGGTCGCCAGGTCGGTCAGGGCGTAGGTGAGGCAGTGCTCGGGCTCGGCCGGTCCGTCCGTGTTCCCCTGCGTGTCCTCGTGCAGCAGAAAGGCGATCGCCAGGGCGTACGTGGCCCCGGAGGCCGTGCGCAGGTGCGCGTGGAGATACCACCGCTTTGTCATATTCCCCTCGCTGTCCCGGTCGTCGGCACCCCGTCCTGCCGGATCGGCCCGGTCCGGCCGTGGGTGCGCGTGCGTGCGCAGAAGACCGACAGACCAACCGCCGAGGTCGCCGCGAACCACACGAGGCCGAACAGCAGGTATCCCCACGGCCGTTCGCCGGTGAAGGCGGCCGCGATCGCCACCTGCATCGGCCCGTACATCGGCAGCGCCCAGAGCCCGGGCTGGTTCGCGAGCGGGTTGAGAGCCGGACTTTGCAGGCCCAGGTCGACGATGCTCGTCATGATCACGGCGAACATGCCCTCCAACTCGCCGCGCAGCAGCGCACCGAGCATGATCCCGATCCCCCCGTAGACCAGCTCGGCGGCATACACGCTGGCCGCCAGCGGCCAGAACTGCCGCACGGGCCACGACAGTCCGAGCAGCACCGTCGCGTAGAGCGCCAGCAGAGCCGCCACCAGCCCGAGTGCAACGATCTTGGCCAGCAGGAGCTGCGCCCGGGGATAACCGGCCAGGACCAGCCGCCGGTCCAGCTCCCCCGCCTTGAAGGTGGCGAGGAACATCATGAATCCGGTGATCACCGTGACTGCGTTCAGGGCGCCGAGACCTGGTTGAGGTGGTTGGCACCGAGCACGACGTCATGTCCGACGGAATTGAGCCGAAATCGCATGGGGACGGCGTAGGCGACGCTGCGCACCAGCCAGATCCACAGCGGCACGAAGAACAGTGCCAGCGCCATGGCCAGCCGGTTGCGGGAGTGGCCGACGAGGGTGAACCACAGCGCGGTGCCGAGGGCTTCCCCGCGCCAAGCCATGACGCCCCTTGTCATGACGCGCCCCCCGCCACGCCCGCCCCTGGTTCCCCAAAGCGCAAGTCGGCCCTCCCGAAGGTGGCCCACCGCGTCGAACCGTGCCACGTCGTGGGCCAGATGCGAGACGACCAGCACGGCGCGCCCGGCCCTCCGCAGCCCCTCGACTATCTCCCAGAAGCGCAGATACGTGTCCCAGTCGAAGCCCTGATAGGGCTCGTCCAGCACGAGCAGCGGCGGATCGTGCATCAGCGCCAGGGTGAGGTTCAGCTTTTGCCGGTTCCCGCCGCTGAGCACCCCCACGCGCTGATCGCGGCACCGCTCCAGGCCGAGCGTCTCCAGCAGTTCGTCCGCGCGCTCCGTGGAAGCAAGCTTGTAGGCGACCCGGAAGTACTGCAGATGCTGATCCACAGTGAGGGTGTCGTTGACCACCGGGTGCTGGGGGCAGTACCCCACCCGTCCCGCCCGTTCCACCGCGCCCGCGTCGGGGGCGAGCTCGCCGCAAGCGATGCGCAGCAGAGTGGTTTTGCCCGACCCGTTCTCCCCCACCACACCCACCAGGGCAGCCGAAGCCACGTCCAGCGAAACGCCGCACAGCACCTGCCGCCTGCCATAGGACTTGCGCACACCGTCCAGACGCAGCCTGACTCGCTCCATCTACATCCCCACCCCCGCACGATGACTACCCTGCGCATCGATGCATACACTCATCGCAACCATCCGCCTGGGGAAGGTTTGCGGGGTTTCGCGGTGATGCGGTGGTTGGCATGGAGGGGCGTCATGCCAACTCCTGGACGAGTGCCGCGGTTCGCTGGGCGAGTGGCGAGCCGCTTCTCGGCATGGTCGAGGTGCAGTTCGTTGATGCTGCGGGACGGCCATGATCCTTGATCGACAAGAGCTCCGTCTTCGAGCTGTCCGCCAACTCGGTTGGGTGCGGCTCGTCTCGGGTGAGCTAGGTGTGCTGTCTCGTGAGGTTGGTGTGGCTAGGCGGAACTGGTGGTGCTGGTCGGCTGAGCCTGCTGGTAGAGCGCCACCAACACGCCGTGCACGGGCTGGTCCTCTGCATTTTCCTCGGCCTCGTCGACCAGTTGGGCAAGGGCTTCGCCGAGTTGTCTTGCCTTCGCGGGGCTGAGACGCAGGTGACGCAGTGTCAGGTGCGTCTCGGCGGGTGAGCGGTCCAGTTCCTGGGCGACCGCGGCGAGCATCGCGGCGATGCCTGCCGCCTGGGGTTCGGCGACGATCATGTGGCGGGCCGTGCGCTGGTAGTACTGCTCGGTGCCGCCGCGGACCTGGCGGGTCTCGGCGATATGGACCAGCCCGGCTTCGCGGAGCACTTTGAGGTGGTGGGCCACGTTGCCCTTCTTCGCGTCGAGCTGCGCCGCAAGCCGGCTGATGGTGGCAGGCTGTTGGCCCAGGGCGAAGAGCAACCGCTGACGCAATGGGTGGGCGAGCGCCGCGAACTGCTCAGGCGCACCGATCTCCAGGACGTCCTCAGGAGGCGGCAGGTGGGAAGGCTGATCACGCATACGGAAAGTGTCTAAACTCTTTGACGCTCTCGCAAGGGCGGTGCTCTACTTCCTGCCATGACGACTCTGACGAAGCTTCGGCCTGCCCCTGTCATCGACGAGACAGCCCGGCTCCTGACCGAGCATTACGTTTTCCCCGAGAAAGCCGAGGAGCTCGCCGTCCTGCTGCAACGACGCCTCGCCGAGGGCACCTACGACGTCGACGACGCGGAGGAGCTCGCCCGTCTGGTCACCGCGGACCTGCAGTCCGTCAACGGCGACCGGCACCTGAGGCTGAAGCACCACGCGGACCCGGTGTCCCCGAAGCAGGGGGTGGCCACCCTGGACGCCATGCGCCGGGACTTCGACACCTCGCTGGGCGGTGCGCCCCGGGTGGAGTTGCTCGACGGAGGGGTCGCCGTGGTGGAGCTGGCACCGATGCTGTTTCCGCTGGAGTGGGCCGCCCAACCGCTGGGCGCCGCGCTCACCCTGGCCTCCCGCGCCCAGGCGCTGATCGTGGACCTTCGCGCCAACCGGGGTGGCGACCCGGACACGGTCGCCTTCGTCTGCAGTTACCTCCTGGACAAGCGCACCCACCTCAACACCATGCACTGGCGCGGCGGCGAGCGCAGCGAACAATCCTGGAGCCTGCCGCACGTTCCCGGCGCGTGCTTCGGTGGCAGCAAGCCGTTGTATGTGCTCTCCAGCGACAGCACCTTCTCTGCCGCTGAAGAGCTGGCGTACGACCTCCAGCAGCTCGGCCGCGCCGTTGTCGTCGGCGAGCCCACCCGCGGCGGCGCACACCCGTGCAACGGCTGGACCGTGCACCCACACCTGGAAGCCACCATCCCCGTCGGCCGCGCCATCAACCCCGTCTCCGGCACGAACTGGGAGGGCACCGGTGTGCAGCCGGACATCCCTTGCGCTGCTGCCGACTCCCTCGACCACGCACACGCGCTGGCCCTCGCCCAACTGGCAGGCTGACCCAGGCGTGCGGTTCGATCAGAGTGAGAGGGCCGTCAGGCCGTGAGGGCGTATTCTCCCTGGCCGCAGGCTGGGCAGAGACGTTGATGTTCCCGGGCGAGATGATATTCCCAGTAGGCGTCGAGGTCGCCGTTAGCGGTCAACGCGCTGAGTTTCAGGACGGCTTCGGCGCCGTCCAGGTCCCAGCGGGCGCCGCTGATATCGAGACGGTCGGCGACAAGGTGGCGGGCAGCTCCCTCGATGGGGATGAAAGCTGCGCCTTGTGATCAGCCGCGCGGCGGAACCACCGTCATATTCCGAGCCGATGTGCTCGGGAACCCTGTCCGCGCCCCGCCCTGACGGCTGGGTTCGGTGACAAGCGGACTGGATTCATTGGCAACGGACACTGAAGCAGTGGAAAGCCGGCGGGGCGGCCATCACGTTCGCCCTGCTGAGTAGCGGGCTGAGCGCCACACCTGCGCAGGCAGCACCCACCCAGGTCTTCGACAAACCGGGCTACTTCACGGTCAAGTTGCTTGCTGGCGTGGACAAGTTCGAGTTCTTCCTCATCGGTGCCGGAGGGGGCGGAGGCGGCGGCGCGGGCGGTCCTGGCGACAAGCAGCGGAACAACGGCAAGAGCGGCAGCGCCGGCTATGTACTCGTGTGGTGGTGACCACCCCACCAGGCTGAATGGCCACCCAAGCCGACCGGAGCGGCCATGTCGTACCGACCTTCCTTAAGCGTCCCACCAGCTAGTTCGACCTGAGACCGCCCTCGACCCGTTGGCGCTGACCGGACTGACTTCGTTGACAAGGCGGCTGACTTTGCCGTCGAAGGACAAGAACTCATCGACATGCGCTGCTCCTGGTCAGGCTCTGGTCCACTTCGTGTGGTCGCGTGACTCTCGGTTACGCCAACAGGACTCGTGTGCGCAGGAGCTCGAATCCTGCGCGGCCGAACATCTGGCGCTTGAGCATCTTGATCCGGTTGACATGACCCTCCACGACGCCGGAGTTCCAGGGCAGTCCGAGGCCCGCGGTGACGGCGTCGAGGTCGCGTTCGAGGTGTTGGGCGAAGCTCCGGAGGCTGGCCAGTTCGGTGGTGGAGGTAGCCGCTTCGATCCAGGTCGGCAACTGGTCGCCCTGGAGGTGAGCGACCATGTGCCCGAAGGAGCGCGCGTGCTCGGCAAGTGCCGTCAGCTCGGGGCAATTGGCCAGGACGGCTTTGAGCTGGAGCCGGTCGCCTTCGGGTGGGGCGTCGGGGTGGGTGAGGATCCAGCGCGTAACGGCCCGGGCCGACGGCGGGCGGGGGCCGACCGGTTGGGGTTTGCCGCGAAGCGTCCTGCTGACGTAGGCACGGACACTGGCGTAGCCGCGGGGATAGCCCTGTTCCCTGATCTCCTCGCACAGTTTCCAGGCGTTGATGCAGCCTTCCTGCCAACGCGGATCGAGGTAGGGCTTGTAGTCATCGAGCCCGGTCGCACGGCTTTGCCACTGCCCGGTGAACATCTCCTCCGCAGTAGCGGCACGGGAGAAACGCAAGATCGTGTTGAGGGTCATCCCGAGCTGCCGGGCGATGGACCGCCTGCCGTGCCCGGCGGCGAGGAGAACGTGGATGGTGGTGTGCTTGGCGCGGGTGCGTTCGGTGAACCGGTGCCCTGTCGGCCAGGGCGACGCAGCTGGCTCCGCCTCTTCCTGCGGTTCCTCAGGCCGGGCCGGCGTGGGACGCGAGCAGCCACGATGCCGGTAGACGCACTTCTCGGCGGCTTCGCCCAGGTTGTGCCAGAGATGCCATCGGTCGGCGACCTGGAGGGCTTGCGGGGCGCTGCGGGTGGCACCTTCGGCGAAGAAAGGCGCCCGGTCACGGCAGACGATCTCGATGCCGGGCCGCTCGGCGAGCCAGACCGCGAGCGTGTCCGCCTCCCGATCGGGAGGGAGGTCGACCGGGCGACGTGTCTCGACGTCGACGAGCACGGTTCCGTAGACACGGCCCTTGCGCTGGGCGTACTCGTCCACGCCGACCACGCGGGGTACTGCGGTGGCGGGGTCCGGAAGCGAGGCGATCAGCCTCAACAGGGTGTTCCGGCTGACCGGAACCTTGAAGGCGTCCGTCATCCGGGCGCCGGCCCGGCCCGCAAGAGCAAGACCGGCCGACCGACACCAGCGTCGGCCGCAGCCGCTCGGTCCGTCGCCCGAACCTGCGGGTGAGACCGGGTACTTGCTCGGCGAAGGTCATGCGCTCGCAGGATTCCTCCTCGCAGACGAACCTCCGCACCCGCAACGACACCACGACGAACTTGCCCGCCGTCGGCGGATCACGAGGAAATCGCAGGTAGGAGCCGTGTATTCGCCCCGAGCACCCGCACCCCGGACAGGCCGCCCGCCCCGCGGTCGTACGGGCCTCGACCCGGACGACCGTGTCGATCACCTCGACCGATGCCACCAACACGCCCTCGACCGAGGAAAACAGCAGCTCGTTCAACTGCGGCAGCACTTCGTTCACGGCGAAGGACTGTCGACCACACCACCGTCCAGCCAGACGATTTTCGGGCGGACTTCAGTGGTCGTAGGCGGTCAGTGCGCGCATGGCTGGCTGGCCGCACATGAACCTGGCTCCACTCATCGGGCCCCCTTGGAATCGATCATCCAGGGAACCGGGAGGCGCTCTACCGGCGGACCGCAGAGATCAGTCCGCCGGGCCGCTCCTCGCGCTGCGGCAGGGTACTGATCGGGCGGCCGTAGGCGGCAGCGCGCTCGCGCAGGGTGTGGCTGTCGGCCTCCCAGCCGTGCCCGGCCAGCCAGCCCACCGGGTCGTCGGGCATCTCCGAGACCCACAGGGACGCCGCCGATCCCGGTACGGCGTCCGCGCCGAAGCGCTCGATCACGCCGCGCGAGCCCAATGTCAGCCCCATCCGACTGCCTGCCGCCGACTGCGCGCTGATCCGGGCCAACAGCAGCTCCACCGCGTCCTCGGGCAGATAGATCAGTAGTCCTTCGGCGATCCACGCGGTCGGCACGGCCGGGTCGTGCCCTGCGGCGGCCAGCGCGCCTGGCCAGTCCTCACGCAGATCCACCGCGACGGTGATCCGCTCGCAGCGCGCGACGGCCCGCTCCTGGCGCAGCACCGAAGCCTTGAAGTCCAGTGGCGCGGCGGTGTCGACCTCGAACAGCCGGGTGCCCTCGGGCCAGTCCATCCGGAAGGCCCGGCTGTCCATGCCGGCGCCGAGCAGCACGACCTGCCGGACCCCGGACGCGGAGGCCTGCTGCAACAGGTCGTCGAGGAACTTCGTCCTGATGACGATGGAGAACGACACGGCCAGCCGGCGGCGTCGCGCGGCCTCGTCATCGGGCGGCGGCGAGGAGGGCCACAGGCCGCCGGCGGTGGCGAAGGCCTGTGCCAGTGGGTCGCGGAACAGCGCGTTCTCCCGCTCGGTCTCCAGCGCCCGCACCCTGGCCACCCCCACCGCCGTGGCCCACACTCCCGACGGCTGCACCCGCTCCTGCTCATCAGTCACCGCGCCAGCCTAGATTATCGATTCCAGGGGGCCTGATGAGGGGAGCCAGGTTCATGTGTGGCCGGCCGGTCATGCGCGCACTGACCGCCTACGACCACTAGAACCACCATCAGGCGAAGATCAACAGTCATCCTGTGCACGCGACCACACGAAGTGGACCAGAGCCCGTGCTCATGGACAAAGCCAGCTGCCACCCTCACCCCTATCGAGGGGCGTTGGGAGGTGCGCGAGGGGGCCCGGTGAAGCCGTGGGAGAGGATCGAGTAGGTGCTGAGCGCGTACGACGAGGCGGGCCGACCCAAGCCCGAGACGTTCACCCTGCACGTCTACGACGGCAGGCAGCACTTGCGGCACCCGCAGCTGCCCGGCCTGCCGCTGCCCAGGCCTTGACGGACCCGCAGGGGACTTCAGGCGCCCTGTCGGGGAGTGCAGACGGGCCCCCGCCTGAGCAGGCCGACCCGTCAGTACTCCCTCTCAGTCCTCTGGCTCCTCCTGCGCGTCGCCGATGGCGATGCGCAGGCCATGGATGCCCTGCAGGATCCCGATGACGGATGCCTCCGCCCGGCCAAGGGCCTGCCGTACGCCTTCCACTTCACCGCGCTGAGAGCGAAGGCGGGCGCCGAACGGGTCCGCCGCGGCGACCGTAGTCGGCCCGGGCTTATCCCGCCCTGGGCGGGGAAAATCCGGGTGGGTGGCCGTTCGGCTGACGGCGTCATGGCTTGGCGCGCGCGGAGCCCGCACCGTCGCCATGAAGGATGCCGCCCGGCCCGGGGGAGTGTCCTCGTTTCCGCCCATGGGCTACATCGCGGTGCGTTCCAGCCGGTTGGACAGCGCGTTGGCCGAGAGATCAGGGTCGGGTCCCACGTGCTCGGCCCATCCGGCCACTGTTTCGGCGACGTCCTCCATCTGTTCGTCCGCCATCCGGGTCGCGGCGGTGGTATCCAGCTCCGCCTTGGCCAGCAGTGCACCGAGCAGCCGAAGACGGTTGTCCTCCTGCGGGCCCTGGGGCCACAACTCCGGATCGAGGACCGGTTCAGTGCCCATGGCCACCAGGGCCCGGTGGATCTGATCGACGTTGACCGGGTGCTCGCTGCTGATGCTCACGGCCCTGGCTTCACCGCGAGGCGACGCTGCCGGGACGGCGACCACGCCGTGTCATGGAGGGTTCCACCCCTATGGCAGGTGGAGCCATCTGCGAGGGATGGTGCGGACCGTCCTCGGCATCCGGTCGCAGGGGGCGGCGTTCTCCAGCGCGAGGTGGCCGCCTGGGCCCTGGACGACTACGACGCCGAGAGCCACGTGCGCATCCTGGACGTTGAGTCGGCCGAGTGGCAGCGTATCGAGCTGGTGATGCGCGTGAGCGGAGCTGGCTACTACCGCCCCGAGGACGATCGGGGTCTGGGCGAGTACGACCTCGAAGACCCCTTCACCTCTGGAGCTGACCGACACCGGGTTCGATGGTCCGCAGGTGGAGGTCCACCATCAGGACAGAAGACAACCAGCTTCCCAGTCCCCTGGTATCCGACCTGGACTACTCGGCGATTTCTGTCCTCTCCCACCACTCGTAGACCACCAGCCGGCCTTCTTCGGATTCCCGATGGCGCGATGTGACCTTGAAGTGCTCATACCCGCCACGGAACGGAATTTTCAGCTCAACGCCTGGCGGAATGATCGGAACGATCCGCTCCGGCAGCTCATCCGGCCCACCCTCTAGGAATGCTCTTGCAGCAGTGCTCATGGCTCAGTCCTTCCACAGACGCTGGGCCGCCACTCCCCGACACACCAAGAAACATTCAGCCGGTCCGTTAGCGTGTTCTGCGGCTCTGGAGCGCGTCTGCACTGTCATCGGCGGCCACTGCCGGGTTCTCGTTGACCCGGCGACAAGCTCAACGAAGCAAGAGGTGCGCCAAGACCGGGTTCACGGCAAAGCCGCATTCGCCAACAGGTTCGCCAGGCCGGCTGGTGGCGTTGTGGTCGATCACGCACGCTCTCCAGCTTGTCGATGAGGTCGTCGCGGCTTGAGGCGCTCTGGGTGAGGCGGCCTGATGCCTGAGAGGGTCGTGCGGTCAGCGCCGATGCTGCTGCATCATCGCTCCAGTCAGACCTACGAGGAGATCGGGAAGGCGGATGAACATGCACTGCATGACGGCTGAGTCGGCACTGTCGGTAATCTCGGCGCTTGATTCTCACGGAGTGCGGGCCTGCATTGGTGGTGGCTGGGCTATGGACGCGCTGTTGGGCGAGCAGACACGCGAGCACTCCGACCTCGACCTCTGGCTGCCGTCCGCCGACCTTGACCCGCTGATTGCCGTTTTTTCCCGAGTTGGCATCGACCGCGTGCTGCCTTGGGGCGGCGATCGACCGTGGAACTTCGTGTTGCACGACGGCGGGTGCCTGCGGGTCGATCTCCACCTGTACGAGGAGTTGGCCGACGGCCTCATTCACTATGGGAGCGTGTTGAACGGGGATCGGTTCATGTCGGCCGACCTCGGCGGCGTGGGTCATATCCTCGACACGGTCGTACGCTGCGAGACCCCGGAGTGGGCACTGCGATGCCACACCGGATATCCGCCGCGCGAGGTTGACTTCCATGACGTCGCGCGGCTTTGCGCCAAGTTCGGGCTCCCACTGCCCGAGCCTTATCGCCTGGGTGATGGGCGCGTGAATTCGTAGGCGTTCCAACCATGCGGAAGTTGATGTCGCTGTGGGGGTGGATAGTTGGGGTGTTGGGTGGGGTGTGGGCTGGGGTTTTGTGGGTTGGGTGAGAACGGGCTGTGGCGGGCCCTGTTGGAGTGATGGGTGGTCCGGTCTGGGGATTTCTCATGTTTGTTGAGCGGGCTCGGGTTTGTTGTAGATAGTTTCTGCGTCTCAAGGCCTGAGAGGTGCTTTTGCTGGTCGGCGGGGTTTGGCCGGGTCGCGAGGTGGGGGTCAACGCTGGTGTCGTGCACGCTCGTTGGGGGCGTTGTTGGGTTTCGGCGAGGTGGTCGAGGCGATCGCGTTCAACGTGGTTTTGGTGATGTGCTCGGTGCCGTCGCAGATTGCGGTGATTGAACCGTTCCGGGTTTGGTGGAGCCTCCATCAAACCCGGAACGGTTCAGAGTCAGCTTCAGTGAGGGACTGGGCAGTTCTCGCTCGGTTCCCACAACCTAGTCCTCGTCTAACGTTTTCTCCAGGTCAGCAAGATCCCGCTTCATCTCCTGAAGTTGCTCAGATTCGATCAGGGGGCCGAACTGCGTCGCGATGACGTCCAACTCCACCTTGCGCGACCTGGCCAGGAGGCGAATAAGAGACTGCAGAGTCGTACTTACCCCCTCGACAGTAAGCATGGCCTGCTCAAGATCCTTGAGCCCTTTGTCCTTCCTGATACCCAGTCGTTCGATCCCGCCTCGGATCTTCGTGCACGGAGCTCCCGGCGCCGCTTCGAGGTTCCCCGTGACGTGTGGGGCGAAGGTCGCTGCGGTGATTCCGGAAAGATCAGACGGGAGCGACGGTGGATCCGTGCGGTCGTAAAGCATAGAAGTACGCTCACGGCCCAATGATCCAATGAACAAGCCGAGCTCAAAGAGGACGTTGTCCCTCGCTGGGGCCTTCTCAATTCCCCGCGCGATAGTCAGGTCATCAGCTGTGAGCACGAGCAAGGCGAAGTCGAATCGGGGTAGGGCCATGACGAGGGACTCCAGCGTTCCTTGCGTCAGACCAAAGTCACCCTGCGTCCAAAGTTCAACCTCACACACTGGGTCGAGGACGACCTGAACCGCCTCCGCGATCCTTAGTCCTTCGGACGAAGATCCGGCAAACAGTGCTGGGCGAGGCATAGGTCTTCCCCCAATGAGAAGCACCGTAGAGCTGTTTTACGTTACCGGCTTTCAGCCCCTGAGTGGCGACTATGGGGAGTGGAGCGTCCTGTGATCTAACGGGGCCCTTCGCAATCAGCCCTCGCGCTCGGCGCTGCTTCGTCCGGCGTCGCGGCGGAAGTCGGGCATGCCGAGGTGGACGGTGGATGGCTGGGCTGCACGGTCACGCATGGCCTCCAGCTTCTGGGCGGCGGCGGCCATGGTGGTCTCGATCGCGGCGACCTCGCCGAGCCAGCTCTGTTCCTTCGCCTCCTGGAGGCGGTCGATGAGGTTGGCGTGGATCTCCTGGAGGCGTGGCATCTGGGCTGGGTCAACGAGCAGTAGGGGGCATCTGACACGGGCTTCTCTCAACCAGACCATCGCTCTGGCTTGCAGGAGTCGCCTCGGACCGCTGCTTCGCGTTCGGCTCTTGCTGCCGTGGGTGAGGCTCTTGACCCTCACGTGGCGTCAGGCTGCATAGTCGGTGGCGTGGAGGATCACTGGACCGTGGGACGCGTGGCCGGGCTGGCCGGCGTGAGCGTCCGCACGCTGCATCACTATGACGGGATCGGGCTCGTTCGGCCGTCGGCGCGGACCGTGGCCGGGTACCGGGCCTATTCGGCGGGCGATGTGGAGCGGCTGCGGGAGGTGCTGGCGTATCGGCGGTTGGGTTTCGGGCTGCGGGAGGTTGCGGAACTGGTCGGCGACCCCGTCCACCGACGCGGTCGCGCATCTGCGCCGACTGCGCGGCCTGCTGCTGGAGCGGCGTGATCGCGCTGACGCCATGGTGGCGGCCATCGACAGGGAACTTGAGGCACGGGCGAGGGGACTGAAGGTGACACCGGAGGAGCAACTGGAGATGCTCGGTGCACGGCTGTACGACGCGATCGGCGGCGCCTACACCGCGACACGGCGTACCGAGCCGCGGATCGCCGCGCAGATCTGGGACGCGCTCGGGGACGCGCGGACGGTGCTGAACGTCGGCGCCGGGACCGGCTCCTACGAGCCTGCTGATCGCGACGTGACCGCGGTGGAGCCATCGGCGGTCATGCGGGGGCAGCGGCCTGCCGGCTCGGCGCCGTGCGTGGCCGCCGCCGCGGAGAGCCTGCCGTTCGATGACCACTCCTTCGACGTCGCGATGGCCGTCTCCACCGTTCACCACTGGGGGGACCCGATAGCGGGGCTGCGCGAGATGCGGCGTGTGGCCCGCCGCGTGGTGGTGCTCACGTTCGACACCGACGAGCCCGGATGGCAGGACCGGTTCTGGCTTACCCGCGACTACTTGCCCGAGTTCGCCGCCGTCCTCGCGGAATTTCCCTCGCTTGCCGGGATGGCCGACGCGATCGGCGCCCGCGCTGAGCCGGTGCCCGTCCCGTGGGACTGTGCTGACGGTCTGTTCGAGGCGTACTGGCGCCGACCGGGGGCGTATCTGGAGGATCACGTGCGCCGTGCGATGTCGGTGTGGACGAGGGTCGGGCCGGAGGCCGAGCAGCGGGCGGTACGAAGCCTCAGCGACGACCTCGACTCCGGCCGGTGGGCCGAGCGCAACAGCGACCTCGCCGACCTCGACGCGGCAGATCTCGGCCTCCGCCTGCTCATAGCTTGAACCGCGTCGCAGCGCCAGTGTCATGGCGGCTCCTGGACGGCCCGACGGTCATGTGCGGGCGCTGAGCGGGCATGGCGTCCACGAGCGGGCTGCACAGGATCCCGGAATGGCAACCACCGGTTATCTCTTGCAAGGGCCACGAGTGGCCATGCGTCGCGTCGACCGACAGGACTACGCAGAGCTCAGCGTGCTGCGCAGCAGGAGAGCGCGGAGATACTCCGACGCTGGTTGGGCGCTCCCGAGATCACGGTGGAGGCGTTCGAGAGCTCCCTTGAGAGGTTCGAGCAGCCGACCCATCAGGGCTTCGTGATCTGTCTGTGTGACACCGGCGTGATCGTCGGTGGCGTCAACATCAACAACATCGTCCGGGGCACCCTCCAAAGCGGGACCCTGGGCTATACGTCCTATGCCTCTACGAACGGCTGCGGCTACATGACCCAAGGGCTGGGGCTCGTGCTTCAGTTCGCCTTCGGCCGGCTGGGAACTGCATCGGCTGGAGGCAAACATCCAGCCGGACAACACCTCCTCGCTGAGTCTCGTCAAGCGCCTGGGCTTCCAGCGCGAGGGCTACTCGGCCGCCTTCCAATTCATCAATGACGAGTGGCGGGACCACGAGCGCTGGGCCATCACCGCCGAGGCGGCACAGACGGCGAACCACCGGATCGAGCACCAGCACCACAGGTGTCGTGGTGCATAGACTCAGCTACCAAGTCACTGAGCTGCATCAATGTGAGACAGATTCCACGGCGACAACATCACCCCCCCCCAGAGAATCCACGTCCTCCTTGTTGCCTTGGACCATCGGGTAGTTGCCGCCAGGGGTCGGCTGCACCGGGAGGCGGTCCAGCAGGGAGCGGTCGCTGAGGATCACTCCGCATGGAGGCATCGCATAGCCGCGGGGCAGGGCGTCCAGCTGCTCGGCCAGCTCGAACAGCGTCTTCACCCGGCTCCTGAGGTGGTTCGTGCTCCTCGGAAGCTCCTCGGCGTCCAAGGACGTTGAGCTGGTCGTGCTTCGCCACGAGGCCGCCGTCCTTCGCCGCAGCAGACCAAAGCCGCCCCTGGACTGGGCGGACCGCGCGCTGCTCGCCGTGCTGATCCGGCTGCTCCCGGAACCGCTGTGGCAGCATCGGCTGGTCACTCCCAGCACCATTCTGCGGTGGCACCGCCGACTGGCCACGAAGAAGTGGACCTACCCGAACCGGACAGGCCGCCCGCCGATCGACGAGGCCATCGCCGCCGTCATCGAACGGCTGGCAGCAGACAACCCCCTGTGGGAGTACAAGCGCATCCAGGGCGAACTGCTCAAGCTCGGCCACCGCGTCGGAGCGTCCACCATCCGCCGAGTCCTCAAGCGCCGGCGAATACCACCGGCGCCCCAGCGGCAGACCGATACGACCTGGCGTCACTTCCTGTGCACCCAGGCCTCAGCGATGCTCGCCGTCGACTTCTTCCACATCGACTGCGCCGTGATTCTGAAACGCCTCTACGGGTTCTTCGCCATGGAGGTTGGCACCCGATACGTGCACATCCTCGGCGTCACCGATCACCCCGACGGGCCATGGACCGCCCAGCAGGCCCGCAACTTCATGGCTGACCTTGGCGACCGCGTCGCGAACTTCAGATTCCTCGTGCGGGACCGCGCCGGCCAGTTCAGCGCAGCCTTCGACGCGGTCCTGGCCGGCGCCGAGATCGAGGCCGTGAAGATCCCTCCCCGCTGTCCGCGGGCGAACGCCTTTGCGGAGAGATTCGTACGCACCATCCGATCGGAAGGCGCCGACCGGCTGCTGATCTCTAATCAGCGCCACCTGCGCACAGTCCCCGACCAGTACGCCCGGCACTGCAACGGCCAAAGGCCCCATCGCGGACAACACCTCCACCCGCCACGACCCGACCACCCCGTCCCCGACCTCGCCCAAGTCGGATCAGACGCCACCCCGTCCATCCCGCGCGCGCCCGAGCGACAGAGCACGACCTGGGCCGACTTCCTGCGCGGCCAGGCCGACGCCCTTCTCGTCTGCGACCTCTTCGAGACCCGCACGCTGACGGGAGGGGCGCCTGTACGTCTTCGTCGTCATCGAGCACGCCACCCGCAGGGTCCGGGCCCTGGGCGTCACCGCGCATCCGACCGTGGACTGGATCGTGCAGCTCGGACGCAGCCTCCTCATGGACCTCGAGGACGCGGGCAGCAAGGCCAGGTTTCTCATCCGCGACCGCGACTCCACGTTCACGGTGGCCTTCGACGCCCTGATGGCCGACGCCGGAATCAAGGTCGTGACCACCGGCATCCGGATACCCCGGATGAATTCCTCATGGAGCGCTGGATACAGACCTGTCGACACGAGCTCCTCGACCGCACCCTGATCTGAAACCAGAGCCACCTCCTCCACGCGCTCCGCGAGTTCGAAACCCACTACAACGAGCACCGGCCACACCGAGCCCTGGGACAAGCCGCGCCGCTTCGCCCACTACCCGAACCGATCAACCTGCCAGCCCACATCACGCACCTCGACGTCCGCCGGCGAGACCGGCTCGGCGGAACCCTCCACGAGTACCGAGATGCCGCATGACCAGGCCGGATGATTTTTCGGCACGCGCAGGGTTCGAGAAGCCCCTGGTGAAGGTCGGCGCGTATCTCGTAGCTGATGCGCAGACGCTGGAACGGGTGGAGCCAGGCGAAGGCGCGCTCTACCACCCAGCGGGTCTTGCCCAGACCCGAGCCGTGCGGGGCGCCGCGGTGAGCGATCTTCGGGGTGGTGGCCTCGCTTGCGGATCAGACACTGGTACTTGTCGAAGTCGTAGCCCCGGTCGGCGAGGAGCCGCTGGGGACGATGGCGGGGACGTCCGCGCAGGCCCCGGATGCGGGGCATGGCGTCGAGCAGAGGGATGAGCTGGGTGACGTCGTGCCGGTTCCCGCCGGTCAGCGACGCCGCGAGCGGGGTGCCGTGCCGGTCGACGATCAGGTGGTGCTTGGCTACGCCGGTGCGCAGCGCGTAAAGGATGCCCGCCAGTGCGACGCGGTCCGGTATTCGGCGCCGCCCCGTGTACTGGTGTCGCCGCTCTGGGCAGGGCGGCAGCAGAGGAGCCACGCGCGTCCACAGATCAATCGGGTACAAGATCACTGTCCACGCGCGGAAGCGTGCAAGAAGAACGCGGTTGAGGTGGGCGGTTTTGCCCGGCACACTCGCTCGATGAGCGAGAGTGCAGAACCGGGCAGCTGGGACGGCCCGTGGTACCGCGTCCACACGGAACAGTTCGAGGCCGCGTTCCTGCCGACTGCAGGCGAGGACCTGCAGGCCGTGGACAACGTCGACGTCTTTGTGGACCTCACTGACGGATCCCGGTGGAGCGCGACCATCCTCACTCTCGCGCAGGTCGAGATCCTGATGAAGCGGTGGGCCACGAGCGGGGAGGCCCTGGACGGCCGCTACTTCTGGTGCTCGGACGGGCTCATCGTCCGTGATGCCGGCATCAGCAACATGACCCGGGTGCTCACCGGTCTGATCGAGAACGGCGAGTTCACGCAGATCCTTCACCGTCTCGACGAGTGACAGCCACGTTCCGGGACGCCGCACCGCATTCTGAAACGATCAGCAAGTCGCAGAAAATCGCGTATGTGGCTGACCGGATCCTGACAACGGACCCGAGCGACTCGGAGCGTGCGACGGCCGAACTCCTCAACTACGTCGCGGCCACCTGGGAGGAGCAGGGCCTCCCGCTGCGTCAGCACGCCCAGGCCGTCGCCCGCGCCCTGACCCGATAGGGGGAGGGGACGTGATGGCCACGGTGCCCGCGTCCGGCGGATTCGGCGACGCCACGCTCCAGCTCGACATCGACGATGCGGAGCATGAGCGGCGCCGCGCCGTCGGCCGGGGCGTTGCCACCGGCCACGGCTTCGGCGGCTTGGACGTGTTGATGGCACTGTCGCACGGCCTGCCCGTCCCGCTCGCGGCGCTCACCAAGTCGCAGCGCGCGTACGTCCGGCGGGCCCCGGCCAGGATCTGCACGGTCACCGGCAAGCTGGTGTTAGGCGACGCTGAGGGTGTGCATGGGGGCGACGCTGCGGTTGTTGACGGGGTGGGTGAAAACGACCCCGGCGGCCGTAGGCCGCCGGGGTTTTCGTGGTCATGGCGTCGGGTTCGTGTTCATTCTGTCGCGACGGTTTCGGTGACGGCGGCGCGGGCGGAGGACTCGTCGACGATGCTCTTCTGCTCGGTGAACGCGGCGATCAGGGACTGCCAGGCGATGTTGTTGACGGAGCGGGGCAGGCCGCGGCTGGTGGAGTGGATCAGGTCGATCGCGTCGTCGGAGAACAGGACGTCGGACCGGCCGGCGATGGTGAGATGGTGCTTGACGTAGCTTGCGGTCTCGTCCTTGCTCATCGCGGGCAGCTGGTAGCTGACCGCGATCCGCTGTTCGAGGGCGGCCAGGACGCCGTGTTTCATCCGCTTGCGCAGGGTCGGCTGGCCGACCAGCAGCACCGCGAACGGCGTGGTCGAGTCCATGTCGTAGTTGGTCAGCATGCGGATCGCGTCGAGCCGTTGGTGGTCGAGGAGGTGCGACTCGTCGAGCACGAGCGCGGGGGTGCGGCCGCGCTCGTCGACCTCGGCGGCCAGCGCGGCGGACGCCTGGGCCGCGAGGGCGGCGAAGTGGTACTTCGGGGTGCCGCCCAGGCTGGTGACGATCAGGTCGTAGAGGCCGCGCATGCCGGCCTCCGGGTTGGGCTGGTAGATCACGGTGAAGCGGGCCGGGTCGAGCGAGGAGACGGCGCCCTTGACCGCGACGGTCTTGCCGGCGCCGACCTCGCCGGTGACCACGCCGATCGCCCGGTGGTTGATGCACCACGCGATCCGGGCGGCGGCCTCTTTGTGGGAGTGGTGCTGATGAAGCATCGACGGGGCCAGATCCCTCCCGAAGGGGATCCGGGTGAAGCCGTAGTAGCCCTGAACGCGGTCGATCATGGAATCCTCCGGGGACAGAAACAGAACCCCGCCTGACGGGCCGTGTGTTCATGGTGTTCGGCGGTGTCGGCTCGGTGATGAAGCCGAACCGCGAGATCCACCGCGCGAAGCGCGGTGCGGACGGCGGAGCCGTCCGGGACGTCGAGCGTTTTCTCGGCCCGGTGGCAGCAGGCTTCCGCCAGCACGAGGGCCCGCCTGGCGAGCTCGCGCTCGGTGAGCATGAACAGGTCGGGCTCGGGGTCGAAGTACAACTCCTCGGCCCGGGTCGGCTTCACCGCTGTCCCCGCGAATCGTCCATCATCGACGAGTAGTTGATGCCCTTGCGGACGGCGGCCGCGTGCTCGCCTTCGAGGATCTTGAGGTAGTCGATCCCGGTCGGCGGGACTGGCTCGGTGGGTGTTTCCGGCTTCGCTTTGGGGTGGGTGTGGCGGCCAACGTGGTGCGGGACGGCCTTGCCGACCGGTTTCCCGGCCGCGCGTACTTCGATGTCGGTCAGGTCGAACGGGTCGAAGACCAACTCGACGCGCATGCCGACCAGCATCGGGTCGACCTCGTAGCTGTTGCCGTGCAGACTGACGGTCGCGGTCTTCTTCACCGTGCGGATCTCCGACCACAAGAACGCCTCACGCAGGTCGGCCTGCGAGGGCAGCGGCAGCGGCTTCGGAATCGAACCCAGCCAGCGTTCGATCGGGGCCTGGCCGGTCTCGGTGTGCACCGTGCGGTGGTAAACCGTCTCCACCCAGGCTGAAGCCGTAAAGAATCAACACGTTGCTTCGCGGGCTGCGCTTTCGTTGGTGGAACATGCGCATATCCAGCGGAGTTCGGGAGCAACTCGCTTTGAGGTTCGGGGTGTTGCTCCCTCATCTGAATGAGCGGCAGCGACGGCTGGCACTGGCCACCGAGGCTCGGCTGCTGGGGCATGGCGGCGTCCGGGCCGTCGCGCGGTCTGCCGGTGTGAGTGAGACGACCGTACGCCGGGGCGTGTATGAGCTGGAGGCTGGCGAGGGCCCGCTGCCTCATGGTCGGGCCCGCCGAGCAGGTGGCGGCCGCAAGAGCGCCGAGGAGTTGGACTCGAGGCTCGTCCCGGCCTTGCTCGCCCTGGTCGAACCGGACGAGCGGGGTGATCCGATGTCGCCGCTACGCTGGACGACGAAGTCGTTGCGGAACCTGGCCGAGGAGCTCACCCGGCAAGGCCACGTGGTCTCCGCGCCGACAGTGGGCCGCCTGCTGCGTGAGCAGGGCTTCAGCTTGCAGGCCAATGTGAAGACGCTGGAGGGCAAGCAGCATCCTGACCGGGACGCGCAGTTCCGCTATATCAACGAGCAGGTCAAGGCTCACCAGGCGGATGGCCAGCCGGTGGTCAGCGTGGATGCGAAGAAGAAGGAGCAACTCGGGCAACTGCCCAACACCGGAAGGCAGTGGCGTCCTGCCGGAGATCCGGTGCAGGTTGAGGACCACAGCTTCTTCACGGTCGGCCCGGACGCGCCGCAGGCCATTCCGTACGGGATCTACGACATCACGGCGAACACCGGCTGGGTGAACGTCGGCATGGACCACGACACTGCGACGTTCGCGGTCGCCTCGATCCGCCGCTGGTGGGAGGCCAGGGGGCGCCTCGACTACCCGGACGCCGACCGGCTGCTGATCACTGCCGATGCCGGCGGCTCGAACAGCTACCGGTTCCGGATGTGGAAGTCCGAGCTGGCCGCCCTGGCTACCGATACCGGACTGTCGATCACGATCTGCCACTTTCCGCCGGGTACTTCAAAATGGAACAAAATTGAGCATCGGCTGTTCTCGCACATCACGATGAACTGGCGCGGCAGGCCGCTGACCAGCCACGAAGTCGTGGTGAACAGCATCGCCGCCACCCGCACCCGCACGGGGCTGCGCGTCGAGGCGGCCCTGGATACCGACGCCTATCCGACCGGCGTGACGGTCAGCCGCGAGCACGTGGCCGCACTGCCGCTCCAGCCCCACGACCTGCACGAGACCTGGAACTACACCATCCATCCCGCCGACGGCGCCGCGGCCGCGGCTCTGATCCGCGCCGATGACCAGGAGGCTGTCAGGGAGCAGTCCCTGGCGATGCTCGCCACCCCGCTCGTCACCGGGATGAATGAGCAGGAGTTCGCCGATCTGGCCGCGCTGTTGGCCCCGGCCCCGGCCGCTTCCAAGGAGCGACGCAACTACCTGCGACGCGGCGGACTGCGCCGCCGACCGCCCAGCACCTACGGCCGCCCGCTCCTCACGGATGCCGAGCGCGTCCTGATCACTGTCGCCTTCCTGCGGAAGGTCTGCCTGCAGAAATGCCTCGTTGAACTGCTCGGGATCAGCAGCGTCTCGATCAGCCACATCATCGCCGACACCCGGCTCCTGATGGCCAACAACAAGATCACGTTCACGCCGGACACACCCTGCTTCTCCCGCGCCCAGGACTTTCGGGACTGGTTCGCACTCCAGCAGTCCCAGAGCGGTCCGACCAACGTGGCGGAGTTGCTGTCCGATCCGATCCTGACCGGCATGCCCCGCGCCGAACTCCAAGCAATGGTCCAGCACTTGGCAGTTCCCTACGCGGCCAGACTCGACGAACGCTGGCGCCGCCAACGCGGTGACCGCGACCGCACCTACGAGGCCCGCGGCGTCGGAGTCTTCCACCAGAAGATCAGCGACTCAGACCGATTCCTCGTCGCCGTGCTCTATCAGCGCGGACTCTGCGGCCGGCAGGTACTCGCTGACCTGTTCGGTGTCACCCGCGGCACCATCCGCAACGCCACCGAGGACGTACTTCCTCTGCTCGACCAGCACGGATACACCATCACTCCCGCCGGGACGCGCTTCAGGACCGCCGCCGCGATGCTCGCCTCCGTCACCCCACCGGTGCACGCGGCGAAACGCACACCTTGATTCTTTACGGCTTCAGGCCGCGAACAGCCTGTTCAGCTCGGTGAGATGCTCAATCTCACCGACCCGCCGGTCGTCGAGCTCGACGAGGAACTGGTCCCGCACCGTCCGAAAGAAGCGTTCGATTTTGCCCCTGCCCTGCGGCCGTCCCGGCTTGGAGTGGGTGAGCTTGACAGCCCGGGACGCGCAGGCCCGCAGCAGCCACGCGTCCACGAAACAGCTGCCGTTGTCGACGTAGATCGTCTCCGGGACACCCCGGGCCGCCAGCGCGGGACGGAGGGCGACCGCCAGGCGGACGGTGTCCTCGGCGAACCCGAACCGGTGCCCCACGATCGCCCGGCTGTGATCGTCAATGAAAGCGAACAGATACGTTTTCCGCCCGCCGATCCGCGGCCCGTGCAACGCGTCCCCGGTCCACAACTCGTTGCCGCGGGTGGCCTCGAACCGCCCGAACACGCTCTTCTCCGTGCCCAGCATGCCGGTCAGGCCGGTGTTCACGAAGTGCCGCTGCAGCGTGCGGTCGGTCGGTGACCAGCCCTGCGTCGTGCGCAGGATCCGCTGGATCTGCGCGGCCGTCCGGGCCGGGTTCTCCCGCTTGAGCGCGGCCGCCAGGTCCAGCACCTCCACCGGCGTGCGCGGGGTGACCTGCCGGGGAGCCGGGATCAGGGCCGCGAACCCGCCGGAGCGGTAGTGCCGGGTCCAGCGGTCCAGCGTCCCCCGGGCGACGCGGACCTGCCGCCCGAAGGGGTCGGTGTGTTCTTTCGCCGCCAACTCGCGGGCCAGAGCCCCGCGTTCGCGTTTGGTCAGCTTCGTGTCGATCAGGTCCTGGATCAGGCCGTAACGGAACAGGGCCACCTGCCGGGCCCGCTCCGCCCGGCGACGGTCCTCGTCCTCACTCGGTGACATCGGCAATCCACCTCGCGTCTCGAACCTCGTCCGTCCCCATCGAGACGGACACGATCAAGACTCGCGGCACCTCCCCAAGGCGCCCAGGGGCGGCCCGTGTTGCTCAGAAAGCGATAGAAGACGAGGTCAGCAGCCTGCCGCCGATCACCCGGCCGGCGAACTCCCACCGCGACACCGTGTGCATGTCCGGCCACCTCGCCGCGGGGGGGGGGGGGGGGGGGGGGGGGGGCGCGCCCGGCGCCCCCCCCCCCCCCCCCCACCCCGGGGGGGGGCCCCCCCCCCCCCCCCCCCCCCCCCCCCGGGGCCCCCCGCGACCGCCGAGACGGCGTCCGACAACGGCGAGCCCGCCGCCTCCGGCATCACCGGATCGCCCGCGACGGCGACCAGGACCACCGTGAAGTGCCGGCGCACGTCCTCCGCCCGCACCCGGAACCGGCGCAGCCAGCCCCGGACCGTGCCCTCGGCCCGGCCCAGGACCGCGGCGATCGAACGGTGCCCCATCCCGAGCGCGGCTATCTCCAGTCCGGCCCCGATCACCTCGGCCGCATCCGCCCGCCGAGGCACCACCACCTGGGCCAGCAGCACGTGCGTGACCTTGCAGGACGAGCAGCGCGTACGGCGGGGCCGCAGAAACAACCTCGCCCCCAGATCACCCCGGACCTCCCGAGGCCGCCCGTGCCCCCACGGCACCAAGACCGCCCCGCATGACGGACAGGCCAACTGGCCCTGCTTGAGCTGCTGCTCAACCTGGACGGCATCGGTATCGACGATGAGCACGTACGACCTCTCCGCCCGTGCACACGGTGTCGTCGCACACGAACAGAGATCACACTCCCCAACAAGATCAACACCCATGCACACCGCGAGTGTCGCCAACCCTCACCCTCGTGATCACGCAGAGAGTCGCTCAACAGCTGGTCACCCGCCACGTCATCCGTCCGCGCCGGGTGACGCTGGCCACGGTGCGGGCGCGCAGCGCCACCAAGATGGCGCTGGAGGCGGCATCGCGGCTCGCGCGGTTCTGCGCCCGACGGGTGATCATCACCAGGGCCCCGAGCCGGCGGATACCCGAGAGGCTGCTGGAGTTCGGGTTCTACGGCATCGGCATCTGCCTCCAGCACGACAGCGGAGAGCTGGAGACGCTCGTGGGCCGCGCCCGTGGCGGCCGATCGCGCGTACGCGAGTCCTGCCGGACTGCCCGGCCATGGGCGTCGCCGTTAACCGTCCTGCACCGGCCCCGAGGGCAACCGGCTGACCGCGCGCGGGGACTGACCTCGATGACCGCCGTCCCCCTGCGGTCACGTGCGCCCCGGTATGGCCGGTTCCGCACTGGTGTGCGTCGCGCCCCTCCGAGAGGCTGCCGACTGACCTCATGTCTACAGAGACATGACAAGAATCGCAGGGGAAGCTCATGACAGGGAGAATCCGAAATGCCCTGGTGGTGGCACTGGGGGCCGCGACAGCGGTCGTGATGGCGATCGGCCCCGCCCAGGCGAAGGCCGCCGACCCGTGGGCCAACTGTCCGGACGGAGCCGTCTGTCTGTACCCCGAGGGCCAGGACCCCGCCCAGTCACCCAGCCAGGTGTTCTGGAGCTATGGCGCTCACAACCTGAGCGGCCAGTACAACTGGCACTGGATCCTCA
Source organism: Streptomyces sp. NPDC050485 (assembly GCF_044458185.1). Classification (NCBI taxonomy): domain Bacteria; kingdom Bacillati; phylum Actinomycetota; class Actinomycetes; order Kitasatosporales; family Streptomycetaceae; genus Streptomyces; species Streptomyces sp. NPDC050485. The sequence goes on along the minus strand of NZ_JBITHR010000042.1, from coordinate 562 downwards.
ACAACCAGTACGGCGGCGCACACGCGAAGCTGTGCGCCGGCTACGACGGGACAGGTAACTGCCACGGCGACATGGCGCCGCAGAACGGCTGGTGGGCCGACTTCACACCGGTCAACTCGGTTGTGCTCTACCTGCCGTGAGCCAGCGGGGCCGCTCGTCCGTGACGGGCGGCCCCGGGCAAGTTGGGCCACTGAAGGCCACTTGCCTGACACACCTGACGCTCACGTCGCACCCGAGCTAATCGCGGTGCTCGCCGCTCGGGTCCGCGACGCGCACGCCGCCCGCATCTGGCTCCCGCTCGGCATGACCTCGTGGGAGTCGTACTGCCACGCGGAGTTCGGCATCAGCCGCGCCCAGGCGTACCGGCACTGTCCTGTAACGGGTGCCCCGCTGGGGTGGCCGGGCATCGCTGGTGAGTGCGGGCCGTGTCGTGGCGTGCCTAGCGCCGGTGCCGGGCGGTCACGGCCGTCACTCGTCGGTGCAGAGGACCTGGTCGCGGGTGATCTGCACGGGTCGGGCGCCGGGGTCGCAGTTGCGGTGGATGTACAGGCCTTGGGCGCAG
>NZ_JBITHR010000041.1:0-39790 GCF_044458185.1 Streptomyces sp. NPDC050485 | reverse complement strand
CCAACATCGCCCGGACACGGTTCACTTCATGTACGTCCACACTCCCAACATGCTCGCGATCAGGACTAATAGGAAGACCTAACGGAGTCCTACTACGTGATGGCGTGGACACTCTCTCGGTTCGTGCGTCGCGTGAACGCGGCGCGGTAGGCGCTGGGTGTAAGTCCGGTTCGTCTCGACAGGTGCTGGCGCAGTGAGTCGGTGGTTGCGAGGCCGCTGAGGCGGGCGACTTGGTCCATCGGCAGGTACGTGGTCTCCAGCAACTCCTGCGCCCGGTTCACCCGCTGGTGGAGGAGCCATTGCAGGGGGCTGAGGCTGGTCTCCGCGTGGAATCTCCGCGTCAGAGTACGGACGCTGGTGCGGGCATGGGTGGCGAGAGCGGCACGCGTAAGTGGTTCATGGAGTCTTTCAAGTGCCCAGGCGCGTGTGTCGGCCAGCGAGGTGCCGTTCTCGGGTGGCAGCGGTGTTTCGATGAACTGGGCCTGTCCTCCGGGGCGTACGGGTGCTGCCACGACCAGGCGGGCGACGGCGTTGGCTGCTGCGGCGCCGTAGTCGGTGCGTACCAGGTGCAGGCAGAGGTCGATGCCGGCGGACAGTCCGGCGGAGGTCAGCACGTTGCCGTCCTCGACGTACAGCACGTCGGGGCGCAGGTCGACCTCGGGGAAGCGGCTGCGGAACTCGTCGGACTTGGCCCAGTAGGTGGTGGCGCTGCGGCCGTCGAGCAGTCCTGCCTGGGCGAGGACGAACGCTCCGGTGCAGATCGAGGCGACGCGTCTGTCAGCTGCCGACGCGCGCCGCAGCACTTCCAGTACGCGGGGGTCGATGTCCTCTCGGGCGCCGGTTCCGGTGACGATGACGGTGTCGGCGTCGGCGACGGCTTCCAGCCCGTTCGGGATGGCGACCTCCAAGCTGCTGCTGGTCGCGATGGGTCCTGGCCGGGCCGTGCAGATGCGCACCTCGTAACCGGGGCGGCCGTCCACGGACATCTCGCCGAGCACCAGCTCGGGGATGGACAGGTCGAATGTAGTGGCCGGGGGAACGGCGATGACGGCGACTCGATGCATGGCCCGAAACTCCAGTTGTTTGGCATTCGGGCCACTACCTTACGGATCACTCCGCAGGCAGGGTGGTGAGGGCGGCGCCGGGCTTGTTGGTCCGGTGGCGCGCTCCACTTCTATGACCAGGAGAGAACGCGTGTCCTTGCATGTCATCGTCGGCGCCGGAGCCACCGGATCGGCCACGGCCCGTCTGCTGGCCGACTCCGGTGAGCAGGTCCGTCTCATCACCCGCCGCGGCGGCGGGCCGGTGCACCCGCGGATCGAACGTGTCGCCGCCGACGCCACCGACACCGCCCGGCTTGTCGAACTGGCCACTGGGGCTGCAGTCTTGTTCAACTGCGCCATGCCTGCGTACGACCGCTGGCCGACCGATTTCCCGCCCCTGGCCTCCGCTCTGCTGGCCACAGCCGAACGCACCGGCGCGGTCTACGTCATGCTCGGCAATACCTACGGGTACGGGCCGATCGACGGCCCCGTCACCGAGGACCTGCCCATGGCTCCGACCAGCCAGAAGGGCCTCGTCCGGGCACGGATGTGGCACGACGCCTGCGCAGCCCACGCCGAGGGCCGGGTGCGGGTCACCGAGATCCGAGCCAACGACTACCTCGGCGCCGGTGCGTACTCGCCGTTCACGCTTATGGTGGGGGCGCAGGTACTGGCTGGCTCGCCCGCCTCGTACCCGGGAGACCTGGACGCTCCGCACAGCTGGTCCTATACCGGCGACGTGGCGCGCACTCTCGTCGCCGCCGCCCGGCACGACCAATCTTGGGGGCGGTCCTGGCACGTGCCCTCCGTGTCAGAGGCGTCGGTGCGCGAATTGGCCGCGCACCTCGCCGAGGCGGCTGACGCACCGGCACCGCGACTGCACCACATGACCGTGCAAGAGCTCCAGGACATCGGGCGCACCGATTCGATCATGGCGGAGTTTCCCGAGATGCTGTACCTGTACGACCGGCCCAACATCCTCGATGCGTCGTCGACCGCGAAGACCTTGGATGTAACTCCCACCCCGCTCGACGGCGTCCTGGCCGAGATGGCCGCGGAGCATGCCCGGTCCATGCGCTGACGGTTTGTCCGTCCCGGCCGTCGGACGTGGCTACGATGTGTACAGAGGACCAAGAGGGAGTCATCAGCTGAGGAAAGCTGCGGTCGTGTCCGCCCCGTTGGTCGCGGGGTTGCTCGCAAGGTCGGTCCTTGGTGTCCACCACCCCCTCTGGGCACGGCGGCTGACGGACGATGGGGCCCTGTACGCCGTCCGTCGGTGACCGCACAACCGTGCAACCTGTGTCAGTAACGACGCAGCGTGAGCCGGACACCACCGGAGGTCGCCATGGGACGTGCAGGCTGCGCGTCATCGCGTGAGTTCGGCGAGGAGCAGGGTCTCGGCGAGGCATGCGCGTTCGAAGTCCGCCAGGTGCAGGCTTTCGTCAGCACCGTGGGCGCGGCTGCCGGCGTCGGCTCCGGCGGAGGAGATGAGGATAGCTGCCTGGGGATAGGCGTCAGCAACCCTGCGACGAAGGGGATGGAGCCGCCGGAACCGATGTCGACAACGTCGTTTCCGTATGCCTCGCCGTAGGCCCTTCGTGCGGCATCGAATGCCGGGCCTCACGCATCGATGGCGAACGGCCGTGCGACCTCCGCCGACGACGGTGACCTGCAGGCCCCACGGCGTATGGTGCCGCAGATGCCGGGCAAGCGCCTTCCTCACCTTCAGCGCGTCATCGCCGGGCGCGACCCGCAGCCCTACCTTTGCCCTGGCCACCGGGGTGAGCGTAGGGGCCGAGGTGGCCACGGGGGGCGCGTCGATCGCGAGGACCGTGGCCGCAGGCTTGGCCCATATTCGCTCGGCGATGCTGCCGCTCCCGAGCAGCTGAGCGCCCTCGAGTAGACCAGCCTCGGCCCGGAATTCCGCCTCGGAAGGGCCGGCGCCGGGTGGCACCGCGGTGGCGAGGCCCTCGACGGCGACATTGCCCTGCTCGTCGTGCAGGGTGGCCAGCTGCCGGCACAACATGGTCAGCGCGTCCGGGGCGCCTATGCCGTGGCTGCCGGAGTGCACACCGCCCTCCAGCGCCCGTAGTTCCACCACGCAGGCGGCCAACCCGCGCAGGCGTACGCCGCCCGACGTCCACGCCCGCCTCGACATGCACGCCCTCCCGCACTTCGTCACCACGCTCGAAGCGTCCCCGGAGATCCAGCGGGCGACCCGGGTCATCGCCAACCCGGGCGCGCTGCAGCGCGGCCGGGCGGATCACCCTGAGCGGCGTCGAGGTGGTCCACACGGCCACCGGCGGCGAGAACGTCACCCTGCGGACCACCGGCGCCGTCACCCACGCCCTCGACCTCGCCCGCACCCCCGTCGCCTACGCCGACCTCGCTGCCGACCTCCTGCGAACCGTCCCCGGAGCGACCCCCGACAAGGTCGACGAACTGCTATACGGCCAGTGGCGGCACGCGTTCCTGCTAACGGACCTCCACCCGCCCCTGACCCACCTCGACCCCGCCAGGCACGTGCTCGACCACCTCGGCCGGATCCCGGCGGCCGCCTCCGCCCACGTCGACCTCACCGCGCTGCTCGCCGCGATCCGGGACTGGGAGAAGCACCCCCCCGACGTCGGCGCCGCCACCTTGCCGGCGCTCGCCGACCACGCCCGCCGTGTCACCGGCCTCGACACGGCCACGCCCCTGCAGGCCGACACGGCGCTGCCCCTCGCGGCCGGACAGGTGTCCCGCAAGGTCGCCGACACGGCCGTACGGGCGGCCGAACTGCTTCTGCAGCTCACCCCCTTCCCGGACGGGCTGCCGTACGTCACCGCGTACCGGCGCGCGTTCGAGGCCCGGTACGGAATCGACCGCGACGTGCCCGTCCTCGAACTCCTCGACCCCGTCGTCGGCCTCGGCACACCGTCCCTGACCGCCCCGGCCGCACCGCTCGGCACCACGCGGGCCGACACCCTGCTGCGCCTGGCCACCGAGGCGCTCCACGACCACCTGGCCAGTGTCGACCTCGACCAGAACGCCATCGACCGGCTCGCCCTCTGGGACGCCGCCCCGCAGAGGCTGCCCCTGTCGCTCGACCTCTACGCCATGGTCGCCGCCCCGTCGCCCGCCGCCATCGGCGCGGGCGACTTCCGGCTCGTGGTGGGCGCCAACATCGGCGCTGGAGCCGCTGGGAGCAACCTCGGCCGCTTCGCGGGCATGCTCCCCCCCGGGGCACCGACTGGACCTACGTCAAGCTCTACGGCGACCGACAGGAGGAGGACTCCCTGCTCGCCGACGGCGTCTGCGACCTCGTCCTCGCTCTGGCGCACCAGACGGACCGCCGCATCTTCCTGCGCTACCCGGACCCCGACCCTCACCTGCGGCTTCGCCTACGCGACAACTCCGACCGGCTCATCCCCGCACTCGGGGACCGGGCCGGGACACTCCTGGCGGACGGGTACCTGTCACGGTTCAGCTTCGATGTCTACGACTGGGAGGTCGAACGCTACGGCGGCCTCGCCGCCATGGACGCCACCGAGCAGCTCTACACCGCGGACAGCCACGCCGTCCTCGATCTGCTGGCCCCAGGCCGCACCGGGCAGATGCCGTTCGACGACGCGGCACTCGCCCTGCTCAGCATCGACGACCTGCTGGCAGGCCTCGGTCTAGACGAACAGGACCGGCTGCGCTCTACCTACCGGAGAACCCTCCGAGGGCGGCTCGCTGGCGCCGAATACCGCACGCGCCAGGCAGAGTTCTGCGAGCTGCTGCGCAGCCCGCCCCCTCACGGCATCGGCGACATCCTCGCCGAACGCCGCCGCCGGGTGGAGGACGTCGCCGCCCGGCTCGCCGACCTGGACCGTCGTCGGCTGCTCGACAGGCCGCTGCTCGACCTGTGCGACAGCTACATCCACCTGCACTGCAACCGCCTGCTGGGCCCGGACCGCACGGCCGAGCACCGCGCTGGAACTGCTCTGCCGCACACGGCAGAGCCTGGCCTCGGGGGCCAGGTGACCCCAGGACACGACAGGGGCCTGGCCTGCTCGATCACCTCACCCACCGGGAGTCCTCGTGCTGGAGACGGCAGCGGAACTCCCCGGCTCTTCTCGGCATCGTCGCCGTATTCGTGCGCCTCGTCCCCGCCTGAGCCGAACTGAACTCGACAAACCAGATGTGCGGCACGTCCAGACAGGTCCTCGACGCCGCCACCCGCGTCCTCGGCGCGGACCACATGCCGGCCTTTGGTCTCGGCCTGGTGGCGCGGGGCGGCGGGGAGCCGGTCGGGGAGCGTCACCCGCCGCGCCCGCAGGTCGATCTCCAGCGTGACGGTGCGGACCAGAGTGCTCGCCTGGCGCTCGCCGACGTAGAGACGCAGGCGGGCCTCGACCCGGTGGTCAACGGGGCTGAGCTGTACGTACTCGTTGCCCCAGGAGAAGTTCTCGACGTCGGGGGAGATCCGCACTCGGGCGGGAACCGTTCGCCCGGTGGGCACCTCGCGGTCGTTGAGCGGGTAGGCGGGGTCCTTCTCCCTCCTGGGCACTGTGTTCCCTACCTCGTCCGGGCCCGAGGCGCTGGTGGATACGCAGGTGCGGACCAGGTGGGCAACGGCGCGATCCCGTCGCGTGATCCACAGGGCGACGGCCGAGCCCTCGATGGAGATCAGTTCCTGGAAGTCCCAGTCGGACTGGGCGGCCTGCAGGTCGTTCCCGACGTGGCGCAGAGTGCGGGAGACGCGGCGGCCCAAGGGGTCTTCCGGGTCCGGGCGCGTGCTGCTGGGCGGGGATGAGGGCGGCGTCGGGGTGGTGCTGGTCGGAGATGACCCGCCACGGCCCGGGCGGCAGCAGGGCGGCCACTTCGCCGGCGAGCTGCACGGCCTCGGTCGTTTGCCCAGGATGGCGGCGGTGAGGCGGGCGGTGGACGGTGCGTCCCACGGGCCCTCCAGGATGAGGCTGATCCCGCTGGCTGGGCTGCCCAGGGTGACGCTGAGCCGCTTGCCGTTCAGCCAGGCCTCCGCGGGCCCGAACCGCACGAACAGTCCCGGCTCGCCGGTTACTCAGCGCAGTACGGCCTCCAGCAGGTCGGCGCCCAGCGCCGTCAGGTCGGGCAGATTGAGGGTGTAACGGATGTAACGGCCGTGCCGCCGTGGCGTGAGCAGGCCCGCGCGGCGCAGGACAGCGAGGTGGCGGGAAACCTCCGGGGGCGAGAGTTCCCAGGCGTGAGCCAGCTCACCGGTAGTGTGCGGGCCGCGGGCCAGGGTGCGCAGCAGCCGCAGCCGTACCGGATGTGCGAGTGCCTCCAGCCGCAGCGCGACCGTGTCCAGCGATACCGGCTCCGACGGACTCGGCTCGGCCACGGGGTACTGCACCACCGGCTGCCACCCGGGCGCGTGGACCGCCACCAGGTGCGGGCGGCCGAAGACACTGGGGATGAAGGTGACCCCGGTGCCGTGGGCGGCGGTCGCCTTGTCCTGCAGCTTGTCCACGATGATGCAGCCGCCGTCCGGTGCCAGGGTGACCGCGCCGGAGACCGATGCGAGTGCCGCTCCGATGCCCTGGCGCTTCAGCAGGTCGTTCTTCAGGCGCAGGTCGGTGGCGAGCCGCACGGCGACACCCGTCCAGGCGGCGTCGAAGAAGGCCTCAGCGCACTGTTCGAGTGTGTGGCGCACCCGCGCCCGCACCGCGACCGGGTCCGCGAGCAGCCGTTCCGCGAAGGCCTCTTGCCGCGCGCCGCGGGCCTGGGCCAGGTCCAGGGCCCGCCCGCGCGCGGTCGCGTCGGTGAGCGGCGACGATGTGGCGAAGTGGACCCGGTTGCTGCCGCACGTGGTGACGAGCGCGGCGGTCACATACGTTTCGTCGTCGATCCGGTCCACATCGTCCAACTCCTCGGCGAGGGTCGGCCGCGGCCGGGCGGGAAGCAGGAAGTCGGCTTGTGAGGAACGCCAGAGGAACTCCGCCTCCCGCAACCGCTCGGCCAGCTCCGGCGGCAGACCGGCCCAGACATCACCGGCCCAGCCGGCGAGCTGAGGATGATGCCCGGGTTCGGCCAGCACGTGCAGCATCGCGGTCAGCTCGGCCAGCGGGGAAGCGGCGAACCGCAGTTGCTCGGACGGCAGGCCGCTGATGTCGATCCTCAACGTCATCCGCTCATCATCACTGACTAGATGGCCGGTGACGGCGTCGGTTGACGGTGTCCGTCAATCGACGCAGCCACCCCGGCGGCCCGAACGCACCGTTGGCGCCATGGCAACCACCACCAAGATCCAGCCCCGCGTCCTGGTCCGTGCCTCCGGAGGCCCCCGCTACGCCGTCGCCCTGGCCGTGGACGCGCTCGGCACCGGCCTGCTGCGGCCCTTTCTGCTCCTGTACGGGGTGACAGTGCTGAGGCTGTCCGCACCGGCCACCGGCATCGCCATGACGGTCGGCATCGTCGTGGGTCTGGTGTGCATGCCCGCCGTGGGCCGATGGCTGGACCGCGGCGCACGCAGCACGGTTGTGGCAGCGTCGATGCTCGTGCGGGTGCTGGGCGTGGCACTGCTGCTGTCCACCCCGGCGGGGCAGGTCTGGCCGTTCGCGGCGGCGGCCCTCTTCCTCGGCATCGGCAATCAGGCCTGGCCGGCCGCCCACGCGGCTCTCGTTGCCACGGTCGCCCACGGCCGGGAACGCGACGCCGCTCTCGCGGCGAGCCGCGCCCTGCGCAACGCCGGCCTGGGCGCGGGCGCGCTCCTCGCCACCGCATGCCTGGCGGGCGGCAACACCGCACTGCAGGCGCTGGCAGCCGTCACCGGGCTCGCCTATCTCACTGCGGCGGCCTTGGTGTGGTCGGTCCACCTGCACGCGCATCCGGCCGCTGCCCCGGCCATGGACAGGGACGACGGGCCCGCGCCCCGGATGCGCGCGCTGCTGGCCGCCAACGTGGTCTACGTCTTCTGCCTCAACGTCCCCGAAATCGCGCTCCCTCTGGTCCTGGTGACACAGTTGCACGCATCCCCGGTGTGGTCGGCAGCCATCTTCGTGGCCAACACGGTCCTTGTGGTCATCCTGCAGGTCCCGGTCACCGTCCTGATGTCCCGCTTCTCCCGGCGGACCGTGCTGGCTTTCGCCGGCGTAGTACTCACCGCGTCCTACGTCGGCTTCCTCGCGGCCACCTCATTGGGACACGGCTGGGGAGCCCCGGCCGTCGCCACGGTGTCCGTGGTCTGCACCATCGGCGAGATCATCTACGCGGGCAGCGCCACCGCGCTCGTCACGGTCCTCGCCCCGGCCCACGTCCTGGGACGTACGCTGGCCCGCTTCGAGCTCTCCACGGGCTTCGGCCTCGCCATCTCCCCGGCGGTCATCACCGCCCTCGCACCCCACGGCCCGACCGCCCTCTGGGGCAGCCTCGCCGCCGCGACGCTCCTCTCGTCGTCGGCCGTTGCCACCGAGAAGGAGCCAGCAGCTCGGGCTTCTCCGGGGGGGGAGTTGAGGAGCTGTGCCAGAACCGCGATGCGGGAACAACACCACGAACCTCAGGGCAAGTTGGTCACGAACCTCGCTCGGTATGTGCGTACCACACCAACGACAGGGAGACCGTGAAGCAACGTGTTGATTCTTTACGGGCCCTTAGCGCTGCGCCCCACCACTGACGCCCAGGCGCCACTCGCGCGAGTGCACGACGTACGGCGGGTGGCCTCCCCTCGATCGCCAGCACTCCACAGCACTCAGGGGCTTCACAGGAAACTATTGATCACCGACCACACGGCGGGGCATCGATCATGTTCCGGTCATGTTCACGCCGTGGCCGGATCCATCCATCACATCATTTTCGGGGGGAAGACCCATGTTCAAGGCACACATCGCCAAGATTGTCGGCGTGGTCGCCGCCATACCCATGCTGCTGCTCGCCGCCACTGGCAGCGCGTACGCCGACGGGTATGGCATCACCTGGACTCAGAGGGCCACCGACCACTGCCTTATGTGGCACAACGGCTCAGACGGCTATTCGCTCACCAACGACGCCGTCTGCTGGAACGACGGCGCAAAGCAGGGGGTGGAGTGGGACGACGTTCAGGGCGGCCTGGAGAACCAGACCGGCGAGTTCTGGGCGGAGAAGGTGCACAACACCGGCGTCTGCCTCACCGCCTACTGGGCTTCCTCCGGCTCCAACACCGGCCCGGCGTACCTGGAACCGTGCAGCGGCCCCATCAACTACTACGAGCAGTGGAAGGAAGTGTCGGTCGGCAATGGCTTCCAGTTGGTGAACCGTGAAACGGGCTGGTGCCTGGACGGCAACGGCAATGGAAACATGTACACCTCGGCCTGCGACCCGAACCACAACAACAAGTACCAGATCTGGTACTGACAGGCGTGGGGATGCCCGCCTTCTCATCGGAGAGAGGGCGGGCACTGTCCCCACGGAGCCGATAACTGCGGTACAGCACAGGGGATTTCAAGGCCGCACCCTCACGCTCGCCGAGCAGCGCGACCTCTACCGGCGCTGGACCACCGCTCGCGGCATCCACCCGCACGAAGCCTTCATCGGCCTCACCGCCCTCCTCCACGCGGCCACCATCACCGAACTGCGCCACCTCACCGATACCTGCATTGATCCCGCCCGCCACACCCTCCAGTTCCCCGGGAGACAAACGGCTCTCCCCTTGGATCCCGCGACCTGGACAGCGCTCCAGAACTGCCTCGACCACCGCAGCCAACTGCAGACCGGCAACCCCCATCTCCTGGTCACCCGGCTCAGCCGGACCATCCCCGCCCCGGCAGGTCCCGCACACATCCGCGACAGCCTGGCCCCGGCAGGGTTGCTGCCCCGCATCCTGCGCTCCACCCGCCTGGTCACTCTCGCGGGGGTGTGTCAATTTAACGGACACTCCCGCTGGCGTTGTCTGATGGGCGACGTGGGGGTTGTGGTGGTTGGCGGCAGGGCTTTCAGGGTGGGGTTTTGTGTGGTGGGTGGTTGTGGGATGTCGTTCTTCTGCTGAAGGCCGGTGTCGTTTCCCGCTGAAGGTTTGCTGTCGCGTGTGTGGGTTTTCGGGGTGGGTCTGACTGTTCGGCCTGCTGGGCCGTCACTCGTTGGTGGGACGCAGTCCGGTGTGTCGTGTGAGGCGTGCGGCCGTGGATAGCGTTTGCGAGGCGGGGGCGGGTGTCTGCGGGAGGGGCTGGTGACTGAAAGCGGTCCCGGGAGTTTCACCGAATGGGTGGTGTCGGCTGTCGCGGGGCGGGAGGCGGCGGTCGCGCGCCTGATTGGCCTCGCTGGTCGCGGCGGACTCGGTTCTGTTCATGTGCGGTTGACTGCTTCGGCTTTGGGCGTGTCCGAGCGGATGGTGTGGAACTGGTTGTCGGTGGCCCGGCGTGAGGGGTGTCTGTCGGCTCGGACGCCGGCGCGGGTCATGACAGCCCCCGCGGCACCCCTCGCGATCTAGAGGCACATCGCGGTGCCAGCGCAGCACCGTTTCCGGACGCACCAGCAGGCGCAGCCTGCGAAGGACATGGCGTGGCAGCCGATGTAGCAGCGCTGCCAGCAACGCCCGATCAGCTGGGGAGAACCGCACCCTCGCCGCGCCCAGTTGACGCTCCAACACCGTGATCTGATGGCGCAAGGCCAGGATCTCGGAGTCCTTGTCCCGGGCGCTCATCGGCAGCAGGCGCAGTATGGCGAACGAGTTCGCCATACCCAGGTAGGCCAGTCGCAGCAGCACAGCCGATCATCATGCCGCAGCGGTCGACAACTGCGCGAGAGCGCCCGCCTGACCGAAAATGTCGACCTCCCGTACGCCCTGTCCACCAGCTCTCACCGGGGCGGATGAGGTTTTCGGCAGGCGCACCACCGCTGAAGCGGCCAGCACACCAGAGGGTGTTCCGCCCCTGTACTGGGCGGCAGCGTGTCGCGAACCTGCTTCTTGTCGGGAGCCAGTCGGTCTGGCGAGGCGGAACAAGTGCTCGCGTTCGGCATCGGTCAGCCGCAGGGCGCGGGCGAGCCCGGTCAGCACCTGGGGCGAGGGTGCGCTCGCCCGTCCCTGCTCAAGCTGGACCAGGTAGTCCGCGGACACACCGGCCAGGCGGGCGAGTTCCTGGCGGCGAAGACCGGGCGCCCGCCGGTTCGCGGCGGTGGGCAGCCCGAACTCCTCTGGGGCCGCCCGGTCGCGCCAGCCGCGCAGCGTCGCGCCGAACTCGCTGATCGGATCCGCCACGGCTGCGATCCTAGGGCGCGACAGCATGTCGGCACTCGCGCCGACCCGCGCCACGGCCCCTGTCGCAGCTGACCGGTCGTCCCCGAGGGAACCGGCCGCAAGGGGCTGACGGGGCTCACAGTCGCTTGGCGAACCAGTCCGCGATCAACTGCCGCGCGGGATCGGGGTCGTCGGCGTTGCAGTGCTCCTCGCCGCCGTCCGTGCCGTCGAAGACGCGCAGTTGCTTGTCGGTCGAGCCGGCGGCCTCGAACGCCTGCTCCGCGTCGGGCAACGGGATGCCCTTGTCGCCCGAAGCGTGCACGATCAGCAGCGGCTGGGTCAGATGCGGGATCGCGTCGGCGAGCCTGAACTCCCGGACCCGCACTAGTGCCTGCTCCATCGTCTCGGTACCCATCACCCACGGCAGCTGCCAGAACGGCACCGGGGTGTGCTTGGACCGGGTGTCCCAGCGGTGCTGCCAGAGCGCACCGTAGTCCCATACCCCGCCCCACGCGGCGACGGCCTTGATCCGGTGCTCGAAGCTGGCGCCGCGCGGCGCGTAGTAGCCGCCGAGGCTGATATCCAGTAGCCCGATCCGCTCGGGGTCGATGTCCGGGCGGGTGAGGAGATAGTCCACGATCGCGGTGGTGGGGACCTCGTAGTCGGGGCGGGACGGCACGCCGCGCAGCCGCAGCGGCTCCCCGGTGCCCGGAGTGTCGATCACCAGGCAGGCGATGCCGCGGTCGGCGAACTCGCCGCGGATGAACCCGTACAGCAGCTCCTTGGTGACGTCGAAGCCGTTGTAGAAGACCACGACGGGGGCGGGGCCGTCGACATCGCGGGCGGGGATGAGGTAGCCGGGCAGGATGCCGTCCGGCGACTCGACCTCCACCCGCTCCAGCGGCCGCTCCATCACAGAGACGGCCTTCACGAACGCCGCACGCGCCAGCTCGTAGCTGTTCATCTTCTCCGGCCCCGGCGGGGTCTGCCGCTCACCGGTCAGGTAGTAGTTGGACGCACGCAGGAACCGGTTGATGGCACTTCGCGGCAATCCGCGGCGAAGGTCCTCCTCGGCGAACTCCACCTGCAACGCGCCCGCTCTGTCCCACGCCCTCGTCCACGCGTCGGTGTCCGCCTCTTCGGTATCGCGCAAGGGCGCGAGTTGGCGGTCGATCTGCCCCAGATCGCCACCAGCCATGATCGACAACATCAACGCCGACGACCACATGTAATTCTTCGGGAAGTAGTTGAACATGAACGCTCCTTGATCCGGTCACCTCTGAGCAGGGTTATCCGCGATCCAGTGGAGCAAAACGGTCAAACGTGGTGATGGTAGTACCACCCGCACAGGCAGGCCCGAAGCGCCAGGGCCTGGGGCGACGTCGCAATCGACGGCACCCGATTGATCACCGGCCGACGGCGAATGGAGCCAGGGGCGAGTCGACAGTTCAGGAGTCCCGCTCCAAGCTCAAGCGCTTGGTCGACCGCAAGATCCTGGTCGAGACCGAGCCGGGGCTGTTCACCCGGCCGACGCCGTAACCGACCGGCGAGCCCACGACTGGCTCGCCCGCTCCAGCCGTAGCGAAGAAACGGGCATCAAGTCACATACCGCCCCCTCAAGTGGTGCGCGATCGGAGTGCAACTCTCGGGTTGCACCCGGAGAGTCGATGTGCAACTCTGGGATTGCATTCATCGGCGGTGAAGGAGCCCCTTATGAGCGAGGACCGGATCGAGTGCGAAACCCTGATCGAGGCATCCCTGGAGCAAGTCTGGTCGCTGGTGGTCCAACCCGGTTTCTGGGTGGCCGACAAGGCGAGCCTGCCCGGCACGGTGGCCAAAGAAGGTGAGTCGATGGTGGCGAAGAATGCCGAGCACGGCGACTTCCCGGTGCGGGTGGAGAGGGTCGAGCCGCCGACGTACCTCGCGTACCGCTGGACCAGTGCGTTCCCCGGAGAGGAGCTGCGTGAGGACAACAGCACCCTCGTGGAGTTCACGTTGACCCCGGAAGGCGACCAGACGCGGCTGCGCGTCGTCGAGAGCGGGTTCGCGGCGCTGGCCGGGTCCCAGGAGCTGCGCAGTCAGAACCTGAAGGACCACAGCGCAGGCTGGCCCCTGGAGCTCGGCGCGCTCAAGACTCGCGCCGAACAGCCCTCCATGTGATGGAAGAAGGTCCCGGCGCCGCCGAGGTCGTCGACAGCGTCCTTGCCGCGCTCGCCGACCCGACCCGACGTCAACTGCTCGAACTGCTCGCCGCCCAGGACGAGGCCACCGCGACGACACTCGCCGCACGGCTTCCCGTCTCGCGGCAGGCGGTGGTCAAGCACCTCGCCGTCCTGGACGCCGCCGGGCTGGTTTCCAGCAGCCGGGTCGGACGCGAGGTGCGCTACGCGGTACAGCCCGCGGCGCTGGATGCGACGGCGCGGTGGATGGCCTCACTGGCGGCCGACTGGGGCCGGCGGTTGGCGAAGATCAAGCGCGTCGCCGAGGCGGCGGAGCTGGACGCGCGCTCGGCACGACCCGACTGAAAGGAAGCAGATCATGGACACGACAGCACTTCGCAGCGCCTACGACAAGTTGCTCGATGCGGCGGCAATCCCCGACCTCGGCGAAGGCACCGACGGAGGATGGAACGCCGATCAGGTCTTGGCCCATCTCCTCAGCGTCGACGCCGCGACCGCGGCGGTGGCTCTTGGCGTCGTCGCCGGCTCGCGCCCCACCTTCGACAACCGGATCTCCCTCGACACCTGGAATCTCGACCGGATCATCGCCGAGCACTCGGGCCGGCCGGAATTGATTGATCATGTCCGGAGCCAAGCCGCGGTTCTCTGCGACATCGCCGATCAGCTCAACGAGAAAGCCGCCTCGGTTCTGGTGCCGACGATCCTCCTGTCCAACGACGCGCTCGTGCTGGACCAGCCGGTTCCGGTGGCGGGCCTCATCGATGGCCTCGCCGAGAATCACGTGCCCCTGCATACCCAACAGCTCCTCGACCTTCGCGTCGCCGTCCCTGGGAACACCTGAAAGGCAGCGAACGACGCCCGGCTGCCGGGCGTCCGTAGCGCATTACTCATCTTGGCATCGTCAACTTGAGTGTGGGCCTCTGTGAGACGATCACTTCGGTGTCGTTTCGGGGAGGGCCCCCTCGTCCAGACCGTGGCACCGTCGAACCGGGGTTTCCGCTTCCCGCCGGAGCTCATCGCGCACGCGGTGTGGCTGTATTTCCGCTTCCCGTTGTCCTTCCGCGAGGTGGAGGAGCTGCTGCTGGAGCGCGGGATCACCGTCTCGTACGAGACGGTGCCGCAGTGGTGTGACAAGTCCGGGGAGACGGACGCCAACGGGCTGCGCCGGCGTCGACCGCGCCCCGGCGGCAAGTGGCGTATGGACGAGGTCTTCATCAGGATCAAGGGGAAGATCCAGTACCTGTGGCGCGTGGTCGTCCAGGACGGCAACGTCCTGGACATCCTCGTCCAGCCGCGGCGCGACGCCCGGGCCGCCGAGTGGTTCTCCGCCGCCTGCTCAAGGGCTGCGAGTTTGTGCCGCGCGTCATGGTGACCGACAAGCTCCGCTCGTACGGGGCCGCCCACCGCACCGTGATGCCCTCGGTCGAACACCGTTCCTCGAAGTACCTGAACAACCGCGCGGAGAGCAGCCACCAGCCCACCCGACAGCGCGAGCGCGCCATGAAGAGATTCACCTCGCGCGGGCACGCCCAGAAATTCCTGTCCGCCTTCTCCGGGATCTCACCCCACTTCCGGCCCCGCCGTCACCTGCTCACCGCCCCCGACTACCGATCCGAAATGCATCATCGCTTCACCACGTGGCGGCAGGCCACCGGCTGCCCCGCGACCGCCTGAAGCAGCGGCATCCCCTGGCAAACCCCACCCAGACCGCCTCCAGCACACCTCAACTACCTACACAGCACCACAAGTTGACAACACCCGCAGCGGTCCTCGGGGGTGAGGACGTCGGCCCACTCCGGCTCGGTCAGGGCGTCTTGGATCATAAGGGTATTGAGGTAAACACCCTGCTGGTCCAAGAGGTTCTGGCCGAGCCGAAGTGGGCGGACAAGCTCACCGAGGCGGACCGGCGCGGCCTGTCCCCGCTGTTCTGGACGCATGTGAACCCGTACGGCCGGTTCGAGCTGAACATGAACAGACGCCTCGACCTGGACCTGACAGCCCGCGCCGCGCACCCCGAGGGCGAACCAGCTGCCGCCCCGGCGTGACAGGCTGGCTCAGCCGGTGCCGTGGACGACGATGCCCCTCCGCACGACCGTCATC
Organism: Streptomyces sp. NPDC050485; assembly: GCF_044458185.1. Classification (NCBI taxonomy): domain Bacteria; kingdom Bacillati; phylum Actinomycetota; class Actinomycetes; order Kitasatosporales; family Streptomycetaceae; genus Streptomyces; species Streptomyces sp. NPDC050485. The sequence continues at coordinate 24,314 of NZ_JBITHR010000041.1, read as the reverse complement.
CTGTAGGGGACCGGGCTCCCGCGACGGAAACTCGGATGCTGGTGCCGCACGGCCACCTCTAGGCTGCGCTCGCGGGGAGGGCGAGGCGCCGTATCGACCGTCAGTGGATCGGAGATGTACGGGGTATGACCAGTCAACTTTTCGCGATCTGCTTCAATACGACCCGGCCGTCGGGCCTGGCACGGTTCTGGTCCGGGGTCCTGGGCTGGGAGTTGGCCGACGGTCCGGACGACGACGTCGCGATCCTGCCGCCTGATACCGCCGGGTTCCGCATCCGTTTCCTGCCGGGCCAGGAACTGAAGATCGGCCAGAACCGGGCACACTTCGACCTGACGAGCACCTCCCCAGAGGATCAGCAGCAGACGGTGGTCAGGGCACTGGAATTCGGCGCGAAACACATCGACGTGGGCCAACTCCCGGAAGAGGGGCATGTGGTGCTCGCCGATCCAGACGGCAACGAGTTCTGCGTCATCGAGGCCGGCAACAAGTTCCTCGCCGACACCGGCTTCATCGGAGCGCTGGCCTGCGACGGTACGCAGGAGGTCGGTTACTTCTGGAGCGAGGCGCTGCGGTGGCCGCTGGTCTGGGACCAGGACCAGGAGACCGCGATCCAATCGCCGAACGGCGGTACCAAGATCACGTGGGGTGGTCCTCCGGTGGCGCCGAAGACGGGCACGAACAGGCTGTACTTCGAGCTGGCGCTCCCCGCCGACGCCGACTGGGAGGCGGAGGTCGACCGCCTGATCTCGCTCGGCGCGACGCGCACCGACATCGGCGAGGGCGACGGCGTCCGGGTGCTGATGCTCGACCCCGACGGCAACGAGTTCTCCGTACAGAGGCCCCGGTAGCGAGGCTGTTGTCGGGTGGGCTTGTGTTTCATAGGCGCACCTATGAAACACACTAGGGCGAAGATCGCCGGGCGCTGTTGCCGCCTCGGTCGGCCAGCGTGCCCTTGCCGAGAATCCCATCCTGCCGGGTCAGGAGTGTGGAGTCAGTCGGCTGGACCAGGGGCGCGATGGCCATGGTTGAGCGGCTCGGAGGCCTCTTCTTCGATGATCCGTGCGGCATGGTGATCCACCGTGCTGCTGCGACTGGGCTACCTGACGGTGACGAACGCGTTCGCGGTGCTGGGCCTGCTGCCGATGAGCGAGGGGGACAGGGACGCGGAGATCCTGGCGCTGCGCCACCAGCTTGCGGTGCTGGAGCGTCAACTGGGCACGGAGATGTTGCGGTTCACCCCGAGTGGTCGGGTGTTCCTGGCGGCGTTGCTTCACCGGCTGCTGCTGGATGTGCTGCGTCGGCTGCGTCGGCTGGTGCGCCCGGACACGGTGCTGCGGTGGCACCGCGACCTTCTCGCCCGCCGGCAAGCCGACCAGTACCAGTCGAGGCCGAAGCGCCCGGGACGGCCGCGGACCTGCGCTCCATCCGCGCGCCGGTCCTGCGCCTGGCGCGGGAGAATCCCCGTTGGGGGTATCGGCGCGTCCACGGAGAGCTGCTGTTCCTCGGGGTGAAGGTGGCTGCCTCCACCGTGTGGGAGATCCTGCGGGAGGCCGGGATTGACCGGGCACCCGAGCGCGCCTCCAGTACCTGGGCCGACTTCCCGCCTTCCCGGGCCGACGCCCTGCGGGCCTGCGACTTCCTGGAGACGGCCACGCTGTCGGGGGCGCGGATGTACGTGTTCGCGGTGATCGGGCATGGCAGTCGCCGGATCCGGATGCCGGGCGCCACCGCGCATCCGACCGCCGCCTGGGTGGTGCAGGCCGTGAAGAACCTTGTCATGGACCTGGGGGACGCCGGCTGCCGGGCGCGGTTCCTGATCCGCGACCGGGACGGCACGTTCCCGGCCTTGTTCGACGCCGTCCTGAACGATGCGGGGATCGAGGTCGTGCTCAGCGCGGTCCGGATGCCCAGAACGAACCCGGTCACGGAGCGGTGGGTGCAGACCTGCCGGCGCGAACTACTCCACCGGACGTTGATCTGGAACCAGCGCCACCTGCTGCACGCCCTGCGGGAGTTCGAACAGTTCTACACCTCCCACCGGCCGCACCAGAGCATCGCGAACGCCCGCCCGCTCCGTCCCCTCCCCCCGCCGATCGCCGATCGCCGATCCGGAGCAGATCGCCCGCCTTGACATACAACGACGCGAGCGTCCGGGCGGCACCCCCCCCACGAGTACCGACATACCGCGTGACCTGCGCGGATGAGATTCTCGGCAAGGGCAAGGCACCAAAGGGCCCCGAGACCCCGCCCTTTTATGGGAGCGCCCCTTGGCCTCCTGGGATAGCGAAGCGGCCACGAAGACGTTCACCCGCCTCCATCTGCCCTGGCTCGACGCTATCAGCAGGCACGCCGCGAACCTCGACATGGACGCGGAGCCCTCACCCGGGGGCCAGCTGCTTGACGACTGCCTCGGCCACTGCCCTGGCGCTAGACGGATTCTGGCCCGTGATCAGGCGCCCATCCTCGACGACATACGAGGCGAACGGCTGGGCGGCCGTGCTGTAATCGGCACCCAGCTTCTTCAGCTCTTCCTGGACGTTATAGGGGACAGCCTCCGCCCGGCTCGCCAGCTCCTCTTCTGGCCACGAGAAGCCGGTGACCCTTTTGCTTTTGACCAGAGGCTCCCCGTTGCTCAAAGTGACGTTGAGCAGACCGGCGGCGCCGTGGCAGACGGTCGACACCACACGGCCGGTCTCGTAGAACCTGGCGATCAGGCTTTCCAGGGCCTGGCTCTGAGGGAAGTCGAACATGACCCCGTGGCCGCCGGTGAGATAGATGGCGTCGTAGTCGTCGACACTCGCTTCGGAGACCGTCATGGTGTCCTCCAGGAGGTTCATGAAGTCCCGGTCCAGGTAGCGCTTGCCAGTGCCATGGTCATCCAGCATCTGCCGCGTCAGACTCTCCGGATCGAGGGGGATCTTGCCACCCGACGGACTCGCGATATCCATGGTGCACCCACGCTCGCCGGCGAAGTCCCAGAAATGGGTCAGCTCTCCGAGCCAGAGTCCGGTCCTCAGGCCAACCTTCTGATATTCGTCGGCATTGGTGACGATGATGAGGATCTTGTTCTTGGCTGCAGGCACGGCATACCTCCAACTGCGGGTCCCCCCGTTATGGGGAGTTCGGTCGGCAACACCATTTCACCGGTACAAGTCTCTCGGGGGACCTGCCATCCCCTGGCGCCGAACATCGTCCCATCGCCCTCTTCGGCGCGCATCCCCATCGCCCCGCCTTCGAGTACGGAACCCACCCCTTCAACACCGATGAACACCGCTCAGCCAGCCGGGTGCGCGCTGGGCCCGGCTGGCTGAGCGCTCACCACCGCAGGCGATGTCAGACGGATACGGCGGATCACTCCGCCTTGCTCGGGCCAGCCGTCGATGACCCGCTGTGCGGGGATGCGCCGCATACGGGGCTGCACCCGCTTATTGAGTCTCTTGGCCGTTCGGCCACGCTATCCGGCGGCATCGCAACCGGACTGCCGAATGCGGGAGTTGGGTCGGTCTCTCCGTGGCAGTCGCCGTCAGAACGGATGGGGCTCCGAGGCCCCCGGGCCGGGGGCCCGCTCAGGGGTATCGGCAGCGGGGCCCGGCGCAGAAGGCGGTGAGGTCTGTGGCCCCGCTGCGCTGCGGTGGGTCCGGGTCACGGCCACCCTCGCGTAGGTGAGGGAGACGGCGACGTCCTCGGCGTCGATCTCGACGGTGGTGCGGCGCTGGCCTTCCTTGTCGTCGAAGGTGCGCTGTCTCAGCTTCCCGGTGACGATCACCCTCGTGCCGCGGGTCAGGGACGCCGCCGCGTTCTCGCCGGTCTGTTGCCACAGCGAGCAGCGCAGGAACAGGGGTTCCCCGTCGACGAATTCGTTGCGCTCGCGGTTGAACACCCTGGGGGTGGAGGCGATGGTGAAGCCCGCGACGGGCATTCCAGTAGCGGTGTGCCGCAGTTCGGGGTCGGCGGTCAGGTTGCCCACCACCGTCACCAGGGTCTCGCCCGCCATGCCGTCCGCCCCTCAACTGCCGCTCCGTGAGGCGTCCACCGTACCGCCGGGAACCGACAACGGGCCTGCGCGGACGCCTCGCGGCATCAGGCCCGCGGCGGACGTGACGCTCCTCGCGGGCCTGATGGGCTCCGTGGGGTACGGATACGACAGGTTCAACGAGCAGGCCTTCAAACGGTTCTGCGCAGCCTGCTCCGCCCCGTTGCCTGGGAAACCGTGGAATGGGTGGCCTGGGGGCGGAGCGGGGCTGGGCCCGTGGCGCCGGGGGTGGGAGCGCCGGGGCCCGTTCCAACTGCCCGCCGATCATCGCCTGCCCGGCCCGGTACCCGGGGCACGACGTGAGGGGACGGGACGATTCCCCCCCCCGTCCGCGCCCGCCACCTGGCGGTACCGGGTGGCGGCCCGGGCGGCCCTCGGTCCGTACGCTGGCGAAGGCGACGGGCCGTTCCTACGGCGGCGTGCACCGCCTGCTCGCCGATGCAGGGGTGCAGTTCCGTACGCGCGGCGGAGACCGGCGCCACAAGCTGGCCGCCTCGTGATACTTCAGCCGCACCGGCAGCAGGGCGGTGCCCCGATCCTGGGTGCACATCCGGGCGAGGCCGGTCCGTTCGGCCGGGCGGATAGCCCGGCGCCGGACGGCGCGCTCAGGGCTCCGGCCGCACGCGAGGAGTCGCGGAGATGGTTTCCAGCAGCACTTCGTAGCTGGTCAGAGGCTGTCCGCGCAGGCTGTGGGTGATCCGGGAGAACAGCCGGTGTTCCACTTTGTTCCATTTTGAAGTACCTGGCGGGAAGTGCATCACGGTGATGCTCAGTCTGCACTCGTCGGCGAAGTCGGCCAGGCCCATCTTGAACAGGCGGGAGTCGGCCGAGTTGGCCCCTCCGGCATCGGCGGTGACCAGCAGACGGTCCACGCCGGTGTAGTCGAGGCACCCTTGGATCTTCCACCAGCGGCGCAGGGACTCCACCGCGAAGGCGGCGGTGTTGCGGTCGGTGCCCACGTTCACCCAGCCGCTGTCGCGCCCCAGGTCGTAGATGCCGTACGGGATGGCGACCGGGGTGTCGGGGGCGATGAAGTCATGGTCCGGAGCGGTGATCGGCTCGCCTTTGGGGCGGTAGGTGCGGCCGGGCCGGGCGAAGTCGCCGATCGGTTCCTTCTGCTTCGTGTCCACGCTCACCACCGGCAGGCCCTCCGCCAGGAAGCGTTCGGCGGCGGTGTTGATGTGACGGAACTGGGCGTCTCGGTCGGGCACCTGGCTGCCGGCCCGAGTCTTGGCCATGCCCTGCAGGCTGAAACCCATCGCACGCAGCAGACTGCCCACCACCGGCGCGCTGACCGGATGACTGGCATCGGTCAACTCCCGGCACAAGTCCCGCAGCGAGGCAGTGGTCCAGCGCAGCGGGGACACCGGGTCGCCCACCTCACGCGGCTCGATCAACAACTCGAGAGCCACCACCAGGCCGGGGTCACTCTCGGCAGCAGACTTGCGCCCACCGCCGGGTCTGCGCACCTGCCCCAACGCCTCTGCTCCGCCCGCGAGTTCCTCACGCCCTCGCGCGACGGTCGACTCCGAGACCTCCGCCGGCCTGGCCACGGCCACGATCCCTCCATGGCCCAGAGACTCGGCCTCGGAAGCCAGATACAGACGACGCTGCCGCTCGTCCAGATGCGGCAGCACCATCGCGAACTTCGCATCCAGTACCGCCAGGACCTCATCCGTAATCGCCACAACAGCCCAACCATCACACAGAACCGAGATATTGGCCCGAATCCGGCAGTAGTCAAATTACGACTCCTGAACCGCTGCCAGTTCGTTGACGATCACCAGCGCCGATACGGCGTCAAGCGGCTCTGCGCCATCCTCGGGATCGCCCGCTCGAGCTTCTACTACTGGCACCGCACCGCTCCCGCGCGGGCGGCCCGCCAGGCCGCCGACGAGCGGCTCGCCGCCCGGATACGCAAGGCCCACCAGGACTCCGACGGCACCTACGGCGCCCCGAGGATCACCGCCGAACTCCGCGACGAGGGCGGGCCGGTGGTCAACCACAAGCGCGTCGCCCGGATCATGCGGACCATCGGGATCGAGGGCGTCCGTCTGCGGCGCCGGCACCGCACCACCGTCCCGGACCCGGCCGCGGCAAAGGCACCGGACCTGATCGGGCATGACTTCACCGCCGAGGCCCTGAACACGAAGTACGTCGGCGACATCACCTATCTGCCAGTCGGTGGCGGGAAGTTCTGTTACCTCGTGACCGTCATCGACTTCTGCTCCAGGCGCCTGGCGGGGTGGGCAATCGCCGATCACATGCGGACCGAACTCGTCACCGACGCCCTCACGGCGGCGATACGGACCCGTGGGAGCCTGGCCGGGGCGGTGATGCACACCGATCACGGCTCGCAATACACGAGCCGTCAATTCGCCGAAGTTTGCAGGTCATCGGGGGTTCGGCAGAGCATGAGCGCGGTCGGGTCGAGCGCGGACAACGCCGCCGCCGAGTCGTTCAACGCGACCTTCAAAAGGGAAACGCTGAAGGGGCGAAAAGGCTGGTCGAACGAGCGCGAGGCCCGGCTCGACGCCTTCCGATGGCTGTCCCGATACAACACCCGACGCCGGCATTCCCGCCTCGGGCAGCGATCACCGATCGCCTACGTGAACGCCTTCCACTCAACATCAACTACCCTGGCCCGAGCCGCATAGACGTGTTCAAACTCCGGAGTCAAGGCCCTGTGTAGCGTCTGCGTCTAATGGCTCGGGTGGTGCTTTTGCTGGTCGCGGGGGTGGGGTTAGCGCCGTGTCTGTGGGCGTTGTTGGGTTTTGGTGAGGTGGTCGAGGCGGATCGCGTCCAGCATGGTTGGTGATGCGGTCGGTGCCGTCGCAGATCGCGGTGATCGCTGCTTGGCGGATCAGTCGGGTCAGGCTCCCGATCCGTCCCGCGGTCCGCTGGTGGAGATAGGACGCGTGGCGGGGGAGAGTGCCCGCCGGGTGTGCGTGGAGATCGAGTGCTGCTTCTAAGCCCGTGATCAGTTCCCTGAACGGTTGGTGTGTACCGAGGCGTGCGGGGAAGGCTCCGCACTCGATCAGGGAGGCCCGTCCGGCGAGTTGTGCGCCGCGCACCCCGGAGAACAGCGCTGTCCCCGTCACATCGATGCCCGCGTACACGAAGGTCGCCTGGATGCGTTTGGTGAGGTCCCTCAACAGGTCGGCGGTTTGGGCGCCGGTGGTGGTGCGGGGATTGAGGCGGTGGATTTCGTCGATGAGGACGAGGCGGACACCGGCCTTGTTGTAGGTGTGGCAGACCGTTTCGGTGATCTGGGCCTGTGTCATGCGGGTGGTGACGGGGATGCCGAGGTAGCGGGCGAATTCGGCGGCGAGGGTTTTCGCGGTCGCGCCGGGCGGGACCAGCAGGTAGGCGACCGGCACAGATGTGTGTGCCTGCCCGGGTAGTGGCGGGTGGTGGTGGGTGTGGGCGAGGTGGCAGGTCTGTCCGACGTGGAGCAGGGCGGTGGTTTTCCCGGCGGCTGCGGGCCCGGTGACGATCAAAGACGGGCGGGCGGTGGTCTGCTGGTGGCGGCCGAGGATCATCAGGGTGCGCACGCTGGTGGTGAGGGTGTCGAGGGCCGGGGTGCGGACGGTGACGAACGCGGAGTGGTAGGCGAGGCGTTCGTCGTCGCTGCGCGCAGGGGCGCCGGGTCCGGGCGGGACCGGGGCGGCGTAGTGGCGAAGCGCTGCCAGCCCTGCCAGGTGGTCACCGGCCACGACTCGCTGGCGGCTTCCTCGCCGACGACAGCGCTCACGCCAGCCCTGCTCGTCGTGTCCGTGCCGCTGCGCTTCGCCTGGGCGTCTTCCGTGGCAGGACGGCTGGGATTTACCATGTGAGGGCCTCGGCCTGGGCGTCGTAGAGCCCGTACCCGGGAAAGGGAGCAGGGCTGTCTGGACACTCGTCGTCGGCGTCCTCCTCGTCGGGGCTGTCGTCGAGGGCATCGAGACTGTCCTCGTCTGCTCCGGGGGCCGTTTCGCTGAGGTCCTGCTCCTGCTGGTCGCGCTCTGGGCATGGTGGCGGGGGAGTGCGGGTGGGCGTGCTGCGGGCGAGGAGGTTCTCCTCGGTGCGGGTGGCCTGTCCGGTGCGGGCGCGGCGCATCAACTGGTCGAGAGCATCAGCGAGTTCGGCCTCATGCTGGTCCGTGTCGGGGTGGCGGGTGAGGGTGGTGCGGAGGTAGTGCCACGTGCGGTCGTTGAACGGGTGGTGGGCGTGTTCGCGGTGGATCCAGGGGATCTCGGCCAGCTGCCCGTCGGGGAGGCGGACCCAGATCTGGCGTGCGTCGTGGGGGTCGGTGTGGACCTCCCACTTCCCGCCGCGGGTGGTGATGGGGGAGAGCTGGCCGCGATACGGGCTGAGGAGGTCGCTGTCGTAGGTGCGGTGGTTCAGGCGGATTCCGCGTTCGGTGATGGCCTGCCACCTCACCGGCAGCAGTTCCAGATGGTCGCTGCCACTCAACGGGACCGGCGTATATCCGGCGACTGCGACCAGAGCCGCCCACATCTGGTTCGGTGTCAGCGCGACCTTTGGCAGCACCGGGTGGCGCAGGCCTTCGTGGGGGCGGTGGTGCCAGTGCACGAGCCACTCGTCGAGGAGGTCCCGCAACTGGGCGACGCTGCAGCACGCTTCGCGTGCGACGTCCCTGCCGCGGCGGGTGACGTCGGAGCCGGTGTAGCCGGGCAGGTGCTGGTGACCACCACCGCGTAGGAGGGGCCGGTGGCGGTCATCTTCAGCACAGCTCGGTAACCGTGGTCGCGGCGGATCCCGTAAGGGAGGGCCGGGCCGAACCGCGCGGAGGCGGCCAGGTAGGCCACGCCCGCATCACGGTCGTGGGTGAGCGGCCAGTCGTTGATCAGCAGCAGCCGGGTTTCGGAGGCGCTGGCCTGGGTCTCGAACTCCCTCTCCAGCCGCCGGCAGGCCGCCGCCACCAGCTTCGGCCACCATGCGGCCAGCTCCGCATCCGCCCACAGCGCAGGAGAGGCGAACTGGCCGCCGGTGAGCGCCGGTTCGGGCAGCACGGACACATCGCGCACCCGCACGTTGTCCAAGAGCCGTGCCACCGCGGCATCAGCGAGCCGGGCCGCGCGGGCCGCACCGGCACCGCGCGAGTGGGCCTGCAGCCACGTGGTGCACACCACCGACCGCACGTCCTGCGCCCGGAGAAAGGCGCGGGAGAGGCCGGTGTCCGCAGTGACCTGTTCCAGGGCCGCGAGCTCGGGCGACTCCTCGGCGCGCTCGACTGCCTGGCGGGTGCCGTTGAAGGACTCGATGCGGGGGCAGGCCGCGGCACACTGCTCCAAGAACGCCGCCCGGTCGGCCAGAACCCGGCGCCAGGCATCGTGCAGTTCCGCCGCATCGTCCGCCAGCACCGCGTCCGCTGCCGCCCGGTCCAGCTCCCGATCGACAAAGGCCTCGTCACCGGGCGCGAGACGGGCCGCATAGCGGGCGTAGCAGCCCAGCCACGACGTCATCTCCGGCGCCGGGCGGACGCTCTCCAGTTCGGCGGCGTGCCCCGCGACGAGTGCCGTCGTGCACCACAGGGCCTGGGCGGCATCGGGGAGCGTGACGTAGCAGCGCTTGCAGATCTCCCCGATCACCTCCAGCAGCCCGACCTGCCGGGCGAACTCGGGCGACCTCGTGTGACGGCAGCCGCCACCGAGCCGGAAGGACTCCTCGTGCCGGGGGAGGTGGTATTTCGGCCCGCCGAGCGTCAGTGCGACCGTCAACTCCCGCAGAGCGGGCATGGACACACCCAGAAGATCCAGATCCTTCGCGCTGATCCCCGGAAGCCGCACCCGCCATCCCTACGTCGTCGCGTCCGATCGCGAACCGGCGGACCGCCAGGCCCGCCTTACCCGGGCACCCACCCTGCGACCACCAGGGCGCCCAGGAATCCCGGCCTTGGCAAGCCGTGAGGCCGCGGCCCAGGCGGAACGCCTGCTCACGGCCGCCCCGAGTGCTCCGCATGCCCACCGCGCTGGCCTGGCAGCCGGGCCTGCACGAACGCCGCAACGAGGACTCCTGCCGGTGCCCGGTGTGCGGCACCCTGCGCGGACGGCCGCGTGATACCCGAGACCGCACGCCAAGCTGCGGCTCTGAGTACCTTCACCGCGCCGGATGAGTACGCGCACCGGTGCGCCGCACCGGGCCGCGGGCATTGGATCAGGACATGAATGGCACCGCACCGCACTCGTCCCAGACCGCCGCTGACCAGGCCACGGATCACAGCCGCCTCTGGGCTGCCCTGTCCGCCCTCCTCTTCCTTCCCGCCGCACTGGTCACCTGGGTGCTGACCCTCGCCTCTGAGCGGGCATCGCGCTGCATGACTTATGGGGAGCAATGCGGTTCGTCGATGCCCGAGTGGCTCTTCGACTGGAGCGTGGGCCTGGGATGCCTGGCTTTCGCCGCCGCGCTGGCGGCGCCTATGGTGCGGGTGCGCCAGGCTGCCCTCGCCGTGCAGCTCCTGGCGGAGTGCACCGCGCTGGTGGTGATCCTCAGCAACGCCTGAACGCGGCCGCGATCCGGACGTAACTGCCGTGAGACGGCTGCCGGTTCACGCCCCCAAGATGTCGCTCACCCCAGGAATCGGGCTACCCGAGCCCCGCGTAGGCGATGCTCAGGACCGTGACGGTGCGGGTCTGGTCGCCGATCAGGAGCACGATGGCGAGGTCACCGGCGGCCCACAGCCGCATCAGCCCGTCATCAACATCCCCGTACGGGCTGGTGGCGGCCCGGGGATCATTGACCGAGTCCAGGAGGAACTGCGCGACGCGCACGCGGGCCTTGTCGGGCAGATCGCGGTAGACGGCATGGATCTGGGAGTCCATGTAGAGGCGGTACATGGGTCAGGCGGCCCGGCTCTCCACGATCAGCGCGGTGACGTCGGAGTACTCCTTGGGCAGCTGCCCGCCGTGCTGCTGCTGGTAGGCGTGCAGCTCCCGAGCGCGGTCGACGGCGCCTTCGAGGTCCTTGATGACCTTGACCCACTTCTCGCCGAGTGCCGCGAGCCCGGACAGCGGCGTGGTGTTCAGCTGCCGCAGGAATTCCATGCGCATGCCGGCGTCCGGCAGGGCATGGGCGATGGAGTCCGGGGTCCAGTCGTCGCTACCCATGATCACAACCATCTCGAAGGTCGTCGGCACGTGCCGCTGCTACCCCTCAGGGTAGCCGCCGGCGTAGTGGCGCTGCCAGTCCACCGACCACCGTAGCAGTGCCGGGTTCCATTCCGGGTCGACCGCGGCGAGTTGGGTGGCCCGCCGTTCGGCGCGGGCTGGGTCTTTTGCCGAGTCCGCCGGGGCGGCGGATGTTGGTGAGCCACTGCCCGACCGGCTTGTCGAGCGCGGTGGCGTGCCGGGGCGCGGCCAGCGTGCCGGCCTCCGCGTAGTAGGCGCGCGCGGCCGCGAGGTTCTCGGCGAACTGGGCGTCGGCGGTGTCCCACACGATCCCCTGCCTTGGATCTGCGGCTGCTCACGACATCCCATGCAGCGTCCCAGCTTCTTCTCGGGACGGAGTCGGGACGATCTCACACCCCTGAGACGGCGGGACGCGCGTCACGCGCTGCTACAGATGTCCCATCACCAAACGTCTGGCCAGGCACGACGTCTCACAGGCACGGCACGGCGGGCGCGGCACACGCACGCAGATCTCTTGGTCTGCGTCACTTTGAGAAGGACATCTCCATGACACGCATCCTTGGACGAATCAGCGCCGTTTCGGCAGGCCTCGCGCTCGCGGGTGCCGCTGCCCTCGTCGCCGCCCCCTCGGCCATGGCCGCGCCCTCAACGCTGCATAACTTCAACTCGAACCAGTGCCTGGGCATCTTGAACGGCAGCAGCTCCTGGGGCGCCGAAGCGATCCAGTGGGGCTGCAACGGCAACGACGACCAGAAGTGGTCCTTCCAAGGGGCCGGCGACATCTACATCACCATCACCAACTCCAATGACGGCGAATGCCTTGGCATCGACGGCGGAAGCACCGCCCAGGGCGCCCGCGCCATCCAGTGGGGCTGCAACGGCAACGACGACCAGAAGTGGCACATGGTCTACAACGGCCCGCAGACCGGGACCTACCGCTTCGTCAACAAGAAGTCCGGCCAGTGCCTCGGCATCATGAACGGCAGCAACGGCCAGGGCGCCGAAGCGATCCAGTGGGGCTGCAACGGCAGGAACGACCAGTCCTGGTACCTCTGACATCACGAAGCGCAACGCCGGGCATGCAGTACCCGTCACAGGGCGGCGGCCCCCGCACGCGTCATCAGTGAGGCCCTTCCAACCTGGCGAGAGTGGCTGTGAGTTGGACGGATCTGCAGAACGGCGAAGCTCCCTGGTAGACGAGTTGTCGACCAAGATCAACCGTCGTTCCAGGAGCTCCGTGTGCTTGTCTACCCGTCGGCAATCGATCTGTCCACTGCGCACCTACGCCACCTGAGCCGGGAACTGGCGGCACGACGCCGGGAGATAGGCAGTCGGTGGCGGCGACTGACTCCGGGACGCCAGGCCCTGCTCGCGCTGGCCCACCTGCGCTGCGGAGACACGTACGCGCAGCTCGTGGCCGGGTTCGGTATCGGGATCGCCACCGTGTACCGCTAGGTCCGCGAGGCGATCGAGGTCCTGGCCGTGCTCGCGCCGACGCTCGACGAGGAGATGGTGACGGCTCGTTCAAAGGCGTACGTGATCCTGGACGGCACCGTGCGGCCGATCGACTGGGGGCACCTCCCGGCCGAAGGCTGGGGGGAGATCGCCGCCGACCGGCCCTACTGTTCGGGCAGGAAGCGGCACCACGGCATGAAGGTTCAGGTGCTGACCGATCCGTTCGGTCAGCACCTGTGGGCTTCGCCCGCGCTGCCCGGCGCGACGCATGACCTGACGGTGGCACGCGAGCACGGCATCATCGACGCCCTCGTCGACGCCGACCTCAAGTGCTGGGCCGACAAGGCGTATCAGGGTGCGGCCCGGAACGTCCGAGTCCCGTTCAAGGGAGGCCGCCTGAAGCGGTGGCAACGACGCCACAACACCACCCACGCCAAGATCCGCTGCGTCGGCGAGCAGGCCATGGCCACGCTCAAGTGCTGGCGCCTCCTGCGCAAGCTGCGCTGCAGCACCAACCGCATCACCGCGGTCGTCAAGGCCGTCCTCACCCTCCACCTCGCGGCCGCGTCAGGATGAAAACCCCTCAGTCGCCGAGGGGCCCTGATCGCCGGGCTGGTGATCTTCGGCGCCGGATCGGTGATGGGCAGCCTGGAGGACAGCGCCGAAGCGGTCGTCGCGGCCCGCGCGATCATGGGCATCGGCGCCGCACTCTCATGCCCGTCACGCTGTCCATGCTGGTGGCCATGTTCCCGCGCAAGGAGCGTGTACAGGCGATCACCGCCTGGGCGGCCACGCGAATTCAGACTCGCCTGCCCCGCGCGGCAGGTAGGTGCAGGTGCCCTGTCCTCAAGGGGGCGTCACACGCGACGGCGGAGACGCATTGCCAGGGCCGGGCACTGGTTGACGGCGCGGCGGGCGTCGTGCTCCTGCCAGGGGGCGACCGGGATGGTGGCGGAGGTGGGGTAGCCGTGCGGGCCGAGGCGAATGAGGCCGGGGGCCAGCACGGCGCACAGACCATGGCCGGTGCAGCGGGACCAGTCCACCTCGAGCCGGGCGCCCTTCGCGGGTGGGAGGGGCAGTACTCCGCGTACGGGGCGGCCGCAGCCGGGGCCGGACAGGTGGGCGTCGACGTCCTCGGAGAAGACATCCAGCGCGGTGAGCAGGAAGCGGGCCGTGCCGTCCGGGTGCGAGCATGCGCCACCGGCCTGGGCCGCGCCGAGGGCTCGCCGGGCGTCCTCCAGTTCCGCGGGCTCGACAGCACCGGCGGCCAGCATGGCCAGCGCCTCAGCGGCTTCGGGCAGGCCGCGTTTGCACGGTCCGCACTGGCCGGCGGACTCGGCCGCCAGCCAGGCCGCTACCTGGGCGGTCTCGCCGAGCGGGCAGGTGTCGTCGGGGAGCGCGATGATCGCGCCCGCACCGAGGGTCCCGCCGAGGGCGGCGAGACCGGCGCGGGAGAGCGGCGCGTCAGCGGCCTCCGATGGGTGCAGCCAGGCGCCGTGATAGCCGCCCACCAGCACTCCGGCGCCCGGCTGGAGGCCGCAGGCGTCCAGTACCGGGCCCAGCTGGGTGCCGGTCGGAACCTCGACGACGAGCGGATCGGCGCCTGGCCGGTTGACGGTGAGCAGGATCGTGCCGGGTTCGGCGGCGGTGCCGACGGCGGTGTAGGCGTCGGGTCCGAGCCGGGCCGCGAGGGCGAGTTGGGCCCAGGTCTCGGCGTTGGAGAGCAGCGTTGGGCGGCGGCGCACCCCGCCCGCTGCGCCGTCGGCCGCGCGGGCCTTCAGCGGCGCCGGTGTCACCGGCCGACCGTTGATGCCCCGGATCAGGGCCCCGGATTCGCCGGAGATGAAGCGTTCGGGCAGGGATACGGTCCGGGCCGGGCAGGGAAGTTCACGCTCGGCGAGGGCGGCCGGGACCGATATCTCGCCGGGGCTGCCCGCGGCGACGCCGATCACGATCTCCTCGGCGTCGAACGCGGCCGCGGCCAGGCAGGCGCCGTCCAGTACCAGGTGCGGCACACGGGCGAGCAGCATCTTGTCCTTGGCGCTGGCCGGTTCGCCCTCCGCGCCGTTCACCACGATGACCGGCGCTGTGCCGGTGCGGTCGGCGGCGGCGAGCGTGGCCCGGGCCTTGCGGGCGAACGGGAAGCCGGCGCCGCCGCGGCCGGACAGTCCGACGGCCTCGGCGAGGGCGAGCAGATCCTCCTGGTCCGGTTCGGGGAGTGGCGGGTGGACACGGGTGTGGGTGGAGAGGTCCATGCGCTGATGGCGGTCCAGGCCAGCGGTCAGCCGGCCCGGATCCACCCAGCGCACCTCGGGCAGCTTCAGCGGGGCGTTCTTCATTCGCTGCTTCCGGGCTGGGCCAGGCGGAGCGGCCGGTGCCCTGGTCGCCTGGCGTGCTTCGGCTGTTTGGGTACGCCGTTACTCTGTGCGGATTGGCGGGTCGCCGTTGTCGGTGCTGCGGGCCAGGCGATCGGGCGGGCGCCGGTCGTGGGGCGCGGGGAGCGCGTGGACAGTGCGGACAGCGCGGCCGGGCGGACGGCAGCGGGCCGGTATGCCTTGGCGTCGCGCAGACGTCGGCTCCGGGTCCGGTGGCGGCCCAGATGGGAAAGGGAACGGACCAGCAGTGCGAGTGCCACCAGGGCCGCGCACAGGCCGTAGCCCCAGAGCACCCACGCGTGCGCCTTGCGCCCCGCCGTCAGCCCGTGCGCCAGGCAGATCGGCCAGCAGACGTATGCCGTCGAATGCAGCACCCGCCACAGCCAGGGGCGGCGGCCGGCGAAGCGGCCGCGGAGCACACCGGTGGCCGTGATCAGGACGAGCAGGTCGGCGGCGATGGTGCCCAGGCTCGCTGCGAGGGCGGTGCCGCCCGTGAAGGGGACCACCGCGGTCTGCGGAGCGGCGTGCCGCTCGACGACCTTGACCGCGATGTGGATGGCGAGGAAGCCGAGCGCCGCGACGGCGCTCGCCCGGTGCACCGACTGCACGGCCACCCGCAGTCGGGGGGTCAACACCAGCCGGTCGGTGGCGGCGAGCCCGCATGCGACCACAGCGGTCAGCGAGAGCAGGGTGAAGACGCCGGCGAAGTAGTCCAGGAAGGCCATCGTCCGGCCGACTGCTGCGGCCGACGCGGCGCCGAGCCCAGGACGGGCGAGCAGGGCGACGCTGGACATGGGGCACCTTCTTCCTTGCGCTCGGGTCGCGCAGCCAAGCCGTGGCGGGACCGGATCGGGATTCCGCATGCCCACGTCGGGGGCATCGCCGGGACGTGTGGCACCGGCGGCACTACACGGCAGGGCACATCGTTAGCCCGGACCCAGCCCCGTGCCAACCGCTCCTGATACGGCCCACGACCGTATCGACCCCGGCATCGACACCGGTTTTCCGGGCGCAGGTGGCAGTTTGTCGCCAACGACCGTGCCTAGTAGTCGCCGAGAGCGACGTGACCAGACTCACCCGTGCAGGTACGGGCAGTGTCAAGATCCCGGGCAAGGCGATCGCCTGGTCCAGCAGTACTGCGATCACGAAGAGTGCGGTATTCGCGGAGCTCGGATCGGCGGACACCGAGACACCGGCGGGCCGGGGGAGCTGGTGTCGGCTGACTGCGGAGATGAAGTCGGCAGGAGAACTGCGCGTGTGGATCGGGTCGGCCCCGGTGCGGCACAGTCCGGCCTTCATGAGGTCGGCGAGAGGCCCGTGCGGGATCAGCGATTCCGCCTCAGAGGCGCTGCCCCGGTCCCCGCCTCCCGGCGAGAGGGTGACATGGACGGTGTCGTCTCCGCCGGCCTTGACGAGGTGGGCGAGCACGGCGGGATCGAAGTGGATGCTGAGTGTGGGCATGTGCGGCCTCCCGACCCGGCTCGGGCGCACGCCGGCTCGACGGCCAGCAGGTCACGCGCGACCGCTGGCGTGCCCTGGTCACAACGCGGGCCGATCATCTGAGGACCGCGGTAGGCCACGACCGAACGCCACCGACGGTTGCGTCGAGCTCAGCTGTCCTCGTCGCGCCCGCGTACGTGGGCAACTGTCGCCCGAGCTGTGCCGAAGCGGGCTTGCAAGCCCTCGGGAATGAATCTCAGGATCTCGCGGCTGTCGATCAAGCCGGGGTGATCACAGCTGCCCGGCTCCGCGCGTGCAGATTTGAGGGAGTGTCAGCAGTATGTCCGTTACACAGCCTGCCGCCGAGCGTGTGCGCGTCTCCGCGGAACCCGACTGGTACGAGTCGGCCGGTATATCGCTCGGCGTCCGGGTCGGGAACCTGGTCTTCACATCAGGGCAGGCACCGATCGATGCCCAGGGAGCCACGGTCGGCGCCGGGGACTTCGAGACGCAGGCCCGCCAAGCGCTCGCGAATCTGTCGACGGTTCTGACAAACGCAGGCTCCAGCCTCACTGACGTAGTCAAGGCGACTGTGTTCGTGACCGACATCGCACAGCAGGACATCTTCGCCACGCTGCGCGCGGAACACTTCCCGGACAAGCCGCACCTCGCGGAGTCGTTCGTAGAGGTCTCCTCACTCGCCAACCCTGAGTGGATGATCGAGATTGAGGCCATCGGACTCGTCCGGTGATGCCGGGGTACTGCACACTCCTCGGTGGGTTAGGAGCCAAGCCACAGGCGGATTGCTGCGACGGTCACGCCGCCGATCGGGAACGCGCTCTCTCCCACAGCCGTCTCTCCCCCGGGCGGTGCGCCGCGAACCGGCCGCCGTCGACCGACAGGAGCCCTCCATGCCCGCCCTGCGCCGCCCGTCTCGCGCGACGGCGATCTACCTTGTCCTGGCCACCGTGTTGCTAGCCGGCGTCTTTGCCGTCCGGCAGGGCCCGGCGGCGGGCCTTCTCCCCGAAGCGACCTGGGGCAGCTGGCGGTCCCAAGAGGTGCTGCACTGGTCGGCGCACATCCGTGTCAACACGTTGGCGCACGCCGCCGAGGCGGAGATCCACATGGGCAAGGCCGAGTCGATCACGCTCAAGGCGTACGGCGAGGACGCCCACGGCTCCACGAACATGGACCCCACTGCCTTCACCCTCACCCCCCGCGGGAAGCTCATCGGGCGCGAACTCCCCGCCGCAGACTGACAACTGACGGAGTGACCGCTCGTTACGCGGCGTACGGATCGACGATGGTGTGGGGCCTCCGGGCGGTGGCCAGGACGTCCTGGGGGAAGCGCGGGCCGGCGGTGTAGTGGCGGCCCTTGGTCTGACCGACCGCAGTCAGGACCTGGGCCTTGGTCAGGGCCTGGAGATCACGGGTGGCCTGTTGGGTGTTAATGGCTTCGGCCCTCTCGTAGCGCGAGCGCCGTACCTGCCCCGTCATCGCCACTTCGTGCAGGGCGGTCATCTGCCGCTCGCTCAGGCCGAGTTCGTCCTTGGCATCCATGAGGTGCATCCAGCAGCCGTTGGAGCGGTCGACGCGGAACTGCACCCGCTGGGCCTGCTGGTGGTAGGCGAGGAGGCTGAACTTGATCCACGGCAGAGTGTCACGTTCGGGGGACCAGAGGTTCAGGTGCGCCATCGCCGCCCGGATCAGCACGTGGTGGTCCAGGTCACCGTCGTTGAGCCAGTCCACGAACTCGCCCATCAGCCCGGGCACCAGGTCCTGGTCGGGGCCTTCGTAGTCGGTGGCGAGCTCGTCGCCGGGTGCGGTGATGCGGATGGAGGTCTTGCGCCATTGGCCCGCCGCCTTCAGCGGGTGGTGGTGGCCCTGGAGCATCCAGTGCAGCGCGTTCAGGAGTTCCTTGTTGTAGCGGAAGTCCTCGACGTCGTGCAGGGACTGGATGCACGTCATGGACTGCTGGTAGGCGAGCGTCTCCGTCTTGTTCTCCTCGCTCGCGTCCACCCCCTCGCGCTCGCCGTCCATCAGGTCGGCCACATCGGCGGCGTCGACCCGGTAAGGCCTCCGAGGACGGACTGTCGTCGAATCTTGTGGGTCTGGAGGTCGGTGGCGGTGGCTGGGGTGGGTGGTTGGTCGCTGTCCGGGGGTAGCTGCTGCCGGGATTGGTGGGGGCGGTGCCCGTTGTAGTGGCGGATGTACTCGGTCAGCGTTGCCACGGCATGGGCTTCGTTGTAGATCAGCATGCGGTCCAGGATCTCGTGGCGGAGGGTGCCCACGACTCTCTGGCAGATCGCGTTCGCTCGCGGTGCCCGAGGTGGGTTGAGCAGGATCTCCACCTCGTGGGCCTCGAAGACGGCGTCGAAGGAGCGGGTGTACTTGCCGTCCCGGTCCCGGATGAGGAAGCGCAGCGAGTCGATCCAGCAGCCCAGGGTCATCGCGAAGTTCCTGGCCTGCTGGACGGTCTGACAACGGTCCACGCGGAGGTGGGATGGGCGGTGACGCCAGCGAGGTGGAGGCGCCGGGTGTCGTGCTCGATGAAGAGCAGGGCGTACAGGCGCTTGAGTGAGACGTGTCGAGGTGGAGGAAGTCGGCGGCGATGATGCCGTGGGCCTGGGCGGTGAGGAACTGGTGCCAGGTCGGCCCGGAGCGTTGTGGTGCGGGGGCGATGCCGGCGGCGTGGAGGATCTCCCAGACGGTGGACGGGGCGATCGGGTAGCCGAGGCGCGTGAGTTCGCCCTGTATCGGCCGGTGGCCCCAGGTGCTGTTCTCGCGGGCCAAGCGCAGGATGAGCTGCTTGACGATGGGCGCGGTGGAAGGTCGCCCGGGGCGGCGCTGGGTGAACGTCCACGTGCGGGCGCGGAGTCGACGGTGCCAGGCAAGCAGTGTGGTGGGGGTGACCGCGAAGACCCGGCGCCAGCGCTCCCGAGGGATTAGCCGGGAGAGTGCGGCGAGCCAGACCCGGTTGGCGGGCTCGTACCGGACCCGGGCGATCTGACGGCGCGGCACCACGTTCTCATGCCGCAATGCCAACACCTCCGCGTCCTTGGACACGCGGCTACGCAGAACAGCAGCGGGCACCGTGATCAGATTCCGGACCAGCGCAGCGACGACCGACAGCGACATCCGCAGATCGTCCCAGAACGCTCGAAGCGCGTCGCCAGGATCAGCAAACGAGCAGGCCACAGCCCCGAATCGTATTTTCGAGCGGGACACGCCGCGGCCTCGCTGCCCAAGGATGATCCCGGCTGCGGCGGCGACCATGTCAGTAAACGTCTCCTCCTGCCGTTTGGTGCAACAGCCTGGTGGCGTAGGAGGTTTCGCCCTCCCGGGTGGGGCCGAAGACCGCCGCGATGACGGCCCGGGTGCCGGTCTCGACCAGCGTCATCAGCTCGACCTGGGGATACCCGCCATGCGGGCACCGCCCCAGCCAGTCCCGGTTGCGTTCGCTGTCAGGCACCTTGATCGAGCTGCAGCCGTCGAACGACACCGTCCGATACGGGCCGAACCGTACCCCCGGCATGGTTGGCCGGGCCAACGGCCCGGCCAACACCTCGAACAACGCACGCACCGGCGCGCTGCCGAGTCGGCGGCGCAGATCACGGAGTGCCTTCGTGCTCGGGCGGACAACCGGCATCCCCGACAGGCCGGCCGTCAGCTTGGCCCACACGAGCCGATAGCCGACCTCGGGGAACATGCACGTCGCCAGCAGAAAGTAGACCCCGACCCGTGGGAAGATCCCGCAGCCGCCGCTGCACGGTCCGCGTCTCCGACAAGACGGCATCGACCAGCTCGAACGGCACGACCGGCGTCAGCTCCCCCAGATGACCCGGCGCGAACCGACGCGCGGCCACAGTGACCGTACGGGTGATGGTCGCCAGCGGCGACGGCAGGACACAATGACCGGGCAACGGAGCTCCTTCGGGAACAAGCTGTCCTGGACGACTGCCTGTACCAACGAGCTCCGTTGCTGCGTGTCAGGACTTCCTCAACTTCCTTGCGTGACCTGCAAAAACGCTAACTACCCGGCCTTGGGGGAACTCCACCTGTCGTGCTCGCCCACGGCAGGCATCTGCTGGCGGCCGCATTTGATGCGCTGCCGTGCCCATCGGCGCGGCGCGTCCGGCGCGCGCTGCACACGCTACTACCGTGCGTGACTGTGTTGACTTCGCGCAGGTCCTTCCTGGCTACCGCTACGGCGGGCGCGGCTGGTGCCGTGACCGTGCTCGCCACGGGACCTGGTCCCGCTGCCAGTGCGGCCCCTGTCGGCCGTGGCTCGGATGGGGCACCTGGGCGGGTGCGGCCGGGCTTCGAACGGCTGGCAGCCGACGGGTACGAGCTGCTGGCAGGCCAGAAGGTCGGGGCGCTCACCAACATGAGCGGCGTCACCCGCGATATGCGGGGCATTGTTGATGTCATGCATGCCGATCCGCGGGTGCAGCTGACCGCGATCTTCACGGGTGAGCACGGCTACCGCGGGAACCCGCAGGCCGGGAAGTCCGAAGGGGATGCCGTCGACAAGCCCACTGGCCTGCCCATCTACGACACCTACCTCAAGAGCGGCGCGGCCCTGGCCGACGTGCTGGACAAGGCGGGCATCGATACGGTCGTCTATGACTTCCAGGACTGCGGGGCCCGCTTCTACACCTGCAACTGGACCCTGTACGACGCGATGGTCGCAGCGGCCATGACCCGGCGCCGCTTCGTGGTCCTGGACCGCCCCAATCCTGTCACCGGACGCCGCGCGCTGGGCCCCGTCCTGCACAGGGACCAGGCCAGTTTCGTCGGCCGCGAACCCATCGCCCAGGCTCACGGCATGACCACCGGCGAACTCGCTCTGCTCTACAACGGCGAGTTCCTCCCGCAGTCCGCCGGCCGCAGGGTCGACCTGGAGGTGGTGAAACTCGACGGGTGGCGGCGCGCGGACTTCTACGACGTGACCGGCCTGCCGTGGGTGCCGCCGAGCCCGAACATGGCCACCCCCGACACCGCGCTCGTCTACTCCGGGACCTGCCTGTTCGAGGGCACCAACATGTCCGAGGGCCGCGGCACCACCCACCCCTTCGAAATGCTCGGCGCCCCCGGACTCGACGGATCCTGGGCCGCCGCCGTCAGCGAACTCGTGCTGCCCGGCGTCTACTTCCGCGAGGCCTATTACACCCCTACCTTCGACAAGCACCACGGCAGGGAAGTCGGCGGCCTGCAGATCCACGTCCACGACCGCACCGCCTACGACCCCGTCCGCACCGGCATCGCCCTCCTGGTCACCGCCAAGCAGACCTACAAGGACTTCGCCTGGCTCCCCGACCACTACATCGACCACCTCGCCGGTACCGACCAGGTCCGCCACCTGATCGACAATGGCGCCTCCATCGACGACGTCGTCTCCTCGTGGCAGGACGACCTTGCCGCGTTCACCACCGTGCGCGCCAACTACCTGCAGTACACATGAGATTCCGGGGCGGGCCGGGGCTGATCTGGAACCGGAGCCACGTCCTCCACGCGCTCCGTGAGTTCGAGACCCACTACAACGAGCACCGGCCACACCGAGCCCTGGGACAAGCCGCGCCGCTTCGCCCACTACCCGAACCGATCAACCTGCCAGCCCACGTCACACACCTCGACGTCCGCCGGCGAGACCGGCTCGGCGGAACTCTCCACGAGTACCGAGATGCCGCATGACAAGGGCGGATGATTTTTCGGCACGCGCAGAGCCGTAGCCGCGCTGGTGCTCGGCGAGCAGGGACAGCTCGACCGGTGTCCGGGTCGGGCCATCCGCACACAACAACGCGTCGGTCAGCTCGAAGAACGCGTCCGCCCGCGCGGACAGACACTCGTAGAAGGCCGTCCGAAAGCGTGACAGTTCCGCGAACACATCCCGTTCGCCTACCGGCGGCAGCACACTCATCCCCACGGCCTTCCTGGTGAACTCCGGTATCTCGTCGCAGAGTTCAGGATCACGACGAAGGCCGCTCTCATACCCTGCGATCACTCCAAAGAGTGACCATGCGGCTAGGCCCGAGGATAAGGAACAAGCTCAGTAGGAGAGGGCGGCGGGGTCCTTGTCGGGCTGGGGCAGGCCGAGGTCGGCGATCGCGGTGCGGGTGCTGTTGTCGGGCTGCAGGCCCCAGCGGGTGAAGAAGGCGGTCAGGTCGGCTCCGGCGGCCTTGGACGCGGCGGTCATGAAGTAGCGCATCCGTTCGGGGTCGTCGGCGGGCTGCGGCCGGTCCTTGCGGGTGGCCTGATGCAGTTTGGCGTAGAGGTCGTCGCCGAAGGCGAGCCGGAGCTGCTCGAACATGGCGAGCATCGTCCAGGGATCATCCAGCTTGTTGTAGACGCGGTCGCTGTCGGGCCGGGCCAGGAAGGGCCGTGCCGCCTCGAAGGCGTGTTCCTTGGTCAGGCGGGGATCGGTCTTGAATGCCCGCTCCACGGCGAGTGAGTAGAGGTTGACGGTGACTTCGGCGGTCTGCTCCCAGTCCCAGGCGGCCTGCTGGTGCAGGTGGCCGAGCTCGTGCCACATGCCCCAGCTGGCGCGCAGTCCCTTGGTGGTGAGGGCTTCTTCCATGAGGTCGGCCGGCCAGTGCACCCGGAAGTCGGTGGCATCGGGGTTCTCCCCGGTCTTGCCCTCGGCGATGTAGTAGAGGAGCGGGCTGACCCGGTCGGGGCCGCCCCTGCCCGGCTGGCCGCTGAACCCGTCCTCCGCCTCGACGATCTTGTCGTACGTGGCCAGCAGGCCGGCGACGTCCTCGGCGGCGTACTTCCGGGCGCTGGCGACGCTGGTGTTCACCACGGTGTGCCTGCTCAACAGCTGCGCCACCGGAGCGTCCTTGGCCGCATCGAGCTGCTGGCGCCATTGCTCGGGGGTGGTGCGCCCCGGCACGTACAGCGGAATTCGCTCGGCGCCCTCGCCGAGCGACACGGTGATCTTCGGGGCGGACGCCTGGGAGGGTGGCGTGGTGTAGCGGATCTGCAGGCTGCCGCCCTTGGGGTCCGTCACCGTCGTCGAGGACTTGTTCAGCTTGTACGTACGGACCTCGGCCTCCGAGCCGCCCAGCGCGGGTGTGCCGACGACGAGCTCCGGCTCCGGCGCCCCCTGCGGGCGCTCCACCGTGACCGTCACCGGCTTCCCCGCCGGCACGTACCAGCCGGTGGGCTGGAAGTCCGCGAGCTTGAACGTCCGCCCCAGCCGCTCCTGCTCCGCCTCCGCGGACGGCAGCGCCGCCAGGGTGATCTTCCGGTCCCCCGTCACGGCCTCCCGCACGTCATTCGTCGCGCGCGGCACGGAAGGCCCCTGCTGCCCGGTACAGCCCCCTGCCGTCAGCGCCAGAGCAGCAGCGGCCGCACCCACACCGACCAGACGCTGCGACATTCGGTCACGAGCTGCGTAGGGCATGGACGTGCTCCGGACTCTGGATCGGCAGGAGAAATCAGCACGGCTGCGCCCGCGGCGGCCGTGCCTTCCACCCTAGGAACGGGACACGACAGTCGCCCGGCGACGGTGTAACGAAACCCGCTCAAGACCTGTCCACGGACACCCTCGACCCTCTCGCGACAACCGCCGCCCGCAGGGCGGTGCTCCAGGCGATGCGGGACTACACCCCGCCCGACATCAAGGCCGTGAGGGTGCTCGACCAGGCGGTCAGAAAGTCCAGGCCCGTGCGGGTGTCGGAGTCGCCCGGGGGCGGGGTGCAGACGACCAGGGTCTGATCCGGGGCCATGGCGACCTGCAGGGCCTGCCAGTCCAGGGTCAGCGGGCCTGCGACCGGGTGCTCGAAAATATGCAGCCGTCGACGAGGCCGATGTTCCGTGCCGTCATGTCGAGTGCGTCCGATATGAGCGACGCCTTCATGTGGTCAGCCATCGCCCAGC